>CAZPWS010000005.1:48985-94168 GCA_964590225.1 uncultured Fibrobacterota bacterium
CGACGGTGATCACATTATTCAGGTCAAGGTAATGGATGATAATGGCAAGGTTGGAATATCGGGAAATCTGAAAGTTGTAGTTAATAATTCGCCTTCAATTGTGCTTAATTCTCCTCGGGCGGATTCAGTTGTGCGAGGAACATTTGCGGTTTTGTTCACAGCTTCGGCAGTATCACCCGCTGTGGTTGAATCGACCTGGATTTCGATTGATGGTGCGCCATTCAGGGTCACTTCCAGCAACACTTCTGATACGGTTGACACGAGAGCATTGACCGACGGCGATCACATCATTCAGGTCAAGGTAATGGATGATAACGGCAAGGTTGGAGTATCGGGAAATTTGAAAGTTGTAGTTAATAATAGGCCAATAATAACCGTAAATACTCCAATAGCGGATTCGCGGCTGTCTGGTACAGTCGTAGTGAGTTTTAGTGCAGCCGCTGTAGTTCCTGCGACTATCGAGTCAACATGGATCAGTCTTGATGGTGGGTTATATCGTGCTACATCGACAGGATCTACTGATACTATTGATACAAGGCTGATGGCAGAGGGAACGCATTATTTCATGATAAAAGCAATGGATGACAATGGAAAGATGGTGATCTCAGAGCCGAGGAAATTTAATATCAACAACTTGCCCGTTGTCACACTCACTAGTCCAATCGCTGGCAGTACATTGTCCGGTATTGATACTTTAAGATTTAATGCTGTCGCTGTAGCTCCGGCGGTAATAGAATCAACATGGATTAGCATTGATGGTGGAAGTTATGTCCCGACCACAGGATCAACATTTAGTGTCTTGAATACAGTAGATTTGGCAGATGGAACACATTCGGTACAAGTGAAGGCTCAGGATGATAACGGCAAGACAGATTATTCTTATAGAATCAATTTTATGTCGCGGAATGCCCCAGCGGTTACAATTACATATCCATTGGCTGGTCAATATGTAAGCGGCATAGTAACCGTGAGATTTAGGGCAACAACCGTTTTACCGGCGTTACTTGATTCGGTCGAAGTATCCATTGACGGAGGGGTATATTTGCCAGCTACTACTGAATCTACTTATGTATGGAATACTACCCTTTTGAACGATGTGGATCACACTATCAAGGTACGCGTTAAAGACGATAAGGACAAGAGTGGAGAGTCTGAAATCTTACTAGTCAAAGCAGATAATCGTGCGCCTGTGATTTCAGGGGCAGCTCTTGATTATGGACAATTTTCCGCACTTGCTTCTAATGGTAGATTAACAATTTCTGCGCTGGTTTTTGATCGCGAGAGTGATCTCTTGAATTCAGGAGTAAAACTCCATATTCCTGCACTTGGACAAGATTCCCTGGTGATGAACGATGCTGGAAGTATGGGTGATACAATTTCTGGAGATCACATATACAGTGTAGGACTGAGCCCTTCAGATCTGGCTGCTGGTCCAATTGCATATTCGGTGACAGCTGTTGATTTACTTGGAAATAAATTTACGGTAAACGACACCTTCTACTTTGATGCGGTTCCACCTTCAGTGTCGCTTTCAGTACTTCCCAAAGCAGTAAATGGTGCTGATGATTTGAACGGTTCTGTTTTTGTGGATAATATCGAACTGGCCATACATTATAATGACGCTCATTCCGGTCTTTCTGCCGGTTCTTTACTGCTAAGCGATAGTACAGGGACTATAAAGTATCCTGAATCGCATATTGCACTTCCTTTGTCCGATTCAATTCTGCTGCGAACAGTTTATCTGAAAGAGGGTGTTAATCGTATATCGGTGACAGTAACCGATCGTGCAGGCAACTCTTCTTCAGTTAATTCATATGTTAAATATATTCCGCCAAAAGTAACTGCCACAATTGGCATAGAGGGTGGTATTGTTACCAATCCCAACGGCACTTCGATTTCGATACCGCAGGGAGCACTTTTCCAGCCGGTGTCGATTACAATAGTACGAAAAGAGCAGAAAGAGCTGCCAGAGCCTGAATCGAATGGAATTCATCTGATAGGGCCAGCTTACGAGTTTGGTCCTGATGGCTTGATTTTCAAAAAAGAGGTTTCTTTAAGTTTTTCATATACATCATCAGACCTCGATCCTGACGGGGATGGTGTTCCAAATTTTCCTGCAGAGTCACTCGCCATTTATTTTCTTGATAATGGAAAATGGATAATCGCAGGGGATGCAATTACCGATACCATAAGAAAACGGGTTGAAATTACTGCTAACCATTTCACGATATATGCAATTGGAACTCGTTCAGCCAGCGACAGTGGAAAAATCACGGGATATTGGACAAAGAATCCTTTGCTGCGTAGCGAACAGTCAACCTTTATCTATTCACTTCCCGAAAGTGGGAAGATAAGTCTTGCCGTATATGATGTGGCTGGTGATCTTGTCAGAATCCTCATTCCAGAAGGTACAGAGCGCCAGGCGGGTTCCTATTCTGTAAGATGGAATGGCGATAATGGGAGTAACCGTTTTTGTGGCACGGGCTTGTATCTATATCTGTTCAAGGCAAGCACTGCCACCGAAAAAAAGATAGTCAAGAAACCTGTAGCCATTGTTAACCGGTAATCAGGAGGACATATTATGAAAACAACCAACATGTTTAAGATCTTATTTATCTCTCTTTTTTCTCTCGCTTATAACAAGCCGATCAACCTTGAGTTGGGTGCAAGACCCTCAGCTATGGGAGGTGCATTTGTTGCAATAGCAAATGATGTCAATGCCGCCTACTGGAATCCTGCAGGTATAGTATCTGCCGGTACCATGCAGATTGGTGTGAGTAATCAAATTAATCAAGAATTCCTTGGCGTAAACTATAACCTTGTTACTGGTGTTATTCCGGTAAGCGATCGACTGGGCTTTGGCTTTAGCTGGCTCATGCAGAATGCTTCATTGGAGGAGGGCGATCCTGAGAATGCACTTGATTACCGCGAAGACTACTGGCGCGAACACCATTTTGCCCTTTCCTTTTCGTACTGTCTCTGGAAGTCGTTATTTGTGTTTAGAGAAACGAGCTTGGGTGTCAGCATAAACCGTTATTCATATTCTTCGGAATACTATCATGGAGCCGGTGTTGGCTTTGATGCAGCTTTTAGAACGATATTTCCTTATGGCATCAGCATGGGATTGGTTGCCCGTTCCGTAGCCGCGGACATTGAGGGAGAGATGTTTGAGCCTGAGTATAGGGTTGGTCTTGGCTACACAAAAACTTTCAAGGGAATTCATAGGCTTGTTATTGCTTCGGATATTGCAGTAAAAAATGATATAGAGTACAGTGATATTGATGAGCTGGAAGCCATGGAGTACAACTTGAAGTTTTTTGAAGGTGCTGAGTACTCGTTGCTTGCTGTAAAAGATTTCGTACCATCCATTAGATTTGGTGCGAACATGACTCCTCTTACAGATAGGTATGGAGGCAAAAACATTAATGCTACTGGTGGAATAGGACTTGTGTATAAAAACTTCAGGTTTGACTATGCAGTCAAATATAGTACTCTCGCTGAATATGGTCTTGGGATGTCTCATCAGGTCTCCTTGATATTGACAAAATAGAAAGATGTAAAGGAGAGAGGAGTATATTATGCATCTTGTAACACTCCTGGTATTGTTTTCTCTTGGCAGTTTCGTATCCGGATGGAGTCCCATACGCATTTCTGATGGAGACTATTATTCTGCGGAGCCATCAATCGCGGTACTTGGCGATACGGTTGCAATTGTTTATGAGAGCTATTCGTTCGGAAATGACGAAATCATGCTGAAATACTCATATGATCACGGCCTCACTTTTTCTCCAGCCGTAAGAATTTCATATAACGACAGTTCGTCGTGGCATCCAAAAATATCGATAGCCAACGGATTCAATATTGTCTGGGAAGATAATCGTACAGGCAAACGACAGATTTTCACTGGAAGGTTCGATGGGGCAAGCGTTGGCACCAGCATGAGAATAAGCACGGGTACGGGAGCATCCGCATTTCCATCCACGGCGGCGGACGGGAGTAATATCTTCTTTACATGGGAAGATAATAGAGATGGCAATGATGAGATTTATTTCCGAAAATATGATAATGGAACATGGTCGCCGGAAAAGAGATTAACAGTAGGTGATAGTACTTCGTGGGGTGCAGATATCGATTATGATGCGTCAACGAATACCTTGCATCTGGTCTATTTTGACCATACAACTGGTAATGATGAAGTTTATTACATGAATTCTGGCGATAGGGGAGAAACATGGTCATCTCCAGTTAATATTAGCAATGATGTGGCTGATTCTTGGGAACCAAGGATAGCTGCATTTGCGGGCAGGGTTGCAATTGTGTGGTACACATATAACGCAAATACTTTGTCATATGAGGTTATGTACACAGAGAAAGTTAATCCGGGTAGTTTTTTATCGCCTTACATAATATCTCCGCTTAATTATGATTCAAAATGCCCTTCGGTGAGTCTTTCCTCAAGCAATACCGCTGTTGTATGGGAAGATTTTAGGGATGGAAATGATGAGATATATGTCTCATACAAAGAACATTCAGATACTTTGTGGCAGGAAGAACGGGTCACGGAAGACCCATCAGAATCGTATGGCGCCAAGGTTGCATGTGGCAGGGACAAACTGTTTGTAGCCTGGTTTGATTACAGAGATAAAGTGGATCAGGTGTATATGTCTAACAAGACGATGACAAGCATTAAAACTCGTCCGCTCCATTCCAGCTATATTACAACACCATCATTGATAGTTTTTCCTAATCCAGTTAATGAAACAGCCAAAGTTACTGCTAATGGGTTCAGGGGGGAAGTTGAAATCAAAATTATTGATATTACCGGAAAGGTTATAAAACGGTACTCGTTGGTGGGCGAGAGCATGATGAAAAGTATCGATTTGAATCTTGATAAATTGGCAAATGGAGTTTATAATTTGCTTGTAACGGATAAAATTTCAAGAATGTCGAAAAAGATATTGCTATTTAAGTAATAATCTCAAACCTATGTTGCTGAAGTTGTAGGCATTTTTCCCCAGAAATGAGTATGCAGTATATGGTCTGCTTTCTAATGAGTATTCAAACAGGATGGATGCCTGATTGCTGATCTTTTTTTTGATGCTCAGCTCTGTTGTCAGCGGGGCAAGTCCCGAGTAGATGTAGCTAAATTCATCAAATCCTGCCAGCAAGTTTGTAGTGTCTGTCTGATAGTAACCCCTGTATGTGCCTCTGGAATAAATTGGAAAAACAATCTTGCCGGAGAACACTCCCCGAATGTACGACAGATTGGCATTGACAGAAAAAAGATTCTGCGGTGTTTGATATGGAAAGTATGCGCTTGTAACTTTCCCTGTTTCGTTGTCGGAAATGGGGCCATAGAGACTATGAGCAGAGTTTTCGTATGTGAGTGAACTGCCCGCATAAACATTGCCAGAAAAAGGGCCGTAGAAATAAAACGAAATTTTTGAAATCATATTTTCCGGTATGGGATTTGTTTTGTTGGATGACAGATTCATGGATGGATTCAGGATATCGTAGAAAGCCGAGAAGAACGAGCTGTCGGCCAGATAGTTGATGTATGTCGATCGTTCAATTTTGCCATATTGACTGCGCTGATACATTGCCCATGTTTCCCAGCCGTTTTTTGAAATACCTATTGCCGCAGAGTATACATTTTTGGAAACTCCTGTTTTTAATCCAACGGGATTGTCATTTATAGGTCCTGAATACAGACCGGGCTTGAATATGAGACTGTATTTTCCACCTTGCAGTTTCAGGTTGACAGTCGTGTGAATCGAAACAAAGAATTTTGGTTCTGACTTTAGAGCATAGGCACCAGTGGATAGGTCCAGGCTTAAAGAGGACATATCAAATGATTTACCGAATTCTGTATTGCAACCTATTCCGTTGTTGCTGAATGTTGATATTCCATTCAACGATCTATAAACTTCGCTTTCGCTGTAATAAAATTCCGCGCTAAAAAAATTCTTTTTTCTAATTTCTCCTTCGGTTTTAATCTTGTAATCAATCTGATTATAAACAACGCCGTCAAATGTGTAGTCTATGCCACCTGAAAGTCTTAATGCCTCTGAAATTTGTATGGAGAGCAGGATAATGAGTAATATCACCATACGACAACTTTCTGGAAATACACGGTGTTGGCTGTAGATATTCTTGCGATAAATATACCAGAAGATGACTTTGTATCCAGGTCAAGAGTAAGGCTTCCGTTTGAATTGCTGTAGCTGTTGGTTTTTGTGATTTTGGTACCTGAAATCGAATAAAGCTGGATGTTGCAAGGCTGGTTGGCTGGCAGATTGAATATGGTCAATGCATTATTGTTGCAATAGGTTGTCAATGCCATTGTTCTGGTGTTTGTTGTTTTGCGATCCGTCGGGAGATTGTCGGTTATAGGCTTTGTAATCAATTTCATGGTTCCGTTCTGGTTGTTCAGCCAGCAGAGTGTATCATCGAAAATTGTCGGATGCGCTTGATAGCCATCTTTTACAACTAAAGGTATTTCCCTCCCTGCGAGTAGGTCATAACCATATATGTCACAATTGCCTGTATCGTTGTTAATAGCATTTCTGTAGTCTTCCCATGCAATAAAATTGCCGTAAATATAAGGCCTTCCTTGAAAACCTGACACCTCACAAATAGGTTTAACTTCTTTAGTAATAATATTGTATGCATATATATCAACATCATTGGGATCTGTCATACACTTTCTGTAATCTTCCCAAACAACATAATCGCCATTAATTCGCGGATATTCCTTGCCGGCATTGTATTGGGCAATCTCGGTAGCGGTTTGGGTCGAAATTGTGTACATAAAAAGCCGTCCGTATGTATCCGTATAATCAATCCAAACTATTCTTTCTCCGTTAGTATATGGGCGGCACTGGTATGAATGGTTGTTGGTAACCCGATACTCTGTATTATCTGTTAGATCATAGTAGTAAACTTCAGAATTGAGGCTGTCAATTGTTGATGTGTCAATATAACGATAATCGATCCATGTAACAATATTACCATATGTGTGAACCATTGATTTCCACGCTGTGCTGCTTGTCAGTTGTCTTTTGGCACCTGTATCTATCTGCTTAAGATAGAGATAGCTTGTGCTACCACCCTGATAGCTTCCACCACCACTTCCGCCGCCGGATCCGCTTGTTTTATATGGAATGTAAACAATATTGTTGCCGTAAAATCCATAAGAAATATAATATGGGTATGTCCCATCATCTGGTATTATGGTTGTCTTGGCCTTTGTCTTGATGTCAACAATATTTATGGAACTATAAAAAATAGTCGATGTAATATAGGTGTAATCCATATATGCAATCTTGCCGGAAGATCCTGTCCCCCATGTATCTACAGATACATGGGTTATTGTATCAGTAGCGGCGTTTAATATTGCGATTAAGATGAGTATAATTATTAGCATGCGCTTCTCCTTATTCTATCGTTGAGTTATGTTCATTCTTACTAAAGAGTTAATGTTTATTGAGGTAAATACGGCAGAGTCGCTTGAAAATCCGAGGTCAACTGGTATTCCTGTTGGGGTAGTTGAATTAGGTGTGTCGAAAATTACCAGAGCCTTTATTAATGGAAAATTGTTAGTTGACAGTACATGAAACATATCACGATACCAGTTGCCTTTGTTACCACCATTTGATACTGTTCCGACTTCACAAACAATTATCGGTTTATCGAATCTGCTAAAAGCGTCATATAACAATTTAGTCATTATATAGAAGTCCATCCATATACCATCGGTCGAGAACGAACCAAAGTTGAATACATCCAGAGCAATCCAGTCGACATATTGGTCTCCAGGATAGTAAATCGTATCGGCAGCCTTGTATGGGCACCACACAAAGGCAACATTTACTGCACCCTCTTCCTGGAAGATGGAATAGGTATGCCGCCAGAATTTTATGAAAAATTCAGGTGAGTTGCCATAGCAGCTACACCATGAGTACCACGGATTCGATACTTCGTGAGCAACTCTCAGGAAAAATGGTTCGCCAAACTTTACAGCATTTCTCGCCCATTTCCTGATATAGCTATCAAATGCACCAGTTGATAAAAGCTTGAGCGAACTATCTGGGCTTGCGCCTTTATATTTTTGAAACCCCGATATCCATGGCTCCCATGTGATTAAAGGAGTAAAGCCGCCCCGGTGAAGATTTTCGTTAACCCGACTTTTGAATCTGTTTTCATCTTCGTCTCCCCATGCCTGGTAGTAAGATATAATTGTGAATTCTGATTTTAGTCTGTTTTCTATGTTGTAAGTATTGTCAAACTGGTAAGGTAATTCCGGGCGATAGATTCCAAGCCTGAAATCATTTGTCCCGGCAAGCACTGTTTTGTTTTTTACCAGATTTTTTATTACGACAGAATGGTATGTTTCAAGAACGACTGTTTCAACTGGATGGACCACAAATATGTAGATTAAAAACAGAAGTACAACTGTCAAAACGGCTATAGTTATTCTGGTAGCCCGCTTCATCTTTTTAGTCCCCAATAAACTACCGGTAAAAGAGATAATATGTTTACTGCAGCAAAAAAAGACATTAACCATGTGCCATCCTCAATATGGTGGTAAAAAATCAATGGGTAGATGATAGCCAACATAGAAAAAAAGATGATAATCATGTGAGGCAGCAAAAGCATCGCCGATGTTTTCCCTGTTCCTGATTTCGGTGTGGGAAGATAGGGTACTTTTTTACCGATGAGGAAGTATAAAAGGCTAAGCGCATAAATGTGCCATGTCCCTTTTTCAAGTAGCATTGCACGCCATGGAAAACCTTTTTCACTATCGCTAGTGTACCAGCGCTGTATGAAGAGACTTATTGATAGTGACATTACTATATATGGAGCAACATGAAGAAAAAATCCCCCAACTGGCATCTCGACGGCATAAATTTGCATAAAAAGGAAAATTATCGGAGCAGTAACAGAAATGAGCCCGGAAAGGCCACTTAAATAGAAAGTACCGGCAAAAAAGTAGTAGATCTTTTGCGTAGTTGACAATTTTCTGAACCGAGTTGGATACTCTCGCGCGAACAAATCAAACATTCCACATGCCCACTTGAGTTGCTGATTGAAAAATGTTTGTAAATCGGCCGGAACAAGACCATAGGATGCTCTGTAGGGGACAAATCGACTTTTCCATCCCGAAGCGTGCAACCTCATGGATGTGCAAGCATCTTCGGCAAGGTGGACAGCATGGCCACCAATGGAATCAAGCGCTTTGCGGCGAAAAAAGCAGTTCGCGCCTATGGCAATGGCCATGTTAAGCCCATTTAAACCGAGCATAAGAGGTCCGTAGAATCCGTATGTCTGCTCTGCTGCACCATGCGCGATATTGTTCTCTCTCTCATTGTGATATGCCTGAACTACCTGGACAAATCCGACTTCGCAGTCTTCCATTTGTGGAAGAGTCTTGTCGATAAAATCAGGTTCAGGTATATGGTCAGGATCGAGTATAAGCACAAAGTCACTTTTGGCCATGTTGTGTAGGCAATAATTTATCTTACCCGCTTTCGCCCCCTTGACTCCGCTACAATCTACATGTATGACATTTAGCTTTTTGCATAATTCTTTAAGATTCGTATCATTTCCACCATCCAGCAGATATGAAGTATGTGGGTGTTTTATTCGCTGGATTGCCGAAAGAGTTTCAACAAACATCTCGTATGGCTCACCTGGCATTGCCGTGGTAAGTACATCGACAGTAGAGTTTTGACTGGCTTTTACGGAAACAGGTAGTTTGATAAAGCAGTAATATATCCAGGAAAATACCGACCGTACCGGTGTTCGGAAAACAGCGTAACTCAAGATCAGGAATAGCAGAAGCTGTTTTCTATGTCCTCCCAAAAACCAGTATTCGCCAAAATACATTATAGATTCGATACCTGCTATGACAAGTAGCATTAGAATTATCTTATCGCATATTGTAACGCGGATTTGTTTTCGTCCAGTATCAAATATGGGCGACTTGGTTTCTATTTTACCCATAGCAGATTTTCCAGGCTGAGCTTTGCCTGTTTGTTGTCTGGTTGGAGGAGTAGAATTTCCGAGTATGTGTTTTTCGCCGCCTTGAACATGCTTTCCCACTCAAGAAACTTGCCTTTAAGCAACATGGCTTCTATCAGCCGTATAAATTCGATGCTCTGCACCGGAACTTCCTTGTTGTCTGTAATCAGCTTGTTCAGTTCGCTTATTGCTCTGCCTGTCTCTTTTCGCCACGCGCTTATTTCGGCTTTTCTTGTAACTGCAGCCATTTTGACACTAAGTGGCGCTGATTTATTGTTTATGATTTCCATATATATCAGCTCTGATCTTACAAATTCTTTTGTCCACGAAAGAACTTGTGCTTTTCTGAACTGGATGTTCCATGGCTTGATTTTTTCTGCAAGAAGGAGTGAATCGTAGAGGATCAATGATTCGTCAAATTTACCGACCATTTCAAGGTAGAGTGCGGCAATTCTTTTGTAGTAAAAATTACTCTTGTTTTTTACCTTTCCAAGCTTTTCCATGGCAGCCTTGAAGTCCTTTTTCCAGAGAAGAGCTTCACCATATGCAATATACAGGGAGTCATCTGTTTTGTCTGATATGTCAATGGTTTTTCTGATATAAAACAGAGCAGAATCAGCATTGAATAGGTTTGTGTATATAAGAGCACGCATGCGATTTGTCCAATATCCGTTTCCGCATTTGTCGATTACCATTAGCGCATCATCAAAATTGTCGGTATTGAAAAAGCGACTTGCCTTATCTGCGCATAATGAATCAGGAACTGTTGACGCACCGATAAAGCAATGCATGAGAGCAAGAAAAGTGAAAATATATCTATGGATTAGGTGTCTCATCTTTTCCTCTTCAATTTTTCATATTCAACCGTTTGTTGCAGGCCATCCTCCAGTGTTGTGATTGCCTTCCAGCCCATTTCTCTGAAAGCTTTGCTGCAGTCAAGGTGATACTCCCATGTTTCGCTTTCCCGATACGGTATTGTACCAAACTTTATTCTACCGCTGGTCCCTGTCAGCCTTTCTATTATCAAGGCAGTCTCTTCAAGCGAATAGGGTTTCCCCGATGAAATGTTGAATATGCCTGTTATTTCACTGTTGTCTAATATTTTCAAAATTGCCAAAACCATGTCTTTGACGAAGAGAAAGTCTCTCTTTTGTTCACCTTTAGTCATATTGAATTCACTACCATTAATTAGCGATGAAATGATGGAAGGGATGAACATATTACCTGTTTGCCCTGGACCATATATTGTTCCTGCCCTGAGTATTGCAGAGGGAAACACATATTTCTGTGAATAAAAATCCGTCACCTGTTCACATAATACCTTTGAGAGCGAGTAATGATCGGCCGGTGCGAGAGTCATACCTTCATCAAAAGGAGACTCCTGGTTTCCGTAAACGAGTGCTGTTGAAGGAAAGACAAATCTGCATTTTTTGTCTGCCGCCAGCTTGAGCGCATTGATTGTAGTGTGAACGTTGAAACTTACAATATTTGCCTGATCCAAAATCGATTGAGACTGGGGAAGAATGGCAGCCAGGTGAATTATTGCATTGTACTCATATCTCTTGCCTAGCTGTTCTATTAGAGAATTGTCTGTTAAATCTCCGGAAACATATTCCACAACCGCACAGGTATTCTCGAATGGGACAAGATTCCTGCCCATATCCATGGCAACGACTTTCCCCGACTTATAGATGGAAATATGGTTGATCAGATGCCTTCCAATAAGACCATTGGCACCAGTTATTAATATCAGCTTATCCAGCAAACCCTCCTTTTCTGAGCGTCATCAAGATATGACTCGATATCTGTATTGCTTGATATTCTTCTGTATTCGTAGTATTCCCTGTACCAGTCTATGGTTTTTTTGATTGCGACATTAAAATCCCATACCGGTATCCAGTCAAGCATGAGCCGCGCCTTGGAACAGTCGAGTGTGAGTGACCTTGCTTCGTGAGGTGCATTTGCGGATTTCTGCGTTACAGACTTGATTTGTGGCCATAATAAGACCGCTTCTCTCATGATTTCACCAACAGATTTCACATCATCAGCCGGAGGTCCGAAGTTAAATTGCGTGGCATATTCTTTCTTGCCTTGCAGAAGTTTTTGTCCAAGCAGAAGGTAGCCACTCAGGCAGTCAAGAACATGTTGCCAGGGTCTTGTTGAAAGGGGATTTCTGATAATTACGGCTTCGTCAATACTTGCGGAGCGGACAATGTCGGGAATAAGGCGATCCTGAGCCCAGTCACCACCCCCAATTACATTACCAGCCCTTGCTATTGCGAGCAGGAGGTTGTGCTTGTCTCCATAAGTGGATAGGTTAAAAAATGAATCCCTGTAGCTTGCAAGAAGTATATCGGCGCATGATTTTGACGAACTGTATGGATCGTAACCACCGAGCTCATCGTTCTCGCGATAACCCCACCACCATTCTCTGTTTTTGTAAACCTTGTCGGTTGTAATGGCGATAAGAGCTTTTACTGACTTTGTCGCACGGCATGATTCACAAACATTGAGTGTGCCCATCACATTGGCGGCATAGGTATCAACTGGATTTGTGTAAGAGAGTCGTACTATAGGTTGTGCGGCAAGGTGGAAAACAATTTCAGGCTCTATCGCAGATAATGTCTTATCTAGTTCATGTTTGTTAGTAATGTCGCCGATAATTGTGACAAGCTTAGTGTCAAGTAGATCGATATGGTTTGGCTCTGTCGGAGGCTTAAGGGAAAAGCCATATATTTCTGCTCCAAGTTTTGAGAGCCATAAGGACAACCACGATCCTTTAAAGCCAGTATGCCCTGTGATCAGTACCCGTTTTCCTGCGTATATGCTATTGAATTGTATCATTGTTAATCTCATGGTAGCCGGTTAATAAATCATGTCCATAATTTCCATGGAGCTTTATCAGAATCCCACATTTTATTCAATTCCTGATAATCTTTAAATGTATCCATACAGTGCCAGAATCCGTCCCACGGATACATGAGTAGTTCACTATTTCTAACAAGTCTCTTGAAAGGCATATCTTCGAGCACCGTGGTATCGTTCTCGATATGTTCGAATAGTCGTGTGTTAAATACGAAAAAACCGCCATTAATTCTTCCAGACATTACGGGCTTTTCCCTAAAAGAAGTTATTGCATTGTTATCGTCTGTTTCGACAATACCGAAAGTAGTTGGCAAGTGGACTCCAGTAAGCGTTGCAGTACGACCGTGCGATTTGTGAAATTTATAGAGGTCGTGTATATTTACATCTGATAGACCATCACCATAAGTCGCAAAAAAAAGATCGTTGTCAATATATTTTGCGATTCGTTTTATCCTTCCACCCGTCATTGTGTTTACTCCAGTCAGGGCAAAGGTTATCTCCCACTCGTCAACATCTCTGTCGTTTCTCCGCTCTTCGGTGAAAGTTCTTACCTCTGCATTTTCTATTTTCATAGTAAAATCATGAGTGCGAGCATGATAATTTTCGAAATAATCAATAATTGTATCTCCTTTATATCCAAGGCATAAAATAAAACGGCGAATTCCATAGAAAGAATATGTCTTCATAATATGCCATAGAATCGGTTTGCCACCAACATCAATGAGTGGCTTAGGAATACCGTCCGCTACACCCCGTATTCTTGTGCCTTGTCCACCGCAAAGTATCACGACTTGATAATTTGAAAGCAATTTTTCCTGCATTAGGATACTCCTGAAAAAGTTTACAATCTCTTTGATGAGAATTACTGCTTTTGCAAAAAATGTGCCACAATATCATTTTGGGGATATTGTTGCTTTTGTTTGTTGAAATTTCGATTTTTGTGTTGAAAAGTAATCTTTAGTGATTAAAAATTATCAGACAAGTTATATTGCTATACAGCTCACGCTATTTTTTAAGACGCTGTCCAGTGTTATATGTTTTTTATATTTAGCTTTGTTCTGTGTATCCATAATTATTAAACGAAGGATTGGAATAAAACCATGAAAACTATAATGATAATGTATGATACTTTGATTCGTCGCCTTTTACCTCCTTATGGATGCAGTTGGGTAAAGGCGCCAAATTTTCAGCGACTGGCCGAAAGGTCGGTTGTTTTCGATAATGCCTATGTTGGCAGCATGCCATGTATGCCCGCAAGAAGAGAAATTCACACTGGGAGGTATAATTTTTTACATAGAAGCTGGGGTCCTCTGGAGCCTTTTGACGATTCTATGCCAGAATTATTAAAGAAAAACGGTGTTTATTCTCATCTTGTCAGCGATCATTATCATTATTGGGAAGATGGCGGTGCCACATATCATAGCAGATACAGTAGTTGGGAAATTTCACGGGGGCAGGAGGGCGATCCGTGGAAAGGCGAAGTGAAAGATCCTGTTATTCCCGATTGTGTTGTCAATCGAAAGGGCAATAAATGGCGTCAAGATTGGGTGAATAGGCAATATCTGGAAAAAGAAAAAGATCAGCCGATGGCAAAGACTTTCGCAGCAGGGCTTGAGTTTTTGCGCAAGAACATAAACGAAGACAACTGGTTTTTGCAGATAGAAACATTTGATCCTCATGAGCCATTCTTTACTCAGGATAAATATAAGGCTCTTTATCCACATAATTATAATGGGCGCCATTTTGATTGGCCGGAATATGATATTGTCCGACAGAATAAAGATGAAGTTGACCATTTACGGTACGAGTATGCTGCTCTCTTGAGTATGTGTGACGACTATCTTGGGACTATTATTGATTATATGGATAGTAACGATATGTGGCGAGATACCATGCTGATAGTAAACACGGATCATGGCTTTTTGCTTGGCGAGCATAACTGGTGGGCAAAATCGATAATGCCATTTTATAATGAGATTGCCCATATGCCCCTTTTTATATGGGATCCGCGAAGTGGGATAAAGGGCGAGAGAAGAGAGGCGCTAGTCCAGACAATTGATCTCGCTCCAACAATTCTCAGCTTTTTTAATGTAGAAATTCCTGCTGACATGCAAGGCCATGATCTTGATCCAGTTATAAGAAGAGATGACAAAGTGAGAGAAGCCGCCTTGTTTGGTACACATGGCTCTCATGTTAATTGCACAGATGGCAGATATGTTTACATGCGCGCTCCCAAAGATAGATCAAATAGACCGCTATTCAATTACACTCTTATGCCTACGCATATGAATACTATGTTCTCTGTTTCGGAGCTTCAGGAGATTGAGCTTTCGCAACCATTTGCATTTTCAAAGGGATGTAAACTGCTCAGAATTCCAGCGGAAGCCCGAAATGCAAACCGAGATGAGTTGAATTTTCCCAACCGCCCGACAATTCTTGATTATGGAACAATGTTATTTGATACAGTAACCGATCCAATGCAAGAGAATCCTATTGTTGATGATAAAATTGAGGCTGTAATGAAGTCGCATATGGTGAAGCTAATGAAAGATAATGATGCACCTGTTGAGGTGTATGAACGATTGGGGCTTAGTCAATTTCTGTGATCAAAAACGACAGTCCAAAAATAGCATTGTTACCAAACTCTCCAGGTGTCTATATGTGGAAAGCTGGCAGCGAGGTGATTTATGTCGGTAAGGCACGCGTACTTAAAGACAGGGCGAGGTCATATTTCCACCGATCAACCGAAGATCCAAAGGTGTGTGCCATAGTTTCCCGCGCTACAGATATAGAGTGGATATTGACGGATTCAGAGGTGGAGGCTCTCGTTCTCGAAAATACACTTATCAAGAAATACAAACCGCGCTATAATATCGATCTTAAAGAAAATCGGCGATACCCTTATTTGCGAGTTGCAGTAAAAGAAATTTTTCCAAAAATTGAAATTGTCAGAAAAAAAGAACGGGATGGAGCCCGATATTTTGGTCCATTTGTTAATGTCTCTAAAATGCGAAGCGTGGTTGATATGGTTGAGTCTGTTTTTCACCTGCGCACATGCAATACCGTGATTAAGAGTGTCGATACATCAAAAAGGCCATGTCTTAATTATCAGATTGGAAAGTGCGCAGGTGTTTGTGCCGGACTCGTGTCTATCGAAGAATATAAAACCAACATAAATAGGGCGCTCCTTTTTCTTTCTGGAAAATCAGCTATATTGATAAAAGAGCTCGAAGCTGCCATGAATTCCTATGCGGCTAACCTTGACTTTGAAAGGGCAGCCGCTATAAGAGACAATATCGATATGCTTCGTAGGGTTTTTAATCGGCAAAGAATGGATTCAAGCGATATTACAGACAGGGATATTCTTGCAGTTGCCGTTGGATCTTCTGACAGCTGTGTGGCGGTTTTTACTGTCAGGGATGGGGCGGTTACCGGTAGGCATCACCACTATCTTAAACTTTCCGGTGGAGAGAGTTCGGGAGAGGTAATCCAGTCGTTTATAGAAAACTACTACCAGAGTGGTGTTGATTTCCCAAAGGAGATAATGGTTTCGGCGTCTATTCCGGACCATGAGACGGTTGAAAACTGGCTTGCGACTGAAGCGGGGCATTCAGTTCGTATTATACAGCCACTTAAAGGCGAAAAAGCAAAGCTAATGGACTTATGTGTCAGAAACAGTGAAATGTTGCTCCACGAACTCCTTTCTTCACGGGATGCAGCTGGCGAAAAGGTACATGTTTCTGTTGGCGCATTGCAGAAGGAATTGAGACTTTCATTTATTCCAAATCGCATAGAAGCATACGATATATCCCATATTCAAGGAAGTGATACAGTTGCGTCCCGTGTTGTTTTTGTAAATGCAAAGCCACGCAAAAGCTTGTATAGGCACTATATTATCGAATCGGTAAGTGGTGTCGATGATTTCGCATCGATGAGAGAGGTGCTCGACCGGCGATTGAGAGCTGCCCTTGAGAATAAAGATCCCATGCCCGACCTGATGCTTATTGATGGCGGAAAGGGACAGCTTTCGGCAGTTGTAGAACGATTACAAAAGGCAGGACTTTATTCACAACCTGTTATAAGTCTCGCAAAAAAACTTGAAGAGGTTTTTGTGCCAGATAAATCTGAACCAGTCATGATACCAAGAAAGTCACCTGCCCTGTTTTTGCTCCAACGACTTAGGGATGAAGCACACCGGTTCGCAGTTTCGTTTCATCGCAAAAAAAGAGAAGAACGGGCGGTAAGCTCTGTTCTGGATACTATACCTGGAGTAGGTAGTAAAAGGCGAAAGCTACTACTTGAAAAGTTTGGAAGTGTCGAAGCAATTGCCGCCCTCCAGATGGAAGATTTGGTAAGTGCTGGTATTAATAAAAAGAGCGCTGAAATAATATTGTCTCACATCACAAACAGGCAGTGATCCCCTCTGTTTCAAGAGGTTGCAGAAGGATTAGTGATTTGCTTTAGCTTCCAGAATGCGTCGCTATATTTAAGCATCAGGTCGCTTATAAGTTTTTCTGCACCATTCTTAGTTTCAGGTATGCTGTACAATAATTTTATTGGTTCATAAAATTCTTTAAGAGTAAAGTATGGCAGCCAGTTAGAGTTCACAAGGTCTTTTCTTGTGATCGTTATACTTCTTATTATTGACAAACCATTTTCCGGCGATGCTTTTGTCAGTTCAAGAAGCGATTTTGCTAAAGTAAATTCCCTGTCAATGATACCTTGTGTTTTTTCAAGTGTTTGTTTCGCCATTTCAGAGAGCCACTTTATATCAAAAACGGAATTCTGTACGGACATCCAGGAACCAAACTCACGAAGAACCTCTTCGTTTTCCGTGTTCAACATTTTTTCCCATAGTGCTGTTAGTTTTGGCTTGCTTAATTCCAGAATTTTTCTTTCTACACTTGAATGCTCCGATAAATAGTTTTGTCCGATGAAGCTGATGAATTTAGCTTTATGTGCATTACTTCCTTTTTCAAAGAACTTCTCTAATAATTTATGCTTTAAATCAAATGCAGGATAATGCATAAATGCAAGTGCAAGGTGTGTTGCTAAGCCATCAACAGGGTTCTGGAAGTGTTTTTTAGATTTTGGTTCTTCCGGTAGATAGAGTGTTCTCTCATATAATTCCTGAAAAAACGGATCTAAGAACACTTTCTCGTATAGGTTGTTTGCAAGATAACCCTCAATACTTGCATACGCAAGATGTGCCTTTTCATTCTCCTTCGGAAATATCGACGAATAAAGGGTTTCGAGCCATTGCTTCTCTCTGTAAAATAAGGTGACAATAAAGCGACCAAACATGAAAAATAAAGCAGTTGTTTTTTCTTGTCTGATAACATATTCTAAAATCGGTTTCACATCAACGGCGATACCATTTTCCCTGTCGTTGACAATGAACAAGAATAAAGCCTCATAACCTTTACCGCGAACTGAGTTTATTGCAATGGTGAATGGGTCTGAAACTGTGTTATCGCTACCATTTGGATTAATAATTTTTACATGCGCAGCTTCTATTTTTTCATCTTCCGGTTGTGGGTCGCTACTTGAAAGCAAGTATTGAATGACTTCCAATAACTCGGTTCTGTATTTCTCAAAGTTTATTGCAGTCTGACCATCTTTGTTGTTGATGAGTTCCTGTATGAGATCAGCCAATGTTTGTATCACTGATTTCCATGAAGCAGTCCAACTGCCGGATGGGTCTCTTTTGGGGCTGGTTTCGCTTAAGTCAACTTTAAATTTTATTTTTATATCGGTACAAAAATCAAAGAAAGGTTTCCATTCAATATTTCTACAAGCGTTCTTATTTCTTTTAACCGCTTCTTGGATGCCCCATATAAAAGAGTAAGTGTAATGTTCTTCCAGATCATCAGGCGAGAAAAATAATCTGCTCGATTTTATATACTCTTCAAGACGATTAGCAATGTTTTCTCGTAAATCTCGTCCTACTCCTTCTGGATTTATTGGATTGTAAAAGTCGTTAATGCTCCCATACTTCTCCCAAATAGATTGTGCTGTCCATTCAGTTTTCAGCTTTTCTACTATTTCAGGAACTGTAAGTTTATTCAATTCATCTTGTGAGGTAGGTGAAGTAGGGGTGATTGTGCCAATCTTTGGTTGCATTGGCGCTTTGTTTTCTTCGTATAAGCTAAGGTTAGCTGCAAGGACTTTGTCCTTCAGTTCAGCGTTGTTTGCAATATAGTGTCTAATAGATGACGCTATTTTCGAGCCTTCGATTTTGTCCAATTTATTATCCGACACAAGTCTCATTACATAGTTGCGCTTATCTGCTTCTGTTAAATATTCAAATGTAACCTCAAGGCAGCGGTAATATTCGTAATAATCGCGCCCAGGTTTTGGAACATCAAAAAACTTGAACAAAGTATCCTTGAGTTCAGCGAGGAATACCTTAGGATAAAGAGTTAAAACATAAAGTTTCAACATCCAGAAAGTTTTGCAGTTTGGTAATGATGATATATATTCGTCAAACGCTTTAATTTTGCTTTCCGGTGATTTGCAAACATTCTTCAGATACTTTTCGTATATGACTTTTGCTACACTAAGAACATATCTTGAATCGTTTTTAAGGTCTGATGTCTCTTCCAATTCTGGTGTAAGGGAAAAGATTCCCATATAAAGAGAGAAAGAATCTTGATATTCAAAGAAATTATCTGCACCACTCCGCTGTGCAAGAAAAGCAATTTTTTTTATGGTTGAAAATAAAAGATCGAGGGCTTGTTTTAGGAAATCATCCGGTAATTCCATTAAGTGAGTCAAAACTCCGGTACCTTTTAAACTATCAAAATAAAAAGGTCTGTGACTTCTTCCTTCATATTCTTCCGTTCGAAGAGACAATATTTCCTCAGAAAGAATTATCAAATCACTGTATTGAGCGGCAGTTGCTAAATTAGAAAGCATCTTTGAGAAATTATATCCATATCTGTCCCATTTAGTTGACAATACTACCCATTTTTCAGTTTTTATTTTTGGGATCAGTTTGTTTAGCGTATTTGCAGGTAAATCATTGCAAATATCTATAAGTCTTCCCAGAATGAACGGCTCCAGTTTTTCGGGTGGAAGTTCGATTTCGTTTACAATGTCCCCGACTGCTTCCGGTTCAAGTTTTGCCATTCTTTGTAAGTATGATAAAATAGGTACTGGTGTAGATTCTGTGTTTTGGTTGATTGATAAAAAACCGTTTTCCCACAACCATTTTAACCATTTTGAATCAGCCTTTGAGAAGAAATATGCTGTGGCGTCATAGTTTGCATATATAGTGTTCTTAAACTTGTCTAATGATAATGGTGCCAGAGCGTTATGCTGTAAGTCCATACTGTTATAAGCCTATTTGATAAGGGTCAGAAGAAAGGATTGTATCAATTTCAGAGTGAATATCTGTTTGCCTTTCAAGGGCTCTTAAAATAACTGTCTCGAAATCATTGAGAAGTTCTTCGATTGTTTTTTCAACGTTTTGCAATTCTGTTTCTTGTTTATCAGAATTTACATAGTGATGCGCAATGTTTGTTATTTTACCATATAATCTATTGATTTCTTTTTCTATTGATTCATCCATTCGTGCTGAACCATACTCGTAAAAAGGTGATAGCTTTTTTTTACTTTTACTCTTAGAAAAATTTGGTACTTTAGGGCTATATAGTGGATAAAGTATTTCTCTAATAGAATGAGCTGCTTGTGCAAACCATTCAGGATTCGTTTTACATTCGTATCTGCAAGCATAAATAGCGCCTTCAAACAGTTTAGATAACTCGACTTTTGACGTGTAATATGTAGATAATTCGTCAAGTTTATGAAAAATTGCGTTTTGCCGTGGAGTTTTTTTTACAGGCTGAAGTTGTTGGATTCCTAAATGTGCTGTACTATTGTTGTTAAGCATATTATGTGATATACATAATGCAATAGTGTTTTTCAATTGTAAAAAATAGCTACAATTAATCAGCTTTTTCCAAAATGAACATTGCATGTTCGTGTCGTAACATTTCAAATGTGTTCTTAAAAGGTATGCCCAAACCGATGCAGACTGTCGGAATTTTTACTCGTTTCTTTGTTGGGGCATGTAGCTCATGTGTCACTATGGTATGATCGTGTGCTAACGCAAATGAGATAAGATAGAAATCAGCACTGTCAAGAAATGTACTCTGAGCTACTGGGGCGAATTGCTGTTGCATGATCCACTCGCTTACCTTATTCATTGCTGTAAGTGTTTGTGGATCCGTTCGAAGACATAGTGAGTTCTTGTGCTCTTTAGCCCACTCTGCAAGTGAATCCGTTCCAGCGATTATTTCATCCCCAACTTTATCAATGCAATAAACATTCTTTTCATTGTTTTGAACCAATAGCCACTCCCAAAAAGCTGGGCAGAATTCAAATCCGTAATATCTATTTTTTGCTTCTATGAAAACATTTGCGTCAAGTAAATAGGCCATCACTCAACTCCAAGATTTTTTGCAAGCTCAATAAAAGTAGCATGTTTGGAGACGCCAAGCATTTTATATGCGTCTCGGTAAAGTGTTTGCCCTTCCAATGTGTTGGCAATCAAAGCGCGAGCGAATCTTTTCCCTATCCGTATGGCTTGTGTTAGATAAAAATCGCCACCAGAACCTTTTTTGGCAGATAATATTTGTTTTAACTCATTCTGGTACTCGGTTTCAAATTCGCTTTTGGATATGAAGCCTGCATCATAAATGCGCCTGATGATGACAAGAGTACTAACTTTAAATCTATATGCCAACTGTTTTAACTGATTATGCATTTTCTCGTCTTTGTTGTAAAGTTGGCTCACCAGTTCTAATGGTACAAGTATTTCTGCTGCAATCTGGTTACACCACTGCTCTGTTTTGTTTGCAGGTAGTTTTGATGGAATAGAATCCGATATGCCTGTTTCAGCCAGCCATATGTGTGCAAGTTCATGGGCAAGTGTGAACATCTGTGCTGCTTTAGTGTCTGAACCGTTAATAAAAATTAACGGTGCCATTTTATCAGAGAGTGCAAAACCACGAAATTCATAAGGGATCAATTTTCGAGTGTTATTATTCTGGACAACACCATTACACATAACCAAAATGCCAGAGGCGTCAACAAGTTCAATAAATCGTCGTAAAGCCTCAAGCCATGTCGGAATATTACTCCGTTCTTCCAAATCAAACTTGATATGTTTCCTAATTGTGTTCGCTACTTTTATTACATCGTCACGAGTGGTTACCGAACCAACAAAAGAAAGAGGCTCTTCCTGATTCGAACGCAGAAAATTTTTGTACCATTCCTGCCTTTGTTGGCAAATGTATATGGTTTCGATCAAATCAGGGCTTGGTCTGTGTAAAAATTCGTTGTCTGAGGTTCTGAAATCAGCTATTGGAACTTTGATAACAGGTGGTTCTGGCAAAAAGAAGTAACCGATTGGTGTTTTTGTGTAATGCGCAAAATCTTCCAATTGTTTCATTGTTGGCTTACTTTTTTCAGTTTGCCACTTTTCTAATTGCGGAAAACGGGATTCAATAATCTCGGGAGCAGCATCGATACGCTCACATGCCCATTGAATCAGTTTCGGTTTTATACTAACACGAAGAGTATTGCTTGCCATTTGGTAAGAAGATAGTATCCGGTATCCTATTTTTCAATTTTAATACGCATATTCTTAATTTGCCTTAAAGGTAAATATATATTTTATAAAGCATTATTTTACTTCTATAGATGTAGCAAAACTTAGGCATGAAAGAAGAACTAAATGAAGTTATCAGATCCGTTTAAAATATTGTCACCAAATGAACGGTGGGCACCTTCTCAAAGTCAGATGGACGCATTTCAGAACGCCTACGAAAAACTATTGCCACCGTTAGTTTACAAGATTCGGCTTGCGGTCACTGAATGGCGGGATGATGATTATCAAGGGGCTTCTGATACTTCCAAATCTTTGCTGAAATTTTGGTTCAATCAAGAACATATAATCGGACAGACTAAATTTAGCTTTTTCTTTTCACAGCGCGAAGCGATTGAATCTATTATTTACCTATATGAAATAGCCAAAGCTAGGGATAAATACGATCTAATGCGGTATGATTCATCTCAGCGTGTCACAACAGGTATGTTTGATGAAAATTGGACTCGCTATGTTATAAAAGCGGCTACAGGATCTGGTAAAACTAAAATCATGGGCTTAACTTTGGTTTGGTCCTATTTCCATAAGCTATATGAGATAGATAGCACGCTTTCCAAAGACTTCCTGGTAGTTGCCCCAAATATTATTGTGCTGAATCGCTTATGCAAAGACTTTAACGGTCTGAAGATGTTTTTTGATGAACCATTTTTACCTGACAACGGCTATAACGATAAAGATTGGAAAAATGACTTTCAATTGACGCTACACATTCAGGACGATTTGAAGCCAATTACTGAATCTGGCAACATCTTTCTTTCAAACATACATCGTGTTTTTTTCAACGAAGAGCCCGAACAAGACTTTGAGACCACTTTTTTGGGAGTTAAACCAAAGCCAGATGCAGATACTTCTAAAGGCTTGGATCTTGGTAAAGTAATTCGTAGCGATAAGATTAAAGATCTTGTAGTATTGAATGACGAAGCTCATCATATTCATGATAGCTCATTGGCGTGGTTTAGAAGCATTGAAGACATAAGCAATAAATTAAAGTTAAAAAAAGGTAGCGGGATAAGCCTTCAGGTCGATTATTCCGCAACTCCAAAACACAACAACGGTGCTATCTTTGTTCAGACCATTTGCGATTACCCTTTGGTAGAGGCTATACAGCAAAAAGTTGTAAAGACGCCTGTTTTACCTGATGAAGCATCTCGACAAAAAATAAAAGAAAAAAATTCATCAGACTTTATTGAACGATACCGTGACTATATTCATTTAGGCTATTTAGAATGGGAACAGCAATACAAAGAGTTGAAAAAATATAAAACACCTATTCTTTTCATTATGACAATGAGCACCAAAGAAGCAGATCAGGCAGCTGCATTTTTGGAAAGCAACTATCCTTCAATGAAAAATTCGGTGTTAACAATTCACACCAATACTTCAGGGGAAATTAAAGAAACAGGAACGGGCAAAAAAGATAAAGAAGAATTAGAAGCATTAAGGAAAGCCGCTGATGACATAGATAAAGATCACTCCCCTTATAAAGCTGTTGTCTCTGTTTTGATGCTCCGTGAAGGATGGGATGTCAAAAATGTAACAACAATTGTTGGATTACGCCCATTCGGTGCAGATTCCAAAATCCTTCCAGAGCAAACAATAGGCAGAGGCTTGCGAAAGATGTTTTCGCTTGACGGTAAGGAGGAACTGGTCGTGGTTGGTACGCCTCCCTTTTTGGAGTTTGTTGAAAGCTTAAAGACGGAAGGTGTTGAATTTCAATACAGCCCAATGGGTAGAGGCGCTAAAAGTAAGTCTCCTGTAATTGTGGAAGTTGATAAAGAAAATAAGAACAAAGATTTGGACGCTTTAGATATTCCTATTCCACAAATGAGTCAAAGAATTTATAGAGAATTTAAAAATCTTGAACTGATAGATGTAGGCAAATTCAAGAATGATAAAGTTTCGCTAAAAAAGTTTAACAGCAATGAATTAAAAGAGATTGTTTTTAACGACATTGAAGGAGATTTTTCTCACAAAACGGTTTTCAAAGATACAACACCAGACTTTAGAAATGTCATTGGCTTCTTCACCTCATCCATTCTAAAGGACAGCAGGTTAGTTAGCGGCTTTAATATTTTGTATCCAAAAGTGGAAAGCTTTATTAAGTATCAGCTTTTTACAAAAGAGGTTGAATTAAGTGACCCTCAAACAATGAGAAACCTTTCAGAGCTTCTACCAAAGGAAATTCTGAGAACGACTTTCAAAAAAGCCATAGATGATTTGACTGTATCTGATAAAGGTACCGCCGAAGTAAAAAACTTTATTTCATTGAAACAGACCAAACCTAAAGTCGCCGAAAACCAACCGTTTCTTGTTCCTAAAAAGTCAGTATTCAATAAGATTATAGGTGATAGCTCTTTTGAATTGGAATTAGCTTCCTTCTTTGAAGGGCGATTTGAAGATGTTGTATCTTATGCCAAGAACACAATGGGTGAAGGTGGTGTCAATTTTAAAATTGAATACCAAGCGCAGGACGGTAATATACGAGAATATTACCCTGATTTTTTTGTTAAGACCAATGTAAATACATTTTTTATTGTCGAAACTAAGGGGCGAGAAGAGTTAGATGATTTAAGGAAAATTCAGCGACTTGCAACTTGGTGTAAGGATATTAATTCCGCACAAAAGAATTATACCTATACTGCCATTTATGTAAAGCAGGAGAAATGGGAAGATGTTAAGAATGATTTGAAATCGTTTAAAGATGTTTGTTCTATTTTTGAGGTAAAATGAAGGAAAATCAATTCATAGAAAAGAAAAAGATCGACATCGTTCTTGATAAAACTGCCGACTGGAGGGAATTGGCAAAATTAGCTGTTTGTTTCGCTAATAGCAGAGGAGGTATTATTCATATTGGAATTGCCGATAAAGAAAGCATGCCACCAGAAAATCAAAAGATCGAACTATCCTTACCATTTAAAATTAAAAAGAAAATTTCTGAGAATTCTGTAAATGTTGCCGTCTCTCCTACAATAAAAACAGCAGAAAATGGTGGAGAATTTATTGAACTTGAAGTTCTATTCAGTGCTTCAACAGTAGCTTCTACTACTGATGGCAAATATTATTATCGAAGCGATGATACATGTGTTCCAATTCTACCGGATGAACTTTCAAGACTTTTTACTGATAAGCCATCTTTTATTTGGGAAACTAAAAAAACAAAAGTTTTGATCTCTGAAATAGATGTTCTTAAATTTCAGAATTTCAAAAAAGACATTCAAACCTCATCAAGAGTCGGCATACATGTCAAGCAAAAATCCGATGAAGAGCTATTAGAGCATTATCTGTTTACAGAGGATGGCTTTCTTACAAATCTTGGCGTATTGTGGCTTGGAAAGCGTAAAGATAGAGCCAAACTTCTTTATGCACCAACTGTACACTTTTTAAAATTTGATGAGCAGGATCAAAAAGTAAATAAAATTTTATGGGAAGATCACACATTAAACCCCAAAGAGCTTATCGAAGCAATCTGGACAGAAATTCCTGACTGGAAAGAGGGTGTTGATGTTGCAGATGGTATGTTTCGTAAATTTATCCCAAACTACGAAGAAGAGGTGGTTCGTGAATTAATGGCTAATGCTTTAGTGCACAGACCATATACTACAAGAGGCGATATTTTCATTAACCTTTTTCCTGACCGTTTAGAAGTGATTAATCCTGGACTTTTTCCAATTGGTGTTACTCCAGCCAATGTACTACATAAAAATGTCCGGCGGAACCAATATTTGGCAAATGTTTTTTACGACTTACACTTAATGGATAAAGAGGGCTCTGGTGTTGATAAAATGTACCAGATTTTGTTATCCAACGCCAAGCATATCCCCATTGCTTGTCAGGGAGATGATTCCGTAAGGTTTATTATTCATAAGCGCATCTTAAAAACAGAGATTATTACACTTATTAACAGAGCAAATGAAGAGTTTCAGCTAAATTCCAAGGAGCTGATTTCTTTAGGTTTAATAGCCCAGCATAATTCAATTTCGGCTATTGAATTTGGTAAAGAATTAAACCTGTCAGACCAAGCTAATGTCGTTACAAACTGGCTGGGTCGCTTGATGGATATAGGTCTGCTGATTTCTAAAGGCAATACAAAAGCCAAAGAGTATTCAATTAATCCGGAATTCTTAAAAAGAGCCAACTTTAAAGGTAAAACAAATCTAAAAAGGATAGAAAACCACCGGTTAGAGGAGCTTGTTTATCAAGATTTAAAAATTTATGATGATTCTTTTATCAAAGATATTCATAAGCGAATAGGTGAAGAAATTCCTTTAAGAAGATTAAAATTTATGTTAGATAAAATGCACCACGACAACAAATTGGAAAAATCGGGAGCAAATCGATGGACGAAATATTGTCTCAACAAAAATGGGTGAAATAATGTGGGTTTGTCGAGAGATTTGTTGAGAGAAATTGGCGTATAAATTTATAAGGCATTGATTAATAATGAGATATATTATCCAAAATAGGGTGAAATAAACGATAGAAAACTAAAGAAAGAGTAAAAATGAGCTTGAATGACACAGATAAAAACAGAATAATTGAAATGATAAAGGCTGGCGAAAAGCTGCCTAAAGAGTTCATCTATAAACTTTTTTCTGACGAAGAGGATGTTTTTCTCTTTTGGAATGGACGAAAAGAAGAGACGACGAATATCGCATTACCGTTTCACAGCATTGAACATATCGACGAGCCACGCAAAGAGGCTATGAAAGAAGGCGATGCCTTTTCAATGTTTGATACAAGAGGCAGGCAGCTAAAAGGTTGGACAAATAAGTTGATTTGGGGAGACAATAAGCTAATTCTTTCTTCTTTGGCAAATGGTCCGCTGAGAGAAGAAATTGAAAAAGAAGGCGGACTAAAACTGATTTATATCGATCCCCCTTTTGCTGTAGGTGCTGACTTTGGGTTTAATATTGAGATCAGTGGCGAGACGGCAGAAAAGAAGCAGAGCATAATTGAAGAAATTGCCTATCGTGATACTTGGGGCAAAGGGATTTCATCATATTTGACAATGATGTATGAACGATTGAAATTAATGCACAATTTGTTGACAGATGATGGAAGCATATATGTTCATTGTGATTGGAGAGTTGTTGGCTTTTTGAGATTGATATTGATGGATGTTTTTGGTGAGGGCAATTTCAGAGGACATATTATTTGGCGAAGTATGACACCATCTGGCTTTAAAGGACAGACTTCATTGGGAAGAAGCCATGACGACATCTTGTATTTTTCAAAATCTGATAAAGTAACATACAATCCACAAAAAATCCCTTATACAAAGGAATATCTTAAAGAAAGATTTAATAAGATAGACGACAAGGGACGATATTTTAAAGATGAAAAAATTGGAACAGCAACGACTGAAGAAACAATTGAAAAACTAAAAAAGGAAGATAGAATTTATATAACAGGAAACGGAAAGCTTCGCATAAAGCATTTCTTAGATGAAGCAGATGGATATTACATGGATGATGTATGGTCTGACATATCACACGAAAACTCTCAATCTGATATAAGAACTGGTTATGCAACCCAAAAGCCTGAAGCTTTACTTGAACGAATTATCAAAGCAAGTAGCAATGAAGGCGATTTAATAGCCGATTTCTTTTGTGGTAGCGGTACAACAGCAGCAACAGCAGAAAAATTAGGGCGCAAATGGATAACCGCTGACTTAGGTAGATTTTCTATTCACACAGCAAGAAAGCGGTTGATTGGTGTTCAAAGAGAATTGCAAGAAAACGGAAAAGATTTCCGAGCCTTTGAATTGTTAAATCTTGGCAAATACGAACGCCAATTCTTTATGGACGACCTCACTAATGGCAAATTAAAAGCAAAAGAAGAAATGTATATCGATTTAATTTTAGAGGCATATAAAGCCAAACGAATAGAGGGCCACAGGAATCTTCACGGCAGTAAATCAGCCCGATTTGTGCATATCGGACCTTTAGATGTACCAGTAACCCAAAGCCGCTTAATAGAAATCTTTGAAGAATGTCGTAAAAACCTTTACACACAAGTAGATGTATTAGGCTTTGAATTTGAAATGGGGCTGACTCCACAGTTCATTCAAGAACTAAAAGAAAAAGGCGTTTCTGTAACTCTTAAATATATTCCAAAGGATGTGTTCGATAAGCGAGCGGTAGAAAAGGGGCAGGTTAGATTTTTTGATGTCGCCTACCTGAACACTAAAGAAAAGATAAAAGGTAAAACACTCACCATCGAACTTACCGACTTCGTAACACATTACACGCAGGATGACATTGAAGAATTACAGCAATCAATGAGGGCTGGAAGTAAAGTCGTAATTGATGGTGGACAAATTTTCAAGGTGGAGAAAGATAAAAACGGAATTATCACGAGAACAATTCTCACAGAAAATTGGTTCGATTGGATTGATTACTGGGCTATTGATTTTGATTATCTGAGTAAGAAAGAGATCATAAAGTTTAAAAAAGACGATGGCACAGTGGAAGAACAATGGACTGGCAATTACTTGTTTGAAAATGAGTGGCAAAGTTTCCGCACTAAGAAAACTCCAACGATAGAATTTACAAGTGTCCCATACGAATATAAAAAGGCAGGGAAATATAAGGTTATGGTTAAGGTTGTGGATATTTTGGGAATTGATACGAGTAAAATTATTGAAGTGAATATCACGGCTAAATAGCATTTTGCATAGTAGCACTTTAAGGAGATAACGAAGAATGAACGACACTTTAATTAAATCAACATTTACCCAAACACTTCTGGAAATTGAAAAAACAAAACAATTCTATTTCCCCAAAACTGCAATTAAGGAACTAATCTCTACCAAAAAAATTATTATTTCAGATGGTACACTCTCACAATATATCCTTGAAGCAGAAAAGAAAAGAACCATCTTTGCCGCCGGTCGCGGTTGGTACTCATCAATAAAGCAACCATTTGCTTTAAACAAAAAACCTATCAAAAATACCATATCGATTTTGTCAAAAAAATTTCCATATCTAAATTTTTCATGCTGGTCAACTGAACAGGTAAATTCTTATGCACAACACTTGATGAACCAATTTGTAACCTTCGTTTACATAGAATCAGACTCCATCGCTCCAGTTTCGGAGCATTTGCAAAATCTTGGATATAGCGTTTATGCTGATCCCGGAAAATCAGCGTTAGAAGATTTGTTTAGAATGTTCGAAAAAACGGTTATAATTCGCAAAGCAATTTCCAAACAGCCGGATGCTGAAAATCATGCTGCGCCAATTGAAAAAGTTCTTGTTGATCTCGTATGGGAGTCCCAGAAAGTACCTTTTATTGATAAAACAGAAGCGAGAATTATCTGTAATAATGCAGTTACCTCCGCTCGAATTAACATGGCAGAATTACTTGGCTATGCAAAACGAAGAAAGTTGAATTTTACTTGGCTGGAAGCTATTAACTAACTCCACTTTATTTAAAAAAGTGGAGTTAATTAACAGTGTGCTTTTGCTCGTAATAGATTGTAAAATAAGGTGTTAAATAGTGATACATCAAAAATGCTTTTCATCGGAATGGATAACTGAGCTCCAAAGTAGTGGGGTGAATGCCAACCGCCATATCATAGAAAAGAGTATCCGTGCCCTTGCTCTTCTTGGTCACTTATCTGATTCCGGTTTGGACTTCATATTCAAAGGTGGAACGAGCCTTTTACTACATCTAAATCCTTTGCGTCGGCTTTCCATAGACATCGATATAGTTTGCGGTGAATCAAAGGATGTAGTTGATGAAGTTCTTAAAAGCATAGCAGCCAAGTACCCTTTTGAAGGTTATTCTGAGGATGAGCGCGGTAGTCGTGGCTTGCCACATCGCCGCCATTTTCGTTTCAAATATCCGCTTATTGAAAAAGGAAATCAACAACCCTTTATCATTCTGGATATTGTTGAGGAGTCGGAATGTCCTTTGCCGATTGTAACGCGCAAAATTAAAACTAACTTTATTGATATAGAACGGGATGTAAATGTAAAAGTGCCTACGGTTGAAGGGCTACTGGGCGATAAATTGACAGCGTTTGCTCCAAATACAGTTGGCGTGCCATTCCGTACACGGGGAGGAGAGTCGCAAGAACTTCAGGTAGCTAAACAGCTTTTTGACATTGGCGAACTTTTTAATGCGGCTGAAAAGTCGCAAGAAATCATTAGTGCATATAAAGGAAATTGTGCCAAAGAAGCTGGCTACAGAGATGTAAAACACAGTGAAACTGATGCTTTGCTGGATACTATAAAAACATGTTTTAATTTCTGTGGACAAGGTTTGAAAAAATTCCCAGTGGATCAGGATTCTGAATTGCTGGCGCATGGCTGCCTTTCCCTTCAGAATCATCTTATCGATTGCCGTTTCAATCAGTTTACTGATGCAAAAACTGCGGCTTCAAAAGCGGCGTTTATTGTTGCCCTCATATTGGCGAATAAAACTGATACTGATTTAAGTTCAATAAAGTACAGCAGTCAGGATACCGCTGTTGTTCAGGAGCTAACATTAAAAGGAAAGTTTACGGGATTGTCCAGGTTAAAGGGGGCGAATGCTGAAGCATTCTACTATTGGGCGCGTGTTCAGGAATTGATAGGTATGGAGTTTTGATTATGCCGGAAAAACAATTTCTTGGAAACATGGATATATTAAAGTGCCATAAAACAGCATTTTTGTGCAGTCGTAAAATTGCTGCATCAGCAGTGCTAAAATGCTATGATTGGGCAACAGAGCAGCGTGATAACGGAAAATGTGTTATCAGTGGTTTTCAGTCACAGATTGAGAAAGATGTTTTGCACTACCTATTGAATGGGAAACAACCGATAATTCTTGCTTTGGCGAGGGGAATGAAGCAAAAAATTGAGCCGGAACTAAAAAAGGCGTTAGACCAAAACAGATTGCTAATCATAAGCCCTTTTGCCGATACCCTTAAAAGACCGTCAGAGGAAACTGCCGAATTGCGGAATAGAATGATGATGGATATGGCTGATGAAGTTGTTTTCGGGTTTGTGAATGAGAGTGGTAATTTATTTAAGTTGAAGAGTGAATACGAAGGCAATAAAACGATGAGTGTATTATGATTTTTATTGTCATCAAACAGAGAGGGGAAATATGTCTGATGCTTGTTAGTGCTCTAAGCGCAAAATTAAAGTGACTTTGTCAAAGGAATATGACTCTGTAATTTATTCAAAAACTTCAGACTTGTGTAGGGAAGAAAAATATGGGCGGTACAGGAATCGAACCTGTGACCCCTTCCATGTCAAGGAATTAGAGCCCTTTTTCACTGTTTGTCATCAGTATACATTATTTGTCATAGCAGTACAAAATTCAATGAGTTATAAGATTTTCTAAGTAGTTCGTATTATCACCCATTATCATTAAAAATCACCCCAAATCACAAACTTGTGGACACCCTTGTGGACACCCCAGTAATTCCTTTTAGTAAACTGATAATAGATGACAATGCATGTAAATTACTTATCTCAGAAAGATACCGTCCATACCATGTTGTGGACACCCGTTGGTATTGTATCTTAAGAAATGCTGAAAGATTTATGAGTTTAACGGGTCTAATCAATCGTGAATAAGCGTACTGTATCCAAGAAGGATTTAGAAGAACTGCTGAAGGATGAACATCTCTCTGAGTGGTTTAAAACTGCTTTGGCTGAGTCTCTAGCCAGAGACCCATTTCGAGGCTTGTTTAGATGCTGAGCTGCTTTATAATGCCCTTAGAGCGAGGTGTAAGGGTATTGAGGAGGATATATTAGGCGCAGGTTGAAATCATAAAGTTGCAGCGCAACTTTATACCCCTCAATAAAAGAAAGACACAGCTACTCTCTCTTTTCAGAGAGGAGGAGTAATTAGTTCCTCAGCAACTGCATCTTTTGGGAATAGGAGAAAATTACTGTTGAATACTCTGGCTTTTTTAAGTCAGAGTCAATGAGGCTACATTGAATTAAAAGCCCTCAACGGTAATAGTTTTTTGTTAGCTCTTTGGATGTTGTCTATACCAGTGTGCTGCCATGGGAGTTGAAATGAAGTGTTTCCGAATAAACTCTACCATCTTTAGCGTGTACATTGGCTTTCCGTCTATTATTTCAGGAGCAATTAGACCGACAGTAGTATAGCGTTCAAGGACATCCATTGGAATTTCAAGCTCATCTGATATCTCCTGTGCAGAATAGCGTTGAGCTGAAGGGCTTAGTAAGTCTCTTAGCATACGTCTCTTTCCCTAATTCTTTCCATGTTCTGATTATAAATGTGCCGAATCAATTCAACACCTGCGGTATTGTAAAAAGTTCTTTTACCAAGCACTGCAACTGGTCGAACTAATCTACTTTTCCTATATCTCGTAATCGTACCGATACTAATTCCGACCAGTTTTGCAACTTCACCTACACCAAAAATTGTCTGGTCACATCCCAGAGTTAGTCCTAATTGTTCTGACATAAATTCTCCTTTTCTGGATAGCCGATCTGATAGGCTTCCAATTCATATTCTACTACCAAAGGCAGGGTGATTTCAAGGCAGATTGAAAGATTTTTTGAAATATTTTCAATGAGTATTATTAAGTTCTATCGGTAACATTTGAGACAATTGTTAGTTTTGTGAATTTGAGCAATTATTGTGAGACAATCGTTGAAAAGTTCCTAATAAAAGAAACAACCAATACCTTATTTAGTTGAGGGCATTGTTGTTGATTAAGATTGCCACGTGATAATAAAATGGAAAATAAAAGCTCCAAACAGATAAACCGTTATTCGTACTTTTAAGGCACCTGCCGCTATCAAATCTCTCGCATATTCATCACAAATAGTACTAGTTGTGAATACGTCTCTTAATATGCGCAAAGCAGCAGATAACGAGTGCTCTTTCTGTTGTAAGACGACTGAATCAGGTCTATTTAATTCGAAATACTTTATCGTATTGAAATATGAATTATTGTTTCACCGGATTTGCTTTGCTTTTAGATAGAGGCTATTTTTTTATAAAACTTAAGGAAGATACTCTTATGGCTGGCCCTATTTGCTTATTCGATAAATCCTTTTTGCAATCTCTTGCATTGGACGAGGCAATATGGTTCGACCATTTTGATTTAACGGTATTATGTCCGATATATTACATTGAAACGCTTTATGGGCTACTTTAGGTATTACTCGACTCGGATGATTTTAAAATATGCTTCGACTATATCTTGACCTAAATGTCATTAGTCAGATGAAGTGTGGGAAACATCTTGAACTGAGAGACGTTATCGCATCCCATCGCGAAAGTCTATTTATTCCTTACTCAACAATCCACATAAATGATATGATATGCAAAAAGAAAATATCAGAACCATTGATTTCTGAAGACTTGGATTATATTTCTAAACTGTCACAGAATCAATGCTTGTATTTCGATCAGGAAAAGACTCTGCACATCGAGAATATTTGTCCACACAAGGTAAGGGAGGATTGTGAATTAAATAATTTCGACATTTCGGCTTTCTCGTTTGATAAGATGTTGGATACGCTTGGAAGTGTGGATAATCCAATTAGAAAACGTGTCGAAAAGTTGAGACAAATTCCTATTGGAGCTACATTGCCAGAAACTCCTTGTCTAAAAGGCCTCCCACAAAACCCATCATTTACCCAACTTTTTGATTCGATGATTCAATATTTTGCAAGTTTAGGGAAGACAAAAGAGTATGCCAATCTTAGAGCCTTGTTCCAGTCAAGTATAGGTATCAACAGAGATGCGTCTTTTAATTGGAAACATCCCATTGATAAATTGAATATGCATCTAATAAAATCATCTTCTGTAAATATGAATTATGAGACTTTTTGTGAACAGATCGGTGTGAATGGGAAAGGCAGTAGCTGGTTTGATGATATTGTTTTCACATATCAACATTTAGATATGGCAGGATATAAAGAAGATCAAATCAAGATCACGGATAAAAAATCAAATACTTTCACAAATATTATTAATGATGCCTTCCATGCTGCTCTTGCTAGTTCTTGTCATGTCTTCATTTCGAACGATACACGATGTAGCGAAAAATCTATTGCGGTATATGAGCATCTTGGAATTCCAACTCATGTTTTAAAACCTGCAGAAGCAGCAGAACGAATCAACAAACTTGTGTTTTCTCCGCCGGATTACAGCGCTTTGTTGAATTGGGTTGTGCAGCAAATTAAGGAATCGCCTTGCACCTGTATGGAACTCGAATCTATTGGTCGAGTAAAAAATTACAATTGTACATCATACCTATTAGGTTTCTTTAACCGTATTTATTTACCTCAGCCCTCTGAAAAGCCTGGCTTTACTATTGTTTTATCTTCGGAAAAACCATCGAACGGTAGATTTACTCTTTTTATGGAAATTAAGCATGTTCTGACTTGCTTTGATAAATATTTTGGCTCACAGGTTGCGATGTCGTTTGATGAAGAAAGATGGTATAAGATAGCTGAGGCCAAAGAACCTTTGCTCATCCAAAGATGGGTAAATAATTGTGACGGACTAACTCACGATTTGGTGAACTCGAATGGTTACTTCCAATATTATATATGCAGTGATAAAATTGATTGAATGCTGTTCTCTTACATCCAAGTTGAGCAGAAAAAAGGTCTGAATTTTAATAATTCATAATTAAGCCCCTGAAACTGAAACGACTCTGACTTCACATGCACAACCTTCATAAGCGCTTGCGCGCATTCATCGCAAGTCCCTTTAAATGCGCAACGCCGCAGGGAAGTTATGATCTTGTTGTTGTATTACGACGGGATCAAGCCTACTCTTATCGTAGAACTATTTAACGATTGTTAATATCTAAATTCAAGATACATGCCCACTTCTACTTAAACCCTGCACTTTGATTATCAATTTCCCTAGCGTCAATAAATTATCTTTCTGATGAGGCTCTTACATGCATGGACAACTTGCACTACGGCCTAGAAAGGTAAGAATATGCTTGAAATTACGGGAACGGATATACAGAATCTTTCCGATTCTGATCTAAGATCCCTCATCGGATTATTATCGGAGGCAGAAGTTAGTGCCCATGGTCTGTCAACAGCAAGCATAACATATGGTGGACATCAGAACGCTAAAGATGGTGGCATTGATGTACGGGTAAATCTTGCAAATGCTATTCATGGTGACAGCTATATTCCAAGACCACAAACAGGTTTTCAGGTAAAAATAACGGACATGTCTCGTAAATTGATATTGGATGAAATGAGGCCGGATAACGAGATTCGACAATCCATTAAAGAACTAGCTGATGTTCATGGAGCCTATATTATTGCAAGCAGTGGTAGCTCCGTTACGGATTCCAGTCTGAGAGAACGAAAGCAGGCCATGGATGAAGCCTTGCATGATGTGCTAAATGCATCCAGTTTAGTTACGGATTTTTATGATTGTGGAAGAATCGCAGGTTGGGTACGTAGTCATCCCTCGTTAATTCTCTGGATAAGAGACAAAATTGGGCGACCGATTCAGGGTTGGAAACCATTTGGAAATTGGTCTGGCTCTCCGGGCGGAGTTGAAGCGGAATACTTATTGGACGGGCATGTACGGCTATATAATGATACTAATCCTCTCATAGAAGGCCTACCAGCACTAGATGCAATTAACGAACTTCGAAAAATTATCCGAAAACCAGGCTCTTGTCTCCGATTAACAGGACTTTCAGGAGTAGGAAAAACACGATTATTGCAAACATTATTTGATGAACGACTAGGAAAGGAGCCGCTAAATAAGGCAATGGTATTTTACTCCAATATCAGTGATAATCCTAATCCTGATCCGCGTAGTTTTGCGGAATCTCTCATTGCTCTTAGAAAACCTGCGATTTTAGCAGTTGATAATTGTCCTCCAGAATTACATCGAAGTCTAACCTCCCTCTGTTCTTCTTCCGGCAGCTTGGTGAGTCTGGTTACAATTGAATACGATGTTCGTGATGATCTGCCAGAGGAAACGGAGGTGTTCCGATTAGAACCTGCATCTCTTGAACTGATCGAGAAAGTCATTATCAACCGCTTTGAGCATGTAAGCCAAGTTGATGCACATACAATTGCGGAGTTCTCTGGTGGCAACGCCCGTATGGCAATTGCATTGGCACAAACTGTGGAAAAAGGTGAGAACCTCGGTAATTTAAGAGACGATCAACTTTTCAGAAGGCTTTTTTATCAACGCAATGAAGAAAATGCTTTGCTGTTAAAAGTGGCTGAAGTTCTTTCCCTTGTTTACTCATTTGAAGGTGAGTTAGTCGAAAACGATCAATCGGAACTAACTTTCCTTGGGGGTTTGATCCATGTGAATGCCAACGAGATATTTGAAAATGTAAGTGAGTTGAAAAGGCGCAACCTTATCCAGTCAAGGGGTAAGTGGAGGGCTGTTCTGCCACATGCCCTTGCCAATCGATTAGCACAAAGAGCACTCCAAAATATACCGGCTGAAACTATATCAAAAGCGTTTGAGAAAACTTCTAAACGACTGATTAAATCCTTTTCAAGACGATTAAGCTACTTGCATGAGAATGAAACAGCCATAGCAATTTGCAATAAATGGTTATCCAAAGATGGACTGCTGTGTGATGTAAGTAACTTAAACGACCTCGGTATCAACCTGTTTAGAAATATTGTCCCCATTGATCCTTTGTGTGTACTTGCAACTATTGAAAGAGCATCAGTCGAACACGGAAACAATTTCCTTTCCAGAAAGAATCCTCATTATTATGAATTTACAAGAATATTAAGATCCTTAGCGTACGATAAAGATTTATTTGACCGGTCGATTGCTTTACTCTGCAATTTTGCTCTATCTGAAAGCGTTGATGAAAATAACAATTCAACAAGGTCGCTTTTAAAGTCTTTGTTTTATATTCAACTTTCCGGTACTCACGCTACAGCTGAGCAAAGGTTGAAAGTTATTCAAGGTTTGATAGAGTCTGGAGTTGACGATAAGGTTGTTCTCGGTTTTTCCTTGATTGAAGCTGCTTTAGAAGCTTGGCATTTTACTTCTCACTATGGATTTGAATTTGGGGCTCGTTCGAGAGATTACGGGTACTCTCCAAAAAGTCCAGCGGATGTGCAATCTTGGTTTAAGTTATTTATCGATTATACCGTTGTAATATCGATCTCGAATATGAAACAAGCTCCCAAAGCGAGAAAAATATTGGCTCAAAAATTTAGAGGTATGTGGTCGCATGCTGACATGGGCGATGAACTTGTGATAGCAGCCAGTAAAATATCTGAAAAGGTTCATTGGAATGAAGGATGGGTAGCTGTTAAAGAAACAAAACTTTTTGATGGTGCAAATATGTCGACAGATAATCTACATCAACTAGATTTAATTGATGTTATGCTGCGACCAGCAGATCTCAAAGAAAAAATAAGGTTGTATGCTTTTTCCGATTCCAGTTATTCTTTAGATTTTATCTATGAAGATGAAAATAAAACAGATGGATCAATTTCAGGTTATGATAAAGTTCAAAAGTTAACTCGCTTACTTGGGCACGAAGTTGCAGTGCAAGAAGAAATCATAAATGAATTGTTACCAGAGGCACTTGTTTCCAATGGAGGACGACTTTATGTGTTCGGGCAAGGACTGGCGGAAGGCTGTGGACGTCCAAAAAAGTTTTGGCAGAATATTTGTGAAGAATTAAACAGGATTGATGTCTCAGAAAGAAATCATACAATTTTATGCGGATTTTTAAATGGCCTCTCACAAAAAGATCAGTCGCTCGCAGATGAACTGTTGGATGATGCGGTTTCGAGTAAGGTTTTAGCACATGTATATCCAATACTTCAAACCAGTGTTAGAATTACTTCCAACGACGTTGTACGACTTAAATACTCCTTAAAAAATGAAACTGCGCCTATAAGGTATTATATAGGGATGGCGAACGGTAGATCACATGAGGCAATCCACGACGAGGATTTTTGTGAATTATTAAGAATGATTTTATCAAAGGAAGGAGGTCTCTTAATAGCAACAGAAATACTCTATATGCGACTTAATATTGACAATAAGGATAGGTCGTTGTCAGGAGCTATCGTTTCGTTCGGTCGCGAATTGCTTACCGAATGTGATTTCTCGCAAATGAACGATGGGCTTATTCAAAATAAACTCGGATCAATAATTGAGAATTGTCTAGTTGGAAAGGACTCAGAACTATTTGCTGTTACTATATGTGAAGCGCTCAACAAGACTTTTGAAAGCACTTACTTTGGTTCAAAATACAAACGTGTTTTTGAGGCACTTGCAAAAGTGCAACCAGAAGTTTTTCTTGATAGCTTTTTAGGTGAAAACACCAGAACATCGAGACGATTATTTTCTAGAGACTTTGGTGTAGAGTCTAATCCTATCTCTTTAATCAAGGAGGAAATAGTTATCAGTTGGTGTGAAAACAATCCTAAAGAAAGATACTTATCATTGGCGTCTTCCATTATTCCCTTTCGAGTGTTGAAAGATAAGACCGTTGAATGGACATCACTTGCTTGCAAAATTGTTGTTAACACTAAAGAACCAATTGCAGTTTTGAATGAATTTCTAGCTGCTTTTATGCCTATGGTTTGGTCGGGATCAAGAGCAGTAATCATGCAGAGCCGTTTATGTCTTTTTTCAGAGTTGAAAAAGCATACAAATTCTCAAGTGGTTGATTGGGCAAACAGAGAAGAAAAGATTTATGAAGATGAAATACGCAATGTGCAAAACTTGGAAGCAATAACGGACATTAATCGAAATGCTACATTTGAATAAAATTATTGAGAAGCATATAGTTCTCTTTGAAACACTCATGTGTATAGATATATCTAAAGATGCATCCATCGTTTTATAGAGATATCCGGTAGCTTTACAATTTTACACAAGACGGTAACAGATGAAACGAAAGAAAACAAAACTTGTCCCTCCAAACATCTGCCAAAAAGCTATCTGCATTTCTTCAGACAAGATACTTTCCGCAGAAATATCCTCACGGTTTAATAAGAGTGGAGAATATTTTTGTGTTATTGAAAGCCCTCGAATGCTTAGAGACGATGCAATAAATGAAATCATACGCCGTAACAATATTATTGCAACATTCAAATATGATAAAATAATTCTTGCAGGTTTATGTGCCAAGTCAGAGGCGGCATTGCAGGACTATTTTCCTAGCGACACCTTGGTTTTTATAAGGAACAGTCAAGAAATTGAAATAGCTCTGCATGGTATTATTAATGCAGAAGGCTTTAAAGGCAATATTGTTTGCAATGATAAAGAGATTCCTTACGGATTACTGCTAGCAAAAAGATTAAAGTGTATCCTTACTGTTTCTCAAAATGTGCCTTCAATTATTACTCGCTATAATACAGAATATCCCATCGCAAAACATCTGGTGATTATTGATGATGACAACGAAGTTGCACCTGTAGTTTCGGCAAACTACGCATTCGCTATCGGTGCCGGGATAAAAATGGTAGCACCCGTATCAAATGAGTGTAGGAATGTTTTCTATAATGATTTAATAGAAAGGGCCATTTCACGTAACTCGCAAAGGGCTCAAATTGCTGATCAACGCTCTTTAAATCAGATTTCTGAAATTAAGAATACCATAGGTATTCCAAGAGTTGACATGGTCACTTTTATAACGAAGGGATTTCCTTATGGCTATATTTTTCCCGATACGCCCAGCACTCATTTATTCTCTTATCCTGATCTTGGATTGTGCATATTTTGGAATATTATTCATTCAGCACAAATAAAAGCTACTCGCTCTGCACTAGTTATTGACCCTGGTTTTTTTGAAGATTCAGAAGTGAGAACAGTTGTCTCTTCACTAAAGAAAAGAAACATTCCTGGAAAGACTTTAGCTGGAGATGACGCTACTATTTATTTAGTTCATCATAATATCGAATATTTTCCTTACGATTTATTATACATTTGTTCTCATGCCGGTCGCTTATCAGGTCAAAGGTACAAAATCCGTTGTTACGATACGGATGGAAACTCTCACCTATTTGTATTTAATAATATTGTTGGGATAGCACCTCCGCCTGGACCAATAAAGATGGATACAAAAATTCAATTTACAGAATTTAGGGAACCTGTGGAATTTGATGGAAAAGCATGGAAGGTTTCAGATGTTGATGCTTACAGCTGGGCATTTAAAAGTAGTGTGGGTGGTGGATTTCTACGTCAATTTATGGCAACGGCGCCGTCTGATTGGGAAATAGTTGAGGCTGAGGATGGAGTTCAAGCCAATCATTGCTATGGCATACAGGTTAAAGATGGAAATTATGGTTTTCATTTGCATTTAATCGCTGACCATAATCATCCTATCGTAATCAATAATGGTTGTGAATCCTTTTATCAAGTTTGTTTGACCTGCATATTTGCCGGTGCACGGTCGTATATTGGAAGTCTGTTTCCTGTTGATAATGATCCTGCTAAAAGAATTGGCGAGTTGCTTTTTTCTCCAGAGTATTTTGGCAAAAGCCTCCCACTGTCTTTGTGGAAAATCCAGAAAGAAGTTTTCAAAAAAGAAGATGATCGTTGTTATGTGCATTTCGGATGTCATTTTACTTCGATTAAATCATCGGATACTGAAATGGGGCAGTATATACCTTACAGACTATTACAAGCACTAAAAAACTGGAAACACACATTTGATTCATCGGATGTTTCTCTAGAAAAAAAAGAAAATATCAGAGCAATAATTGACTTTCTAGAAAAAGAACTCAGGATGATTTGTGTTCGCTAGTATGCAATTTGATAACGCAAACTGTTATGTGTTTTGTTAGCATGTTTACAAGGAAATAATTAACGCTTGAGAATGAACAAAACCAAGCTTAGTGCTTAATATAGGAGCCTATGGTGAAAGTATTAGATATTGATCTCGATGTTTTTCTCAATCGTGTTGCGTATAATGCTGACCCAAACTCACGGCTAGACGATTCTGAATATCATCCATGGTCGATTGACAGGGTTGTTAAGTTTCTGGAAGAAAATTGTGGCTTGTCAAAGAATAATAAAATTCCTGGTAAATTTGGGACAGAACATTATGAAGCTTTCTTCGCATGGAAAGATCAAATAAACAGTAATAACTTGGTTCCTCCTTTTGATGTTATCCATGTTGATGCCCATGCCGATTTGGGATTAGGAGATGCTGGTTGGGTATACCTGATGGGTAATATTTTACACAGGCCAGTTAATAAACGCAATGATCCGGAGCTAGGTTTTAGTAGGATGAATAGTGGTAATTTTTTGTCGTATGCAATTGGATGTCGCTGGCTTTCTTCATTAAAATACGTACACCATCAAGATGGAGCTAATGACTTGATTGCTTTTCATTTTAAAGATTGGGATGTAGATGCAAATAAAATTCAACTAAAAATGTGCAACCCCAGTTCATTGCGGAATGCAGTATTTGGAGTATTGTCAGATGAAACATATGGTGTTGTTGCTAAAGAACCTGAAATAGAATTTGAGAAAATACTTATTGATAGTTTTAAAGGAAATGGGGACTATAGCTACATTACAGTTAGTCATTCGCTAGCGTTTACTCCTCCTAAATCTGATGCATTAATACCGGTTATTATGGATTATATCTTATCAATTTAGCGGATTTTATATCATAATTTCTTGCTTAATTTCTGCAATATCGCATATTTCAAAGGCCTTCAGCGCAGTCAATAAATTATTTTTCATCAATTGCGGACATCATAAATGGTCGTTGAAGATCGATTGAAGCTTGCATGAATGTATTAATTGATACAAATATTTTAATTCCATTGGAAGACACCACACGCAAACTTGATCCCGCTTTTGCAGAAATGTGTCGATTGTCAGAACAGAATGGTCATGTTCTATTTATTCATCCATCACAAGTCGAAGATGTTAATCGTGACCGTAATCAAGAGAGGCGGGACATTGTTCTATCCCGTTTAAAGCAGTATCAAACTATTCCCGCTCCTCCTCATTTGTCAGACGAGGTTCTGACTCAATACGGTTGGCGTCAGACCAGTGAAAATGATCGCATCGATAATCTGCTTCTTCATGCTCTATGTCGAGGTGCCGTTCATTTTTTGGTTTCAAATGATAAAAATATTCACCAAAAAGCAAGAGCTGTTGGAGTTCAGGAGCAGGTACACCGTCTTGACCAATTTCTTGTGTTTTTGAAAACACGTACTGAAGCCCAACAACAACCTCCTTTTGGAATTCATGAGAGCTTCCTTCATGAGTTTAGCGTGCAACAAGCGTTTTTTGACTCATTACGCGAAGGATATAATGGGTTCGATGAATGGTATTTAAGGTCGGCAGGCTACCATCGTAAAGCTTGGTGTGTAAACAACAACGGTATTGTCCAAGCGATTTGCATCTACAAGGAGGAAGACCGGCCTGTAATCGTGGATAGGGGAACACCACTCGATGGTATCGCTCTGAAGCTGTGTACTTTTAAAGTTGGAGAGGATGTTCGTGGGCGCAAACTAGGTGAAAGGCTTCTTTTTACCGCTTTCAAATATGCGGATGAACAAGGTATCCCTTATATATATCTCCACACATTCGGAAAAGAACACGAGCTACTTGTTCAGCTCTGTAAAGACTATGGATTTGAATTTGCTGGCAAATATGACAATCGTGATGATGTTTATCTAAAGAAAATGGTTGCACCTAATGTCCTACCAGATAATATGTCTCCTCTATCTTTTGCGATAACCTATTATCCTCACTATTTAGATGACGAAAAAATTGGAAAGTTTATTGTTCCAATTAAGCCAGGTTATCACAACGACTTGTTTGCAGACATTAGTGATACCGCAAGCGGTTTATTTGCAAACGATCCAACGCAATATAATCCTCAGTCGAACACGATAAAAAAAGCCTATGTATGTCATGCCAATACGAATCAAATTAGGCCTGGTGATATTTTACTCTTTTATAGGACAGGTGATCGCCAAAGTATCGAATGTCTTGGAATCGCTGAAATGACATATCGTGGAAACAATATTGACAAGGTCATACCAATGGTCTCCAAACGAACTGTATATTCTAAGAAGGAAGTTGAAGAATGGCTTCTAGAAGAGACTTTGGTAATACTTTTCCGGCTTATTCGGATTGTTAAACCCATTGAACGTCGTAGGATCGAAAACGCTGGCATCCTAGGGCAAATCCAAAGTATTCGTAAAATAACCCATGAGCAGTATTTACGGTGTTTTGCAGAGGGCAGAATTGAATGAGTAAAGCCATTTTAATTTCCGTGCATCCGGAATATGTTGACAAGATACTTTTGGGCGAAAAAGTGTACGAATATCGTAGGGTGATGCCTGCTCAAGCTGTTTCATATTTGGTAATGTATTGCACCGCACCAGTAAAAAAAATTGTTGCTGTAGTTGAAGTCGTTGATCGTCTGGGAGGAACTCCGAGCAGTATTTGGACAAAGACAGCTCATGGAGCTGGCATAACACGAAAGTTTTATATTACCTATTTTGCTGGGAGGAACAATGCAAATGCTTTTGTACTTGGTAATGTTTATAAATTAACTGAACCTTTGGAGCTTACTAGATTATCAGCTAGAAAGGTTCCACCTCAGTCATTTTCTTATTTGAGTGAATGTGATATAGAGCTACTTCTGAAAAAGTCTTTTTCTAGTCCAATTTTGCAAAAGAATGCCATATAGCGCAAATTCCAAATAAAAACTCTCTCGCTATTGTTGCATAATCAACGTATATGTATAACCAACCATAAGGTCATGACAAAAGATTTCCAATTTAAATATTGCTTTTCAGTCATGTTTGCGCTATATTTAGACCATGAGACGAAAATAGTCGAAAAGGGTTGCTGCTACATTTAGGGGCTTCTTATGAGCGAAGATATTGCAAAAAAAACATGGATTGTTTCCGGCGCCAAACAGCTTTTTTCTCGTTTTGGGCTTGAAAGAACTACAATGGACGAAATTGCAAAGTCTATAAAGATAGGAAAAAGTTCTTTGTATTATTACTTCAAAAGTAAGGAAGAGGTTTTTTCTGAGGTTATTCAACATGAGATGGCTGGATTAATGGCTGCAATAACGGAAGCCGTTCAGCAGGAAACTGATCCACATAAAAAGCTTGAGAAATTTATTCGTACGCGCCTAAAATATTTGAATGAAAAGGGGGACCAATATACCTCGATCAAAGATGGATACTTGAAGCATTATGCTTTTATTGAAAATCTTAGAAAAGACTATTCTGAATGGGAAATAAAGACAATCAAGAAAATTCTTGATGACGGAATCTCCAAACAAATCTTTGAGGTGTCTGATAGTTTTATCGTTACAAATGCTATTTACTTCGCTTTAAAGGGATTAGAATATCCATGGATATTTGATATGCAGAAAAACAAGGTTGAAGAAAATATTGATGTTTTGTTAGAAATACTTTTTAAGGGGATCGATAAGAGCTAGGTTTTTTTTACCTACTTTCGACCATAAAACAATATTCGTCCGATTGTGTGACGAAGCGAACCAGGAGAGAATATATGAGAAAGTTCACAGCTTTTGTCTTAAAGCAAAGGATGAAAATCATCATCGGAACAGTCTTGTTGACACTGTTTTTTAGTTTTCAATTGACAAAAATTAAAATCAACAGTGACATTCTGAGTTATCTCCCCAAAGAAGATCCGGTTGCAGC
>CAZPWS010000006.1:0-91762 GCA_964590225.1 uncultured Fibrobacterota bacterium
TCTGTATGCCAAGAACTGGATTGAAAAAGTTCCCTGTATGAAAAGGGATTGAGACTTCTCCAATAGGTTCAATTGCTCCTATCAACTTATTTACAGATTGAAAAAGTTCCCTGTATGAAAAGGGATTGAGACCAGTAGTGATTTTTTACTACCTATAGTCAAGATACGATCTTCCGTGATTGAAAAAGTTCCCTGTATGAAAAGGGATTGAGACGAACACCTGATTTCGCTTTTGATGGTTGGTTGGTCAAGATTGAAAAAGTTCCCTGTATGAAAAGGGATTGAGACCTGAACCATTTCCAAGCTGTTGATTTTGTCATTTCTTTGAGATTGAAAAAGTTCCCTGTATGAAAAGGGATTGAGACGCTCCTGTAATACATCTATATCCAGCAATGTTAAATCCATAGAGATTGAAAAAGTTCCCTGTATGAAAAGGGATTGAGACGTTATAATCATCTGATATTTTATGACCATCACGGTCATGATTGAAAAAGTTCCCTGTATGAAAAGGGATTGAGACGCGTAAGCGGCTCCGGTGAAAACGGCGTAACCAAAAACATGATTGAAAAAGTTCCCTGTATGAAAAGGGATTGAGACGGAAAGCACAGATGTTATTGATGAATTCATGCTGAATAATTGAAAAAGTTCCCTGTATGAAAAGGGATTGAGACGGACTGCCCAAACCCAGCCACCATGCTTTACCATTATTGAAAAAGTTCCCTGTATGAAAAGGGATTGAGACGGTTGGCCGAAATTCTGGCCTGAAAACCAGATATTATAAGATTGAAAAAGTTCCCTGTATGAAAAGGGATTGAGACGCCCAATAGGCTCCGTATAGCATTTACGCGGCGCCCCGACTATATTGAAAAAGTTCCCTGTATGAAAAGGGATTGAGACTTGCAGGCTGGTTGCTCGGCAGCCTGAGCCGCCCTATACGATTGAAAAAGTTCCCTGTATGAAAAGGGATTGAGACCCGGCAGCTATCCAAGCGGCCAAATATGGTATATCACAGTTCGAATTGAAAAAGTTCCCTGTATGAAAAGGGATTGAGACCAGGTCTGCCAATCTGTATATTGACATAACCAGCCTCGGCGGATTGAAAAAGTTCCCTGTATGAAAAGGGATTGAGACTCCGCACACCATGTAATTCTGCATCTGGCATCCTGCGGGATAATTGAAAAAGTTCCCTGTATGAAAAGGGATTGAGACTCTGGCTTGGTGTTTTCTGTCTTTTTCATAATGTTCCCTTGATTGAAAAAGTTCCCTGTATGAAAAGGGATTGAGACTCATTTCTACTGTTTTCATTATATCCTCCCGTATAAGATGAATGGATTGAAAAAGTTCCCTGTATGAAAAGGGATTGAGACACAATATCCTGCTTATATCCGGCAAGGCTTATGCCTTGCTTGATTGAAAAAGTTCCCTGTATGAAAAGGGATTGAGACCTGATCACCTATCTTCGGTTGCCACGGTGTAATACTCGATTGAAAAAGTTCCCTGTATGAAAAGGGATTAAGACGAGAGAGGAATCCATTTGGATAAGATTATCTCTAAAACGAAAATATATGCAGATATTGACAAGGCAAAAAAGGAGTGTTTGGAATGAAAAAGATTTCACTGTTTGTTTTATGCTGTGTTACATTGTTGTTCTCTCAGGCCCCTTCATGGGCAAATGTAAAAGACCCTATACTTCGAAATGTGAGGAAGGATTTTGAGAATGTTACGCTTAAGGCTATTCTTAAAAAAGTACCTTCCTCCTTCAGCATTCGTTGTCCTGTTGTTTACGCTACAGATGCTTCTATTAAAGGACGAATTCAGACAGTTAGGAGAGGCGCTGTGGATGCTGTGTTTTTTCCTGAAGCTATCCGTATAGTGGATGAGGGTGTTGTTACCCTTGATGTTAAGGTTGAGGGAGGTATAGAGATAGAACAAACACAAAAGAATAGGACTAAGGTAGAGACCTTTCGAGCTTTTATGTTTATTGGCAATGATGCCACTGATAAGGACATGCGCTACCTTGTTCGTGTGGCTTTCCACAAGGATTTATTTGGCGGAAATGCCTCCGTTACTTTTTTTGATGCACGAGAACAATGGGACTGGATGGGCTTTAGGATTGTAATGTGATGCGCCCTACAATATCACCTTTATTTGATGGTGGAGGAATTAACTAAGCAGAATGGGCATCCAATATTGATAAAGTTCCCTGTATGAAAAGGGATTTAGACTTTCACCCATACCCATGTATGGCAGAAGTAACTCCTTGGTAGAATGATTGAAAAAGTTCCCTGTATGAATAAGGGGTTGAGGTTTAGCGCATATTATTGTTAGTATTGCAATCCTAACAAAATAATCATATATTAGTACCATAATACTAACGAAAAACTATGGATGAATTATATACACTAAGCCGGTCACTTCTCAAAGCGCATAACAAGGCATACAGTCGTTCTTTTTTAGAACAAAAACCATTTTCACATCGATTTACAATATTGTTAGGTGAAAGAGGCGTAGGGAAAACAACAGTAATAGCACAGTACTTAAGCTCGCAGAACAAAGCGGACGAAGATTCTGTGTTGTATGTTCAGGCGGATCACTTTCTTGTAAATAAATACTCCCTCTATTCAATAGCTGAAAATTTTTACAGCCTTGGCGGAAAGATTATCTGCTTCGACGAAATTCACAAATACCGGAATTGGTCAACAGAACTCAAAAGCATATATGACACATTTACAAATCTCAATATTATCGCGTCCGGTAGTTCTGCTCTTGAGATTATCAAGGGAAGCCACGACCTGAGCAGGCGGGCCATAGTTAAGAATTTAAGGGGCTTTTCGTTAAGAGAGTACATCGAATTGAAGTACAATACAACTATGCCTGTTTTGCAACTTCAGCAAATAACGGGGAACCATGTTACATGGTGCGATAAAATTATCATGGCACTTCAAAAAGCGACTCAAAAAAAAATCTTACGGATTTTTAAGGATTATCTTGAGTGCGGCTACTACCCATATTTTAATGAAATCAACGATTTAAGTATTTACAAAACAATTGTACAGCAGAGTCTGCATGCTTTTATTGAAGCTGATTTGCCTGCAATATATCCAACTCTTACAGGAGCAAGCGTTCATAAGATTATTCAGCTGCTTTCATATATAGCTTCAGCTGTTCCGCTAACTCCTGATATGCGGAAGCTGAGACAGACGCTTGATATCGGCGATGAAAGAACACTAAAAAACTACCTCTCGTTTATGAAAAATGGAGAAGTAATATCCATACTCCCTTTTGCCGGAGGTGGTTTGGGGCGCGTCGCTAAAAACGGGAAAATCTATCTTGGAAATACTAACCAGTTATTCGCTATAAATCAAACTGCCGTTAATTCCGGTACCATAAGGGAAACTTTTTTCAATTCCATGCTTTCGCACTCAAACTCTTTGGCTATACCCGAACAAGGTGATTTTTTGGTGAATAATCAATTTTTGTTTGAGGTTGGCGGAAAAAACAAAAATTTTTCTCAGATAAAAGATCTAAAAAACAGTTTTACCGTTGTGGATGATATTGAAGCAGGATATAAAAACAAGATTCCATTATGGATTTTCGGGTTTGTTTATTAAATATTATACCTACATGTAAATACGAATGGCGACCAAACATAATGAGGCCATGAGAGCAAGAAAAACACATATCCTCATTGCACGATAATCCTCTCTTTTCCAGTTTAAGAAACCGGTTACAATATTACAGAAAAGGCATATTGTCATTATCTGCTCCATTGATCCTCCTTGTCGTTTGAAAGAATTTTGGAGTATATTTCATACAGTACTAACTGATGATCGGTTCCTTGTTTCTGGAAAAATATGGATATAGAACATTTGGCATACTTTTACGACCACTATCTTGAAACGCGCTGGATACCGGACTGCTATAACCCCCTTTTTGAAGGATATTTCTTTGTCTATTTGAGTGTCCCCAGAAGCCCCTTTTTGCGACAGAAGCTTTTAGCCTCATTTCAGGGTAATAAACAGGTTGAACAAAGTCTTAATTCTTTTCTTAAGGGGGAAAAGAGTGTCTGAACAATTAGAAAAAAATCTTGCGGGATTTTTAAAAGATGGCAACACTGAAGCTTATGAATCTGTAGTAAGAAGTTTTCGCATTACTATCGAAAGAAAACTTGGGGATCGGGAAAAAGAGAGAGCCACAGATATCCTGCACGATTCGCTTATTGCCTTAAAAGAAAAGAGTGAAATGCTATTATTGGCTGTAAATGCGGAGAATATTCTTACCAGATATCTATGGAAGATTATTAATAGTGCAATTGCTGACATTAAACGAAATACCGACTCTGGTAGAATGTGGGCAAGAATAAAAAAACTGTTATTTGAAAATGAAAAGGGTCTATTTACAGTTGCCAGAGGCCACGGACTTTTGTCTAATGAAGTGGAATGGACATTGAGTTCAAAAAGCGAGGCGTCTTCTACGGTTAGTAATTTGTCTATCGATGAAGTGGTGGCTAAAGCCCCAACCCCTTCTCAACTGAATATCAATATTCTTACGCCTAAGCAGGACGCTAAAAAAGAGAGCCATATAATAAGTGGTGAGGATTTGGAATTATATGTTACAAAGATTCTTGAGAGTGCAGAAATGCCTCTTACAATAAGCACCGTTAATAGAATTGTTTGTACAAATCTTGAGATTGTTGATACAGCGACTGAGCAATGTAACGCAAATACCGGTTCTTTTGATGCTGAAGTCCTTTTAGGGCAGGAGGCAAAAGAGGTAATCGTAAAAATTAATGCGAAAATAGCTGATTCAGTTAAATCGAACAACAAGGTTCTTGAAAAACAGCTTCTATTGTGGCGTTTTATTCTTTACCTTTTTTCGGAAATGCCTGAGCTATCCTGCGTTAGTATAGAAAGGATACTGGCAGATAAAGGGTCAGAATTAGGAGTTGCCGCCTATTCCGATGTGTCGATAGGTGAACAGCGGAAAAAAATGTTTAGGTGGTTACGGGATCTTTTATCGTACGAAATTACACATTATATGCGATACTTCGCTCTTTTACTTAGCGAATACTACAATAATCTCGATTTGCAAGAGGTCAGGAGTGCTGAAAAATGAATAATCTTATAGATAAAGATGCAATCCCCTTTTACGCAAAAGCGGGTGAAATGTGGCTTGTTAAGGATAATTTCAAATCAACTGATCTTACCGAAGAGCTTCTTTTTCCTGTGATCATACTTAAAGTTACCGAAAATGAAAAACTTGGAGAAAATCATCTTGTAGATGTTGTTCACACAGGGATGTTTTTAAAAGATAAAGGGCCAGGCGATATAATTATTGATTCTCAGGTTGGCAAGCTAATGGCCATGACATGGCACCGGCAAACAATGTTAACCGGTCTTTTAGAAGGCCGCTTTGGTGTGGTTGAGCCTGCCGTACTTGAGGCTATAATCGCTGAGTCGATAGACACAAAATCAAAAACCGTATATGACTCGCATAGAACTCTTGCCCGTGAAGACCTGATTATTAGAACCTCTCATCTCTCTGAAATTACACTTAGGGCACTTCATCTTTCCGAAATTATTCCTGATTCTGATCCTGATATTTCAAATCTTATTGAGCAAAGCATAGCCTATAAAACTCCTGAACTTCAGGTTGCGGGGAATGATTTTGATATTTTACTCGGCGCTATTCTATCCAATGCAATGGCAAAAGAGATTGATGCTGCAATATTAGCCGCTGATGCCGAAGGTGCTATTAAAAAACGGGCAAGGCTCTATTTGTGGTGCACCCGCTTTTTTGCGATGTTTGATGTAAACTCTTACAACAATGCTGTAAAAATATTTTCTGAACCATAAAGCATGATTGGCCCTGAAGAGTTTTACTCTGAGCTTGACGAATTCGAAAAGAAACTGTTTGTTGATCCTGATGCCGCTGAACAATACCTAAATTCAAGATTATTCAATCCTGTCGATGAGGAAATTGACTCCCTGCTTAAGATTTTTACCGTAAAAACCAATCTTGAGAACTATAAAACGACCTCTAAAAATGATTTTCTTACACTATTAAAAGCTTCGGAATCTTCAACGCTGAAAGAGATAAAGGGATTTGCTAACATTATCATAGCCGATTGGCACATACATTACAGCTTCGGAGTAAATGAAGCTAAACGCTATTTATCTATTGCTGAAGGTCTTCTTAAAGGAACGGAGCTTGCTGAAAGAGTTCCACGAATGAGCGGTTATATAGATGCTTTGTCCGGATTCACGGACAAGGTAATAACTGACTGCAAACAGCACATAGATAAAGACAACACAAATCTTTACTGGTTTATTTTACATGGATACGCTCTGTTTCTTCATGGCTATTATCATAATAACTCATTTTTTAAAGAAGCATACTGTGTTCTTGATAAGATAGATAAGCGGATTACGGATCAAACTACACTGACGGATCATATTCGCTTTTACAAAGCGCTGGTTCTCTATTATGAAAATAAATGGGAGCAGGTTATTTCAGTATTGGATTCTGTTTCCAATAGCACTTATTATAAAGTCAGGCTTTTCGGTCCTTTGCTGAGAGCCTCTTCACTTCACCGGAATAACTCCAAGCCAGCTGCTAAAGAAATTTTTGCTGAATGGTTTAATTCCTATGGTTTTAATCTTGGAATAAAGAGAAGATTTCATAAAAATCCATACATTAACACACTATTGTGGGATACATACTTTCTGTTTTCAGACAACAAACACGAAACCCTTATAAGCATTGATAAGTCGGCAAGAAAATTTGCTGAGTCGAGAAAAAAAGAGTTGCTGCTGAGTAAAAACAACACAGTGGCTCGTATAGCGCTGTCTGCTCCTTATAATACGGCAAGCCGTTATCTCGCCTATAATTTAAAACGATCAGCGGGTGTGCACAAAAGTGATCTCTATGATCCGGTACATCTCTTTTCAAGAATTGACAGTAATATTACAGCATCTTTTTCGCTTCTTCCTCAAATAGAGAATGAAAAAAATCCCGCTCAGAAACTTTTTGAAATGTCGAATAATGAGCTTTTTCTTGATACAGCTTTTCTTGTTCTACCCGATTGTGATTCTATTTACAGTTTACAGCCCATGCTGTTATTCCGCGGTAAATTTTACTGTGCGGATTGTGAAAAGCCTGAAAGTATAGTGCGAAAACTCAATCCAAAGCAGTTGGTTGTAACAGCTGGTCGGGAGGAATATCGGCAGTCTGAAAGGCTTCTTAAAATTCTTAAGCGGGAGTGCCCCAACTGCTGTGTCTATTTTAGTTCAGGTTTGCGATCATTGTTAAAGAAGGTTTTGCATGAAAACGCCGTTAAAACAGACCAAATAAAAACGACGATTTTGGCAGCCAATTATCCTATTAAAGAAAGAAATTTTGGCATAGAGAATGAACTGCTGGAATTATGCGGTGACAACAGTTTTTTAGTTTATCCTAAAAACATTAATGATGTCGTTACAAATGTTAACGATTCATCTGTAATAATCTTTCTAGCGCATTCATGTGCTGGCGATAATTCAGAATTATATGGGAATCGTATTGATTTTGGTTCTTTTGCCTTATCATTGAGTGATTTGTACGCAAATTTCGATACTCTTTACGGGAAAAGGTTTTTTATAGGTTCTTGTAAAGCCGCGCAAACAATTTATGGTAAGAAAGCGGCTGGAGCTCTTAGCTTAGGCGCGTTTACCATTCCAGGGGTATTGTCATCATTGGGAGCAGGTGAGGTATGGGCTCCATTTGGAAGTCCGAGAGTAAGGTCATTACCGGAGATTATAAGGATATTTATGAACCGGCAAAGGTTGTTTAGTAAAGCGTTACCGGATGGTTGGGCGGTATTTGTTTAGGCTAATTCATTTCATCACAAAGAAATTGGAAAAAGAATACTAAACCCAATCTTCGCATTAGAAATGTTTCTAATGAAAAGTTCACCTTGCCCATTGCAATTGAGATACTTTATGAATAAGTTCGGTAAAAGATTCTATTGTTATGTCGGGTTGATAACCTTCTTTTTTTCCCATGCCATATTTACAAAAAATACTTTTCATGTGACAGTTATTGGCAAGAGCCAGATCGGTATGATGGTCACCAACAACCACAATTTCTTCAGCACTTAAATTAAACTCTCGAGCTACAAATAAACCAACGGATGGGTGGGGCTTTCTTTCGGGAAAAGTGTCACCGCAAACAACTGTATTAAAAAAACCATCTATATCGAATCGTTTTAGCATTGGCGGAACAAAAAGCGCGGGTTTATTGGTAACAACTGCCTTTTTTTGTGGAAGAATAGCCAAGGTTTCTGCCACTCCGTGATACAAACAGGCATTGTCAACGGCATGTTTCTCATAATACTCAACTATAATTTTTTTGGCAGCTTTAAGAGGTATATCACTATCCTTAAATGAAGAGGCAACAAGAAAGTCTATTCCTGAACCGACAAAGGAGATAATTTCTCCAGCGCTTAATGACTTAAGGCCAAAATGGTTCCGTCCATAATTGATACTGATACACAAATCAACGGCTGTATCAACAAGGGTTCCGTCAAGATCAAAAATTATTCCCTTTATTTTGTCCATCTTCTTACTTTTAGGGTTCAAAAGGAGTGATTTTTAAGGGCATCTTCAATGGCAGAGAATAGCTCCTCCATTGATACTGGCTTTGTAATGTAACCGTCACAACCAGATGTCTTTGCTTTTCGCTTAGAGTTTTCGTCGGCACGGGCAGTAAACATATACAGAGGTATTGAGTTTGTTTGCTCCATACTCTTAATTTTTTCACACAAAATGGCTCCATCCATATCGCCAAGAGTCATATCAAGTAATGCCATTTTTATGGATGGATCTGCAATCTTCACCAATGCTTCGGCACCAGAGGCAGCAGAAACAACGGCGTATCCGAGTTTTTGCAGCATAATTTCGATAAGCTCAATGGTATCAGCATCGTCATCAACTATAAGTATTTTTATCCCCTTGTGACTCTTTGTAACCTGGTGTTGAAGCTTTGATGGTGCAGGTGTTAAAACTGGTTTTTCGGCTGAGATTGGAAGTTTAAAAGCTATTTCTGTTCCATTACCAGATTCTGTTATGAGCTCGGGTACAGAACCGTGAACCTCAATTATTGATTTTACAATTGCAAGCCCCAAGCCAGTGCCACCTTGACTATCAGAAGACTTGACAAACGAACGGAAGATTCTGTCACGAATGCACTCATTTATACCCTTGCCATTGTCTCTTACAGCTATTCTTATTTTATTGCCATCAACTACATGCGCTCTAAGCACTATTGAGGCATTATCTCCGGCATGTTTATGGGCATTATTAAGAAGATTGGAAATTACCCTTCTTATCATTTCCTGATTACATGACACAAAGAGCGAAGGGTTGTCGGCAGTTACAACAACAGAAGAAACATCTCTGCCCGTTCTTACAATAAGTTCCGACGCGCATTCATTTAACAACTCGGTAATATTGCAGGGACTCATTACTGTCCCACCTCTCTCGCTCTGCATTGAAAGGCTCTGATAACTTAAAATATCATCTATCAGCTTTTGAAGGCGGCGAAGATTTTTAAGGGCAGTATTTACCCCCTTTTGCGCTTCGGGTGATAGTGAGCCAAATTTTCCAAGCGCCAGCATATCAATATATCCGAGACCTGTAACAAGCGGGGTGCGAAGATCATGACTAATCATTACCAAAAACTCATCTCTTTGCCGCTGAAGTTCCTCAAGATGTTTGTTTGCATCCAATAGCTGCAATTCTGTCCTCTTTCTGTCGGTTATGTCGTTAATGATACCTTCGTATAGTAAAACTCTTCCATGCCCATCTTTTTTAACTACCAGCGTATTTCGAATCCATCGCACAGACCCATCCTTATGAAGAATGCGGTGTTCAATTGACGATCCCGATATTCCAGAAAGCGCCGAAGCGGAATGTTCAAGCACCCTTGCCCTATCCTCTTCGTAAATCATTCTGTACCACAGATTTTGGTCGTTTTCGTATTCCTGCGGTGTATAGCCGGTAACATGTATGCAGCCTTGACCATGCGTTGTGGAAACAGGTTGATTATCCTGAACTCTTACAGTGTAAACATAATCCGAGATAGACTCAAAAAGCTTCCTGTATCGAGCCTCGCTACTGCGAAGAGCTTCTTCGACATGCCTCTGTTCAGAAAGATCCCTGGCATGAACTACGAGATATTCTTTACCTCCAAAACTTATAAAGTTGTATGTGAGTTCGACGGGAAGAATAAGGCCACTGTGCAAGCGAAATCGACTTTTGGCTACAAGGGAGCCAAACTTCTTGATTTTAAGCCATCTATCCTGCCAGTTGTCCACGCCCGGTTCGTGTTCAATCTCCTGAAATCGCATTCTAAGGAGATCCTCGCGGTACACTCCAAGCACACGGCAGGTGGCATCATTAACATATGAAAGGATTCCAGAAGCTTCTACCCAAAAGACCGGATCTACCGCATGGTTGATAGAGAATCGAGTGAGTTCAAACGCATCCTCTGTTTTTCTTCTTTCTGTTATATCAATTAGGGCCGCTATGCACTTTTGCCCCTTTTCGCCTTCCGAACCGTCAACTATGCCAACTATTTGGACAAATCTGACAGGGTTATCGGCAGTTGTGTGAAGCTGTACTTCGCATGTTTGCTTTAAACCCGAGCGGAAAAGCGCTTCAAGAAAGGCTGAGATTGGAAAAACATATTCTGGTGCAACAAGTTCCTGTAGTGCGGAATGGACTATTTCTTCGGGACTTTTACGCCAGTAGCCCGCAGCCGATCTATTAACATCAAGAACAGTACCATGCCTGTCGAAAGCGATATATCCGACAGGCATAAAATCGGCAGGGGCATTGGAAAAAGGCATATAGCTATATTGTTATGTTATTTTTGCCAAAAATTCAACAACTTTTCCGGCAACGCTTATTCCCGTAAAACCAAACTTTTCATCCAGCACATTATATGGCGCAGAATAACCAAAATGGTCGAGCCCAATAACCAGTCCTTTACTTCCTACAAGTCCAATCAAAGTAACCGGAAGACCGGCAGTAAGTCCAACTGTCGGAATTGAATTCGGCAGCACAGCCTCCTGATAGTCAGCCGGCTGATTCCTGAAAACACCCTCAGATATGGCAGAAACAACTCGAGCCTTTATTTTCTTCTCTTTTTCAAGAATTGCAGCTCCTTCAAGTATTGTTGCAACCTCAGAACCATTGGCAACAAGAATTACATCAGGCTTTTCTGTGTTTTTGACAATATATGCCCCCCTAACTGCTTCTTCGGCCTTTTCTCTCCTGCGAATATCAGCAAATGAAGCGATAACAGGAATATTCTGCCTCGAAAAGAGAAGAGCGGTTGGTGTATTTTTATTCTCAATGGCCATTTTCCAAGCTACAGTTGTTTCGTGCGAATCGGCTGGACGCAGCACCAGAACACTGTTTTTCCCGTTATGGTTTTTAAGTTGTTCCATCAGTCTTATCTGTGCCTCCTGCTCAACAGGCTGATGGGTGGGGCCATCTTCTCCTACACGGAAAGCGTCATGTGTCCATACATACTTTACAGGCAACTCCATAAGAGCCGCGGTACGCACTGCCGGTTTCATATAGTCGGAAAAAACAAAAAAGGTAGCACATACAGGTATTACCCCGCCATGAAGAGCCATGCCATTTGCAACGGCTGCCATGGTTAATTCGCTAACGCCGGCCTGCAGAAAAGAGCCCGTGAAGTCGTTTTTTGTAAAAGCCTTTGTATTAGCCAAAAAACCATCTGTAAAGTCGCTATTCGATAAATCAGCTGAAGAAACGATCATGTTTTCGATTGTTTTGGCAAAATGGGCAAGTACAGTTTTTGACGCAGCCCTTGTTGACTGTCCATCTTTCTGCTGAATTTGTGACCAGTCGATATCCGCAGTTTTACCGGAAAAAAAAGAATCCCATTTCGTTGCGAGACTTACATTTTTTTCCCTCCACTTCTTTTCTTCTTCTTTCCGTTTTTTTGCTTCAGCAATAAGTCTCTCTTTAGCTTTTGCATAGAGTTCTGCCGTCTCGGGAAAGACAGCGAATGGATCGCTTGGATTACCGCCAAGATTCTGTACCGTTTTTTCAAATGATGCCCCCGCTTTTGACAGGGGCTGACCGTGAGTCTCACACTCACCTTCGAAAGATTTACCTTCAACAGTTACAGCGCCTTTACCCATTACAGTTTTGCCAATAATGATTACAGGAGCGCCCTTTACAGAATTTGCTTCCCGTAGAGCTTTTCTGATTTCATTTACACTATTTCCCGCAATTTCTATTACGCGCCATCCAAACGCTCTGTATTTGGCTGCTGTATCTTCGCTTGTTACGGCGGAAGTTTTTGTGGAAAGCTGAATATCGTTAGCGTCGTAGAACATTATTAGATTGTCAAGACCAAGGTGGCCGGCAATGCGGGCCGCACCCTGCGAAATCTCTTCCTGCACGCCGCCATCGGAAATATAGGCATAAACCTTGTGTTCCATCCAACCGCCAAACCGTGCCTGTAAAAATTTTTCTGTGATTGCTGCACCCACAGCGAAAGTGTGTCCTTGTCCTAATGGACCAGAGGTGTTTTCGACCCCACGCTTAAAATCAACTTCGGGATGGCCCGGGGTTATGCTGCCCCATTGACGGAAATTTTGTATGTCTTCTGTAGAGTAGTTACCTGCAAGCCGAAGCACAGCGTACAACATGGGAGACATATGACCAGGGTCGAGAAAAAAGCGATCCCTGTTTATCCACGCCATATCGGACGGGTCGTACCGCAAAAATTCAGTAAAAAGTACATTGACAAAATCTGCGCCGCCCATTGCTCCGCCGGGATGACCAGATTTTGCCTTTTCAACCATTGCAGCAGCAAGAATTCTGATGTTATCTGACGCCTGTTCCATAACTTTAAGATCGTTCATCAAGTTGTCTCCTCAAATATTTACATTTCGCTAAAAATATTACCACTTTCCGCTTTTTTTCGCTTCGGGCTTGGGAAAATTTGCAAATGACGATTGAAATTCCTTTACTTCTGTATCTGTCATTTCGTAATCCATGAGTTTCCCGCTCAAGTATTTATCATAACCAACAAGATCCATAAGACCATGCCCACTGTAATTAAATAGAATTACCTTCTCCTTGCCTTCTTCTTTTGCCTTATTGGCTTCGTCAATAACACAGGCTATGGCGTGGCTTGTTTCAGGAGCGCAAACAGTTCCCTCTGTTTTGGCCCAGGTCATTGCGGCCTCGTAACACTTCATCTGTGGGAAGGATTTTGGTGAAATAAGCCCCTCAACAACCGCCTGACTAACAAGCGGTGCCATACCGTGATACCTGAGTCCACCTGCATGAATTGGAGCAGGAATAAATGTGTGGCCAAGAGAGTGCATCGGAAGAAGAGGGGTCATACCTGCTGTATCACCATGATCGTAAACAAAGGGTCCTCTTGTCATTTTAGGACAGCTCTGCGGTTCAACCGGATATATATCAATTTTAGCGCCATTAATCTTCTCGTTAACAAATGGAAACGCAAGTCCGGCAAAGTTACTCCCGCCCCCTGCACAACCTATTACAACATCAGGCAATTTCTCACCGGCTATTTTAAGCTGTTTTTTTGCTTCAAGTCCGATTATTGTCTGATGTAGAAGAACATGATTCAGAACGCTGCCAAGAGCATAACGGGTCTCTCCGCTTTTATCGGTAACGGCAGCCTCTATTGCTTCAGAAATTGCTATACCAAGAGAACCCGGAGTGTCTGGCATCTTTGCAAGAATATCCCGTCCTGCTTGAGTTTCCGGCGATGGCGACGCTATGCAGTTTGCGCCCCAGATTCCCATAAGCATTTTTCTGAAAGGTTTTTGGTCAAAACTTACTCTAACCATAAAAACTTTGCACTCAAGGCCCATAAGATTACAGGCAAGCGAGAGAGCGGTACCCCATTGGCCAGCACCCGTCTCCGTTGTAATCTTTTTTATGCCAAACTGTTTATTATACCAAGCCTGCGGAACGGCGGTATTCGGCTTATGGCTTCCTGCCGGACTTACGCTTTCATCCTTGAAATAAATTTTGGCTGGAGTCTTTAGGAAACGCTCAAGGTAAACAGCTCTCCTAAGAGGAGAAGGCCGCCACCTATAAAGAATTTCGAGAACCTCTTCCGGAATATCAATCCACCTCTGTGTGCTTACCTCCTGTTCAATAAGATTCATTGGAAAAACAGGGGCGAGCATATCGGCTGTAATTGGTTTTCCATCAGGCCCTAATGGAGGCTGCATAGGTGTTGGCAGATCAGCCGCAAGATTATACCACTGCTTTGGAATGTCCGATTCATCAAGATAAAATTTCCTTTTTTCCATTTTTTTCTCCCTTAAATTTTCCAGTTATACATTGTATTCTATAAATTATCACTTAGCTACGGGGCAAAGTAAATCAATGGCATCAAGTTCCTCTTTGGAAAAGGCGAGATTAGCCAAAGCAGCTACATTATCCTCAACCTGCCGAGAACTACTTGCGCCAATAAGAACGGTAGTCACCTGTTCGTTGCGTAAAATCCACGCAATTGCCATCTGTGCGAGAGATTGCCCCCTTTTACTTGCTAACTCATTTAGCATTTTTACTTTTTCCAAGAGTTCAGGCGTAAGATTTTTGGATTTTAGAAATCCATGTGGTTTGGCCGCCCTTGACCCATCAGGTATTCCACCAAGGTATTTATCTGTCAATATGCCCTGTGCGAGCGGTGAAAATGGTATGCAGCCTACACCTTCCTTCCCGAGAGCAGACAACAATTCCGGTTCAATCCATCTATTTAGCATAGAGTAAACCGGCTGATGAATTAGACACGGCGTCCCAAGTTTCTTCAACACCTTTACCGCCTGCAAAAATTCATTTGGCTTATAATTCGACAATCCCACATAAAGCGCTTTGCCCTGCCTTACAGCAGAATCGAGCGCCCCCATGGTCTCCTCAATTGGGGTATTGTGGTCGGGTCTATGGTGATAGAAAATATCCACATAATCAATGCCAAGGCGTAAAAGACTCTGATCGAGGCTCGAAAGAAGATACTTGCGGCTTCCAAAGTCGCCATAAGGCCCCTGCCACATTTTGTAACCAGCCTTACTTGATATTATTAGCTCGTCTCTGTAGCCTGCAAGATCGTTTTTAAGAATTTTACCAAAATGGGTTTCGGCTGCTCCCGGAGGCGGGCCATAGTTGTTTGCAAGATCAAAATGGGTTATACCAAGATCAAAAGAGCGGAAAATTATTGAGCGCATAGTTTCAAAACTCTCTGGCTCACCAAAATTGTGCCAAAGGCCTAGCGAGAGGGCAGGCAGCATTATTCCGCTCCGACCACACCTTCTATACAACATGGTATCGTACCGCTTTTCACATGGCTTATACATAACCACCACCTCCTTTATATTGCCAACATCTCTTTTTCGAAATCATAAAGTCTGAACCTGATACTTTTGGCAAGTTTTGAGGCGCTTCCATTTATCAACTTTGAATACTCCTCAATAACTCTGGATGATTCTTCTGCCCGCTTGAAATTGGCCTCTACAATTTCTCTAACCGTAGCCCTTTTCATCTCGCCCTCACCGGCTGAGCTTCTGCCTGAGTCACATTCGCTGTTCCTTGAGGCCAAGAGTTCGCCGTCGTTAAAGCATTCTGTAATTTTACGAATATCATCTCTGAGACTCTTGAAATGGGCAGCAATATCTCCTCTGTTGTTAATAAATCTCTCCGATTCCTCCAATACACGCAGGGCTTCTCTTAACCTATTAAGGTTTGCGTCTAAAACACGCAATAGTAACGAGTTGTTCTCGTCCATTCCTAAATTTAGAGAAATTTCCGTTTTACAATTTTTGCCGCCATCCGTCTTCCTCGAACATCAACCTCGACCATACTATCGATTTTTACAGAAGAATAATTAACAAGAGCAAGCGCTATTCCCCTGTTAAGTAGTGGAGAATGGCCTCCCGAAGTAATAACGCCAATTTTTTCTGCTCCGATAAATAGGTCACAACCGGCTCTTGGAATACCTTTGTCAACCATTAAAAGTCCTACAAGCTTTCGCTTTAACCCTCCTTCTTTACTCTTTATCAAAACAGATTTCCCTGGATAATCGGCAGCTTTATCGAGGGCAACAATCCATCCAAGACCGGCCTCCAAGACATTGATTTCGGCGGAAATTTCATGACCATAAAGTGTGTAACCCATTTCAAGGCGGAGAGTATCTCGCGCGCCAAGGCCTATCGGCTTAACCCCCTTAGATAACAAAGCGTCCCATAATTCAACAGCATGGCTGTTATCGATGACAATTTCACAGCCATCTTCGCCAGTGTAGCCCGTTCTTGCAATAATGGCTTCTTTGCCTAAAATTTTCGCGTTGTCCGTTAAAGAAAAGTTTTCAAGTTTCGAGAGTGCGCCATTGGTAAGCGAATCGACAATAGCGACAGCCTTTGGTCCCTGCACAGCAATTATTGATAATTGATCGCTTCTATTTTCCAGCAATGCACCAACCTTGTTGTGGTCGATAAGCCATTGATAATCCTTGTCCACATTTGAAGCATTTACAATAAGCATGTATTTTTCGGGTCTAAGATAATAGACAATTAGATCGTCAACCGCTCCGCCATCAGGATAACACAAAAGACAATACATCGCCTTCCCAACGGGAATTTGCTTAACATCACAGGTGAGAACCGAATCGAGAAAATCCGCTGCGGCCTTGCCAGAAATAAAAATATTTCCCATGTGCGAAACATCGAAAGCGCCAGAACCGTATCGTACGGCCATATGTTCGTCAACAATACCGGAGTACTGTATTGGCATATCAAAACCGGCAAATTCTGCCATTTTTGCGCCAAGTTTCAGATGGGATTCATGCAAAGCGGTTGTTTTCATAAGACAGCTCCAGATTTTTCTCTATGAAGTACCATACAACACAGTGCACTAAAATAACTTATTTTTAAGGAGGGTTACCAAACAAACACACTATTGATAAGTGCCGTTTGCTTTCAGAAAATGTCCACTCTTTAGCCTTGCGAATGTAGGCTTTTGAGGTATAAATCTATTTAAGAAGCACTATTTTTTTTGCAATAACTTCATTGTCTGTCCTAAGGTAAACCAAATATGTTCCGGACGGCAAGTCTCTGGCATCCCATTTTGCTCTTGAAAGATTACCCTGTTGCACAAATCGTGTAGATATGTTCTCGATAAACTGCCCCTTAATATCGTAGATAACCGCCGAAAAATGCGACTCACCCTTTTGCTCGGCAGTAAACTTTACTGTCATAGTTATTGCAGGATTAAAGGGGTTTGGCGACAGGTCAAAATTGACTCCAAGCGAAGTGTTCTCTATGCCTGTTTCCGATTTCGTGAGTCCGCTGCTATCGAGAAAAGTTAACACAAAGAGAGGCGAAGAACCACCCATTTGAGCAGCCCAGCCTGCGTAGCGACCATCGGAAAGCGGCATCCCTCTTGACCAGCCAAGAGCATCTGTAGGTGTCGAGTTCCCAACAGTTTTAGTTCCCCATGTACCGTTCGTCATAAGTACGCCAAATTCACCTGTCTGAAGATTAATTCTATTTATTGTGTAATCATCCATACCACGCAAAAAACACCAGTTTATCCTTTTGAAATCAGGAAACAAACCCCAGCATGGTTCGTAGCGGAAAGTCCATGAACTTTGAGTGTAGCTGCCATCGGCTGCTATAATTCGTGCTTTATTATCAACACCACTGTAACAGATATAATTGCCTTGTACATCTATACCGTAACATTGGCTTACTCTTGTCCAACCAGAGCCGTTAGGGGGAATTAATTCAGAATCGAAGCCAGTATATATTAGACCATCCCGAAGCCAATAAAGTGGGTGTGAAGATCTCGGTATAATGCCAAGTTCTCCAATGAGGTTAATTGTAATAATTGGATCAGAAAGAGTAGTCTGATTGGCGATAACAGCGTTACCAGCTGTTGTTGACCCAAGGCCAGCGATTCTTTCGTACCACCAAATCCCATTTTCTCCGCTATTTTTGAACAACCTCACCACAACATTTGCGTCAACATCAGAAACAAAAACACACCCATTACCATCAAGCGGAGAACCAACTGCAATAACTCTGTGATAGGGAATACCAGAAGACCCTGAACAGCCAAGCCTGAGGCGGTGGGCTGGTCCTGTAAGACCTGGGCTGCCATAGCTTATTCCCTCATTGCCGCTAAGCCAAAAAACCATTTCGTCCGAAGCGCGGATAACTCCTATCGCATTGCTGTGTCTATCCACAAAATAAATGTTTCCTTCGCTGTCCGCTCCTGCTCCCCAGAGTGATCTGGCCATTGCTTGTCGCGCCGGACCTCCAAGATTTTCATAATTACCGGCGAAGGCGGCGTGTTTAACAAAAACGGAGTCGCCAAGTTTTTTTTGCACAAAAGGGATATATTCCATGTCGTTGGAAAAAGCGGCCGAGGCGAAGAATACAAAGGCAAAACTGATACATATGGTTTTTATTTTTAATTGCATAACAATATTCTCCCTTTAGTTCACTGTGATGATTCTACCCACTATTTTCGAATCTGTTGTCACGCTCTCTTCCTGCCAGACTACAAGAAAATTACCCATTGCCCCTGCCGATATTTTGGAAAAATCCTGATAATTTGATCCAGTAGCCACTTCGAAAGGAGGGGCAGAAGCTGTATTATTGCCATCGATTATTATACCAAGAATATCGCAATCGCCTGTTCGTGGTTTTACATTCGGTTGGAGATATCTGTTTACGACAAGAACCGACCGCATTCCGTCAAAGTCGATAGAAAGCTGGTTTGGGCGCGGTCCATCAGCTCTGTATCCAAGAGTTGATTGAATTGTATCGTAGTAAATTGTCGAAGGAAGGCTTTGAGATGCGATACCGTTTGCGGAAACAGTTGAAATTATCCAGTCTGCCCTGCCCGACAACCCGAAACCGCCATCCATTGCTGTGCTTGCCGTTATAAATTGCCCATTAACCCCTTTTGCAACATGCGCCAACCTAACATGATACGGCGTTTTATTGTACGCATTACGCATTAGCTCCTTAAGTGGATACGATTGGAGTGTGCCAGTTGGTTCGCCTGTTGTGGAGTTTACTGTTCGAAGCCAATAATCCCCGTGAAACATAGTGGCATCCTGTCCATATTTTGCACCAAAGGTACTCACAATGATCATGCTGTCATTTGTTACTATCGTTGGGGCTTCGGGCTGGATTGCGTATTCGTGCCATCCCTTGCCCTTTTTTCCCGGAGCAAATGGTGCATTTGCCCAGCTTGCAAGTTTGGTGTCAGTTACAAGTCGAATGATTTCTGTACCATTGGTATCGAGGACAGCTCCATCAGGCGATACTCGTGTACCATAGATTCGATACTCCGGCATATGTCTTGCGTCAAGCCAAACAACATGGTAGCTGCCTCCCGCGTAAACAACATCGGGATAACATTGATTACTTGTCCGCTTGGCAGAAACAGGAAAACCATTTGGGTCAATTACTGTTCCATCGCTGCTAATTCTCGCTCCATATATGTCCCAATCTGTATCAGAACGAAGGTCGTGCCATACTACAAAAAAATCGGTACCATTTGACGCAACTGCTGGCCGTTTCTGAAAATTATTAGCCCCACAAAGTAGAATGCCGTCTGGATCTAAAACGGTTCCCGACGCATCCACCCTCGCGCAATAAATATCCTGTGCCCTTATGCCAGTCCCGTCTCCTGTGGGTATTCCCTCCTGCCAGACAACGAGCCATATGCCTGATGCTTTTGCATATGCTACTTCTGGAAAATATTGCGATAGTCGGCTTGTAGTATTAGATTGTGAAATATTAAATGGATTCGAGAGCTGCTGACTAAAGAGAGATGCTGTCAATATGGAGCAGATAAAAATCACAGACACTAATTTAAGCTTTGTTAATTTCATATAAAATTGTCCTTTTAACTTTAAGTTTCTAAATACTGTAAGCAAATCTAATACAGAAGTCCAATATCCGCAATGGCTTGAACTACATTGTTAGATGGAATAAACTTTTTATTTATGGAATAAACCGTTTTTTCGGTAATCGGACGCTGTAATTCCTTCTGTCTGATGGAATATCTTGGAAAAATAGAGGGGATCGACATAACCCACTTCGATAGCAATGTCATTTATCGTTTTTTCTGTTGAAAGCAGAAGCTCTTTGGCTTTTTTAATCCTTAAACTATTTAAGTAATTTGAAAACCTTAACCCTTTTTCACGAAAAATTGAATAAAAAAGGGTTTCGCTGATGCAGATAGCAGCACAAATATCTGGTACTGCCAATTTTTCTGAGCTATGATTGCTGATATAATCGCAAAGGCTTCTAAACACTATCTCTCTTCTATTTGAATCGACAGTTGTGGTTTTTAAGATCTGTTTTTGCTTAAACATCTTAAGCGATACCACCAATGTTACAACCATGATTATTATAAACGCTATTACAATTGTTTTGTTGCTGCTTTTCTTTTTGGTTACATCATAATCTGCAATAAACAGGTTTGACATATTTTCGCGCAATTCCGTTTTGCCATTTGAAGAGATTGCCCGCCGAGAAGTGCGAATATAGGCATATAATTTCCACCTGCCAGAAAGCGCCTCATCAAGAAGCCGCACCCTGATACTTATTATGCCGGAATCCAAATCGATGGTTGACTTACCTTCTCGCGTATCGGTATATAGCCCAATTGAGTCAGGGAGAATGGTTTCTGCTTTATAGGAGTTAATGAATGGTCGTTCGTACGATATTACTTTATTATCACTGCTTAAAGAGAGGTTGATGGGATAGCTTGTTTCGGGGTTGAAAGCGCCTCCTTTTTGCTTTGGTCCAAAATCACCATTATATCCATCATGCCGCAAATAAACTAAGACATAGCCAAAATCTGCCTTGTCATATGGTTTTTTCAGTTTAAGCTTTATGTCAAACCATGTTCCAACCGTAATTATTCCATTATTCTGTGCATTATCAATTATGACAGTATCAATAGTCATAATGCGCCCGGCCCTTTTCCCCATGGGAAATGTAACCAGCCTGCTGGGGAAACCCCATTCGTCGAAATTGTTTTGCAAAGCAAGGGTAACACCATAAACACCTGAGTCGAGAGGAAAAGACGGCACAAACCTGAAAAAGTCTGATGGGTCATCTGTTGTAGATTGTGATATTGCTATTGTATCGTCCCCAAGCATGCTGTAAAGACACCATTGCGCACGGAAAATTTGTTCGCCTTGGTAACTACATGCAACTCTTTCAAAATGAATTACACTTTTACTGTATTGGGCAATGTAGTTTTCGCTGTCGAACATTGGTGGTATGGAGTCAGGAAAGACGACTCCGCCTAACGGAGTGGGCGGTATGGGATTTACCCTCTTGTCTGAAATAACAAAGTCATCCATATTCACTACAAGATAAGGCCTTATGGGTTGCTTGTTGACATCTCTAAAAAAGGAAAAGCTTATGCTGTCCCTAAAGGCAGGATACCCTAAGCGCTTGCTTGTTAGCATTATACCATTTGAAAACAGTTCAAGAATAAGGCTATCTTTTGAATAAAAACTGCTCCCAATTTCAATATTTCTTGCTTTGCCATCCATTATGTCAAGCGTACAAAGGGGTATTCCTTCTTCGGGTTCTCTTGCTGGGCGACTGCTTAAGACAAATTTTGCGGATTCTCCCCGTTTTTTTTCTACCCTTCCTTTAACAAGATAGGTGTATTGGTCATTAAATGAACTTACCTTAAGGGCCAAAATACCAAGCTGAAATTCATCTTCCTTTTCTATGTTGCTACCAACCGTTCTTATGGAAAATCTCGTCCAGAAAAAATCGCGAAATGGAATTGACCAGCCTGCATGAAACGGACGGTCTTGTGAATAAAGAACCTTAAGCCCCCATTGTCCGTTTATAGCAGCCATTGAATCGTTTCTGACTGTTTCACCTTTTCTATCGGAATAAACTTTGATTGGCAAATAATTAACACGACCATCAAAGCTATGCATCAGACATGAATCTGATTCATTAACCCTGTTAAATGGAGTTTCGCCCGTTACAATGCCAAAAAAAAGAACAATGGCAAGAAAAAAAATACGGACTCCAATCGTTATAATCAGTTTGGCCTTCTGCCCCCTTTGTACTTCTCTGGCCTATTTTGCTGCTTTTTCTCTCTTTTCCTTTACCTCTTGTTTTGCAGTTTCCTGAGGGTTTTCTTTAATAAGTCCGAGATGTTTTTTAACTCCCATCTCGACTTCAAGTGATACTTCTGGGTGTTCAACAAGAAAACGGACGGCGTTATCGCGTCCCTGACCAATTCTCTCCTCGTTGTAAGAAAACCATGTTCCGCTTTTCTTGACAATGTTAAGATCGGCAGCGGTATCAAGAAGCGTTCCTTCTCTTGAGATGCCAGCGCCATACATGATATCAAATTCAGCCTCTCTGAACGGCGGGGCAACCTTATTTTTGACAACCTTCGCCTTCGTTCTTGAACCTTTTAGCGTTTCGCCATCCTTTATTGTAGAGATCCTTCTGATATCGATGCGAACGGAGGCGTAAAATTTAAGTGCGTTACCGCCCGTAGTTGTTTCTGGATTGCCAAACATTACGCCAATTTTCATTCTTATTTGGTTTATGAAAATAACCACTGTATTGCTCTTAGAAATAATGCCGGTAAGTTTTCGTAGCGCCTGAGACATTAGGCGAGCCTGTAAGCCCATATGCGAATCGCCCATATCTCCTTCAATTTCGGCAGCTGGTACGAGCGCGGCAACTGAGTCAACTACAATAACATCGATTGCATTACTTCTTACAAGCGTTTCAGTGATGTTAAGGGCCTGCTCTCCCGTATCTGGTTGTGAAACAAGCAGATTGTCGGTATCTATCCCCAGCGCCTTTGCGTACCGTGCATCAAAGGCATGTTCGGCATCGATGAAGGCAGCTATGCCGCCATTTCGCTGCGCTTCGGATATTACATGAAGTGCAAGAGTCGTTTTGCCCGACGATTCCGGCCCAAATATTTCAATAATTCTCCCCCGTGGCAGCCCACCTATTCCAAGTGCGACATCAAGGTTGATCGCGCCAGTGGAGATGGCCTCTATCTCTTTTAAAGTGCTGTTTTCGTCGCCAAGGCGCATAATTGCACCTTTTCCGTAATCTTTTTCTATCTGACCCAAGGCAAGTTCTACCGCCCGCCCTCTCGCTGTCTCTTTTTCGTCTGCCATCGCTTTTACTCCTTATAATTTTAAATAAATGTTTTGAATGTCCTTTAAGTACACAAAAATATAACGGTAATATGTGACAAAAAATGTCGCATTGGAAATTTTTTTTACGCCTTCATGCTTGAACATATGTTCAGTATATAAAAAGAATCGAAAGTGGTGGTCAAGTTTTTTATATTTTACACTACAAAAATAAGGCTTCATTTACTCACAGAAAGGATTCATTCATGGCGAAGTTAGTTGGCAAGGCTCTTGTTGCTCAGGGTGGCGGACCCACCGCTGTAATTAATCAAAGTTTAGTTGGCGTTGTTCTTGAGGCAAGAAAATTTCCCGAAATTACACGCGTTTACGGTGCCCGGCATGGGGTAAAAGGCATCTTGAGTGAAGATTTCATCGACCTTACACAGGCAACTACGCACAACCTTGAAAGCGTAGCAGTAACTCCATCTTCTGCCCTCGGTTCAACAAGGGATAAGCCGGATGTCGAGTATTGCAAAAAAATGTTCAAAATTATGCTCGCTCACGAAATCCGCTATTTCTTTTATATCGGCGGAAACGACAGCTCCGATACTTGTAGAATTGTTAACGAGGAGGCAAAGGCCATAGGGTACGAGCTTCGCTGCATTCATGTACCTAAAACCATAGACAATGACCTTGTTGGTACAGACCATTGCCCTGGTTTTGGTTCGGCAGCCAAGTTTGTAGCGCAGGCTTTTGCCGGAGTAAATCTGGACAACAAAGCACTTCCAGGCGTTTACATTGGTGTAGTAATGGGACGGCATGCCGGCTTCCTTACCGCGGCAGCGTCACTTGCAAAAAAATTTCCCGACGACGGTCCGCATCTCATTTATCTGCCGGAAAAAACATTCGATCCCGATAAATTTGTTGTTGATGTTCAGAAAGTTTACGATCGTTACGGTCGCTGTATTGTTGCTGTATCCGAAGGCATTCAGGACAAGAATAAAACACCGATAGTTACCTCGCTTAAGAGTGGCCCTGTGGAAAAGGATTCTCACGGGAATGTCCAGCTTTCCGGAACTGGTGCACTTGGCGACCTTCTTTCAGATTTAATCAAGGCAAAAACAAAAATAAAGCGAGTTCGTGCCGACACTCTTGGCTATCTGCAACGCTCTTTCCTTGGCTGTGTTTCGGAAACAGATGCCTCCGAAGCGCGCGAAGTTGGCGAAAAAGCCGTACAGTATGCGGTTTGGCACAGTGTTGACGGTTCGGTTGCCATGAATCGTGTTGGTGATTACGCTATCGAGTACACACTGCAAAAACTTGATGATGTCGCTGCTAAAACAAAACATATGCCCGACTCTTTTATAAATGCAGAAGGAAATAATGTAACGGCTGAATTTATTGCCTATGTGCGTCCTCTTGTTGGGGAAATGCCCATACAGGACCGCATAGTTGCGCCAACGGTTCATAAAATAAGAGGCGAATAATAGTACAAAGAAAAACAATTAACAAAAAGATGGAGAAATTAACAATGGCAGAAAAACAGGTATCATATAAAGAGATAGGAATAGTAAACACAAAAGAGATGTTCAAGAAGGCAATTTCCGGAAAATTTGCTGTTCCCGCCTATAACTTCAACAACATGGAACAGCTTCAGGCGATAGTAATGGGTTGTGTTGAGAGCGACTCACCCTTTATTCTTCAGGTGAGTTCAGGTGCGCGGAAATATGCCAACCAGACACTCCTCAGATACATGGCACAGGGTGCAATTGAGATGATTCGCAGTACCGGAAGCAAATTAAATTTTGCCCTCCATCTCGACCATGGTGACACATTTGAGCTTTGTAAATCATGTATCGACACAGGATTTAGCTCTGTAATGATTGACGGATCACATCACGCTTTCGAAAAGAACATCGAAGAGACAAAAAAAGTCGTAGAGTACGCCCACAAGTACGATGTTACTGTTGAGGGAGAACTCGGAGTTCTTGCCGGAATCGAAGACGATGTTGTTGCGGCCAAGTCTGTTTATACACAGCCGGACGATGTTGAGAAGTTTGTAAAGGCAACGGGCGTTGACTCGCTCGCAATTTCCATTGGCACTTCACATGGAGCCTATAAATTCAAAGCAGCCCAGTGCACCAAAAACGCCGAAGGTGTTCTTGTTCCTCCACCACTCCGTTTTGACATCCTTGAAGAGATTGAAAAGAGAATACCTGGATTCCCCATCGTTCTCCATGGTGCCTCGTCTGTTGTTCCCAAATATGTAGATATGATAAACAAATTCGGCGGCAAACTTGACGATGCAGTTGGTATTCCTGCAAGTGAGCTAAGAAAAGCGGCAGCATCGGCTGTATGTAAAATCAACATCGATTCAGATGGAAGACTTGCTATGACAGCAATGATCCGTAAAGTGTTCGCCGAAAATCCGAAAGAGTTCGATCCACGCAAATACATAGGGCCAGCAAGAGAAGAGCTCAAAGCCATGATCATGGAAAAGAACAGCACGGTACTTGGCTCTGCTGGAAAGGGAAAGGAAATTTTCGGTTAAACCTTAAGTCAACGGAGGTTCCCTGTGCGATTAATATTAACAGCTACAATCATATCACTTTTTTATATCTCGCCATTTGCTATTACAATGGCGAATTTTAGATTTATTGAGTACCCTGATTTTCCAAAGGCTCATTCGAGCTGGGCATCCATAGGATACTCTGAAGCTACAAATAAGGTTGTTGTGGGCGTTACAGACCATGTGTCCGATGTCCGGCTCTTCGAGTGGGATTGTGCTAAAAAAAAGATCTCAAAGGGAACCAAAATTGACAAGGCTAATATTCAGTGGTGGCAGTGGCAGGGTAAAATACACAGCCAAATAATTGAAAACAAAAAAGATGGCTGGATGTATTTTGGAACAGATGGTGGCGAAGGACGGGAAGAGTATTACATGGATCACCCCTATGGCTACGCTGGGGGATTTTTTATGAAATACAGTCCCAAAACAGGGGAAATTGTTAATCTTGGACATGGCCGAAGGTATGAAAGCATTAAGGAGATAGGGATTGATCAGGTAAGACAAAAGATTTATGGGATTACTTACCCATCAACACATTTCATTATTAAGGATCTTGCCACAGGAATAGTTGTTGACAAGGGTAGTCTTAATAAGGCCCATGTAGGAAGAACAGCCTTTACCGACGACTGGGGTAACGCTTACTACATGGATATGCGCGGCGTACTTATAAAATACGAAGCGGCATCAGATTCTTTTATTTGGGATACAGCGCCGATTGCCGGCGATGATACTATTGCAGGCGCTGGCTCTTTAAGAAGGTCTGGTATAAGAGGATGGTCTCGTTATAAAAAGACTAACCAATACTATTTTAATACTTCGTGGGGGCGGATTTTAAAATTCACTGTTCAGGAAAGAGGGATAGGCAAGATTGATGATATGGGATATTATTTTGATCCCACGGATTCAATACCGCTCAACAAGATAATGCATGCAAATACGCCCAATATGGCATGTCATCCAAATGGTAATATTTACATAATGACCGGCGGACATGGCAGCTTCCTGAAACCATACAGATCGATCCTCGTTGAAATCAATCCTGTTACCCGCGAAAAAAAGATGCTTATGGAATTTGATACTTATGAATTAAGCGAATCAACAGGCATGCAAACTGTTGATAAATATGGTAACATCTATTTCGCCTCCAGAAAAGATTTACCTAAGGGTGAAACCATGGGGGAATCGGGAGCTTCAAAGCCCATGCTTATGATTTTTAATCCAACTAAGGAGATCGGAAAATGAAGATACTTTTAATACTTCTATCCCTTACGGTATTTGCAGCATATGGGGCTTCAAGAGGCGAGCTATACTTTAGTGGTGATTTCGATATGACGCGAGATTATGCAGTTGACCTTGCACATCCAGATGTTGAAAGATTAACCCTTCCAGTTGGCGCGGCAAATATACTTTGCATTGCACAGGCCGACTCTCTTTTGATAGGCACAACGAAACCTGAATACAATAACAAATCTCCAATTGTGTTCAGATACAACCTTAAACAAGACAGGCTAATCGACTATATAGACATTGCTGCCATTGGACTTGCGGGAGCAAGAATAGGTAATGGAATTGTCATCGCGGGAGATTTTGCCTATTTAGGCACCTACGGTGGTAAAGAGTTTACCGGCCGAATAGTAAAAGTTAAAATTAAAGGTGATGCCATTTCGGCAGAACTTATGCCGCCGATTGCTGAAAAAAAGGGTGTCTTTGCCCTGAAAGCTGCACCTTCCGGAGAAAAGATGTATGGGATTCTTTCCCCATCAAATACTTTTTTTGTGTATGACATCGCGTTGTCAAGCGCAAAGTTGTTTGCTGAAAGCGAACCGGACAAAAAGAATTCTGATGCAGAAAAAGGCATATATGCCAAAGGCGAACCAGAAGGTGTTCTTGAAGGGGTGGAGGCTGTTTTATCTATTGCTTTGGGCATAGATAAAGCAGGAAAGGTTTACGGCACAAAAACATATGGTAATGTTTTTTGCTACGACCCTGCAAAAGACTCCATTATACTGCTTAAAGCACAGCTTCCTTCTGTACAGGCAAGGGAAATAACAAATCATGCGCAATCGTGGATAACGGCCGATGACGGCAAAATGTATGGCGGTACAACTGTTGATGGAATTCTTTTTAGATTTGATCCTGAGAGTAATGAGATTGTCAATCTTGGCAAGCCAACGCATGCTGGTAATCTTCGTTCTCTCTTTATTAGGGAGGGCATAATTTACGGACTTGTAGGACATGGCTATGAGTACACACACCTCTTTTCCTATAATATTGCAAAGGGGCACTTTACGGATAACGGAATTTTCCGTTTTAGAAATAAACTAATCAACAATAGACATAGAACCTTTACTGCATCTCAGATTATGCCATTAAGTGATGGCCGTATTGTAGTTGCAGAGGATGATTTATTGCCGATGCTACTGTTTTATGTTCCGTAACTTTTGCCTGATTCTTCCATTGTTCCTATTGTCCTGCACCGGAACCGTCCGCTTTAGTGCAAAGACAGCACCGTCAGGAAAGGCAATATCAGCGGAACAGAATACAAACAGGCAGCCGCAACTGCAACGAGGTAGGGTTATACAACGGGGATGGGCTTCATATTACGCTGGCAAGTTTCACGGGCGGCAAACAGCAAATGGTGAAATTTACGACAGCCTTGGCAGAACTGCTGCACACAATACGCTACCATTCGAAACAATGGTAAAAGTGAGAAATATTTCGAATGATAAAACAGTAGTGGTCCGGGTTACAGACAGAGGACCGTTTGCAAAGGGTAGAATTATCGACCTGTCATATACGGCAGCAAGGGAGATAGACATGATAGGTCCCGGAACAGCAGAAGTAGAAATCTATTTGGCAGATTAATTTATAAGGGAAGCGAGGGTTACCCAAAAGATGAATGAGAATGTAGCAAAAAAACCACTGCGAAAAGTGATTCACCTTATGGGTCGTTTCCTTGGCGTTTTGCCTCCACCGGAAAATAAAGTGGAGCGGCCCAAATCATTTTTGGGTGAAGCGGCACGAGTGACCAAAGACATGGGAGCGGCATTTATTGCTGCTTTGATTTTTATTCAGTTTGTAATTCAAGCATTTAAAATACCAACGGGTTCTATGGAACAGTCGCTGCTTGTGGGCGATTTTTTACTCGGTATAAAATTTGTTTACGGCTCCCCAATACCTTTTTCGTGGAATAAATTGCCTGGTATAAGGGAGCCTAAAAAAAATGATGTGGTTATTTTTAAATTTCCGGGCGACCCGGAGTATCCCAATAACGAAGCTGAAAGATATGTAAAGCTTATAAACACACTTGTATTTGGTACGCTTTATTTTGACAAACAGGAAAAAAAGATAGTCGTACATAGCCCAAAGGATTTTATCAAAAGGTGCGTGGCTGTATCAGGCGACACCATCAATTACACTGACAAAAAGCTTCTTGTGAATGGTGTTGAAATTGTGCTGCCTCCCAAAGGCCAACACATAGATAGCAGAATTATACCTTATGAGTTAGATACAAGAGATTCTTTTGGACCGTACAGGATACCGGTAAAAGGGGAAAGTCTGAAACTTTCAGGTGACAGTGTATCGCTTAGAGAATTTCACTGGGCTCGCTCGCTTATTTATCAAGAAAATCCCGATTCAAAGCTTGAAACGGTTTTCCGTGTAATGGCAGGCGATTCCCTGCATGCTGTTTTCCGGCAAAAGGGTGCGCTTTATGTAAAATACACTGAATGGGACTGGCATGCTTTTAATCAACAGCTAAGGCAATATGCTGAACGGATGGCGCCTCAGCAGGTCTTTCTTGCATGGGATTTTTATCTTGATGGAGAAAAAATTACAGAGTACAAACTTCGTGAAAATGCCTACTTTATGATGGGTGACAACAGAGACAATAGCCTCGATAGTCGTTATTGGGGATTTGTAAGCAAGCGGTTTGTAAAGGCAAAAGCTCTTATTATCTATTTCTCATGGGATAGTTTCGAAAACTTAACGGCGGCCATCAGATTCAGCAGAATTGGCAGGTTAATTTTCTAAAATGGGTACAGATAAGCTCGATGATATCGAAAAAAGCATTCTGCGTGGAGACCGCTTATTCAGACCTTCATTTGACGGGGAGGATTTTACGGCTTTCCGATTAAGAAAAGGAAAGTTAATAGAAGCTTCTTTCATGGAGTGCCGTTTTGACAGAGTAGATGCTTCAGAAGCATATCTGCCTAATTCCCGTTTTGTTCAATGTACGATAATAAATTCGCTGTTTGCTGGAACCTATTTGCGTGGAGCCACTTTTGACAAATGCGTTTTTGAAGCCACAGACTTTGGCAGCGCCCTTTTTGCCGAGTCTAAACTTATCGATTGCACCATCATTCGCTGTAGAATGGATCAGTCAGATTTTGCAGATTGTGTTATAAAAGATGTTAAAGCCTACGATTCAACCTTTTTTCTTGCCGATTTTACCCGTGTTGATTTGTCGTTTATTGAGCCTATCAAGGGTATTATACGGGGAGGATTATTGCCAGCCGGAGCTTAAAACAAAATATGGAAGAAATTCAAAAAATCGCCGTACTTGATTTTGGGGGACAATACTCGCACCTCATTGCCAACAGGATCCGAAGGCTTGGCGTTTATTCGGAAATAGTAGATCCGGAAAGTTCGGTTGATAATTTAAAACCATTCTCGGGTATAATATTTTCCGGCGGTCCACATAGCGTTTATGCCAATACCGCGCCTTCGTTCAACAGAGAAATATTATCTATAAACAAACCAATATTGGGAATTTGTTATGGTCACCAGTTAATTAGCTATTCTCTCGGCGGGGAGGTTCATTCCGGTTCTGTCCGTGAGTTTGGCAGGGCCGAAATTACAGTAGAGGAAAGCCCGATATTCAAAAGCATCGAGAAAAAAAGCGTAGTGTGGATGAGTCACGGCGATGAAGTGGCAAAATTACCGGAAGGTTTTAAGGTGATTGCTTCAACAAAGGATTGCCCTGTAGCAGCAGTTGAAAATAGCGAGAAACAGATATATGGCTTTCAATTTCATCCAGAGGTTACACACACTCCTTTTGGCATGGAAATGCTTTCAAACTTTCTTACTCTCTGCGGATGTGCTAAAACATGGAATATGAAATCCTATTTCAACAGACTCAAAAAAGAAATTGTTAAAAAGGTTGGTTCCAAAAATGTCTTTTTACTTGTTTCCGGAGGAGTTGATTCTGTTGTTGCATTCTCACTACTCAACGAGATACTAACCGAAAAGAGGGTTTTAGGGCTCCATATAGATAATGGTCTGATGCGTAAGAACGAAACCGCCTTGGTGATGGACTATATGAAAGAACACAATTTCAATAATCTTAAAGTCGTTGATGCATCGGCGACTTTTTTATCAAGGCTTAATGGAATACATGAGCCAGAGAAAAAACGAAAAATAATCGGTGATACTTTTATTGATGTGCAACGGGAAGCTCTTACCAATATGAATTTTGATCCAAACAGCTGGATACTTGGGCAGGGGACTATATATCCCGATACAATTGAGAGCGGCAGCACTAAACACGCCGCTATAATCAAGACACACCATAACCGCGTTCCAATAATTGAGCAGATGATTAAAGAAGGGCGAGTTATTGAGCCTCTTGCAGAATTATATAAGGACGAGGTACGCGAACTCGGAAAAGATTTGGGATTGCCTGAAGTACTCATTGGGCGACATCCCTTTCCGGGGCCAGGACTTGGAGTCAGGTTACTATGCAGCGAAGGCAAGCCTCTTACCGTTTCTCCAGAAGTAGATTCGGAAATTAAATTATTGGCCACCAAACATGGTTATCAAGCCTTTCCTCTCCCGATACGCAGCGTTGGCGTGCAGGGCGATCACCGAACCTATGCCCAACCCCTTGTTATTGAAGGCCCTCGTGACTGGGAAAAAATAGCCTCTCTATCAACATCTATTACCAATTCTATTAAAGCAATTAACAGGGTTGTTTTTTGCCTTGGCAGAGAGGCGGTTGAATTACCGGTAGTGCATAAGTCTTATATCGACAGCGAAAATTTATTTATCCTAAGAGAAGCTGACTCTTTAGTTACTGATTTTCTTGTGAAAAAAAAGTTGTACAATAGTATTTGGCAGATGCCTGTTGTCCTTCTACCCGTTGGTTCTGCGACCAATAATTATTCTGTGGTGCTTAGGCCAGTAAGCTCCAGCGAAGCTATGACGGCTGACTTCTTTAGAATACCCTTTAGTGAACTTGACAATCTTTCGACAGAGATCCTGTCAATTAAAGGGGTATCCGCACTTTATTACGACGCTACCAATAAACCACCTGCAACAATTGAGTGGGAGTGAATCTAACCAAACCTAATGGTTGATCCTTTGATTTGTTCTGATTTCCCCCTCCATTTTTTTCCCTTAACTACGGAATATTGGATGATTCTGTTTCAGTTACGCACCATCTGAAACAGAGTTCTGTTTCAGAGTTAAATAATCATTAATAAATAAAGCTTACCTCAAGTAATAAAAGCCATATCTATCAATGAGTTATGGCTATGGTACGGCAATTGATTAATTAAGGGCATAAAGATTTAAAAGTAACACTAAACCGTAAGGAGGTACAGTATGTCTCTACTAACACACTACGAACCAAAAACTTTAACTAACTGGTTCGACGACCTTTTTCAGTCCGATTTTAGTCCGAGGGCCTTAAGCGGTGTATATCCTCCAATTGAAGTAAGAGAGGAAAAAGAGAGATTTGTTTTGACCGCTGAAATGCCAGGGCTAAACAAAGAGGATATAGCCGTAGAAGTAAAAAACGGCGTCCTTACAATTAGCGGTGAAAAACGGCACGAACAGAACGAGAAAAAAGAGGGCTACTACTATAGTGAGAGGAGTTATGGTAAGTTCAGTCGTTCATTCAATCTTGGCGAGAATGTAAGTGAAGAAGGGGTTGAAGCAGAGTATAAAGAGGGTATCTTGACTGTTCGGCTGGCTAAAAATAAGGAAAAGGAATCGAAAAAGATATCTATTAGATAGTACGAGCGGTTAGACTCTGTATCGAAAAGATATACGCTTTTTGCGGATATCTTTGACGATTACAGAGTCTTATTTCGGCCTTAGCCGATTTAATTTGTAAGTTTAAAGAGTTGGGCGTTATCGTGAAACAAAAGAGTGGAGCGTAACGCCCTTTCTTTTTTATATTCACTGCGGAATGAAGATTACCCAGAATGTTAATATATCAAGAATTGTTCCGTTAGTTTCACCCAAAAAACTTGCTGATATTATAGTAGCGCCTGCTACGGTCCAAAATAGTGTTTTTGAGAATCGGCGAAAAATTAGAAACATCTTAAATGGTAAGGATAATAAAATTCTTGCGATTGTTGGTCCATGCTCCATCCATGATACAAAGGCTGCTCTTGAATATGCAGATAAACTGTCTCAATTAAAAAGAAAAGTAAAAGAGACGATGCTTATAGTTATGCGTGTTTACTTTTCTAAGCCGAGAACAACTATTGGGTGGAGAGGACTTATTGCCGACCCATTTCTTGACGGATCTGCAGATATTCCTCAAGGGTTGCATATCGCAAGAAAGCTGCTGCTCGATATTGCTTCTATGGGATTGCCTACTGCTACCGAGATGCTTGACCCAATTCTACCACAGTACATATCGGATTTAATTTCATGGGCGGCAATCGGAGCACGGACTACCGAATCGCAAACCCATAGAGAAATGGCAAGCGGGTTGTCTATGCCTGTTGGCTTCAAAAATAGCACAGATGGAAATCTTAAAGTGGCTTGTGATGCAATGGAGTCTTCGCGCCATCCGCACACTTTTCTTGGCATTAACGAGCTTGGCAGAACTGCGGTTGTAAGTACAAAAGGTAATCAGGATGTACACATCATATTAAGAGGTGGATCACACGGCCCCAATTACTCATCGGCCGTTATTGAAGAGACAGCAACACTCTTAAGAGGACGCAATCTTTCTCCAGCCATTGTTATTGATTGTAGCCACGCGAACTCAGGAAAAAAACATACCGCTCAGGAAAAAGTTTTGAGGGATATCGCTATTCAAAGAGCTACGGGACAAAAAAACATAGCGGGATTTATGCTTGAAAGCAATCTTTTCCCCGGTTCACAAAAAATACCCAATGAACTGTGCGACCTAAAATATGGCGTTTCTATTACAGATGAATGTATGGGTTGGCAGGAAACCGAAGCATTATTGATGGAAGTTAACACCTTGCTGCAATCTGCTCAATATTAAGCGTGCTATTCATAGTTTTCTTAAAGCATTTACGCCGCAGTGAACACCGCCATCGTGCCTGTGAAGTTCGTTCCATCCGTCAATAAATTTTACAGAGAATCCATAATGGGTTAATTTTTGTTTCCAAGCTTGTTCAAAAACATCTGTTTCGGGTTTTGTTTCATCCGTACGCGGACCAAAAGGTTTAAGCATTAAAACTGTGCCATTAATAGCAAGAAGGTTAACGGGATTAGGTACAAAGAAGAAATAATCACCTCGATTGCCGTTATCGCACATTAGCACTGGCAACCTTATTATCGAAGATCCATCCAAGCTAAGCTCTTTTGTGAGTACAGAAAGTAGTCCATTTGGACCATATATTTTTCTATCTGCAAATTCTGCGGCGTTCAATAAAAAGGAATCGCCGGCTATTTCTCCGGCAGTTATAAATGCGGGGAATGGTTCGCCCGAGGCGTCAACCCACATCTTAGACTCCTCAACAAGATGGTAGCTGCTCGTCAAGTCAGGTATTGTAAACCATACCGGCATCCTTTCGACTCCCATGTTTTTCCCCATAGCAAAGGAGTGGAAAACTGAAGTGGCTTCCATATTCCAGCTACCACCGATATTGATCCGGTTTCCCGCCATCGAAACAACTTCAGCTATAAGCCCCATTCCTTTGCCGGATACAATCCGTATGTGTTTGTAACTTAAACCGGAAAAATTTCGTGAAGCATCTTCGATAAATCGCGGACCGCTGTTTGTAATTTTACCGCGAATGCTTTTTCTTTTGGAGTCAGAAAAAAGAGTGGCAGCATACGGTACCTTTTTTAACAACCGTACCCCTTCAAGCGGGTCAGGGAGCACAACCACCATTTTTTGAGTTGTTGGAACCGTTAGAAAAGAGACTATTTCATCGACATGCCCAACCTTCAGCCATTCGGTTTCGATCTCAATTAGCTTTCCTTTGTTGGTGGTCTGCATTCCCTGTTTAACAAAAAAGTCTTTAACTGGCTTTTGCATCGATTTGCCGATTACTATTAATCCATCAGGATATGTTTTGCCAATCGGGGGAGTTACAAGTATGTTTCCACCAGCGTCAAATCTGTTTAGTGGAGGCTCCCTTTCCACACCAGCATTGATAAGCTTCCATCCCCTTGACAGAAAAAACCTTTTTCCCCACGACTCGAGGGTGTTCTCGCACGGCATATTAAGAACGGCTCGCTTGCCATCAATCGAACCAAAAACCCATTTGTCTGTTGTCCAAGTAAATCTTTCTCCGGTACCTATTGCAGAATACCCTTCCTCTGTTGCCACTTCTATAATAGCTGTTTTACCTAAAAGCTTAGTATTAATAAGCTCGGTTTTAAATCTTTCATGCTTGCCAATAAAGACAAGCTCAATATCGCCGTGTGGAGCGGAAACAACAAAGCGTCCTTCGTCTGCCGCGTGCGCAAAACGCATGGCGATTACAAATAAAATGATTATTCTCATTTACTGCGGATATCCATAATGATATTGGATTTTGAATTTGAAAGAGCGCCTTTTACGGCAAGGCTCTCTGATAAATGCACCTTAACAGAAAGATGCAGTTCCCGTTTAATAGTGGCGGCTATAGTTTCCTTTAACTTTTCCATTCTGCTTACTTCGTCAAAAAAAGGAGTTTTATCCGTAACCACTGCGTGAAAACTTACAGAATCTAATCCATCTTTATTATCAACAATAAGGCTCCATTCAGAAAAAGGGATACATACAGGGGATAATATCTCTTTAACGCGTGCGGGGAATAGTTTCACACCTCTTACAACAACGACTCCGTCGGTTCGTTCCAATATTCTGTCGATTCTAATAAACGAACGGCCGCATGGACAATCACCGGGTATTATTCTGGTTCTGTCGCCTGTTCTATACCGCAGCAGTGGAAATCCTTCTTTATTAATTGTGGTAAGTACAAGCTCTCCCTCGTCGCCATTTTTCAGGACTTCTCCTGTGTCAGAATTGATTATCTCAGCAATAAAATAATCCTCATTAACATGAAGTCCTGTTCTGTGTTGACATTCAGCCGCAACTCCCGGTCCCATAATCTCTGATAGTCCGTAAATGTCAAAAGCTTTAATTCCAAGTCCTTCTTCGATTTCACTTCTGATTGCTTCGTTCCACGGTTCAGATCCGAATAGCCCTATCTTTAAATGGAGTGATTCGCTATGTATATTCATTTCTTTCATGTGCTGCGAGAGCCTTTTTGCATAGGAAGGCGTTGAGGCGATAACAGTTGCTTTGTAGTCTCGCATAACAGCAAGCTGTTGCGCCATATCGCTATTTTCCGATGCCGGCAGTACGGAAAGCCCCGCTTGCTCTGCTCCGTAATGAAAACCAAGCCCACCCGTAAACAAACTGTAGTGAAAGGCATTTAGCAGAGTATCTTCTTCGTGAGTTCCTGCGTAGCTCATTGCTCTTGCCATCAAGTTCGACCAATGTCTTAAGTCGTTCTTGGTATAGCCAATAACCACAGGGCGGCCTGTTGTACCCGAAGATGTATGTAAGCGCACAATATCTTTAAGGGGAACAGCGAAAAAACCATATGGATAACCGCTTGCAAGATCGCTCCTTGTTGTAAATGGTAGCAAGGAAAGATCCCGTACCGAAGAAACCTTTTCAACATCGATGGTAAGAGCCTTGAATTTTTCTCTGTAAAAAGCGACATTACGCCTTAATCTGTACATTGTTGACTGAAGCCGTTCAAGCTGGAGCTGTTCCAGCTCGCTTCTGCTCATTTTATCATTGTCACTCATTTCTCCCCCGCTTCAATGGTTTATTCATTGATAGAAGTATATTCCTTGCCAAGATATGCCCTTTGAACCTCTTTATTGTTTAAAAGCTCATCCGCACTACCCTCAAGAGCTATCCGTCCCGTCTCAAGTACATATGCGCGATCCGCAATTTTTAAAGCAGCAGTTGCATTTTGTTCAACAAGAAGAACTGTTACTCCAGTATCGCGTAGCCTTGTTATTATTGAAAAAATCTCTTTTACCATTAAAGGAGCAAGACCCATTGAAGGTTCATCAAGCATCAATACCTTTGGCCGTGCAAGAAGCGCCCGTGCCATAGCCAACATCTGCTGCTCTCCACCTGAAAGGGTACCGGCAAACTGACGATATCGCTCTCTAAGAACTGGAAAAATTTCAAGTATTTCCTCTTTTGTCTGCTTTATTATATCTTTTTTACCATTAACAAATGGGATATATCCTCCAAGTTCAAGATTTTCTTCAACCGAAAGAGGCGCAAATACCTGTCTGCCTTCCGGTACTTGCGAACAACCTTTTATTACTATAGTGTTCGGCGAGGATCCCGTTGTGTTTTCGCCGTTAACCTCTATTTCACCCCCATAAATATCAACAAAACCGGATATAGAGTTGATTAATGTTGATTTTCCAGCGCCATTTGCGCCTACAAGAGCCACGATTTCTCCCTTGCTGATATGCATAGAGACACTGTGAAGGACTTCGAGTGTACCATATCCGGCTGTGAGATTTTTTAGCCTTACCATTCACCTTCCCCAAGATATTGTCTGATTACCAGTTCATCTTTTTGTACTTCCCGTGGCGTTCCTTCCGCAATTTTTTGACCTTGAGCAAGAACAGTAACTCTTTCTGATATTCCCATAACGAGGCCCATGTCATGCTCAACAATAAGGATTGTAACCCCTTTAGAACTTATCGCCTTGATATATTCGGATAGCTCCTCTGTTTCCTTCATGTTTAATCCGGCTGCCGGCTCGTCGAGCAGGAGAAGCGTTGGGTTAGAAATAAGCGCTCGTGCAAGTTCCATTTTGCGCCTTTCCCCATAAGAAAGAGAGCCTGCAATCTTGTTAAGTATTGTTATAATACCAAGATACGATGCCGTTGCCTCAGCTTTTTCTCGGGCTATTCTCTCTTCTTTTTTTACTAAGGGGGTATGAAAAAGAGATCTGATAAAACCTGAGCGGTGCATTGTGTGGGTGCCAAGAGCTATGTTGTCAATAACAGTCATTGTAGAAGCAATTCTGATATTTTGAAATGTGCGCATAATACCCATTGCAGCTACCGCATACGGAGGATAACCGGTTATCTCTTTCCCGTTAAACTTTATAGTTCCACTATCTGGCTTTATAGCGCCTGCCAAAAGGTTAAAAAGGGTTGTTTTTCCAGCTCCGTTAGGACCGATAACAGCATGGATTGTTCCCCTTTGTACAGCAAAGGATACATTTTGTACCGCATGTATTCCGCCAAACGACTTTGTTACAGCTGTTACTTCAAGAATAGAATCCATCAGCAAATAAATATACATCAACTCCTTGTTAAAAGATTGTATTTATCTAAGCCACCACCTATTTTTAGTGTAAAAAATCAGAAGGAGTTATTTTTTTGAGCACCAATAGGGAAATTTCCAGAAGACGGACATTCGCCATTGTTTCACATCCGGATGCAGGCAAGACAACACTTACAGAAAAGTTTCTGTTATATGGTGGTGCCGTGCAGCTTGCTGGCTCAGTGACTGCTCGCAAACAGGATCGTGCGACAGTTTCAGACTGGCTCGAAATAGAGCGGAAAAGGGGAATTTCAGTAACATCAACCGTCCTTTTTTTCGACTACGACGGTTATCGGATAAATTTACTTGACACACCAGGACACAACGACTTCTCGGAAGACACATACAGGGTACTCACGGCTGTTGACTCAGTTATCATGGTTGTTGATGGTGGCAAGGGAATTGAGCTGCAAACAAAAAAGCTTTTTGAAGTATGTCGTAGAAGGAAAATACCAGTGTTTACATTTGTAAACAAGATGGACAGGCCGGCAATCGATACTTTATCGCTTCTTGATGAAATTGAGAAAATTCTCAAGATAAAAACATATCCAATGAACTGGCCGCTTGGCTCCGGCCCTGACTTTAAAGGTGTTTGGGATCGCACTACAAAACTGGCGCACCTGTTTCAGCGGACTGTAGGCGGAGCCTTCAAGGCTCCTGTTTCTACACATGGACTCGACGACCCTGTTATCCGTGATGTGCTTGACGACCTTGTCTATCAAACAATAAGAGAAGAGGTAGAAATAGTCGAAGAGACCGGAGTCGCTTTTAATCCAATAGATGTTCTGCACGGTGAAACTACACCTGTCTTTTTTGGCAGCGCAATAAATAATTTTGGACTTCAGCTTCTTCTTGATGGATTTATCAAGTACGCTCCCGAACCGCAGCCGAGACTATCAAATGGGATAACAATAAAGCCCGAGGATGAAAAGTTTTCAGGTTTCATATTCAAGATTCAGGCAAATATGGACCCACGACACCGCGATCGTATGTCTTTTGTGCGAATAGTATCGGGTAAATTCTATCGTGAAATGCCCGTTATTCACTGTAGAACAGGCAAGAAAATTCGGCTTACCAATACCAACAATGTTTTTGGCCGCGATAGAGTTTCAATTGATGAAGCCTTTCCTGGTGATGTTATAGGCGTTGTTGGAGGAGATTTTTTTAGCATTGGCGACACGCTTGGCGACGATCCATTAGTAAAGTATGAAGAGATTCCCCGTTTCCCGCCTGAGTGTTTTTCCTTTATATATAATCCGTCACCTGCCAACTATAAGCGGTTTCAGAGCGGTTTAGACCAGCTTGTGCAGGAAGGACTTGTACACAAGTTTGAACTGGAGCGCTCTTTCCAAAAGGTCCCCCTGCTTGCTGCTGTTGGGCCATTACAATTTGACATGGTACAATTCCGCCTTGAGTCTGAATATGGAGCGGCTTCGCGCATAGAAAGGGCTTCATGGACAATTGCGCGCTGGCTTGTTAACGAAGAAAATGTTGATAAGGAAAAAATAAGCCTCCCTTATGGCAGCGAGTGGGCAGCTGACAGGGATGGCCGTTCAGTTGTTCTATTCAACAGCGATTGGCATTTAAATTCTTTTTTAGAAAACAACAAGGAGATTCTTCTTTCAGAATATCCGTAAGGATTTTTATAGAAGCAAACTTACTATGGATGAAAAAACAGCATTTGTTGCGCTTTCTTGTATTGAGGGGTTGGGCAGTATTACTATCCAAAAACTCCTTGCCCATTATAAAACCCCTGAAAATATCTGGCATTCTGACAAAGGTGAGCTTGAAGCTATTTTAAGGAGCAGTACTATTGCCGAAGCCTTTCAGCGATTTGATCCGGTAGAATTTGCAGAAAAACAATTTGTGGCTGCTTTAAAAAGCAAAAGCAAGATTATCCTTAAAAGCGACCTTGAATACCCAAGGTGCTTAAAGGATATTCCCGACTCGCCTTTTGTTCTCTATGTCAAAGGAGAACTCCCGAATGAAACAGAACTGCCTGGAATTGCAATTGTAGGAACACGAAAGCCAACAAACTATGGAATAAAGATTACCGCAAAAATTGCGCGGGAGCTTGTCGATAAAAAAGTATCTATTATAAGCGGATATGCACTTGGCATTGACGCGGTAGCCCACGAAAGTGCCGCTAACGCAGGTGGAATAACGCTGGCGGTACTTGGCTGCGGTCTCGACTGTGATTATCCTGCCCATAATGCTACAATGAGAAAAAAAATCACTGATAGGGGAGCGCTGATTACCGAGTTTCCTTTCTTTACAAAACCGGTTCCATGGCATTTCCCGAGGCGAAATAGAATTGTTAGTGGTTTATCATTTGCCGTTGCGGTTATTGAAGCTGGCGAAAAGAGCGGCGCGCTTATAACGGCAAGGGCAGCGCTTGAACAAAACAGGGAAATATTCGCTGTTCCAGGCAATGTCGATTCTCCGCAGTCGGCTGGTACAAACAGGCTAATAAGGGATGGTGCCCATCCTCTTCTTGAAACTTCGGATATTTTGCTGCTAAAAGTACCTAAAAAAAATAAGAGTCAAGTTGTCCAAATGGAGATGGCGTTAGACGAAGGTGAACATTCTCTTCTTGCCGTTATGAATAGCGAACCTCTACATATTGATATTATTGCTAATAAAATAAAAATATCTATTTCTGCCCTTATGCCAATTCTACTGGCTCTTGAGTTAAAAGGCTTAATAATTAGACACCCAGGGATGTGTTTTTCTGTGAGATAACTAACGATGGCCAATAGAGAATTATACTTTGTTCGAGTTGTGAAGGCATTTACAGATAAACGGGGAATTTCGCAAAGAAGAATTATTATTTTTATTTCTGCTCTTTTGTTTGCTATTTTGCTCTTTTATTTGTTTGCTGGCCCTTATGGTATTGTTAACATGATACGAATCAATAGCGAAAAAAAGGGGCTTGAGAAAAAAATAGCTGACCTGGTTATAGAAAGAGACACCCTTGTTTCTACTATTAAGAGTCTTAAAACAGATACGAAGGCAATCGAAAAAATAGCGCGAGAACGGTATGGCATGGCGAAAAAGGGAGAGCAGGTTTATAAAATAGTTCCAGCCGATACGACTGTTAAGCCAACCTCTGGACAACCATAAAACAAAGCTATTTGAAGCTACAAACTCGCGGAGCGTCAAAAAGGTTGAAATCAAACGGTGTTGACGCGATAGAGTATTGGCCTGCAATAATCGTCTGGATTGTGTATCTGTATTCAACGCCATCGACTATAAAAGGCCTGTCGTCAATTAAACTGTATTCGTACCCGTTCCATGTGTAGTCCTTCCATAGCTCTATCGGTTTTTCATATACTATTGTCCAAATCGGTTGGATGAAGGTCTTAAATTCAAGTTTCAGATAAAATCCATCGGCCATAGGAATCTTGGGTCCCCATTTTAACTCGACTTTTGATGTACATATCTTAACTATATCATAAATAACGGGTTGATCGGGGTTAAGCATGGAACATGGATTACCAAATGTCCAGAGAAGACCGTATAACTCACTGTCGGCAGATTCAAGATGAAAGCCATCTTCTTCAAAAACACCACGAATGCTAATCTGGAGGCTGGTGTTTACCAAAGGGAAAACAGTAGTAGAATCGATGAAAACATAATTGTGTTCAATGTTGGAATGAAACTTATCTGTATTAACGAAGAGTGCGTTTATTTGTGAATATCCTTCGTAAACAAAAATTCTATAGTAATTAAAAACTGGATAATATGGAAGTTCTACACGGAGTTTGGAATCACAAATTTGAAATGCTTTTGGTTGCTGGATTATTTGAGGCAGATATGGGTTGAGATAAATGTCTGTTATGTATGTTCTATCGTTCCGGTTTACATTGAAAGTGGTGGAGCCGTGCATAAGGATATTGTGCAGCGTATCCAATATTTGTATCTCCATGTACGCATCACCTTCTGGCACATCCTCGATCAGGATATGGCCGGAGATATAATCGACAATTCTATGAATGGATTCATCATCATCAATATTTATGTCAATAGCAACAAATTTAGCTTTTGAGCGTATAGATGGTGGAGGCGAGAAAGAGTAGCCTTCTGCACTGGTTTTGAATAGCATTACCGGGGCCAATGAAACACCCTTTTTAGTTTCAGTGGGCTTATTGTTTGAACAACCCATTAACAATAACAGTAAAAAAACAGTAACAAGTTTTATAATCAATCTGTAGGCCATGACATCTCCACTTCCCCTGTTTGTTCAGATTCGTTCTGGATGATGAAAAAGGCGGCACCACCGATAATTGCCATGCCAAGCAGCACCCAAGGCCATTTTCTGCTCTTTCGCACTGTTGGGGTTGCTGCTTTTCCCGTAGTGGCGCTCCCCTCAATTGCTGGCTCAGTGGCAGCTTTGGGAGTAGGGACAGTAGCCGGAATAACAGTCGAGGGTTTAACAGTGGTTCCGTCAGAAGCTGCAAGGTCGTTTGCGACCGCCGGAAGTACATCGGTCAGAACGCCGTCAATCTCCCCCTTATAGAATTTGCTCAATGAGCGAAGAATCTCCCCCGTTGCTACGCTTATCATGCGGAGGTTTACGGAGTAAGTTTGTCCTACTTTTCCTACGCTGCCTGCAATCATATTGTCAACACCAAGAAGCTGGCCCATTTCAACTATGCACGCGGCATCAGTACATGCCCCACTTTGCTGAAAGCCCTGCTCCTGCAAAATAATATCCATTCTGCCCCGCTCCATGACACGAAACACACCTGTGTTGGTTAAATAACTGGAGAGGGCATCAGTAAGCGTACTGGCTTCCCCCTCAGCAAGACCACGCCCATCAAGAGAGGAGACCGCAATATTTATTTTAGCGCCCCTTTTATCGGCTATAGAGCTGTTTTGAGCATAGAGAGAGACAAAGGAAGCCAACACCATCACAACAATTACCATTTTTAACCGATTCATCTAAAACCACACCTTCCTACAAAGAGTAACAGTTACCAGTTATTATATACAGTCCGCGATGGTCTTTTCAAGAGCAAAATCAAATTTTGCAGTAAATTACACTTTCCTTCTGATTTGCGTTGACAGATAAAGCGATGGTATAAACAGCATTGTAAGTACTGTTGAAGCAGCAATACCGCCAACTACAGTTATGGCGAATGGAGCCTGAATACTGTTACTTTGGAAAGCCTGCGGCAAGGATGCCAGTACTATTGCGAGATTCATCATTATTACGGCTTTGAATTTTACACTGCATGCCTCATGAACAGCCTTGTATGGATCCATACCTCCCTTAATTAGTTCCATCGCGTATTCAATTATCAAAATTGCATTATTTACAACAACGCCGATGAGCATAACCATAGACATCATTGAAATCATCGAAAGGTTTTTCCCAGATAAAAAGAGGGCTAAAACAACCCCAATTAGTCCAAGCGGAATTGTTATCATAATGTAAATAGGCATTTTAAGCGACTCCAGAATCGCGGCAAGGGCCATGTATGTTAACAGGATTGCAAGAACCATTGCCTGAATCAGACTCCCAAAGGTTTCCTTCATCATTTCCTGCTGACCACCAAACGAAATTTTATATCCGGTCTTTAATGGGATTGTTGAAGTAAGCTTTTGTAGTTCTCCCGCCTTTGTTCCTACTGCGCCTTCGGAAACATTAGCCATGACAGTTACAAGCCGCTGTCTATTTTTCCTGTTTATGTTGGCTGCGCCGCCTTCGTATCGAACCTCACATAAAGCTTTCAGGGGAACCATACCCTTTTGGGTCGGTATGGGAATGTTTTCTATCGCATCAATGCTGTTTCTGTCATGCTCCAGAAGCTGAATCCTTACTCTGAATTCGTCATTATTCTCGCGATAGACAATATCTTCGTTACCGGAAAGAGCATAGCGAACACTTAGGCCAAGCATGGCAACTGATACACCATATTCATCAAGTCGTATTCTATCTGGTATAAACTTTACTTCGGGCTTTGCCAACTTCCATGAGCTTGTTATGTCAACAAGCCCCGGCACAATGGCAGCGAGTGTAAATATCGTATCCTGTAAACGGAGAATTTCTGCCATGTCGTCTCCGGTTATTTCGCAGGAAATATCGCTCTGCGACAGACCACCACCCATGGCCGCAGCCTCTTTTATAGTAATAACAGCATCGGGAATATCTGATAAGAGAGGTCTTAGAGATTCCAAAACCTCTTTTGTTGATCTATTCCTGTCCTTAATGTCTTTTAAGCGGATTACGAACGAAGCATAGTTAACGCCCTGAGCTTGTCCGGAGCCTCCCAGTGTTGAGTAAAGTGTTTGTATTTCATTAACCGACTTCAGCCTCTCTTCAACCTTTAGTATTGTCCTGTCCGTTTCCATTAGCGATGTGCCTGATGGCATTTGCAAGTCTATATTAATTGTGCCATAATCTCCTGCAGGAAAAAATTCAGCCCCAAGGCGCGAGCCGGCACCAACAAGAACCGTAACAAAAGTCAGAAAAACTATAAAAGCGGTCAGTTTCCTGTTTGTAAGACACCAGTCAAGTATGTTTACATATGTCGATTTTACTGATTCGAGTGCCGAATTGAAAAGAGAGGTGATAGCGAATAAGGGGCTTTGAGCAGTTGCGGAACTTTTACTTTTAAGTAGTCGTGCTGCAATAAGCGGCACAATTGTAAAAGAAAGGGTAAGAGAGGCTATTGTTGCAGAGACTATGGTCAGGCCGAGCTGTTTAAAGAATTGACCGGTAATGCCTTCCATATTTGCGATTGGCAGGAATACGGCAATGTTTGTCAACGAAGATGCAATTACAGCTATAGCAACTTCAGAAGCGCCAAGATTGGCTGCTTCGGAAGGAGAGTTGCCCATGTCGCGATGGCGGACAATGTTTTCAAGCACAATAATGGAATTTGTAACGAGCGTTCCAACAGAAATGGCAAGAGCCATAAGACTCATGATGTTTAAAGAAAAGCCCAAGGCATTCATGCCTATAAAGGTTATTATTACGGAAGCCGGTATTGTAACAGCCGCAATAAGCGTTACTCTCCAGTCTCCAAGAAAGAAAAGAAGCATAACAGAGGTGAGAACTATTCCCACAATTACATTAAAGTACATATCATTAACAGAATTGCGGATCATGGTAGATCTGTCAACAGCCACCTCTATGGTAACGCCCTCTGGCATCATTTCCCTTATTTCATCAAGCGTGGCAAGAATGTTGTCGGCAACCCGTACTGTGTTGGCGTCCGGCCTTTTTTGAATAGAAAGCCCAACGCTATTATTACCTTGGAAATAGGCCTTCTGACGAATTTCTTTGTAGGTATCCTCAATTTCTGCGATATCCTTTAGCGGAACAAATACTACAGATGGAGGGCCTTGCTTGTTAGAATTATCCACTACAGGAATTCTGATATTCGCAATTTCGTCAATGGCAGAGAACTCTCCTTGCACGCGAATGGTTTGCTCTTTAATATTACCCGACAAGTGGCCGCCAGGAATGTTGGCACTTTGCGCACCCACCATTGAAACTACCTGCATAAATGAAATGCCCATAGCCTCAATTTTACTCTTGTGGAGATTAATCTGTATTTCTCGCTCAAGTCCACCAGTAATGTCAATAGATGCTACCCCGCTTATTCTTACAAGCCGCTCCTTCACCTTTTTGTCGGCAAGGTAGCGTAACACATCCGCGCCTTTATTTCCGGTTACTGCAAGACTAATGATAGGTTGGGAGTTAATATTGAACTTTGAGACAACAGGTTTTTTAAGGTCTTTGGGCAGCTTATATAAAATTGCGTCAATCTTGTCCTTAACATCAATAGAGGCAATATCGGGATCCACTCCAAGATTAAATTCAAGAATTGCGAAGCCAACACCTTCCGAGCAGAAGCCGGTAATGTTTTTTATTCCGGATACAGTTGTCATCTGCTCTTCAATTGGCTTAAGTACGGACGATTCCAGCTCTTCAGGTCCCGCCCCTATGTAAATGGTTTGTACGGTAACAAAAGGGAATTCAACATCTGGAGTAAAATCTACTGGCAGATTAATGAAGCCAATAATTCCAAAAACCACAAGCGCAAGAACTACCATAACAACAGCGGTAGGTTTCCGGATACTTAAGGATATTAAAGACATCGGTTGGTTCCTTGTTTATTTAACAATATTCACTTTTATTCCGTCGGACAATGCCGAAGAACCGGATAGAACAACTAACTCGCCTCCCTTTAGCCCTTCGGTAATCTCATAATGGTCTCCGCCGCGGATTCCAGTCTTTATATTGATCTTTTTTGACTTTCCGTTATCTATTATAAAAACGAATTCGTTCTTACCATCTTTTATAACTGTCTCCATCGGCAACACTACTGCGGAACCCCTGCTCGCGACTACTGTCTTTATTGAAACAAACGCGCCCGGTTTCATACGCAATGAGCGGTTATTAAACTCAGCGTCAACGGCAAAAGCTCTGTTACCAGGTGCCCCTGCAATGGCAACCTCTGAAATATGCCCTTTAAGCGAATCTGCCCCCGAGTACAAGATAGCTGTTTGTCCTTTTTTGTATTTGGCTATTGCTGTCTCATTTACGAGCAGGCGTACACGAATTGCGCTGATATCCGCAATGTCAATAAGAGGATTACCTCTATCGGCATTTCTATAAAGTGGCCGGTAAACCTGTGTAATAACGCCATCAAACGGGGCAGTGATTATTTCAGCCTTTTTAGCTGCCTTAAATGAAGTCAATGCTGCCGCATAAGCAGCTTTAACCTGCTCCAGTATTTCCTGTGATACCCCACCCTCTTTGTATAGCACCTCCGTCCGTTCCAGAGTCTTTCGAATGTTTTCGTAATTTGATCCGGCTATCTCAAGCGAAGAAGGAATATCGGGATCAATTCTTAGCAGGGCCTGTCCACTTTTTACAACATCATTTGCATTAACAAACAGCGATTCGATTATTCCCGGCACATTACAAACAAGTGTTGCCTGCTTTATTCCCTCTATTGTACCTCCGGCTGTTTCAAACGATTGTATCTCGCTTCGGACAGCTTCTATTACAGTGACGGGAACACCGATTCTTCTTTGAATATCAGAAATGCTCTCACTTTTTTTAGTTTTATCTTTCTTGGAGCAATTGGTTAGAATTGCCAATAAGAGCACAGCGGTAACAATTTTTAGCATTGTGTTTTTCATTTTTATTTTCTCCGAAGCCATTTATTAATATTCACCAACAAGAAGTTTTACATCATTTACGCTTGTATAGTAGGAGGCAAGGGCAGCATTATAAGCAATTTTAGCGTTCTTAAGATCAATTTCCGACTTTTGCACATCGGTAAGAATTGCTGCGCCAAGGTCATATGATTTTTGCCGTATTGCCAAAATTTTTTCTGCCATTTTAACAAGTGAGGATGTTGATTCAATTTTCCCCTTATTTACAGCCATAGTTTCATAAGCGGCACGCAATGCGATTTCCAGTCCTTCGCGGGTAAGCTTGCTTGCATATTCAAAATTCTGCATATCAGATTTTGCCTGTTTAATTTTTTCCGTAATTCCAAATCCGGAAAAGATATTTATATTCATGACAAGCGCAATTTTTCTGTCGTCGTACCATGTAAGTCCTTCATCAAAATTGAATTGAGATAGTTTTCCAATAGAGGCTTGCGCTGCAATCAAGGGATAATGGTCTGATTTTGCCAATTTAACAATTTGCTCCTGTACCTTTCTTCCTGACGCAAGCTGCTGGAGAACACTGTTTTTTTCTTTAAATTTAGCAAGCGCATCTTCGTAAGAGAGATTATAGGTAGTTACAGGAAAATCCCCCTTTATTTCAAATGATTCATAGTTCTCCAGAATACCTCCCTTTGCAATTAGAGAGAGATAAAGCACTTTTTTTGCCGTTTCTGCCTCTTTTAGCGCAATGCGTGCCTGTTGGAGACTCATAAGCGCGGCAATTGTGTCTATTTCATTCGTTTTACCGATAGAAAAGCGTAATTTGGCCAGCCTAAAAATTTCTTCATTTAGTTTGACACTTGAATCCATAATTTCGGTATTCTTTTTTATAAGCAAAGCATTATAAAATGATTTGGTTATTGATGCTTTTGTGGTGTCTTTAACAAACTCAAGCTTATGCTGCAGGCTCTCCTTATACTCCTTTGCCATTCGCAAGCCTATACCAACCTTACCTTGTGCGAATATTGGCTGTTTAAGTGTTAGTGAAATTACGGCTGTGTTATCCTTTGTCATATTAGAAAAGCTGCCAAAGGCCTGATCTAAAATTCCACCGAGGGCATACGCACCACGGTTAGTGGCGGTATCAATGCCCATGCCTGCAAGAAGTGAAGGAAATGAAGGCATGTCACCACTCGATGCGAGTGGATTATATTGAGCAAAGGCATGTTGATAGGTTGTGGAAAAATCCAGCGATGGAAGCGCCGATCCCCAGTACTGCGATTCCTGTGAGGCAACTTTTTTCTGTTCCTCTTCAACCGACTTAATGGCTTTTGAGTTTTCGAGGGCTGAACGAATTAGGTCGTCAACGGAGTAATCTTTGGCGTGAACAAGAATTGACATTATCGATAAAATTATAAATACTTTCATGCGGAAAACCCTTTCGTGATGAACTTCATCATGGAGTCAACCTCTTTTTCGATGTCTCCCATTTTTCCGGCAAGCCTCCATTCGAAAACGGTACCTCTTATTAATGCGCCTATAAAAAGCGAGTACTTACCGGCATGGATGGCTTTTGAGATTTCACCGCGTTTTTGTCCTTCTGCAAAAAGTTTTTCCATGAGTAAAGCTGTTCTTTTTCCTGTATCATGAAACAGTGACATGAGCGCTTTGCGTTGGTTACTGTTTTTTGTTGACATATCGCAAAATCCCACCATTGCCTGAAAATTTGAAACTGTAAGTAAAAAGGCAAAGTGCTTGCCAAGTGCAGTAAAGATCTTTGTAATCATCTCTCTGAGGCGTGTTTTAGCAGAGCCGGAAGTTTCCGCAATTGCCTGAAGAATTTCAAGAATTTTCTCGTGCTCTCTTATCGCAAGGTGGAGAAAAATTGATTCCTTATCCTCGTAATAATTGTACAGCGAAGCTTTGGAAAAACCTGCGACTACTGCAATTTCTTCAAGTTTTGTTTCGTGAAACCCTTTTTCGGAAAAAAGTTGGATAGCCGCATCAAGTATCAGCGACCGCTTGGTGTCGCGAATAAAATCTTCCCGTATTTCTTTTTGGTTAATATCCTGACTCATAAGTCACTTTTATTTACTCCGAATCAAATGTACTAATTTTTATGGGGAAAAGCAATACGAAAATTTATAACACTGTTAAATCCAAAAAACATCCAGTGCAGGCCATAAGACTTCTGTATAACCTCTGCAAAAAAGTATCTTCTCGCAGGATTTTAAATCGCCCCCAATTTTTAAAGGAGGAATCATGAAAAAAGTGGCATTGCTGTTTATCTTTACAACATTGCTGTTTCTGACTAATTGCGAAAATCTTCTTATTGAGGAAGATGGTGGTGTAATTAAAAAGAGTGGCACTATCACAGAGGCTGAAATCTGGTCCAACACAAATGCAATATATGAAGCTTCTGCAGTCCATATAAACTCAACGGTAATTTGGGGCGAAGGAATAACCGTATTGGTAAAAGACAGAGTAGATATAAATTCTAACGGTAGCCTTATTATCCAGCAGGGAGTTACTGTGAAATTTGACGAGGATGCATACCTTGAAGTAGGCAACAATAGTTCCGGCACCCTGATTGCCGAAGGTACCTCTACCAGCAAGATCCGCTTCACTGCCAATAACAGTGGCCGATATTGGGGCTATGGCTATAGCAACGATGACTACTCAGGCGGTCTCTGGTTCAGTGACGGGACCACATTCAATTCAAAACTACGCCACTGTATTATTGAGTACGCAAAATGTGGTATTTATGCCACTAATTGCTACTTTGCTATTGATTCCTGTATAATTACAAATAACCGCTATCTTGGAATAAACTTTACAGAAGGGTCTTATCCTGATACAGCAACAAGAAAATTTGCAGGAAATATTATTACAGCGAACGGTCGGTATCCCCTGCGAATGGCCCCAGTTATGGCTGGTAATATTTGTGATGGAAACATCCTGACCGGAAACGGTTCAGGGTATGATGCCATAGACATCAAACATACCGGGTCGATTGAATCAAATAGCTCTGTTGTTTGGCGCAACCATGGAATTCCCTATATAGTGAATTACAATTTTGACATAAATGAGAATGGAATACTTACCATTATGCCAGGTGTGACAGTCAGGTTCAATACTGGTGCGTATATTGATGTTGGTAGCGGCGGCACCAGTGGCACCCTTATTGCAAATGGCACTCCAGTCGATTCAATAGTATTTACACACAATAATGTGGGAGCATACTGGGGTTATGGCAACGCAAATTCATCTTATAGCGGTGGAATATGGTGTAGTGCCGGCACAACCATGAACACATCAATTACATACGCAATAATTGAGTATGCCAGATCCGGTATTTATCTGGATGCAAATATTACCGTTACCAATTGCAGACTGGCTAACAACCAGAACTACGGCATTGTATATGAAGATGCCGCATACATACAAACAGGAAACACATTCGCAAACAATGGGATAGGGCAGTCAGTTGTCAGATAAAAACAAACTTTATTCCAATCAAGGAGTCAGATGCGCAAGGAAACAATAAGGAACATCGCGATAATCGCGCATGTTGACCACGGCAAAACAACGCTTGTTGATGCAATGCTTCGGCAGAGCGGCATTTTCAGTTCTCATCAGGAGGTAAAGGACAGGGTAATGGATTCCATGGATCTCGAAAGAGAAAAAGGCATTACCATTATGGCAAAAAACACATCCGTATTTTATAAAGGGGTAAAAATTAATATTATCGATACCCCTGGACACGCTGATTTTGGAGGCGAAGTTGAGCGTGGTTTAAATCTTGTTGATGGTGTGCTGCTTCTTGTAGATGCGAGCGAGGGGCCTCTTCCCCAGACCCGTTTTGTTTTACGGAAAGCGATGGAGAAGAAGCTTTCCACAATGCTTGTAATAAACAAAATTGACAGACCAGATGCCCGTATAAAGGAGGTAATAAACGAGGTTTACGACCTTTTTATAGACCTTGATGCGACCGAGGAACAAATTGAATTCCCCATTCTCTATACAAACGCAAAAACAGGCGTAGCACACAAGGAGCTTGGGGATGCTTCCAACAATCTTGTTCCTTTATTCGATGAAATTGTAAAACATATTCCAGGTCCGGAATGTAACGACAACGAGTCAACACAGTTTCTCGTAACAAATCTCGATTATGACTATTATGTTGGGCAGGTTGGTGTTGGCCGGCTTGTTAATGGCTCACTTAAAATGAACACCGACTACGCCCTTTCCGGCAAAGAAGGTGTAAAATTAGGTTGTCGATTTTCTGCACTTTACGGTTTTGATGGGCTCAAACGGAAGCAGGTTACTGCTGTGGAAGCAGGCGACATTGTGGCTGTTGCCGGAATTGAAGGAATGACAATTGGCGACACCATCTGTGATCAACTTAACCCCAAACCGTTGCCACGCATAAATATCGACGAGCCAACAGTCTCGATGTTCTTTTATGTTAATAATAGCCCTTTTTCCGGAAGGGACGGCAAGTTTCTTACTTCGCGACACATTCGCGACAGGCTTATGCGTGAACAGCTTGGCAATGTGTCACTTAAAATCAAGGATACCGACCGTGCCGACTGTTTTGAGGTATGCGGCAGAGGTGAACTTCAGCTCGCTGTTCTTGTCGAAACAATGAGGCGAGAAGGCTATGAACTTCAGGTTTCGCGGCCAACGGTTATTACCAAAACTGACGAAGAAGGAAAACTTCTCGAACCCGTCGAAGAGCTTTTTCTCGATGTACCTGAAGAGTTTGTAGGCATTATGACTGAAAAACTTTCCATAAGAAAAGGGCGGATGACCAATATTCAGAATAAAGGCTCCGGACGCGTACACTTAAACTTTGTAATTCCAACTCGGGGACTTATAGGTTTTCGAAGCCAATTTATGACTGATACCAAGGGCGCCGGCATAATGAATTCTCTTTTCAAAGGTCATGAACCCTGGTTTGGTACAATACAGCCTCGCCTTAGAGGAGTGTTGATTGCTGACCGACCTGGTCGTGTGACGCCTTATGCGAGTTTAGCTATGGAAGATCGGGGAATTCTGATTGTTGAACCTAATACAGAAGTGTATAATGGTATGGTTATCGGAGAAAGAAATAAGTCGGGCGATTTAGAGGTCAATATTACAAGGGAAAAAAAGCTGACAAACCATAGGGCTTCCGGTTCCGATCCAACAGTTACCCTTCGTCCTGCAAAGCTCCTATCCCTTGAGCAGGCCATAGAGATGATTTCGGACGATGAACTTGTAGAGATTACTCCGAAAGTATTTAGAATCAGGAAAATGGAGCTCGATCCCAATAAAAGAGAGAAGGCACGCAAGACAAGAATGCTCGCAGCAAAGGAAGATGACAATGATTCTGATGAGGACGACGGTGAATAAAAATCTTGATGCAGCGGATCTTGCGAAACACCATAATGCAGCCTTTGGCATAGCGCCGGAAGTTATCGCATTTGCGCCAGGCAGGGTCAACTTTATTGGCGAGCATACCGATTATAATGGCGGTCTTGTTATGCCGGCGGCAATAAATCTTGGCGTAATGGTTGCTGCTTCAAAGTTATCGACGGATATTCTCGAAATAAATTCTCTTGATTTTAACAAACGCTCCTCTTTTAATATCGCAACACTTAAGCGAGACGATACGCTATCTTGGGCAAACTGCCCCAAAGGTGCTGTTGCTGTAATGCGTGAGAAATATTCCTTTGCAGGGGGTTGCGCTCTTTCAATTATGGGTAATATTCCGCTCGGGTCGGGGCTTTCCTCTTCGGCGGCATGTGAGGTTGCGGTTGGAAAGGCTCTTGCGGCTCTTTATAAAATTGATATAGCGCCAATAAATCTCGCGCTTGCAGCTCAGGAAGCAGAACATAAGTTTACGGGCACACTTTGCGGAATAATGGACCAGGCTGCCTCTGCCCTTGGTAAAAAAGATTGCCTGATTAAACTCGACTGCGCCCGTCTTGAATGGGAATATATCCCCTTTTCAATGCCAGACCACACTCTATATATCGTAAACACTGGAGTTAAGCATAATCTTGCAGATGGTGAGTATAACAAACGACGCAAAGAGTGTGCCGATGCTCTTGATATTTTGCATAAGAATGGTATAAAAGGAGAAAGTCTTGCTTCTATTGAGCCATGTGACATTAAGAAATTTTCTAAGGAACTTGGTGAAATAAACTCCAAAAGAGCCATGCATGTTTCCACCGAGCAGCGACGAGTACTTAGAGTGGGAAATTTGCTAAATGGCAGGGATTTTAAGGAAGTTGGCCCTCTTTTAACAGAGTCACACAGTAGTCTGAAAAATGATTATGAAGTTTCCTGTGTCGAGCTTGACTTTTTAGTCGAAAATGCCCTTTTGCTCCCATCGGTTTGTGGAGCAAGAATGACAGGCGGCGGTTTTGGAGGCTGTATGATTGCTCTTATTGAGCGAAAGAGCGAAAATTCCTTTAGCGAAGTTATCGACGCTTATAAAACAAGATTTGGACTAAAGCCAATGGTTTTTGCCGCAAAACTATCCGATGGTGCTTCGCTGTTAAGCATCTAATCGTCTTGCATCGCGCGAACCTAATTAACTTATATTAATGTCCTATGGAAACTAAGACACATTCTGTTGGCGTTTTTGAGGTTATCCGCCTAAAACCCGTTGTTCCATCTGAAAAAATTGATACTGCAAAACTTGCCGATTCAATCAGACAGGTTATGAACAAGGGGGTAAAAAATCTCTGTGTCGATTTTTCTGAATGTGATTCTATCGAATTTCCGGTAGTGGAGGTTTTAAAGCATACCAATAAAGAACTCCTACATATCGCTGGAAGGTTGGCAATCCTGTCCTCGGAAACAAGAATCACAAATCAGCTTGATGACCTTGGTATAAGCAACTACCTTCGTATATATCAAAACGAAGAGGAGATAAGTGCCGATTCAAAAGAAATTTTAAAACAGACTGAGAGTTACTTTATAGGTAACATAAAAACTACAGATTCGTCATCTCTAAGTATTGACCTTGAAACTGCTCTAAAAAAGACAGGGCTTGTTTCTGATGATTCTTTATCCGGTAAAGCAGAGGTCACTGGCAGCAAAGGTGGTAGTGTTTTGTCAAAGAGTGAGTTTAACTTTCTATTCGGCGAAAAAGAAAAAGCGACTAAACCTGTCCGCCACGATGAAGATGATGACTTAATGGATACGGTAGAGGAAAGGAAAGTTTCTTTGCAGGAGATAAAGACTGCAAAAACAGAAGAAAAGACCAAGCCGGTTGAAGTGCCGGTTGAGAAGGTTTTGCAGGATACCTCTCCGGCTCCTTCGCGTCGTCCTTTACCGGCTGACCGCTTTGCGCGTGAAGAAGAAGAGGCATTAGCGGATCTGCCCACTAAGAAAAAGATGTCTCCCCTTGTCGCTGCCCTTATAACGGGGCTTTCTCTTCTTGTTGTTGCTTTAATGGCATGGGGACTTGGTCTCATTGGTGGGGCTAAAACCGACCCAGCGCTTATTCAGCCAACCAAATATAAAGCCCTATCAGCCACAATTGAGGAGCCTAAGCCAGCCGTACCTGCCGTAGAAGAGCCAATAGTAAGCGAAACTGACAAAGAAGATAACAGTGGCTCGGTTTCGATTGAAGCACAGACACCTGTCAAGCCGGCATACAAGGCTTTGCCACGAAAGAGCACCGAAACAGCTACACTAACTGATAGGGCGGCTGGTGTAGCAAAACCAGTTAAGGTGCCTGTTCCTGAGGCAAAAAAGAAAGATAAAGATGTTGAGGATTTGAGTAATGACATTGACGCTTTTCTAAAGGAGGATGTTCCTCCACCTCCGCCTCCGCCTCCACCTCCGCCGCCAGAGCCTGTTAAAGAAGCGGTAAAACAGCCCAAGCCGGCGGCGACCACTGCTCCTGCCTCCGGTGGAGTTGGTTCGGTGTTTATTTCATCCTCTCCTCCTACTGCTGAAATTCTTATTGATGGCTCGGTTGTTGGAGTAGCAAACAGAGCTCCCATTGAGCTGCCTGCAGGAAATCATAAGATCGTGCTTCGCAAGGATAATATGGAAAAGGTTCTTGAGGTACAAATTTTTGAAGGCAAAAATAAACCTATCTTTGTCAAGCTTCAGTAATGCTGTTGTACCACGATGAAGTAATTGAGAAAATTGAATCGTTAATCGGACTCAATGGGGAGCGTTACCGTGCTCAGGCATACCTGTTTGTGCTTTCTGCTCTTGAATACACAGTCAAAAAACTTGATAGGATAAAAGAATCTAACGATAAACGGCATGTAACTGGTCAGGAGTTGTCGGTTGGTATAAAAGATTATGCTCTTAGTGAATTTGGTCCAACAGCGCGGCTTGTTTTTGCCCATTGGGGAATAAACAAGACAGATGATTTTGGTAGTATAGTTTACGACCTTATAAGCGTCGGACTTCTTGGCAAAAATGACAGCGATAAGATCGAAGACTTTCATGCCGTGTTCGACCTCGATAGCGAAATGGTAGCTAACTATAAGTATAAGATAGTGAGAAAGCAGGGCTAATGAATATAAAGCCCGAAATCTCTGTTATAATTCCTTCTCTTAATAGGCCAGAGTCGCTATATAAAACAGTGTTGCAGTTATTGAAGTCTGACTTTGAGAATTTTGAGTGCATTGTCGTTGACCAGTCGGTAGATTCAGTGGGAAGAAATAAGCTTACAGATCTTAGTGATGCAAGGCTCCATATAGAGATACTTGAGCACCCGTCTCTACCGGCGGCAAGAAATAGGGGAGTGGCTTTAAGTAAATCTAATATTGTCCTTTTTCTCGACGATGATGTTGAATTTGACATTTACTTTCTTGCGGCTCATCTGCGCGCGCACCTTAACAACCCCACCGTAGCCGCTATTACAGGCAGGATAAAGCTTGCTTCGCCGCACCAATACAGCCAGAATGCTGTCCTTGCTGCCATCGATAAAAAAACAGCTGAGTTTATTGTCAACTTCGATAATGATGTTTATCAGGAAACCGCCTTTATAAGCGGGGGAAATGTTTCTGTAAAGAAGTATGTCTTTGAGAGAGTGGGGTTTTTCGATGAATTGTACCGCGGGAACGCATTTTATGAAGAGATAGACTTTTCAATGCGTATGCAAAAGGCAAAATTGTCGATATTGTTTGTGCCCGAAGCAGCCATAACACATTTGAGAGCGGATAGCGGTGGTTGCCGCAACGATAGTGCTCGCAAATGGGCGGCGGACAAGTTTTTTAATACAGGACTTTTTTATGGCCGCTGGCTTTTTCACGGTAATCCGCTCCCTTTTATTAATCGAATGAAAAAAGAGATGGAGTTTTTCTCGCGAAAGGGTGGAGGGCATAGCCTTATCGTCTTAGTTAATTTCTCACTGTTTCTTTTAATCGGATTTTTTATTGGAATATATACCAGTAAATTGTACTGTGACAGAAAACAAAAAATGTAGATTTAATTTATCCAAATGAATGCCGTATTAAAACCCATAGCCTCAGGATTAAAGTACTTCTGGCTCAACATGTCTGGAACGGATACGCAGAGCCGTTTTTTCTGCAAGGCATCGCTTGCATCACAACTGCGAAAGGAAATTTCGTTTGAGGAGGAAATAAAACGGATCAGGCGAATATTAATAATACTTCCCGACCGTACCTATGATGCCGCGCTTGTGCAAAACATGATTTCTTCCCTTAAGGCGAGGAGAAGAAGTCAAATTGAGGTGGTAGCGGAGAGTGGGGCAAAAGATCTTATAAAGAGTAATCCAGATATTGATGGTGGCTTCTTTATACACGGCCATGAGTATAAATACAACCACCGTTCATTTACCGAGCTTTGTTTAGCTGTCCAGCAGAAGCGCTATGATGCCTGTTTTCTATTAAAACAGGATGCTACCCCGCTTGATTTGTACCTTGCTGCTATGAGCCGCGCGCCCCTCAGGGTAGGCTTTCACTCTCCACATGCTTTTCCATTTCTTAATTTGTGCATAAGGCCGGCAAAAATGACCGAAAGGGAACGGGATAAATATGAAAGTGTATTCCGGACAATCGGAATAAAGATACTTAAAACAGAAATCGCATGGAACCTGCCAAGAACCGCTGAAAAAGATGCAGAAGGGGTACTGGCAGAGGCTGGTGTTAATTTTTCTAATCCTATAATTGGGATTAATTTAACGCCATCTGTATCGGGGAAAAAATTTAGTTCACAATTTATTGCAGCGCTAATTACAGAGCTTTCAAAAATGGAAAAGTGTTCAATTGTACTGTTTCATGCCGGCTATCAGGACGACGAAATGGCCAAGCTTGCTACTTCCATTGGCAAAGCATCAATAAATTATCCACCTCACCATATTACTTTTGCGGCTGCCATGTCCCGAAAAATCTCGCTTACAATAACACTCAATAATCTTTTCTACCAGATTGCCACAACTACTGGAAACAAGGTAGTGGGGCTGTTTGAAAGCCTTGAGCATAGACGGTGGGCTGTAATAGAAAATGGTAAACTTGTTCAGTGTTCATCCGTTTCGCTTGACACCATGTCTATTGACGACATCATACGAAGCGTTACAAGTATGCTTGTCACTTCACCAGCAATAACTTTGTGAGAGCTGTTGGCCCACCATTTATCTTTATGGCTGCGAAATAAATTCCCGAGCCTACTTCTTTTCCGTCGCTGTCCTTTCCATTCCACACAATACTCTTCGTTCCTCCATTATGCACGCCATTAACCAAAACTTTGCGTTAGAAATTAATTTGAAATCTATAAAGACAAAAGGGCCTTTATTTGGAGAATTTTTTAGACAGTTTTGTCTAATAGGCGATTTTTAAGGGAGTTAACCACGGCAGTAAAAAGCTCCCTGCTTTGTGCCTCTATGGATAAACTCTCGCTCAATAGCATTTTTAATAGCTGTATAGTTCTGTGACCACTTTGGGGCGATCAAGAATTCATCGGGAGCATCACCCGAAATTCTTTGAACGGTGACACACCACGGTATTTTCTCAAGAAAATCAGCTACAAGTGAAGCGTGTTGTTCCAGTGAAGTGAGGCTTACCGTTCCAGCGTGGTAAAATGCTTCCAGCTTTGTTGATTTGAGTATGTGCAGATTATGGAGCTTGACGGAATCGAATTTAAGGCGAGATAGTTCAATGGCCATTTCCTGTACCTCTTTTTTGCCTTCGTCCGGCAGGCCTAATATGACATGATAACAAACATCTACTTTTGAGCCCTCAAATAAAGAGGAGGCTTTTTGAACAGCATCAAATCCGTGGCCTCGCCCCATCCAGTCAAGGAGGCGCTGATTTGTTGACTGAACGCCAATTTCGATCGAAACATACTTTTCGGCAGATAGTGACTTTAGGAGTTCCGCGTTGTCCCTATTTATACAATCGGGCCTTGTGCTTACAATAAGACCGTCAATTTCTGGATGTAAAAGTGCCTCCCGATACAAATTTTCAAGATGGACAACATCACCATATGTGTTGGAGTATGGCTGAAAATACGCAAGGAACTTTTCTTTATAATTACTCTTGCTGCGCTTGAGAATTGCTGAGTTAATCTGCTCTGTTATAGTATGTTTTTGCTTTCCGGCAGCAGGACTAAAGGCATTGTTATTGCAGAAGATACAGCCACCATACCCTGTAGTTCCATCACGATTAGGACAGGAAAAACCTCCATCAACACAAATTTTTGCAACTTTGCAGCCAAATCGATCCTTCATGGCAGTTGCCCATGAATTCCAAAGTGGGACAATTTTCAATTGCTTAACCTTACCTTGACACCTTTATTGTGCAGGTATAGCTTTATTTCTTTAATAGTGTATTCGCCGTAGTGGAGCATGGAGGCGATAAGCGCGGCATCAGCATGCCCTTCTGTCAATACTTGATAAAGATGTTCGGGCGTTCCTCCTCCTCCGGAAGCGATAACAGGAATAGAAACAGCATTAGATATCATCTTTGTAAGTCTTATTTCATATCCTTCTTTTGTACCATCAGCATCAATTGAGTTTACAACAAGCTCTCCGGCACCAAGCTTTTCGCCCCGTTTTGCCCACTGTAAGGCATCTATTCCCGTTTTTTTTCTTCCACCATGAGTTACAATTTCATAACCGGATGGGATTGTTTTAGAGGCTACTTCTACTGCCATAACATCCATAGAGAGTACAACAGCCTGCGAACCCAATACCTGCGCTACGGCTGAAATCAATTCAGGATTGGCAACGGCTGCCGTATTTACATTTATTTTTTCGGCTCCGGCCATACGGATGCGCATGCAGTCGTCAACCGTGCGCAAACCTCCCCCTACCGAAAAAGGAATAAATATCTGAGACGCTACGCTTTCTACCACATCAACCATTATACCCCTATTGTCACTCGAAGCCGTTATATCATAAAAGACAAGTTCGTCTATACCGTCTTCATAATATTTTCGTGCCGTTTCGACAGGATCACCAATATCAACAGTGTTAACAAACTTAATGCTTTTTGCTAACTTTCCACCACGGACATCAAGACAGGAAATTATTCTCTTGCTTAACACTGTCCGTTCCATTTGCTAAAATTACTTAATATACGAAGGCCAGCTTTACCGCTTTTTTCGGGATGAAACTGTGTAGCTATAAGATTATTTCTTCCGATCACGGCCGGAAAATTAATTTCATATTCGCATGTGCAAACAATATCGTCTTTACATATAGGGTTTGGGTAGTAGGAGTGTACAAAATAAAATTCAGTTCCATCAGTAATTCCATCCAAAACGGGGTGGCTTCGTAATAAAGTGATGCTGTTCCATCCCATATGAGGAATTTTAAGTGAAGAATCTGACAGTGATAGTTTGGGACAATTGCCTGCAATTAACCCTACGCACTTTGTATCGCCTTCTTCCGATGAGTCAAAGATTATTTGCGTGCCAAGACAAATTCCAAGGATAGGAGTCCCCTTGTTGTAGGCTTCATGCAAGGCGGAGCCAATTCCTCTATCATTTATTACAGCCATTGCAGAAGCGGCATTTCCAACCCCGGGAAAAATAATTCTTGCCGCAAGTGCTATGACGGATGGATCGGCAGTGATTACCGAATCGATACCGGCGAAACTTAAAGCCCGCTTAACTGAAACAAGGTTTCCTGCTCCATAGTCAACAATTGATACCATTGGTACTTTTATTTATCGGCAAATAACTGCTTAAAAGCGTCAAACTTCTTTTTCATTGTCTCGACTTCTCTCTTTTGTTCAGCAATTTCCCCGTCCATTTTCTTGAATTGTACATTGATTGTGTCGATAATTTTTTCAAAACCAAGTTTGACATCGCTTTGCAGTTTAGAAAGCTTTTCTTCCATCGACGACATCCGTGGTTCAATTTCCTCTTTGATTTTGGCTGGATCTGCCCCAATTTCGGACAGCTTGTGTAGCTTGTCGCCAAACTCCATAAATTTTGTGTCAAATCTCTTTAACTCATCTCCGAGAAGAATGCTTTTAAGTTCTTCCAATTTGTCCTGAGCCATTTTTAACACCTCCTAATAAAAATTTACTTAAACAGTCCCTTGTCTATGAATGGTTTCTTGATACCGGTATCATAGCACTGCCTAACAAGCTCCTTGGCTGCTTTAAATGTTCTCGCTAACACAGTTACTGTCCGGCCATTTCCCAATTTTACTTCCCATTTTTTGTCACCAACAGGTTGCCTGCTTGGAAAAAATGTACTCATTTTCCCTCCATTGTGAGCATAAACCTATTCCCCTGTGCTGCGTGCCACATAAAGAGTATTTAAATAACTTTCAGAAAAATGTAAAAAGTTGTTCCAACACCCATTTCTGAAATAAATTTCAGCCCCCCATAGTGATTTTTAACCATTCCCAGCACATTTGCCAACCCCAAGCCAGTACCCTTATCTGCAGCTTTTGTTGTAAAGAACGGCTCAAAAATGTGAGGCGCAATTTCACATGGAATCCCACAACCTGTATCAGAGACACTAATTTCAATGTATTTGCCAGATGCTGGAGCTAAAATAAAATCTTTTATTGCTTCTTCACCAATGGATATCTCTCTTGTACAAAATGAAAGTTGGCCGCCTTCCGGCATTGCATCGATCGCGTTTATAGCAAGATTAAGCATAGCGTTCTGGATTTGAACCTTGTCGCCCATAAGGCAGATTTCCGGATTGTGAATACTATACTCAATCGAAACCTTTTTATTTGCCGTATGCTGAAGTAAAACAGATAAATCGTCAAACACACTGCCTATTGTAAGTTCTGTTTTCTCAATTTTACCCTTCCTTGCGAATGAAAGCAGCTTTTGTATCAGGTCAGAAGCCCTATTCCCTGTATCAAGAATCATGTTTGCATATTTATCAATGCTGCTATCAGTAATTCCGTATCTTTTTTGTAAAAGAGCGGCGAATCCGGTAATAGCGCTCATCATATTGTTCAAATCATGAGCAATTCCACCTGTTAGTGTTCCAATCGTCTGCATTCTTTCGACATGATGAAGCTGCTCCTGCATCTCTCTCTGTTTTGTCTGCGCAACACCCTTTTGCTGTTCAATTTCATCGTAATCGTTCTTGAGAATGGTCAGCGCGTCATAAATGGGACGAAAAAGCTTCGCCTCCCGATTAATCTCTTTAATTGGTTCATCCGGTAATCCGTGGTCTTTCCAGTTTATCAGCCCAAGAAACTGGATAAGCCCGTTTATTTCCTTTTCAATTTCTTCTTTTGAGAAATAACTCTTATCTGTTGTTAAAAATTTCCCCTTTCGCGAGTCAAGCGATACCGCAAGAAGTATTGCAGCCTCATAGTTTGAGGCTATTTCCACAGGGAAAGGGAAACCGGCAAAAACTCTGCCTACCCTTATCATCATAGCAAAAAGACTGGACACTTCGTAGTAAATAACAGCCTGAAGCCTGTGGTTTTTTTTCTGTCGCTCAAGATAGTAGTTTCTTGCCTCCTTTGATGTTCCCGAGTGCTCCCTGTAATTTTCTACAAGTATCATTTTTTCATTATTGTGGCGCGTTGTGGTGTCGATTATGTTATCAAGTAAGTCAAGGTATCTTTTTGAAATATCAATCGATGTAAATCCATGAATTACTGAATGCACTATGTGATTTCCAATAACGCTGAACTCAGCGCGATAAGAACCGTCATCTGTACAGATTAACCAATCGATATTTCGTTTAATTTCAAGGCCAGTAATAGGGCAAGAATCATTTGTACTGATATTGCTTATTACATTATCTGACAACTATTCTGAACTCCTTGATTTTTAGACCTGCATCGGTAGCGTAATTTTGCGCTTCACCTTCCGTTTTAAAACCATTTACATATACTATATATAGTTTTTTATCCCCTCGAAACTCATTAGATACTATTAATCTGTTTTTGTGCGTTTTTTCAACACTTTTCATGAAGGAAAGCGCGTTATCGTAGCTCTGAAAAGCCCCAAGTTGTAAGGAAAAGCTGCCCTGGTCATCCTTCTTAGGCGCTTTGGTATTGATGACATCTATCCCAACAATGTTTAGGCTTTCCATCGAGCGAGGCAAATGGGTAGATATCTTTGTTCTCCATGCGCGAGCATCTTCATGTTTGTTCTGCTTTTCAGAGTTTACAGAGAGTTGATACCATATTGATCCCAGTAAAGCACTGTCGCTCTTTGCGCTAATCGCTTCAGCTTTCCTAAGAAGATCATTGGAGCTCCGCCACTCTTTTTCGTCGGATAGAACAGCGGCTCCGGACAAAAGTGCTCTACTGTACCAGTAGTGATCTTTTTCGGAAACCATCTCCCACTGAACCTTCGCGCTATCACGCTTAGAATCAGCGAGAAAGGCGAGTCCCCGCAAATATAACGCCTCTGATCTTAAAGGGGACTTTGGGTAGTTCCTTAAAAAGCGATTTATAGAAAGAACAGCACTCTTATAAGCGCCAAGAGCATATTCACCTTTACAATCGCGAAGGATGGTTTCTTCAGAAATCTCCGAATAGAGAGAGCCACAAATAAGAAGAAGTACGAAAGTAAGCTTAAACGGGCTTTTCACCTTTTTTTAGACCTCGTAAGGTGACCACACCCCACAATTTTCGCAACGCCACGAAGGGGTTTCTGTTCTGGAACCACAAGATTTACAGCGATATCTCTGTTTGGCAGAAAGCAATTGCAGCATCTCCTTTACTATGCCCTTTATTTCTTCATAGCTTGTGCTTAAGTCAAGCAGCTGGCGAAGCAGTTCAACCTGAGCCTCACGGGAAGAAGGATTTATTTCAAGCGTTTTGCGACAAAGTGCCACCGCCTCCTCCTTCTCACCGCGCTTGGCCTGATAAGACGCAAGAGAAAGCATCGCGTTTATATTGTTTGGCTCCCGCTCAAGAAGCTCTCTGTATATGTTGCCAACCTCATGGTACGAGCCGTTGTCGAAGTAGAATTTCTCGATACGATCAAAAAGTAGATAGGCGCGTTTAGGTTGCTTATCGAAAAACTCCGACCAATATTTCAACGCGTCATCAACTCTGCCTGCATCAAAGTAAGAATCTGATATTAGAACAAAAGGCCATGGTGACTCGGGATTTCTTTTAAGTGCCTCCTTAAACTTTAATCTGGCAGCGTGACCATCGCTCGCCATTAGTGATTTACCAAGCTCAAGACAGTAGTATTCAAAACGGGGTTCCTGTTTGCCTTTAATTTTTTCCAGATCAGACAGTGCGGTTAGCGCTTTTTCCCACTCTTGACTCGCTTCGTAAACACGCAGCGTTTCCTCTATCACTAGCGCATCTTTTGTTCCGCCCTGGATTTCGCCTATAACACCTTCCGCCTGTTTATATTTTTTCTGTACGATAAGATCACGCATAAGAGCAAGCTGCACCCGTTTTCGCTTATCAGCCGAAAGAGAGGGGCGCATTAGCAGTTCCCGATGGATCCGTTCGGCCTTTTCTGCCCTGCCTAATTCACGAAAAATGTTTCCGGCCTGATAGAAAGCGTCAACTTTCTCGGAATCAGATTTGGCACACTCAATTAGGGTATTGAGTGCCTCTTCCTTTTGGCCATCCATGTACAGATTTAAACCCCTAATGTACAAACCTTCCGCTACAGTCTCGTGAAGAGCCATACCCTTACTGCCTTTCTTCTTCAATGGTCAAAGATTGGTTTCTGTATCCATTTAGTTCTTGTCGTAAATTATCAATCAGCTTGTTTTTAGCGGCAAGCTCAGACCGTAATTTATAGAAATTAAACAGAGAGATAAGGAACCATGTCATAAAGCCTACAACAAAAGCTATCAGAAGTAGAATAAGAATTGAAGTTTCACCTGTTTCACCAAATCCGTAAGAAATAGACCCCTTACCATCCTTATTATACCCAACAAAAAGGCTACCCGCCAATACCAAAAAGGCAATAAGAAACCATCGAATCATCCACATTTTAAACCCCCTTCAAATTCAATCAATAGCCTCGCCCTTTAATGCCCATCCGGAAGAAGAAATTATGCGGGCCTTGATAACTTTACCAATATCTGCTGCTACTCCTTTCAATATAACATTTTTATAGTTCCTTGTGCGGGCAGTTACACAACCCCTCTCTTTTGTGCAAACTGCTTCAATAATAACTTCTTCTTCCCTTCCAACCATTTTGCTGTTTTTCTTTTTTGTAATATCCATTTGAAGTTTTATTATTTCGTTCACTCTCGCAACTTTAACGGCCCTATGTATCTGGTTCTCCATTGAAGCTGCCTTTGTTCCCTTCCTTGGGGAGTAGATAAACATGAATGCAGAATCGAACTCAACTCGCGAAAGCAGATCTACCGTACTCTTGTGATCGGTATCGCTCTCACCAGGAAAACCGCATAAAACATCTGTCGATAACGCAATATCTGGAACAGCAGTACGAATTTTATCGACAAGAGCAAGATAGGAATCACGCGTATATTGGCGATTCATCGCCTTTAATACTGCGTCCGATCCTGATTGTACTGGTAGATGAAGATATTCGCATAAAGTTGGCAAAACACGAAAACACTCTATTAAACCATCAGAAAGATCCTTTGGATGAGAGGTCATGAAGCGGAGTCTTTGTAGTCCTTTTAGGTTGTTTAGTTTTTTAAGTAAATCGTGAAACCGGAAGGCGCCATCGCTGTAAGAATTTACATTTTGGCCCAATAATGTGATTTCCTTATAACCTTCATAAATGGCTTGTTGCGCTTCCGCCAAAACCATTTCCATCGGCTTGCTCTTTTCCCGTCCTCTAACAAACGGTACAACGCAATAGGAGCAAAAATTATCGCAGCCCTTGGCAATCGAGATCCATGCATTAACCCCCTTCCCACGAATTGGGGGAAAATCATGATAGAATGAATCTGTCGGCAATGCATCATCAAGACCAGTCAATTTTGCCGGAATTGAGCGGTACTCTGTTGGGCCAACCACAAAATCAATAGGCAATTCGCCAAGCAAGCTTTCCTTTTCGTGCTCTGCCAAACATCCTGCAACAACAATACAAGCCCGCCGTTTTGTTTTTAGCGGTTTAAAGCGGCATATTTGAGCCTTGACCTTAGAAACTGCGCTATCACGAACTGCACAGGTATTTACAACGATTATGTCTGCCTGCTCATAGTTATCGACTCGTAAAAAGCCATTTTCTGTAAGAATGGATGAAATGGTTTCGCTATCGGAAACATTCATCTGACAGCCATATGTTTCGATATAATATCGTTTCAGAAAATTACATCGCCCTCTTTACTGTACGCAATCCAATTAAACCGTCACGGAGATAGGGGTTTTTTGATCGTCTTGAACCGTTGTTGAGGTTAAAAGAGGGTTCAGTAATATCATTCGAAACGCAATTACCTCCCCTGTGAACCCGCGTTGAAGTTGAGTTATCCGTGCGATGATTGATGCGATATCCCCTCCGGTCGCCAAGGTAGCCATCATGACACCACTCAGAGACATTTCCCCCCATGTCGCGTAATCGGAAAACATTAGGCTGATGGGCGGATCTATCGGTAAACCCATATAAAGCAAAAGGGGAGGTTTCGTAAAGAGTGGTCTCCACTGTTCTTGATCGAATGAAACAAGAGCTGTCGTAAGTGAAAGGCAAATATGTTCTGATACGGTTTATTATTACAGAGTCAGTTTTTCTTACTACGGTATCAGTAACGGAAATAGCAGTATTTGACATTACTGCTACGGCGTTAGAAACAATCGTTTCAGGAAAAATATCCCACTCAGTTTCTCCCTCATAAAGAGAATCTATTTGGCGCGTGTGTATTACAAGAGTATCAAGAACACCATATGGCTGTTTTGTGTATATGTACAAGAATTTTCTTTCGTTTAGCCGATATCTGTCTTCACCATTTTGTGCTGAGGGAAGTATTCTGTTAACAATAAAATTGACAGTATCGCGCCTTAGCAGATGATTGGTGTCTAATAGTTGTGTAGTATCTGCAAAAACTGGAAATCGTAAATTTAATATATAACCATTTTTTGGAAGGTTGGGGCTTGTGTAAGGTATAGTTGTGCCACTCATATCAAAGGAGTCTGGAGTGCCTGAATAGTTTCTAAAACGGCTGAAATAGGAATACCCAGCCCTTGTGAATCGGACATCAATAAAAGCACCAAAAAGAGGGTAGCTTTCAGAATAATCAAATCGCAGTAGAGCTGTATCCATATAGTTGATTATTCCGTAATTAAGGTAGCTTGGCATAAGAGTACCGCTTGCAGAAGGATACTCTCTGTTTCGCCCCCCACCCCTTGCGGCATACTCCCACTCATCCTCCGTAGGAAGACGATAACCGGTCGCTGCCCAATTAACAAGAGGACCAACGCCTAACTCGGGATTCCAATTAGTTGTATCGTACACTTGACTAAGAGCCTCTGCCGATGTGCGCCTTATACAATAGCGGACAGCGTCGTACCACGAAATTCTGGATTTTGGATGGTTAAGGGGCATTGTGTCTGTAATGTCACCCATCACAGCAAACCACTCTGCTTTTGACACCTCAGCAGTATCAATAAAGAATGAGTCGGAAACAAAAGCGGTATCGCCATAAAGGTCGATAAAACCGCTTGTGATGTGCATTACCCCACCAGTGTCGTTTGTGTAAGTGGAATCGAATACGGGTATTAGAACCATACTCCCTGAAATCCTGCCTGCATTCAACGCAGAGGTGTGGAGCCTATGGAGCCGCGGAATGTTGTCGTCTCCGCCACCTATAGAGTCTATTGGTAGTATTGCGGTAGCAGATGGATCTACAGGTTTGGTGCAAGAGCCCCCAATAAAAGAAAAGGAGGCGAAAGCACAAAAAGCGAATTGGAATAGGTATTTCTTCATAATATGCAGAAAAATATAGTTTTTATCCAATTAAAGTAAGCCCAAAAATAAGTTTAGAAGATGTCGATACCGAACCATAAAGAAACTATCTTTCTACAACTATGATGTCACCGCTGTTAATATTACTGATAATATTTTTGCCGGTTCTCTCTTTTTTAGCTGCGTGGCAGATACAAAAATTCCGGATTCCCCTTAAAAATAAACCTTCAGAGGACATAGTAAAAGAGAGTGCGGTAACCGCTGCGCTGCTGAAGGAGAAAACAGATCAGTGCGAAATAATTAGAGGTGAAAACGAAAAACTACGAAAAGCGCTGTCCGAAAAAGAGTCCGAACTCGCCACCTTGAAGGAGAGAGTTGAAGCAGATCGAAGTGAATTTGAGAATTTGGCAAACAAGGTCATAGAGGAGAGAGGAGCAAAGTTTTCGGAAGAGAGTAAAAAAACAATTGACCAGCTGCTTTTGCCGCTAAATGAACGGCTGAAAAATTTTAACGAAACCGTGCAAAAGAATTTCATTGAAGAGACACGGGAGCGGAGTGCGCTCAGAAATGAATTGGCCAGACTACACGAACTTAATCATAAAATGGCTACCGAAGCTATTAACCTTACAAATGCGCTTAAGGGTGAATCGAAGACCATTGGTGACTGGGGTGAACATATCCTCGAAACGATTCTTGAGTCATCGGGTCTTGAGAAAGGCGTTCACTATTGTTCACAAAAAAGCTATACCGGCGAAGATGGAACACTTCAGAGGCTTGATATTCAGATTAATATGCCGGGTAACCGCACTATGATTATCGATTCGAAGGCTACGCTTACATACTATCAGAAATATCATTCCGCAGAATCGGTAAACGACAGAAAGGCTTTTATAAAAAAACACATCGATTCAATTAAAGCCCATGCCGATTCGCTATCCATAAAAAAGTACGAAACCATTCCCGCGCTTAACAGCCCCGATTTCGTTTTTATGTTTATTCCTGTTGAACCGGCATTTTTAATAGCCATGCAACAGGAACCGGCATTGTTTAATGATGCACTTCGGAAAAGAGTGGTAATAACGGGTCCGTCGTCGCTAATGGCTTCGCTTAAAATTGTAGCCACAATGTGGCGATACGAAAATCAGAATAAAAATGTTCGTGAGATTGCTAAGCAGGCTGGTTTGTTATACGATAAGTTTGTCAGTTTTGTTGAGTCGCTTGACGATGTTGGCAACAAGCTTAAAATGGCCATAAACGCCCACGAACTTGCCAATAAACGGTTGAAATCCGGTAGCGGGAACTTGATAGTTTCAGCTGAAAAAATAGTGAAGCTAGGGGCAAAGCCTGCCAAATCCCTTGATCGCAAGCTCATTTCATCATGCGAATTAGAACAGGAAGCAAGTGACGACTGAAGTAAATCCTAAAATTGAGGCAAGCTGGCTTGCCGTAATGCAGGAAGAGTTTGACAAACCATACTTTGCCGAGCTTAAAGCATTTCTGCTTATGGAGAAGAAAAAATACATGATATATCCGCCGGGTGAATTTATCTTTGCAGCGTTTAATAAAACGCCATTCAAAAAGGTTAAAGCCGTAATTATTGGGCAGGACCCCTATCATGGAGAGAATCAGGCAAATGGTCTTTGTTTTTCTGTCAATTATGGCATTCGTACCCCTCCATCGCTTATTAATATTTTTAAGGAGCTAAATAGCGATATCGGCTGCCCTATCCCTGAGTCGGGCAACCTCGAAAAGTGGGCTAATGAGGGTGTTTTACTGCTAAACGCGACGCTAACAGTAAGGGCCAACTGCGCAGGGAGTCACCAAAACAAGGGGTGGGAAGTATTTACCGATGCAGTAATTAAAACTCTTTCAGACAAAAGAGAAAAACTTGTTTTTCTGCTATGGGGTAATTACGCCAAGGCTAAGAGGTCTCTAATAAACAGCGAGAAGCATCTTATTTTAGAAGCTGCGCACCCATCTCCTCTTGCGCGTAGTGGATTTGCCGGATGCAAACACTTCAGCAAGACAAATAACTATCTTGTCAATAACAATATTGCGCCAATCGCATGGTAATTGATAAAATTCGCGCGCAACTCGCACGCCGCTATAGAGCAGATGGTGGTTACAGAGAGATTATTAAGCTTGCCATACCACTAATACTAAGTTCTGGTTCGTGGGCGCTAATGCATTTTATCGACCGAATGCTTCTTTCATGGAGTTCCCCATCAAATCTTGCAGCTTCAGGGCCAGCCGGTATTCTTAATTACACAATGTGCTGCATATTTATTGGAACGGTAAGCTTTGTTTCTGCCTTTACAGCGCAATTCGACGGGGCACGCCAAAGAGAGGAATCGGGCAATATGCTGTGGCAGGCAATCTACTTTGGCGCTATTTCCGGTTTTGTACTATTAATTCTATCGTTTGTTTTTTCTGAACAAATATTTTCAATAGTCAATCACGATAAAGATATTCAATGGAGAGAAGTTGCTTATTTTAAGGCACTCGCGCCCGGTATGCCAGCCTCAATACTCATGGCTGCTCTTTCCGGCTTCTTATCGGGAATTGGCCGGACATGGCCGGTTCTTATTGTAAATATAATTGTGAACAGTTTGAATCTTTTGTTTGATTATATGCTTATTTTTGGCCATGGTGGTTTTCCCGAAATGGGCATAACTGGAGCGGGTGTTGCAACTTCAGTTTCAGGATGGATTGGAGTAGTGGTTTTTGCTTTATTCGCTTTTAACAAAAAAATAGATGCCACTTATCATACATTTAGGAGTCGTGCTTTTTCGTCGGAAAAAATGGTTAGACTTCTTAAATTTGGCATTCCATCGGGAATGACACTGTTTATTGACATTATGGGTTTTACCATGTTTTTCTTTATTATGGGAAAAAAGGGGCTCATACCACTCGCGGCAACAAATATGGCCTTTAATGTCAATTCGCTTGCCTTTATGCCTATGGTGGGAATGGGTTCAGCCATTACTGTGCTAACCGGAAAATTTGTAGGTGCCAAACGGCACGATCTTGCGGTACGCACGGTGTATTCGTCATGTCATATGGCTTTTTCTTATCTTTTTATTGTTGCTCTCGCTTATTTCTTTTTGCCCTCACTTTTTATTAAGCCATTTGCGGCAGGCAGCGATCCGGCGACTTTTTCATCTGTATCGGAACTAACAGCGCTTTTATTGAAATTTGTCGCTTTTTATTCGCTTTTTGATGCGTTGAACATCGCTTTTGGATCTGCTCTTCGTGGAGCAGGCGACACAAGGTTTGTCACACTAATGATTGCTATACTGTCAACAATCATACTTATAATTCCTTGTATGATAATACTTGTTTATCTTGGTAAAAACCCTATATGGGGGTGGGTGATACTTACATTCTATTGTTGTGCGCTTGCCATATCGTTCTATTTGAGGTTCAGATTTGGTCCGTGGAGAAAATTCTCTCTTATCAATAAGATCAAACATTAAATTTGAAAAACATCACATCCCCGTCCTGAACAATATATTCGCGCCCCTCGGATCTCATTTTACCAGCCGCGCGAATAGCAGCCTCGCTTTTAAAAGATTCAAGATCGCTTATCGAGTACACATCCGCCTTGATAAATCCCTTCTCAAAATCGGAATGGATAACACCCGCAGCCTGTGGCGCTGTAAAACCCTTGTGGATTGTCCATGCCCTGTTTTCTGTTTCACCAGCCGTGAAAAATGTTTGTAAACCAAGAAGTGAATATGTGGCTCTCGCAAGTGAATTTAAGCCAGGCTCGGAAAGCCCCACTCCTTCAAGGAAAGCCCCTCTCTCTTCAGGAGGGAGTTCGGCAATCTCCGCCTCTAATTTGCCACACAGCACGATAGCAACGGTATTTTCGGAGTCTGCCAGTTTTTTTACTGTGTCAACAAAAGCGTTTCCTGCCAGCCCCTTTTCGTCAACATTGGCGGCATATAAAACCGGTTTCGCGGTGAGCAGATGAAGTTCACGAATATAACCCCGTTCTGTTTCAGAGAGTTCCAGTTTTCGTACTGGAATGCCTTTACTTAAAGAATCTCTTACCATTTCAAAAACTGCGAGAGTAGCCTTAGCGTCCTTATCACCAGATCGGGCATTTTTTGCCATTCTTTGAACACCGCGTTCTGCTGTTTCAAGGTCGGCAAGCATAAGTTCCGTATCGATTGTTTCAATATCCCTCAGTGGGTCAATAGCGTTCTCTACATGCACAATGTCAGCATCTTCAAAACAGCGGACAACATGTATAACGGCATCAACATCCTTAATATGACCAAGAAACTGATTTCCAAGTCCTTCGCCCTTAGATGCCCCCTTTACAAGACCCGCAATATCAACTATTTCCATGTATGCCGGAATAATTTTATTAGTCGGGATAAATTTTGTAATGATATCCAGCCTTTTGTCTGGTACAACTACAGTGCCTGTGTTTGGGTCTATTGTGCAGAACGGATAGTTTGCCGCTTGCGCTTTGCCGCTTGAGATGGCGTTAAAGATGGTAGATTTGCCAACATTTGGAAGTCCCACAATACCTGCTGCTAATCCCATACACGGTGCTCCTTTTTTATACTCTGTAATCGTCAAAGATATGCGCTTTTCGGCCGTAGGCCAATTTTAGAATCTGATGCCAAAACAGCGCAAAACATAACATAAAGGTTGTTTCACAATCAATTTCTGATATTAATTATCTTGATATGTGCTATTATTATGAAACTTAGAATTAAGATTCCTCTTGCTATTGTTGTAGTGTCTCTTTGTCTTTCTGTTGTGCTGCATACAAGCATGAGAGGCGTAGTTATAAAGGGGTACGAAAGAGTAGAGCGAAGTATTATTGAGCATGATGTTAATAGGATAAAGAATGCCTTCGAAAACGAAGCAGCCAAAATGGCGAGTTATGCCGGCGACTATTCACGCTGGGATGATACATATAATTTCATTAAGGACAGAGATTCGGCATACATTCAGAATAATTATACTTTTTCATCCCTAAAAAATTTAAAGAGCGACTTTATTGTTATTATTGGAAACGATGGCTCAATAATATTTGATGCTATGATTGACGACTCTTCCGAAGTTCTTACCAATATTGATTCCCTCTACCTTAAATCCATTTTATCGGACACCCTATTATGGCAAAATAAGGGCATCGATTCATATAAACAGGGAATTCACCTGTCACATGGTGTCGCCGCAATTATGGGGGCAACTCCAATATGCAAAAGTGATATGTCCGCCCCTGTTAGGGGAGTTTTGATTTTTGGCCGACTACTTGACGATCTCTGTATCGAAGAACTCAACAGCCTTACGCAAATAAAATTCTCGGTAACTATTTCTGATTCAGCAGTTTCTGAAAACAGTACAGTATTGACAACGCACACCAAGGATTCGTTGGCTGCCAAGGTGTTTTTGGGTGATTTGACTGGAAAAGGATCTCTACGCATCGACTATTCAAAATTTCGGGCAATAATCGTTCAGGCAAGAAAACAGCTTGCCTTTTCTTTTTTAATAACGGTGGTGATTTCCATAGTCTTTACGGCCGTACTCGTTTTTCTTATGGAAAAGTTTATAATTGGGCGGCTAAGCAAACTTTCACGGGACATTAGAATAATACGCCAAAGAAAAAAAGGCAGTTCACGGCTAACCATTGACAAATCTTCGGATGAATTGTCGGAGCTTGTAGTCACCATTAATGGCATGCTCGATTCGCTTGCCATCGCTTCAAGAGACATTCAGGAAAACGAGAAAAAATTCCGCCTCGCGTTCGAAAATGCAAAGGATGCCTATGTATGGGTGGACTGTAAGTCATTCGTAATAATGAATATTAACAAAGCGGCAGAAACGCTTTTTGAACTTGAGCAAGAGCGCTTACTGGGAAGGAAGATAGATGAATTTTTCCCATCTGTAAAAGTCAATGATTATAAAGAGTTGCTACAGGCACATATCGAAAAAGACAAACCATTCGATATAGAAATGGAAATTCTAACAGAATCTGGCACAAAAGTTACTTATGCGAGTGGCGCGATTACGCTTCTAATCGGACACATGGTTTTGCAAACCACATTTAAGGATATAACAAAAGAAAGAGCGGCTGAAATAGAAAAGCAAAGACTAGAGGAACAGCTCAGACAGGCGCAGAAAATGGAGGTTATTGGGCAGCTTGCTGGAGGGGTCGCCCACGACTTCAATAATATGCTGTCCGGTATATCCGGCTACTCAGACCTCATACTCAGAAAGTTTGGCAGCAGTAGTCCTGAACTTGAGAAATATGCGACAATAATACACAAAACAGCGTCCTCCGCAGCAGAAACTACTGCAAAATTGCTCGCTTTCGCAAGAAAGGGGAAAAATGAGATTACAACTATTGACCTCAATTCAATAGTTCAGGATGTGGTTAGACTAATGGAACACTCTGCCCAGAATAATGTTATAGTTTCAATAACTGACAGCGTTAGTAACGCGCTTGTTGTGGGCGACAGAAGTCAGATACAAAACGCTATTCTGAATTTATCAATGAACGGCGTGGACGCTATGCCAAATGGGGGTAAATTAACTTTCAAAATAGACTTAGCTGATATTGATGAGGCCTATGTAAAAGCTCATCCATACAAATTGTCGGCTGGCAAGTTTGTGGTTTTGAGTGTAGAGGATACTGGTGTAGGAATGGACGAAAAAGTTAAAGCAAGACTTTTTGAACCGTTTTTTACCACGAAGGGGCCTGGCAAGGGAACTGGACTCGGGCTTGCAAGCGTTTTTGGTACTATGAAAAGCCATGGTGGAGCAGTATCAGTTTACAGCGAAGAAGGAAGAGGTACAGTTTTTAAATTGTACTTTCCAGTTGCACCAGCCTTAAAAGAAACAATTGATGACACGCCGGAAAGTTCAGCAATTATCAGGGGTACTGGTGCGGTCCTTGTAATTGATGACGAAGCTGTTGTGCGGAGCGCGGCCAAAGACATACTTACTGAACTAGGTTACAAGGTTGAAACAGCAATAGACGGCAAAAATGGTATAGAATTCTACGCCGAAAATTATCGTGATATTGACCTTGTAATACTCGACATTATCATGCCAAAACTTGGCGGGCTGGATACATTCAAGGAACTCATCCGGATTAATCCTTCTGTTACCGTACTAGTGTGCAGCGGATATTCAATAAATGCAGAAGCAAATAAGCTCTTACAAAGCGGCGCCAAAGGTTTTATCCAAAAACCGTTTGATGTTGTAAAGCTATCAAGAGCGGTTGCGGAATTACTGGATAACGAGACAAAAAAATGATTCTGCTATTAGTTTTAATATTTCTTTCTTCATGCGCCAACAGGAGTGGCCTCGGAGGTGGGCCAGTTGACAATATAAGCCCCACAGTTATAGAATCATATCCTGCTGTGGGTTCGCTCTCTGTTGATATTAACACCCCTATTTATTTTATCTTCAGCGAATGGGTTGATAATACAACAACCAGACAGTCAATATTTGTTACACCAACAGAACCCTCTATGTCAATAAAAATTAGCGGCCGGAAAGTATCCATAATTCCCAAGACGCCATTACTTAATAACACTACTTATACTATAACCGTCGGCACCAGCGCAAAAGACCTAAGAGGAAACCAGCTTGAATCTTCTTTCTCCACAACATTTTCAACCGGCAAGGAGATCGATACCAGTTCAATTACAGGAACAGTGATAGACCCTGATGGTTTTCCGGCGCCTTCCGGAACAGCAATCTTTGCCTATAAGTTAACTAATAATCTGGACACAGCTATAATCTCTCCGGCAGATAAAAAACCGCTCTTCATTACGGAATGTGGAATAAATGGGGCATTTAAACTTACTGGATTAGCCATTGGTACATATCGCCTTTTTGGAGTGCAAGACAACAACCGCAACAGAAAACTTGACATAGGAAAAGAACGGTTTTTCATGGCCATTCGCGATGCAGTAATTGAAAACAGCGGGCTTTGTGATTCCGGTCTTTTACTTGTTGAATCGCCCTTCGATACGACTCGGTTAGCCATAACATCTATAAAATTAGCATCTCCCACAACTCTTTTTGTTTCATTTAATATAAAGCTTGATCTTTCCTTTCCATCAGCCGCTGATTTTTCTATCAATCCACTAAGCGAGAGTAATTTAACAACTAAAATTAGCCCTATAGAAATTCATAAGAGTACTCAAAATGACTTGATACTTGATATTCCTATTCTTGAAAAAGGGAAATACCGCCTTACATTGCGAATCCAAAATGAAATTATTGACAGTATTGATTTCAATCATTCCGGCATGGAAGCTTCGCCACTATATCATTCAATCTGTAAGGTAAATCCTTTGCCCAAGGCAAGAGCAGTTTCTCCCTACGACTCCATTTCGTTTTTATGGAACAGCAGAACTCCTATAGATTTCCCGCCAATTGTTGAGCAGCTTACAATTAAACAGATTAGCGATTCCCTGTCGGACACTCTTAAAACAGCCGTTAAGGGTAGATACGCTTATATCTCCCCCTACACTTCATGTTTCGTTCCCATGGCGCCATTTACCGGTGGAGGACTCTTTATTTGGCGTTTCCCTGATAGCGTCCGATTATTCGACACACTGGCCGCAAAAAGTTTTTTTACTATACAGTCCACAATAGAAACAGGTGCTATAAGTGGTTTAGTAAAGAGTAAGGAAAACACTACTAATATTATGGCGGTAGCGGTAAGTTTAACTAATAAAAAAAGAAGCAAAGCGATTCATTACGGAAATGGGAGATATAAAATTGATAATCTTGAGGAAGGTTATTACAGGGTTCTTGCTTTTAATGATGCCAACATGAATGGTACTTATGATGCCGGCACTCTACTGAAAAACACTATGTCACCTGAAACAATTGCGATTATTGCCGATTCCATAGCTGTACGAAAGAGGTGGGAAGTTGAGAATGTAGATATCGACTGGTAAGAATATGGAGAAAAAAAACATGACAGAATTAACTATCGAAGAAAAAAAGGTTGGTGAATTTCTGGTATGGCGATTAACCGGCGCGCTGAGCGTCTCAACCATGTTGCAGTTAAAAACCAGACTATCCGAAAGGCTTGCAAAGAAAGAGTATTGCATAGCAATGGACCTTGGGGGCGTTAGTATTATTGACAGTACGGGATTAGGACTTCTTTCGAATATTAAAAAAAGATTGGACGAATATAATGGCCATTGTGTTTATATTAATCTTTCACCATGTGTGCGGGACGGACTGCAACAAACCGGTCTTATTTCTAATCTTGTAATTGTTAAGGATGAAGCCGAATTCAGGGATAGTTTCATTATTTGATTTTTTTGTTAAGTATGGGAAAGGGTGCATTTATCACATTTGAAGGTATTGACGGTTGTGGAAAATCGACACAGATTAAATTATTGAAAAGGACGCTTAAAAAAAAGGGGTTTTCTGTAATAGCAACAAGGGAGCCCGGTGGAACACCGGTTGCAGAAAAATTAAGAGAGTTGATTCTTTCAACCGACAACGGATCTATTGCTAAAAAAGCTGAGCTATTGATGTATCTTGCGGCAAGAGCAGATCATGTAAACCAAGTTATAAAACCTGCTATTAAAAGAAAGGAAATTGTTTTATGCGACCGCTTTTCTGATTCGACAGTAGCCTATCAGGGAGCGGGGAGAAATATACTCAATAAATCACTAGCAAGCATCAACCGTTTTGCAACCGACAACCTTTCAGCCGACTTGACAATACTAATAGACATTTCGGCCATGGATGCCTTTAAGCGGCTTATTGCTTCAGGCAAGAAAATGGACAGGATGGAACGGGAGGGTGTTGCTTTTCAGGAAAGAGTAAGAAACGAGTTTCTGAAGAGCGCCAAATTAAATCCAAGAAGAATTAAGATTGTTGATGGTACTCTTAAGAAAGAGGAGCAGGCGGATATTATTGAGGAATACGCGTATAAAATTCTTTTACTTAACAGTGCCCGCAGCCGCAAAATGCTTTAACCTTTTCTTTAATTGTCTTTTCGTGCCCCGGCATACTCAGGATATCACATTCACTTCCGAGAATAAAATAGTGTCCGGTAGCCTTCATTTTTTCTGTGATTTCGTCTGCGAGAGAGCGTGTCTGTTCCAGCGAGATCTCAGTGTCGGAATAGAATTTCTTTGTGGGCAGGTTACCAAATATTACCGTTTCCTGATCGACAAAGGGCTCCATTTCCCACAACTTTACAGGGCTTCCAAATGAAAAAACAGCGGGCTTCAGCGAGGCCATTTTTTGCACCATAAGCGGTTTAAGATCTCCGCAATCGTGAAAAATAAGATCGACCCCTTTTTTATCGAGTAGATCCTTGATTTTTCTGTTTGGTTCAACTACAAATCGGTCAAACATATCGCTTCCTTCTTCCATTTGTTTAGGGGAGAAATAGACAAGGTTGGCAGCAGGTTCACACAAAAAAATCGCTTTAGCCTTTGCCTGCTCAATCTTTAAGGTAAGTGATTTTAGTACGGTTTTGAGCGAAAGCTCTATGGCGCTTTCTATGAGAGCGACCTCCTCTGAATCGCTTGCTGTTAAGCCACTGCCGGCAAGATACACCGGAGTTATGGGATCCGCTACAAGTTTAGTCATGAGCGAAAATGGGCCTATACTCATGTCAATAGGCATCAAAGAGGTGTTTTCTGCTATGTATCTAACTGCCTCTATGTTTGCTCTTGTTCTTGGGTGGATTGTGAAATCACTCTGTTCAATTTTGGAAATCATTTCGCTTGTTAGCGGTTTATTGAAGTGGAACGAATTTCGCTCGCTTTTTTCTATCTCAAGCAGTTCAAGAATGGTCTCTTTTTCAATAACGAGATCCATGATAGGTATTGGTATGGGCAAGGAATAGCGATGGGCAGTTTCTTCAATTACTTGACCCAGTCTTTTACCGTTCAGCAAAATTTCTTCTGGATTTTCTTTTTCGTGTAAAATAAGGTGGGTTGCCACCGGAACTTTCAACCCCTTTTTAGCCATTTCAATAAAAATATTGCTTTTCATGAGTTCCTCTTCTTGTACTTTAAGTTGTTCGTGTCGTATCTCTGCCTTAAAAATAGCTAATTTAAACTACAAGTTATGGTTTATGATATAATTCTTGTTATTGGCGAAAAGTTTTTTGACCACCCCCTTTCAGGTCCTGCCTTAATAAAACGGGTGCTTGAAAAAAATGGTTATTCCGTTGCTGTAATTGAGATGCCAAAGAATGAGAATGCGATTACCCGTTATGGAGCGCCAAGACTCTATTTTGGTGTCTCTTCTGGTAGCATTGACTCTATGCTGCGAAACTATACCCCTCTTAAAAAGGATCGACATGGCGACCCCAATTTCCAGTCGAAAGAAGAAGATATCCCAAATCGGGCGGTAATAGTTTACTGTAACTGGATAAAATCGCATTTTAAGAAAGCAACCATTGTTATTGGTGGAATAGAAGCTACCATGCGCCGCTTTGTTCATTACGACTATTGGGATAATGCATTACGCCGCCCCATATTATTTGATGCACGGGCAGATATTTTGTCCTTTGGCTGTTCCGAGAAACAGGTGGTTGAAATAGCAGAAAGAATTAAGAGAGGCGACACTATTGACAATATACAAGGAACGGCAATTATAGCAGGAGCACCGCCAGAAAACACTCAGTTGCTTCCATCATTCGATGAAATTAAAAGAGAAAAAAATCTCTTTATTGAAATGCAGCTTGCGGCCACGGCAGACAAAAATTGTGCTCAGCAGATAGACAACAGGTTCATGGTTCAGTTTAGTGCGCCAATTTTTACCTCAAAGGATATCGACTCATATTACGAACTTCCTTTCACTCGGAAAGTTTCCGATCCCAGTTTTCTTGGCTTTACATTTAGTATTGTTACTCACCGCGGTTGTATAGGCGAATGCAGTTTCTGCTCTCTTTCGCATTCGCAAGGCAACAGAATCGTTTCAAGGTCAGAGGAGTCCATTTTACGCGAAATTACCGCGATAACCAGAATGAAACATTTTAAGGGCAATATTGACGATCTTGGTGGACCTTCGGCCAATATGTACGGAATGGACTGCCAGAAATGTAAAAATGGGCATTGTCTTAAATGCCGACGACTCCCAGCCGTTAATAATTCTAAAATTGTAGCATTGCTCCAAAAAGCAAGAAGAATCAATGGCGTTAAAAAGATAATTATTCGTAGTGGTATAAGATTTGATCTTGCCAACGAGGAATATATCAGGGAGATTACACAATACCACCTGCTTGATGCATTGCGAATAGCACCGGAACATATTAACCCATCAATCTTGAAATTAATGAACAAGAATTACGGCAATTTGCAGGAGTTCATAAATTTATTTAATCGTATCGGCAAGGGGCGTTCTCTCTCATTCTACTTTATGGCGGCACATCCTGGCTCAACAATGAAGGACGCTACGGATCTTGCGAACTATATGGGACGCTTTAGAAATATTGAGTCGTTTCAGCTTTTTACACCAACGCCAGGAACCCTTTCAACATGCATGTATTACACAGAAATGGACCCGTGGAATAAGACACCAATTCATGTTCCAAAATCATATACCGAAAAGAAAGAGCAAAAGCGGCTCATTCTTGATAAACTTAAGAACAAGAGATCACATTGATTTAATGGGGTGATAGTGAACAGATATCCGCCTAATTGTTTTCATTCTCTCGCGTAATTTCTGCTCAATAGAGTCGGCAATCATGTTTCCTTCATGAACAGAAAGATTACCATCTACGCCTATTGTAATATTGACACTGTAGTACGGACCAAATCTATGGGCATGAATTTCCTCAACAGCAATAACTCCGTTTATTGTGTTAACAAGATGACGAATTTCGTTTACTGCCGAAGTATCTGGTATAAGATTCATCAAATCAGTTGCCGATTCGCGAAGTATGCCAAAACCAGTTTTGGCAACAAATATCGCCACTATTGCGCCTGCTAATGGATCTACCCACGAAAAGCCGGCGAGTCCGAAAGAAATGCCTATTGCTGCTCCAAGGGAAGCAACAATATCATTCCTATGATCTTTCACAAGCGCAGCTATTGCCATGCTTTTAGTTTTTTTTGCGGTATAACCGGCACTAACCATCAAAAATACTTTAATTGTGATTGTTGTAAGCGCAACCCAGAGTGAAAATGTTCTTATGTCAAGCACATTACTTGTGCCGCTTAATCTGTCGAACGCAACATTAACCGACTCCCAGAATATTGCAAGACCGGTTGTTATTACAAATGCTCCCACTACAAGAGCAGCAATACTTTCGAACTGATAGTGACCGTAGGGATGCTCTTTGTCTGCCGGCTTTTTTGACATGCGGACAAAGATTTTAACGATAATGTAATACACAACATCAGACGATGAATTAACTCCGTCGGCCAATAAAGCCTGACTGTGCCCCAATATGCCAGCTACCAACTTAGCAACAGCGAGCAAAATATTTGCGGCAAGACCGAGATTAACTGCTTTATCTACTTCATTCCTGTTTTTTTCAATAATCATAAGAATATATATCTTTCGATACAGAGTCAAAAGATTGGCATAACCGGACGATCACAATTAATTATAATTTAAGTAGTATGGAGATTTCAGATTTTCTTATACCTCCCCGCGTTTATAAAGTCAAGTCTGGAACTTTCTCATTTTCTTCTTTAGTACGGATCTATTCCACTTCAAAAGAAACCAGAGCCGCCGTAAAGGAGTTGGCGGAGGTCCTAAAGGAGTGGGGAATAAAATCTTTAATATCCGGTAATCAGGGAAAAAGTGCTGTTTATTTTATTAAAAGCAGTGCCATTATGGATGTTGAGGGCTATTCCATAGACATTACAGCAACCGAGGTAATAATACGGTACTCCACGGCGGCAGGCGCCTTTTACGGAGTTCAAACCCTGTCCGAAATATTGAGATTACAGGGAAAAACGCTACAATCATGCCATATCGAAGACGCGCCGCTTTTTAGACGACGGGCAATATATTTCGATTGTTCGCGTGGCAAGGTGCCTAAATTATCAACACTCAAGTCGCTAATAAAACAGCTCTCGAAATGGAAAATCAATGAATTACAGTTATATGTGGAAAATGTCTTTACTTTTAGAAAGCATCCCGAAATAGGAAAAGGATTTGATCCATTTACTCCGGAAGACATACTGCATTTGCAGGCATATTGTAAAGATAGGTTCGTTTGTTTTGTGCCTTCACTTGCATCGTTTGGACACATGGAAAAAACTCTAATGCTTCCCGCTTATAGCTCTCTTGGGGAGCTTCCAGGTTATAGAAATATGCCTGGCGGTACTACTCTTAACCCTCTAAACAATGGTTCAATAAAACTTGTCTCGGATCTTTTTAATGAGTTTGTGCCTCTGTTTGAAGCTGTTGATTTTAATGTATGTGGCGACGAACCGTGGGAGCTTGGTAATGGCGCCTCAAAGTTAGCTGCGGAAAAAAAAGGGGTAGGGAGGGTTTATCTTGACTTTATTCTTAAAATCCGTAAGCTTTGCCTAAAACACGGTAAGAGAATGAATCTTTGGTCGGATATTGTAATGAATCACCCCGACCTCATTAAAGATATTCCTAAGGATATTGTAATGCTTAATTGGCAGTATGACATGGCATACAAAGAGAGAAGACTTCAAAGATCAAATGAAATAACCGAAGCCGGCCTTGCGCTTGTGTGTTGTCCAGGGACCAATGGTTGGCAAAGTCATGGAACCAGACTTGATAAAGCAACCGAGGTGGTGTCTGGCTTTGCAAAAAGAGGAAAGCAACTTGGAGCTGAAGGGCTTATGAATACCGATTGGGGAGATGCCGGACACCGAAATACCCTCGCAGTTTCACTTTGCAGTTTTGCCCACTCAGCTTCGCATGCGTGGAACACAGCGGGTGTTAACGACAGAAACCATGTCGAACGCTTTTCCTTCCATCTTTATGGCGACACAAAAGGCAATATTGCTGCTGCATTGCGGGAGCTTGGCGATAACAGAAGCGGTTATTGGGCGTATAATGTGATGAATGAATCTCTTTTTTCAGCCAAAAATTTCCATCCATTTTACGGACAATCCACATTGCGTATTGACAAATCAGATCCAATAACTAAACATGATCTCTCAGATAAAGTTAGCAAACTAATGAGCCTCAAATTTATGAGTGCTAAACCGCATATTGATTCTTTCAGTAAACTTATGCTGGAGGAGTATGCTTTGGCAGTTGATATGGAAATAGTTTCGTGGAACCGCTTTTACCTTGCCAAAAAACTAAGGAACGGCGAAACTGTTCACGCGCACGAACTTGCACGCCACCAAAACTCTTTGGCTGCCCTTATCGGCAGATTTTCATCGACATGGTTAAAAGCTAATAAGAAGTCAAGGCTTAATGACAATATTATAATGATTAAGGCGGCAATAAACGAAATATCAAGGAGTTGAACAGTATGGCTGGTTCAAAAGAAAAGAGAAAAAAAGTTCGCATACCCTTTATTTATGGAATAGAGTACGATGATGCGGATGATGCTGTTGTTATTGGCGACGGAACAGGACAAAATGCTAATACAAAAATCATATTGAAGGATATTTCGCAAGACGGCATACAGATTGCATCAGCTAAACCGCTTGAGCAGGGACGCGAAATAAAAATATTTCTCCGTTTTCCGCGATGGAGAGGAGTGCCAAGGAATGTAATGGTTGGAGAAAAAAGCTGTCGTGTCTCCGCCGTTGTTCGCTGGGTAGCAAAAAAACCTTCCGAGAAATATTACCGTATGGGACTCGGATTTGTAAATCTTTCACAAAATGACAGGCAGCTGGTAGATCAATACCTCGAAGAAAATATTGTTGCCGATGAAGACCTGCTGACCTAATGCCATGAAGTTAAAAAGTATTCTCGGAATTATTAGGGGTGAGTATTCCGGTAAAACTGCCAAAACCGTCGCCGCCGCTCTTTACAGTCATAATAGATTGATAAGTTTTGATGCGTACGAACGGGGAGCGCGCTTTTGTTATGACGAGCTTAAAAATATTGGTGCCGAAGATATTGAGCTTATTCGTTTTCCTTCCGATGGCAAAATACTCTACGGAAACTGGCGCACGCCGCCGGTATGGAATATCAGAAAAGCCTCCCTTAAGCTTAAAATTGGAAACAAATGGAAAGAGTTTGCAGGTTATCCTAAAATTCCAACCTCAATTTTTACCTATTCCGCATCAACAAATGGAGAAGTGTCAACCGAGCTCTTGTGTGAAATTAGAGAAGATGTTAAGGGCAAATTAGTTTGGATCGATCCAACCGAAGAAAATATTGACAATATAGCAAAAAAAGGGGCGCTTGGGCTTGTAACAAGTTTTGCTCCGAACTGGGAGGGTGTTAGGGGAGAAAATGATTTTCAGAATGGACATCGATGGGACAACGATTCACTTCTGGAATTTACAGAATACGGTTTGGCCGGATTTTCACTTAACAGAAAACAGGGGCGAGAGATTTCTGAATTACTGCAACAACATGGATCGATCCCATGCAAATTTTCCATCGATGCATTTCTTGGGGCAGGAACAATAGACGCAGTAACAGCAACCATAAGAGGGAGCGATACAAACGCAGGGGAGGTGTTGTGCGTAGCGCACCTTTACGAACCAGGTGCAAACGATAATGCTTCCGGCGTTGCTGGCGCAATAGAATGTGTGCGAACCATAAATAGATTAGTGCAAATGGAAAAACTTCAGCCGCCAAAACGGACAATACGAGTACTCTTTACCCATGAAATCGTTGGCTTTATGGCCTATTTTGAAAAATTTCCTCTTACTGTACGGAATGTGGTTGCCGCAGTAAATCCAGATATGATAGGAGAAAATCAAAAAAGGTGCCGCTCAACTCTCAACATTTATAAAACACCTTTATTTATGGCCTCTTTTACGGATGACCTGCTCTATTTTTTTGTTGAAAAAAGCGCAGGCAAGAAAATAAAATTTGCTTTTAAAAACTATATTGTTAACGATAACTCCATCTCTGATTCTGCAATTGGAATACCATGTCCAGCGCTAATCCACTTGAGGGACCTATATTATCATTCAAATATTGACAATATTGCAAATGTGTCAGCGTCAACGCTAAAGAGCGTGGGAAGTGCCATGTGCGCCTATCTATATACAATAGCAGGAGCAAAAGAAGCAGAATGGAGAGAAATTGCTGCAATCTGCGCGAAAAATGGCAAAGAGCGCCTTGCCAATCTTCTTGACAATCAAAACACAGCAGCTCGAAGCATCAACTTCCATGCTCAAGTTGAAACAGGCCGGATAGCGGCAATCGAAAACATTGCTGCAATTGATTTAACAAATTACAAAAATGGATTTATCCAGCACAGTAAAGATTTTTCAGGTATTGGCGTAAAGCTGGAAGAAAAGCTTCCTTCTGAATTTGCAAAACAGATACCAATGCGTACAACTATTGGGCCATTGACACTCGACCATATATGTAAAGCCGATAGAAAGCAATACAGGATATTGCCCAAGTGGTCTGCCAAATGGCATCTTGTTATTTCGTGGGTTAATGGAAAGCGCAGTTTTGCAGAAATCTATGAAAAAGCCTCTCTCGAATCGCCTTCGCTAAACGCCGCTGATTTTGTGGAATACTGCAATATGCTTGTTAAAGAAAAGCTTCTTGGATTGATTTTGGGCGAATAAAATTTTAAGGAGATGGCTAAATGAAGAAAATATTTAAAAAGATCGTCGTAGGCATAATTGGCGGCTTGCTTGTTTCGCTCTTTCTCACCATTTTCATGAAAAACATTTTGTCGGAATTATGGGAGACAATAGAAAACAAAACATATGATGCCCGTTACAGCATGACCTATATGGCTCCACAACAAGAAATAACGGCACAGGGCGGCGTTATTAGTGAAAAAAGAATTGAAGATGTGGTAATTGTCAACATTGATGAACGATCCATGCTTGCCGATAATATGGGCGTTTATTATAAATGGCCAAGAAGTTATCATGGCGAAATGTTCAGTTACCTAAAAAGCGGAAATAATGCGACAACGGTTTTCGATATTCATTTTAACGACGCTGATTACGGTGCTAAGGAGAGCAATAGGGTTTACGGCATTCTTGAAAAGCAGCAACTGAGTTCTATTTTTAAGGAAAATGAACTTAAGCGAATAAAGGATATTATTGCTAATGGTGTCAACTACGACAGAGAATTTGTAAATTATACCAAAAAAAGCGGTAATGTTATTCATGCTATGATTCTGAGCGATACAAACAATTACGCGAATAAATCAGATTATATAGAACGAACAACAGAGGAACACCGCCTTAAATGTAACCCGTTGTCCGCCGCGCGATTGCCTGATACCGTTATGTCAATGTTAAGGAACTATGCCGTTCTTGATGGAGCCTTTCCCGAACTTGCAGAAGCAGCAGTAAAGATAGGGCTGGTTAATGTTGCAGCCGATAAGGACGGAGTACACAGAAAACTTCCACTTCTTAACCGTTTTCGTGGATACGCATATCCGGCAATTTCTCTGCAAACCATTCTCTTTCTTTGCGGAAAAAGCCTCAAAGAGACAGAAATTATTCCGGGAAACCAGATAAATATCGGTGCTCCATTTTACATCGCAAAGGACACTATTGGTAAGCTATTGGTAAGCTATCCGGGCGTCAACGAAGCAATGATTCGCGCGCTTATCGCTTCAAAGGGAAAAATTAATGCTCTTAACGAGAGACAAATAGCTAATATATGCGAAAAAATGGTAGCATATAAAGACACAAAAAACCGCCTGTTTTTGGATATACCAGCCGGTACTCTTAATTTTTCGACAATAAGCGATCTGAATGGAGTTGATATGGTGGCGCTTTCTGAACTGCCACTAAACGAGCCCACCATGATATCGGATGCAACCGGAATCGTAAGAACCGGCGAGGAGGAATTTTCGATTGTCGAAATTTTGAATAATGAAACGGCGATTGATTATATCCCCTTGTCAACTTTAGCGGAGATCTCCCGTATGGATATCCGCAGAATAATGCAGCTTACGGCAGGAGAGTCAATTACATTAACTGAAAACATGACAGTTACAAAAAAAGAGGGAACTCTTACAACCGAATACATAATGCTTCGGGGAAAAACCCTTGAAGAGGTTCTCGAATTATCCATAGATGACATCAACCGCATGAAGCAGGGAGAAAAACGGGAGTTTGGAGAACCGATAATTATACCCGTAGATCAGCATTATAGAATGCGAATAAACTACCTTGGTAAAGCAAGTAAAACATTCCGGACAATACCCTATTATGATATTTGGGCAAAAAGAGTTCCCGCTGACTTTTTTACCGGTAAAATTTTTCTTGTTGGATCCGATGCGCCATCAATGTTCGATATTGTAGCGTCACCGGTTGACGAAAATTATCCCGGTGTGGAGTTGCACGCAACCGCCATGGCCGATATATTGCAAAATAAGTACATGAAAGATGTAACACCGGCAAAATCTTTCATTATTCTTCTCCTGCTCGCTGCAATTGCGGCGGTCGTTTCCCTTTTTGTAAAACCATTTATCTCTCTGCCATTTGTTATACTGTCTGTTATTGCCTATTTTGTTTATGCACTTGGGGCATTTGAAAGCGGGTTAAACTACGAAATTATCAAGCCTTCGTTTGGTCTGTTTGGTGCGTTTATCTTCGCAATTATTTACAAATATATCACTGAAGAAAAGGATAAAAAGTTCCTAAAAGCAACATTCCAGAATTATTTATCTGCGGAACTTATCGACCAGATGTACGAAAACAGGCAATTTCCGGAACTTGGCGGAGACGAGGGGATTCGTACTGCATATTTCACCGATATACAGGGCTTTTCCACCTTTTCGGAAAAACTTGGAAGCCCCACAAAACTTGTAGAACTACTGAACGATTATTTGAGCGCAATGACAGATATCCTAATGGAAAATGGAGGCACGCTCGACAAATATGAAGGTGACGCAATTATCGCCTTTTTTGGCGCTCCCATGCCTTTGTCCGACCATGCCTATAAAGGCTGTCTCACCGCTATTCGAATGCAGCAGCGGTTATTTGACTTGCGGAAGAAATGGGTTTCGGAGGGCGATAAATGGCCGGTAATAGTTCACAATATGAGAATGAGAATTGGTGTCAACTCCGGTCCTATTGTAACAGGCAATATGGGGTCGAAAAAAAGAATGAATTATACCATGATGGGTGATACGGTTAATCTTGCCGCACGGCTTGAATCTGCCGCGAAGCAGTATGGTGTATTTACAATGATATCTCATTTTACCCGTGATATGGTGGGAGACGCTTTTGAACTTCGGGAGCTCGATAAAATAACCGTTGTCGGGAAAAGCGAACCTATAACCGTGTTTGAACTTGTTGCCGAAAAGGGAAAAGCCTCGGCTCTTGAAATGGAAATCATCGGTAAGTATCACGAAGGACTCGCAATGTACAAGAAACAGGAATGGGATAAGGGCATCGCAATATTCAATGAAAACGCAGCCCGTGAAAAAGAGTGGAGACCAGACCAGAAAACAAACCCAAGCATTTTATATATTGATAGATGTGAAGGTTTCAAGGCAAATCCGCCTGGAAAGGATTGGGATGGAGTCTTTAAATTAACATCCAAATAGACATAGGATGCACTTATGACAAAAGGTGAAAGAATAAGGCTTGGTATTTTCTCAATATTCGGCTTTCTGCTAATTGCGCTTTTCCTATATCTCACTATAGGCCGCTCAATGCTGGAAAAAAACGACTACTATTTTGTTGAGTACACAGAAGAGTCTGTTTCGGGGCTTAACATTGGCAATGCAGTTAAAATGCGTGGCGTATCCATAGGAAAAGTTGAGGATATTTCTTTTGCCGCAAACGACCCTGGCAAAATTGTCGTCAAAATATCTGTTAAAAAAGATATCCGTATCCCTGGCGATGCGGTAGCTGTTATTGAAGTTTTTGGAATTACAGGTATGAAATATATCGACCTTGTCCGTGGCACAAACGCAGGCGCTCCACGGGAAAAGGGGTCGGTTTTACCTTCAGGCGTTTCTACCATAGGTATGGTTACAGGAAAGGCTGAGGATATCGCGCAAAAAATTGAAGTTGCACTTAACAATATAATAGCTATTACAGGTTCCGAAAAAGTTCAAAATCTTGTAATGTCATCTTCAGAAACGGTTACAAGCATCGATCACCTCGTGAGAAATCTTAATGGGCTGATTAACGAAAACAGAACAGCCATATCTTCTATCTCGCAAAATATTAACTCTGTTTCCGGCCGTCTTGCTTCAGACGGTGCGGTTGTTGTTAACAAGGCGGTAAAAATTCTCGACCGTTTTGATTCCGCAGCAGTTGAATTTTCCCGAGTGGCTTCCAATAAGTCGATGTTGAAGGGATTTAAGAATTTTGAAGAGGTAACTGCTGAATTGCAAAAAGGGGTAAATGGCGAACAATTGAAAAAAACGGTTGCAAATTTAAATCGGACGCTCGAAACTGCCAATCAGTCGGCCGCCGATATGGGACGCACCTTTGTTCAAAGCAGGGACAGAATCAACCAGATTCTTGATCGACTTGAAGCAACAACAAGAAATCTTTCTGATTTTACAGCTAAGATACGGGAGAATCCCTCTCTCTTAATACGAAAGCAGGAGTATTGATATTATGGCAAATAAATTATCATTAATGATTCTGATTGTATTCGCAGTTCACTTTTTAGCGGGTTGCGGATCATCAAAGCATATGAAGAGCCTTATAGCCTTGCGGGCAGATTTTCCGTATTCTGTTGCGCAGTCTCCGGAATATCCGTTTACAATTCTTCTTAGAGAAATCGAATCGTCAAGACTTGCAGACAATCAGAATATTGTCGTTCGCGCAAAAGACTATATCGTCCAGATAGACAAAAAGGCTGAATGGGTTGTAAGGCCAGGAGTAGCGCTCACGGATATCATGGAAGCAGCCCTTAAAAAAGGGGTACAATGCCGTTCTATACGGAGGCGCTATTCCGATTCACGGCCTGATTTTGCAGTTGGCGGAACAATTATTGCAGTTGAGGACGATAAGCGAAACAGCAAAAGAGTGGTCCGCTTCCAGACGATTTATCAACTTATTAAAACCGCTGATGATGAGGTGGTTGTTGAAAAAAGCTATTCCCTCGAACGCCAGCTCCCTGCCAATGCTGATTACGCAGTTTTCGCTGCTGTTTTAAACAAGCTAATGAATGAAAGTGCGGAGTCGTTTGCTGCGGAAGTTTCATTAATCATTAGCGCAAATAGAGATGCGAAGAACAACAGCAAGGATTAGCCGGTTTCTTATTTGGGTGGGAATCCCCCTTGCCCATTTAGTTAATAAAAGCAGGGAGTCGGTGCTGCTGTTTGCCGAGCTTACTACACAGTCAGCTCTCTCCCTTTTCCATCAGAAAGGGATTAGGGAGGGGGAGTTTGCGAGAAATGTTACATCTATAGGTCTCTCTGCATTGCCAATATTGGGACTTGTAATGTTCCTTATTGGGTTTATAACCTCTCTTCAGTCTGCCGCTCAGCTTAGGCTCGTTGGTGCAAATATATTTGTAGCCGACCTGCTTGCCGTTGGAATAACCGCCGAAATGGGCCCTCTTATGACCGCGATTCTTATTGCTGGCCGTAGCGGTTCCGCTATTGCTTCAGAAATTGCCACAATGAAATACACAGAAGAAATAGACGCCCTCAAGACCATGGGAGCCAACCCTGTCCGTTTTATAATGGTCCCCAAACTTTGGGCAATGCTTTTTACGCTCCCCATTCTCACTCTTTTCGCCGATGCCATGGGCATTCTTGGCGGCACGCTTATAGCTATCACATATCTTGATTTGAGTATAGATGCCTTTACCAGAAATCTTGTTCAGGCACTTCAAATAAAGTTTCTTATCAACGGTACAATTAAAAGCGTGGTCTTTGGCACATTAATAACCGGCGTTGGCTGCCTTCAGGGTATCCGCTTTTCCGGCGGCGCGGATGGTGTCGGGCGATCCACCACGGCAGCTGTTGTCAGCTCAATTTTTGCTATAATAGCAGCTAACTCTCTTTTAAGCCTTGTTTTTTACATGTAGGTAATGGAGATGGATAATTTAACACTAAACTGTGCAATAGAAGTCAAGGGGCTGGTTTCTGGATACGGTAGAGGAAAAATTATCGATTCAATAACCTTCACACTCGAGCGGGGGTTAATCCATGCCGTTATAGGTACAAGCGGCTGCGGCAAGACTACGCTTCTCAAAAATATGCTTGGCCTCATGAAATACCGTGAAGGCAGTGTAAAGGTCTTGGACACCGAAATGAACAATCAGGATGAAGTTATCAAAAACGGGATACGGGAAAGAACTGGTGTTCTCTTTCAGCGGGGCGCTTTACTTAATTCAATGACAATTGAAGATAATGTTGCTTTGCCACTTATTTTGCGTGGCGAAAAACAAAAAGATAATATTCATGAAAAGGCTCGTTCAATTCTGCAAAAGGTAGGACTTCGCTACTCCGAAAAGAAATACCCAACTGAACTGTCTGGAGGAATGGTAAAACGGGCGGCATTGGCTCGCGCTCTTATAGGTGAACCGGAAATACTTTTTTGCGATGAACCATCAGCCGGATTGGATCCGGTAACCACAAAGGGGATTGATGAGCTTCTTTTGTCGCTTCGGGCAGAGAGTAAAATGACAGTTGTGATTATAACTCATGATCTAGATAGCATTTTTAGAATAGCCGACAGAGTTTTATTTCTTCACGATAGAAAACTTATAGTTAATGCTCCGCTTAGCGAAGCAGCTGAATCAACTTTGCCGCCTGTAAGTGCGTTTTTTAAGAGAACCGTTTCCTGCTGAATGCTTCTACTGGACCTTAATTTGACACAAAAAAACCCCTCCTAACTCAGGAGAGGTTCATAAAATGATATCGACAAAAGAATATTATGTTTTAGCCCACATTCCTCACCTTTTTTTATGGTTCTTTCAGTAGTTATTTGAACTGCT
>CAZPWS010000007.1:0-80946 GCA_964590225.1 uncultured Fibrobacterota bacterium
AGTTTCTTGGGTGGCTAGTTACCCCTCGAGCCATATACTACTGTCTGAATTGCAGGTTTAGAAGAGATATTCATGGCAAACAGAAAAAGTTTGCTATATTTAATATCGTGGGTTCAAAAAAAACCATAACATTTATCTTGAGTGGTGCAGCTCCGCAACCTTGTGGCGGTTTCAAGATAGTTTACGAATATGCAAATAGACTCTCCGAACGGGGTTGGAATGTTAATATCATACACCCATTAGTATTGTGGCAAACAAGGCAATCTGTTCTAGAAAAACTTAAAAAGTGGCCGACCTATTTTTATAAACTGCTATTAAAAAAATATTTACCCAACTCATGGTTTCCTATATCGGCAAAAATTAATATGCTTTGGACCCCAAGCCTTGCAGAAAAACATATACCAGATGCTGATTATATAGTCGCCTGTCCGGTCGAGTCTTCATTTTATGTCGCAGACTATAAACAATCGAAGGGGAGCAAATTTTATTTCATTCAGCACTTTGAAGACTGGAATTTGTCAAAAGAACTTGTTGAAAAAAGTTGGAAATTACCTCTTAAAAAAATTGTTATAGCAAAATGGTTAGCTGATATCGGAAGTAGCCTTAAACAGGATACAATTTACATACCTAACGGATTGGATTTTTCTTTTTTTCGTAAGGAAATACCATTTCAGGAGCGACATCCGAGATCCGTCCTTTTTTTGGCCCATGAGCACTTGTGGAAAGGTACTATTTTTGCGACAGAGGCAGTAAAGGAATTAAAAAAGAAATATGCTGATCTAGTTGTTTCGGCTTTTGGAATTTATGATCGGCCCGAATATTTTCCCGACTGGATAACCCACCACAAAGATCCATCTCAGTATAAACTAAAAGAACTTTATAACAGCCATGCAGTGTTTGTATCACCAAGCTTGGCCGAGGGCTGGCCATTACCTCCAGCCGAGGCGTTAATGTGCGGCTGTGCATTAATAGCAACTAATATTGGCGGACATAGAGAATATGTTGAAGATGGTGTCAACGGTATTTTTTGCGAAAGCTCATCTTCCAAATCAATTGAGAATAAGTTGCTATATTTGTTTAACAACAGGGATATTGCAGAAAAACTTTCGACAAATGCACCGATTAGTTTGGAAAAGTTTGATTGGGATTCACGAGTTGATTTGTTCGAAAGAGCACTTGACAATAACCAATCACTACCTTTTATGTAAGCAGAAAAAGGCAGCGTTAACCAACAAATCATCTTCAGAGATACTATTGATTGTTGATATGTAGCGATTTATGCTTTTCTGTTTTGTAAGTGTTTTTCTAAAGTCAGCAGGGATGGTTTTACAGCAAACCTTTTTGTTGTTTCCCACGAGATAAACTATTACCGTACGAATGTCGTATTCTTTTTTCGAAAAGTAACTCACATATTGTGAGTAAAGCATTCGGTTGGGTGCACCAAGATGTGTCGTAATTTGTGTCCACTTTTTGGGCGGAACTGTCAAAAAAGTATGTTCGGGTAGTAGCCACTCAGTAAACATGCCGTGATCTCTAAAATCAATCTCATGTAGCATGTATCCCCCTTTTCGTAATAATTCATGCATTACATCTAAAGCATCCCTTATGTAGAATACATGTTCCAACACAGCTCTTGAGATAATTAAATCAAAAGATGACGGTGCAAATAGTGATGTCAGCTGATCTATTGAAAGCTTATTGTAAACTATATAGTTGGTATTTATCTTATACGATCCTTCACTAAACGATATCACATCAGAAAGAGCATCTTTTTCGTCTTTTCCCATCCGGCTATAAAGAGCATAATATATTTCGTACAATCTGTTTTCATCTATCAACGAAGAGAATCTGTCAACACAGACAACCTTTTGTGCCCCGTTAGCAATGAATTTTAATGCTACACCCAAATTCTCTCCAGGACCAACTTCAAGTATTTGCTTGCCAACAAAAGTCTCTTTAGTTAATCCAGAATTTCTGATGTAATCGGCATAAACCTCATCAATGTAATCAAGACATCGATCGATACTATAAGGGAATTCACATACCCAAGGGGTCTTGATCGCCAAATTCTTGGATGCATTCCTGTTTAGTCTATTATATTTTGCAACTATTAACCGGATCATTATATCTGTAAAAAAATCAAATCTAATTAAGAACAGATAAATTTTTTTAATAGCCGATTTCATCTTAAAATCCTCGTCTAAAAATGGTTTTAATGGCGAACACCATTGCTTTTGATCTTAACAAATAACAAAAAAATAGATAAGTTACTGTGCCAATCATAAGTTCTGAGATTAACAAAACAATATCGTTTTTAATTTTTATAATTAAGAAGTTTAATATCGCAAACATAATAACAGATGCAATTAGTGTTTTGATAATCTCAATTGTGGGGAATCTGAAAGTAAAAATTTTTAATACAAAATAAACCTGTGTTATCGTAACAACAAGTTCAGTAAAGGAATAAATAATAACTGCGGCAGAAATTCCGAAATATTTAAGAAATACTGTGTTTAATGAAAGATTAACGATTGCACCAGCAATTACAGCAATGGTTAAATATTTTTCATGACCCATTGGCATTAATATTTGGAGACCCGTGATATTATTTATTGACCAAAAAATAATACACGGCGAAAATAACAATAAAAACAGACTCATATCACTGAAATCCGGAGGAAATAAAACCGAAACTAGTGGTTTTGAAGTCGCAATTAATCCAAAAAAAATTGGCAACACAACAAAAGCGCTCATTAGAACAGAGTGTTCAAAATAGTGTTTAAGCTCATCTATTTGTTGCTTCTTCCAAAGATGTGATATTCTCGGCAACATAACCGTACTAAGAGAACCTACAATGACCATGGAAATTCTGACAATCTTTTGAGCATAGTCATAAACACCAACTTTTTGATCCCCAACAAAGTATCCTATGATTACTTTATCGAAAGTTGCATAAAACTGTATGGCTATTTGAGTTATAAAAACGCTGAGCATTGAGGGCAAATGTGATCGCATTATAGAATAAGAAAATATTGGTTTACCAACGGTACGAATCACACCCGGATATAAGAGGAGATGCCCCGCGATTGTAGAAGCAGGTAAAATCAATATATATCTTGCAAGGTGGTGCTGGTTTTTGACTAGTCCAAATATTGCCAACAAGCTTATTACGCGAACGAATAAATTTCGTAAGGTGATATTCTTGAAATCCTCATTGCCCACATAAAACCACGAAACATCTAACGCAATGGCTAACAGGTTAAATACCTGCAAGAACAGAAAATATTTGTTTGAGTAATTGGTGTTGGCCAAGTAAATGACAAAACCAATGGTTGTTGCACTAACAGAAAATATTTTCATAAGAAAAATTGCCCAAAAGTTTTTTGAACTCAATTCTCTATCTTCCCGATGTGCCGCAATTGTACGACTGCCATACATGTTAATACCAAATAAAGCGAATGTACCAAAAAACATTACAACTGATAATGTATATGAACTGATACCAACAAGCTCTACTCCGAGTATGCGAGCGATATATGGCATTGTTGCTACTGGAATTAGAACTTGGAAAAATTGGTTTATTATTTCCAATATGTAATTAGAAGATAATCTTGTTCTCAAAATGTTATCTATGTCTCCCTCAATGTGCTAAGATAGCTAATTTGTTTTCCATCATAAATGAATTTCACCACAGAAATAAAATTCACTATCTTCTATATCAAGATATGAAATTTCCTCTTGTTTCATTAATTGTAATAAACTGGAACGGCGAAAAGCTCCTCCGTGGTTGTATCGACTCTTTACTAAAAACAGATTATGACAACCTTGAATTAATAGTGGTAGATAATAATTCTTCAGATAATTCGATAGAAATTCTTGAGACCTATGGGAATAAGGTCAGGATCATTCAAAATAGAGAAAATTCAGGGTACGCAAAAGGGTGTAATATTGGGATCCACGAAGCACATGGAAAATATATTTCCACACTTAATAACGATATTGCGGTAGAACCTGACTGGCTGCGAAAGGCTGTTGATTTTTTAGAAAAAAATAGGACAGTAGGAGGAATAAGCCCCAGGCAGATGAACTATTTTGATCGGGATAAAATTGACATTCTTTTTTCGGTAGTTCATCGTGATTTAAGCTTTATCCCTTATCTTGATGGTGTGGAATGGCGCGGACAGGTCCCTGCTTCGTATGTAATATCAATTAACGGAGCGTCAGCAGTTTGGAGGGCGGAGATGCTCAAAGAGCTGCATGGATTCAATGAAATTTACCACTCATTTTATGAGGAGACCGATCTCTGTTTTCGTGCGCTAACCAATGGCTGGAAATTTGTGTTTTTACCAGATGTAATAGTTTATCACATGAGATCCGTATCTTATAAGAGTGTAAGTAGTTTTATGTTTTATTTGGGACAAAGAAATCGGCGAATTATGCTACTAAATAATTACCCCATTATTTATTTGTTAAAGAAAAGCCCGCTATTACTTACCATTGAAATTTACAGATTTATATTACAGTTGCTCAGACGAGAAATGGTATTAACATATAGTAAAGCGCTTGTTCATTCTCTACTCTATTTTTTTTCGTTTAAGTGGGTAAACTATAAAAAGGCAGAAATAGGCCCATTAAGTTACTACCAGCAATTGAGAATAAAGTTATTTATAAATCTCTAATAGATTATTGGAAAAAGAACTTTCCGTAAATTTTTCTTTAATCGTTTTCGAATATTCAGCATTATACTCACTTCTGATTGCTTTATTGATAGTAGATGCTATTACTTCAACAGAGTCATTGTCATTCACCCAAAATGGAACATCCTGAAGTATTTCAGGAAGACTCGAGTTTTTTGCACAAACGAGCTTTGTTCCACACGCCAATGCTTCAAGTGGTGGGAAACCAAAGCCTTCCTGTAACGATAAAAAGAGGTGGCAGTCCGCCCCTTTTAGTATTGAAGCCAGCTTGGAATCATTAACAAAGCCGGTAAAAACAAGAGAGCTAAAAAAGGCATTCTTTGAGTAATTAGAATGTATTTCCGTACGAAAATCATTGTTTATTTCTCCAACTATCAAAAAACGATGCTCTGTTTTATACATATCTTTAAACGCAAAAAATGATTCGATGGCCTTATTAACATTTTTATACTGTCGAAATCCCCCATGATATACAACATAAGGCCAATCTTCTGTGTGGGGAGAGATGTTAGAATCAAAAAAAATACTCGAAGCAAATAGGTGAATTGCTTTAACTTTGTTCTTGTTACAAATTTTAAAATAATTAATAATAGCTGATTTTGAATAATCAGAGATGGTTAATAAAATATCGGCAGACCGTGATGTGATTCGTGTGCCAACATGCCATCTTATAAGAGTTGCCAATTTATATGAATCTGGAAACATTGCAGGAAGGAGATCATTTATCGTTCCCAAATATTTAACATTATTAATTTTGATGAGCGGCAATCCAAAATTATGGGTAACATGAAATATATCCGGCTTAAGTTTTCGTAGTACTCTAACAAGCGAAATATTTTCCCACCACCACGCGAGAAGAGAATGGTTGGGGCCGAAGGAAAGAACTTTTATTTTTGGATCGGTGAGTAGTTCATCAGATAATTTGGCGCTATTACTCGCAAGAAGATAAAGTTCGTGCTCCGTTTTAACAGCATCAATAATAGTACGGGTTACCCTGTAAAGGCCGCTTTTTTCGAATTGGAGGATTCGCGCATCAAGTGCAATTTTCATTTTAAGCCTATATTATTGTTTGCTATTTCGTCGGAAATCTTTTGGGGAGATGTTTTCAAATTTTTTGAAAACGGACGCAAAATTATTGGAAGCAGAATAGCCAACCGCAATACTTATTTGTTCTATACTCATTTCCTGATTTGTCATCAAAAGATTTTTCGCCTTCCCAATCCTTATTTCATTGACAAGCCTATTGAAAGAGGTGTTTTTACCCGCCATTATTCTGTAAAAATGTTTTTCATTAATATGAAATGTAGTTGTGATATTTTTAACGCGTAAGCTTTCAGTTATGTGGTCGGAAATATATGAAGAAATATCATCAAATATCTTGTCGTCAATGGTTTTATCGCTTAACAATTGTTTGTTGTTTTTCTGGTCTATTATTCTGCGTGAGACAATAATGGCTAAAACAATTAATAGTGAGCTCAATAAGAGTGTCCAAGGGTTGCTTTTATAAGAACCATCGCCAGCAATCACCATGAAATTACTTTTAAACACAGGTGTAATCGCCTCTGGAGAGCTGGTTGTACTTTGTAAATCACGATAAACAACTGCAGATGAAATGTTCCATAAACCTATGGAAGCATTCTGGAGTAACCTTATATCAAAACTGATTATACCTACGGTTGTATCGATTTTGAAATTTTTGTCAGATTGGCGAATGTACAGGCCATCATGCCCGATAGGGACGCGACTTGTCAAAAAACTGTTCTCTACATTCTTTTCGAAAAAGGCATACTCCCCTTTATATAGGTTAAGATTACATATATAGCTCGATGCGGCACAAAATTGTCCACCTTTATTGGCTGGATGTCCATAGGTATAGGATGTATCATTAAGCCATACAATGAGATAAAGCAATGAGTCCCATGCAACAAGATTATTGATCTCAACTGTAACGGTATGCCATCTTTCTCTTTGTATTTCGCTTAATCTTCTGCTATTATCCATCGTGCTAAAGTAGGTATTCCTTATGGAAACCATGGCGGCATCTGTTTTGTCAATATCAAAAATAACGGGATTCGACCAATAGCTCCAATTGCCGAAATTATTGCGATGAGAAGTCTGCCACCAGTAAGTTCCCCTATGAAGAGTAAATGGTATTGCATACTCAGAAAAGTACTCTAAAGCATATTCTACTACATCAAAGAGCGGAAAAACTTGACATGTATCCATAAAAATGCGCCATCTGACCTGGGATAAATCTTCGCCGAAATAATTAGTGTCATGTCTCTTACAACACATCCTGATTTTACCATTGGAAATGATTGATGAACAACTAACAGCGGTGTTGGGAATAGAAAAGAGCCTGTTATCCGAAATTGCGATTTCATCCATACTTATCGTAATTGGAAAATCGGCTTCTCTGAAGTGAGACTGAATATCGATAGAAAAAAAATCATTATTGTATGGATATTTTAACCGCCATGCTGCACTTTCTATTCCATTGAAGTAAAAAAGTGCTTCAATACTGTCACTTGTCAGAAAACTTACTTTTGATTCTACACAATAGATTGTATCTTTATCTATTGGCACAAGGAGTCGTTGCTTACTATAAGCAGCATTGGGAGAAACAGATAAGAATAATCCTTTTTTATTTAAATCAATAAGAAATTTAAATGTCATCAGTGTGGCTATATCGTTATTCTGTCTTTGTTCGGTTGTAATGACATTGACAAGAAACAGCGAAATTGTTTTTTCTGCTGTCTTATTTGATGAAAAATCAGAGCCCATTGAATCAAAACGCACATAAAATCTCTGCCATATCTCTTTTTGACCAGCAAGAAGGTGCGTTTTGAATTTCCTATCTGTATGGCCAAAAACAGTTGATTGGAGTTGCAGGCCTTTATTGCCAAAAATTGCTGCGTTTGCAGTGAACGGAATTGGATTGCCATAACTTGTCATTTGGTGATAGGACGATTTGTTCTTAACTACCAACATAGCTGTTGTGTCGCATAAATTATTTTTAGATGCTGCCCCAATATGTGTCAAAAAGAAAGTCCACGACACGATAAATATAAAAAGCGGTCTAGAGCTATACTCTATCATACTTGCTAAAATAAAATTAATCAGATGCGTTTGTCACTTATGTTACTACACACACTCGTTTTAAACCTTTTAAATTACATTTTAAATTTATTGTGCTTTTATAAACTTTTTAGACTATATATACCTTAAGGCTACAAAATGCGGAGGAAGTTCAATATGTCAGCAAGAGTTACTCGCTTAATTTTTTATTATTGTTTTATGCTGTCAATAATTAATGTGGACATAACTGCAAGTTTAAACGGTACGCTTTTAATTACCGATACATGCGGAAATTCCGCATGGAATCGTGGGCGAATTTTAATCAAGGACCTGTTTTCCGGCGAGACTGATACGCTTATAGACGACAAAGCATGTACGGGCCCCATTTTTTCCCCTGATGGTAAGGAAATACTTTATTCAAAATCTGGTTCGCTTTTTATTTATAACATCTTCAAAAAAACAACAGCTGAAATAAAAGGTTACAGCAGCGACCAACTTACATGGAATGCTGATGGAAATATTTATTTTCCACATGGAAAGTGGATCTGTAAATATAATCTTGGTACGGGAAAATTTGACTCTCTGCACAAACTTGTAGGCCCCCCACTTGTAGATAGAGAAGGATTAAACTGGAGTATTACAGAAGGAAATGTTTCTGCGGATGGTACTCGCGCCTGTTTTATAAATACAATATACTGCAACCATGTGATAGATGCCGATCTTAACGACCACTCCGAATTTAACCATTCACCAACAAACTGCACCTGTCAAGGAGGTATCTCTCTTGATGGCACTACTTGCAGCGTTGGTGAGGGGTTTCATACATATGTTACACTCGAACCATTTCACTCCTCTAATGTAAAGCATTATATTCGTGCCCCTTGCTTTTCTGCTATATCGATGACAAAAAAGCCCTTATGGATGAACCGTTTCTCCAGAAGTAGCTCTCACCTTTTAATATTTCACAATGCCGTGGAAAAAAACGCATTTTTGTTCGATATGAGAACAAACCGATATAGGCATATCGCAAACAATGTATGCGTGTGGGATATTTATTCCCATGGTTGGGTTTTTGATACAATCCCCCCAAATCCCCCCACTAATTTATCTGTAACAAATGTTACTGAAAACTCCATCCATCTTTCGTGGGCGGGCGCATCTTCTCATCGTGATGGTGATATGCCAGAATTCTATCTCTTAGAGAGGGGAACAGATACCATAGCTTTTTTACCGGCTACTACAACGGAATTCCTCGACAAAGGATTGTCTGAAAATACCAATTATTCGTATAGGATATACTCAAAAGACCGTGGGGTATCGAGGTCCGCTCCTCTTTCACTTGATGTTAAAACATTAAGCGACAATATCGCTCCTTCAATCCGCAATGTTTATTCTTTTAATGATACATCCGCTAGTATTTTATTTTCTGAAGAAATTGACAGTGTCTGGGCCTCGGGAGCTTCTCAATTCACTATCTCTATGGGAGCGCGAGTAGTATCCGCGGTTAAGAAGTCCCCAAATATCGTTTCAATTTTAACAGAACCTTTTCAGCCACATCCACAACCAAATATGGTGGTCTCCAGTGCGACTGATGCGTCTAAAGCAAGAAATGTTGCTCAACAGCAACAAACCAAAAAAATTGTCTGCGTACGAAATACAGTTATGCTTAAAGATCCGGCACGCCCTGTGAAAAGAGATAGTTTGTGGTCGTTTCTTGAACCTGGCGTAGAAATGTGGAGCAAGCGTAGATACCCATCAGGACCTGTATTTTTTACTTCCATTCCTGAAAAATATAGAGGACTACCTTGTCTTATTGGACTTTATGACGATTACTCCGTAAGCGATACTGCTGAATATATAAGATTTGAAGTAAATCAACCGGTTCGCGTACACATATTAACTAATTCATTTGTTGAGGAGCAGAACCCATCATGGTTGAGAAACAACTGGCTGTTAACCAATGATACTATCCAACAGGCGCTTGTTTATACCCGTGATTTCCCTATGGGTACTGTTACCCTCAAGGGAAACTCTCCAACGATATACGATATATTTACGATACTTCTCCAACCTATTGATTCAATGGAAATAACTAACGAAGAATTTATCCCCAATTCTTCCAAAGAGACCTTAATAATATTCGCGTATCCTCAACCATTCACTAAACAGATCCGTCTTACTCTATCAACAACCGTAAGTGCAGCTGTTAACCTATCAATCTATGGCGTGAATGGTGTAAAAATCAAGTCTATTAAACAGGGGTTATTGGGCGCCGGTAAACATGAATGGTGGTGGAATGGAATAGACGAAACAGGAAACAGTGTACCGGTAGGAGTGTATATACTAAAATTAGTTTCATCGCAAGGTGAAAAGTCGATTAAACTTCTGAAAATGCGATAAGCTAACTATCTTAACCCTAAAATTTTTCCAAGACGCATCAGGACGAAGCTATCATGTTTAGCGCGGAGCCATGCCGGATCCATTTAATCTGCTGGCTCGAAAGCGTATGTACAAGCGGAATTATGTCTTGTGAGCCATCTGCATGATTAAGCTGGAGGGTTACCTTGCTATCTGGAGCAATAATCTTAAGATCTTTTAATGATACTTTGTCGTCTTCCCTTATTTTGTTGTAATCATCCTGATTTACAAAAGTAAGTGGGAGGATACCCTGTTTTTTAAGATTAGTTTCATGAATTCTCGCGAAACTCCTCGCAACGACAGCTCTGCATCCTAAAAATCTGGGGGACATAGCGGCATGTTCACGGCTGCTTCCTTCACCATAATTTTCATCACCAACAACAATCCATCCATAATTATCTGACTTGTAATGCCGCGCTATTTCCGGAAATGGAAGAGAACTTTTTCCTGTAAGGATATTTTTGCCAACTCCCTTTTCGCCGGTAAAAGCGTTTATTGCTCCAATAAAAGCGTTGTTGCTGATATTGTCAATATGCCCTCTATATTTCAGCCAAGAGCCCGCAGGGGAGATGTGATCGGTTGTACACTTTCCTTTTACTTTAAGCAAAACGAGCAGATTTATTAAATCTTCTCCATTCCATGAGGCAAATGGTGTTAGGAGTTGGATACGGTCACTTGTTGGGTTTACGCAAACATCCCTTCCGCCGTGCTTTTCAATCAAACCATCAGTAATATTGACAAAACCATTTTTGGGCAGTTCATCGCCGCTCGGTTCGGCAAACAGTTGATTGTTTTGCGGATTAAAGGTGAGCTGACCGGTTATTGCCATTGCTGTAACAAGTTCGGGACTTGATATAAAAGCAAGCGTATTGGGGCTTCCATCATTTCTTTGTGCGAAATTTCTGTTAAATGTAGTAACGATAGAGTTTTTGCGATGTTTAGCGTCATCCATTCTGTTCCACTGTCCAATACACTGCCCGCACGCATTTGAAAGCACAATGCCACCTATTGCTTCCAGTTTTGCAAGAAGACCATCCCGTTTAACGGTTTCATAAACAAGAGAAGAGCCTGGGGTAATGTAAAAATGCGCCTTTGCTTTTAAACCTTTTTCTACCGCCTGCGCTGCGATACTTGCCGCTTTGCTGATGTCTTCGTATGAAGCGTTTGTACAGGAGCCAACAAGGCCTGCAGATAGTTCGATCGGATAACCATTTTTAACGGCATCTTCTTCGAATTTTGACAATGAGCGGACAAGGTCGGGGGTATGCGGACCCGCTATATGCGGTTCCAAATTCGATAAATCAATCTCAATAACTTCATGGTAATACTTTTCAGGATTTGAATAGACTTCACCATCGGCTTCGAGATACATTTTGTTTCTTGTCGCGAGCTCTGCCACATCGCTGCGGTTAGTAGCCGTGAGAAAGAGTGCCATTTTGTCATCGAAAGGGAATATCGAAGTAGTAGCACCAAGCTCAGCGCCCATATTTGTTATAGTGGCCTTTCCTGTGCAGCTTAGCGAAGCACAACCTTCCCCGAAATATTCTATTATCTTGCCAGTGCCACCCTTTACAGTCAGCTTGCCAAGCAGATGGATAATTACATCCTTTGGTGAAGCCCATCCACGAAGTGCGCCTGTAAGCCTTACGCCTACAATCGATGGCCACTTGAGCTCCCAGGTCATGCCAGCCATTACATCAACAGCATCTGCGCCTCCAACGCCTACAGCAGCCATTCCAAGTCCACCTCCATTAGGTGTATGGGAGTCCGTGCCTATCATCAGACCGCCAGGGAAGGCATAGTTTTCAAGAATAATTTGGTGAATTATGCCGGCGCCGGGTTTCCAGAACCCCATGCCATACCGTTCTGCAACAGAGCGGAGAAATGAGTAAACTTCTTCATTATCAATATTTGCTTTAGCAAGATCCTCCTTTGCCCCTTTCTCGGCGCATATAAGATGGTCACAGTGAATTGTTGCCGGTACTGCAGAAGAGTCTTTTTTTGCCTGCATAAACTGGAGTAACGCCATTTGCGCCGTAGCGTCTTGCATGGCAACGCGATCAGGTCGAAGCTCGACATATGATTTTCCGCCAATTGGTTTTACAGAAGCTTCAGTATCAAGATGGTTAAAAAGGATTTTTTCGGCATATGTTAATGGTCTGCCCATAAGTGAACGGGCGCTTGAAATTGATCCTGCCATTCTTTCATAAACCTGATTAATCATATTAAAATTTTTTGTTGCCATTTTGTTGTTCAACGGCTCCTTTCTATAAATCTTTAGCGGTGGAGGGGTATATCTCATACTCATGTAATCTGCATTCAATTTTTGCACTAAAAAAGGGAATTCTCCTCTGGGGTGCGAGCCCGACCCGTTTCAGTAATTCCCGATTGCCGGAAAATATATATCCTGTGGAACCTGCACATCGCTGTTTAAAAAAATCGCCTATTCCTTTGTAGGTTGCAACAAGAGCTTCTTGTTCTCCCATTCGAATTCCGTACTCAGGATTTAAAACTGCAACAAAAGGCTCCTCAAATAGCGTTGTCTCCCGAAAATCGCAGTGTTCAAATTGTAAATGGTTTGCTATATCTGCTGCCTGGGCATTTATCTTTGCAGCCTTTAGTGCTTTCTGATCGTGATCGCTTAACCTGATCCTTACAACAGTGTCCCGTTTTTCGGCCTCCTTAAGCTCCTCAATACAGGCCTCATAATGGTTCGGACTATAGCGCAAAAAATGCATAAATCCGTAATTTTTACGAATTAAGCCAGGTGCCTTGTTAACGGCCATCAAAGCAGCTTCAATTGCGAGCGTACCACTCCCGCACATTGGATTAACAAAGGGCATATTATTTTCCCAACGGGTAGTCATTACAACGGCGGCGGCAAGAGGTTCCTGCATAGGTGCAGAGCAGGGAACTTTTCTGTATCCCCGCCGCGAAAGGGGCTCACCAGAGGTATCGATATAAACCGAAGCTGTATTGTTTTTCCAGTAAAGCCTGATAACTGCACAGTCTGTTTCGGGTCCTGAGTCCGGCCTGCGGCCAACCGCGTCGCGCATTCTATCAACAATAGCGTCCTTAACTCTCATATTTGGAAAACGGCTGTCGTTGATTGTTGGATTATCAACAGTAGATGTAATACAGATTTTTTCCGATGGTGCAAGCCATTCTTCCCATCGTATATCGTAAACTGTCCCATAGAGCTCGTCTGGAGTGGAGCAGTAAAATGGTTTTATAAGTGGATACAGTACATGATAAGCAGTCCGAAGATTCAGATTTAGCCAAACGGCATCGTTATAATTGCCAGCAACTATAACGCTATTGGCCGTTTCAAATTCCACTGTGTATTCAAGAAGTTCCAGCTCATGCTTCAACGAAGGGACAAGCCCCTTCAGTGTAGTGATTCTAATCTTCTCTGCCGCCATTTTACCAGGTAAATCCTCTACACACTGTTAGATCTGCGAAATAGATAACCATTGATCATGCCAAAAACAGAGACAATTTCTTCATAAACAAATGGGAAATCAAATTCGTGAAAGGGATAAATTATACAGAGTTCAATCACTTCCCGTTCCTCGTGGAAGCGGACAATAATATTGCCATCTTTGGAGAGTTCTGTTCTGATTTCGTTTTCTGATTCTTTCCATACGGCTGCGTCAATTCTGCCCCACTGGATGAAAACCATTATGTGATGCTGCTTTTCGTCAAACGAAACATCAAACTGCACAGGAACCTGTTGCCGTAGAAGTCGCTCCTCTTTTCTGCTCTCTCCCCGTTCACCAAACATCTCGAGGATTATAACCGTGCGCCATTCTAAACAGCTATTGCCGGCACTATCGGTAGTATCAAGTACCTCAATTTTCTCGGATGATTTGGCAAATTCTCTGATTTTTTTCTTTATAGGTTCTGTATTTTCAGATAACGACATAGGCTTAAGAATATACAATTCTTAAGCTGCCTCTTTAGTATCAAACTTCACTTTTTTGGCAAAACAAACATCGCTCAATATTTAACGCCGCGACATAATTACAAAAACAAGCCCCCTAAAGTCTTAAAGACTTAGGGGGCCTAAAGGTGGCTCCTCGCAGAATTGAACTGCGGACACATGCCTTTTCAGGGCACTGCTCTACCAACTGAGCTAAAGAGCCGTTTTTTAAAAATCAGCACAGTAAGATAAGCAATAATGGGTTATATATGCAATATTACGCTGATAGTTTTCCTTTTATATCGGATAGAATAGAAAGGGCTTGAAGAGGTGTGCAATTATTGATATCTATCTTTTTTATGTAATCAATAATATCTTCGGTGGGAGCAGAAAAGAGCGAAAGTTGCGGACCACTGTGGCTTGTTTCGGACCGACCCGTTTTAGTAGAAGGCTTTTTTGCAAGGGATGGTTTTTGATCAGGCGTAAGTTCATTTGATTCCAGATTTCGCAGGACCTCCTTGGCACGATCAATTACAGTTTGTGGAACACCAGCCAAACGGGCAACCTGAATACCATAGCTATGGTCACAGGCACCCTCTAAAATTTTCCTTAAAAAAACAATCTCGTCTTTCCATTCCCTCACAGACACATTGTAGTTTTTAACTCCCTGCATGACGAGTGGCAGATCAGCAAGTTCATGGTAGTGAGTTGCAAAAAGAGTTTTTGCCCCAATATGGTCGTGAATATGCTCTACAAGCGACCATGCAATCGACAAACCATCAAAAGTGCTTGTTCCCCTGCCAATCTCATCAAGTAAAACGAGACTTTTTGAGGTAGCATTATTTAGAATATTCGCCAATTCTTGCATCTCAACAAGAAATGTTGACAACCCCTTTGCCAAGCGATCAGAAGCACCTACCCTTGTAAAGATGCGATCAACTACTCCAATCTTAGCTTTTTTTGCAGGCACATAAGAACCAACCTGCGCCAAAAGAGCTATAAGCCCGATCTGACGAAGATATGTTGATTTACCAGCCATATTTGGCCCTGTAATCAAATGAATAAAATCTTCGCCATTTTTTATTGAAGTGTTGTTTGGAACAAATGTATCACCATTCAGCAATGTTTCCACAACCGGATGACGACCGTCCTCAATTTCGATAGAGTCATCTTCAGTAAGCATAGGTTTTATAAAATCATTTTTTGCGGCCGTTTCGGCAAAAGAGATGAGCGCATCAAGCATGGCAATGCCTTCAGAAACGGATTGTATTTTCCCAAGATGATTAAGCAACCATTTTCGCAATTCATCAAAAAGAGCGGTTTCGCATTCCACCTGTTTTTCTTCCGCTGAAAGAACTTTTTCTTCCCATATTTTTAGTTCTTCGGTTATATATCGTTCGCCATTAACAATGGTCTGCTTACGGATATAATCCTGTGGTACTTTATCAATATTAGACTTTGTAACTTCTATGTAATAACCAAATACTTTTGTAAAGCCTACTTTCAGCGATGAAATTCCTGTTCGTTCTCTTTCACGAGGTTGAAAAGAGGCAATCCATTCCTTTCCTTCAACCGCTCCGTCAACAATACTATCCAGCAGAGCGCTGTAACCTCTCTTAAAAACACCGCCATCGGAAAGAGACATCGGGGGGGCATCGACTACCGCACGGCTAATATGCTCCGTTATGGGTTCTGTACCGGAAATCTTTATCAATATTTCCTGAAGAAGTGGTATTTTTTCTTCTGTTTGTAAAATCATGCTTGTTTGTTCAATTGTTAAAAGCGAATTTCTGAGGTTAGCGATATCCCGTGGTGTTGCCCTTTCATAACCAATCCGTCCGGAAAGCCTTTCAATATCGGAGATGCCGGCAAGAAGCGTTCTTGTCTTTTCTCTTAAATCACTGTTATTAAAGAACAACGAAACAAGTTCCTGTCGTTTTTCTATTTCTGAAACTTGCATAAGTGGGTTTATGAGCAGTTTTTTTATAATCCTGCCACCCATGGCTGTCTTTGTACAGTCGATTATATGTAAAAGCGTTCCAGTGGAGTCTTCCATATTTATCGGGTTAAGTATTTCAAGATTCTTAATTGTCGCTCCATCAAGAGCCATAAAGCAATCTGTTTTAAGGGGAACAATGTTGCGTATGTGGTCGGTTCTTCCCTTTTTTTGTTCGCGGATAAATTCGAATAACGCATTTGCCGCCATTAAACCGGCATTACAGTTTGAAACACCGAATCCTTCAAGTGTGGCGGTACCAAAATGATTTGCAAGTGTTTTTTCAGCGGCTTCCCTCGAAAACCGCCAGTCTGGGGCCGGGGTTAAAAGAGGCGAGTTTGACAAACGGGTAAGAAAAGGCATTGGCACAGATCGCCTGTCACTTGCCGGATAAAGTATTTCCACTGCGGACAGCTTTTCGATTTCCCGTATCGCCGTATTTAAATCGGCTTCCCCGCAAAAAAATTCTCCCGTGGATACATCTGCACCGGAAAAACCAATTGTTTTTCCTGTTTCGATTACGGCCATGATGTAATTATTTGTTTTATCGTGCAGAACTTCAGGGTTTGTCGCCGTACCACGGGAAATAACTTCAATAACATCCCTGTCAACTATTCCCTTTGACTCTTTCGGATCGCTCGTTTGTTCGCACACAGCCACCTTATTTCCTGCGGCGATAAGTTTAGCGCAATAACGATCGAGAGCGTGATATGGAAAGCCGCAAAGAGGCGTTTTAGACGACTCTCCGTGATTTCTTGATGTTAGTGCGATTCCAAGAATTTTGGAAGCGGTTATAGCGTCATCATCAAATAGCTCATAAAAATCACCCATTCTGAAAAGAAGCAAAGCGCCGCTGTTTTCCTGCTTGATGCGGTGATACTGCCTCATTAATGGTGTTGACATTTTATCAGGCCGATTCTGGTGGGAGAGCGTCGTCGGCTGGAAAGCTCTCAGCCTCTTCAGCAATCCTTATTTCTTCTTTTTGGTCTGCGGTAAGGTTATCGGGATTCTCTATGGCCTGATTATCTGTGGTATCCAAAGCACGGTATTCCTGTTTTGTTTCAAGCGTCTCTGTCTTTTCTGTGTCTCTTTTGAAATCCTGAATAAGCTCCGATTTATTATTGGACGATTTTGCGATTTCTTCAAATTCTTCGATTTTAGGCAGATCGGAAATTCTATTCAGGCCAAAATATTTCAGAAAATCTTTTGTTGTTCCATATACAATTGGCTTTCCTGGTTTTTCTTCGGACTTGCCAAGTAATTTTACGAGACGCTTTTCGAGCAGGGTTTTAATGGAGCTGTCTGTGTTAACACTGCGGATAGCCTCAATTTCGGCTTTACTTACCGGCTGCTTATATGCAATTATCGCGAGTGTTTCGAGCGCCTGCCCTGATAACCTGCGGACAGCCTTATCTTTAAAGAGGCCTCTTAAATATTTCTGATATGCAGGTATTGTACGGTACTGAAAACCGCCGGCAACTTCTGCTATTTCAAAGGGGCGGCGGTCTGCCTGCAGTTTATTATTTATTTCGCCAACAATAACCCTGAGCCGTCTGGCATCAACTGTGATTTTAAGAATATCCTTCATGCTTTGCGCATTAAGAGGTTCGTCGGAGGCGAAAAAGAGAGCTTCGACTATATTGTGCAAATTTTCTTCGATTTCCGCGCTATCAACTATATCAGTCTGCTCCGCGCTTTCTATCAAGTCTTCTTCAGATAGCTCGTTTTCAAGCGGCAAAATATTTTCTTTTTCTTCCAAAGCGTATTGTTCTCCTATTAATCAGAGTGACCGTTCATCATCCAATTGCTCTTTTTCACCAACCCATATTTCATCAAGATCATTTTCCTGTTTGAAAGTTATTAATTGCATACGGATAAGCTCAAGTATCGCCATAAAAGTTACTACAAGGACTATCTTTCTGCTGTCATCCTCAAACAATTGTGAAAAAGAGACCATTTTCCGCTCCGACACAAGCGAAAGCACTTTTTCAATTCTATCGTCAATTGTTACATTGTCAGCTTCCATGTAATACTGTGGTGCCTGCTTTGCAGCCTCAACCACTCTTTTAAACGCCATAAGCAAATCGTAAATTTCGACATCGCGCTGATTTAAAAAATCGTCTGCGGAATATGTTATTCCTTCTGCCTTTGTTCTATAATAGGCACCGAAGTTTTCTTCTTCTTTTTCCTTGAGGGTATCGGCAATCTGGCGGAATTTTTCATACTCTTCTATCTGTTTAATTAGCTTCTCCCTGTCGATAAAATCAGGATCGCTATCGAGCAGCTCCCGTTCATTTTGTGGCAGTAGTTCCCGTGCCTTTAGTCTCATAAGGATGGCCGCCATTACAAGAAAATCACCTGCAAGGTCGAGATCCAGCTCCTGCATGGCCTGTATATAGGACATGTATTGTTCGGTAATTTTTGAAATTTCTATTTCGCGAACACTTATTTCATCCTTGCGGATCAAATAAAGCAGAAGATCAAGGGGTCCTTTGAATAATTCAAGACTTACTTCGTACATGTTATCAAGATATAAGAATTTCCGATACGGCCTCTTTCACAGCCGCATTAAACTCCGCAAGCTGAATCGGCTTGCGGATAAATCGGTTGACAATTCTTTTCCCGGGCAAGACCTCCGCATTACCAAGATAATTAATGGGCGCATCCTTACCCTCTGTGAAAGCGCTGATTAGCAGTATCCGTGCATTAATATTTCTTTCAACGATATGATTAACAAGATGATATCCAGACGCACCGCCCATTCTGATATCACTAATTACAAGGTGGTATGGAGAATTCTTGATTTTGGCCACCTTAAAAGCGTCTTCTGCCTCTTCGGTGCCTGCCGCTGTTTCAACCTGAGAGGCATCAATATTGATTGTCTTTAAAAAATCGATACACATCTCCCGAATAAGAGCATCATCATCTACAACAAGTACTTTGAGCTGCTGCATGGTAATTTTTGGCTGATAATTACACCTGTGGGGCAACCGTCTCTCCATTCTACTCTCAGGAACGGAGTACTGCTGTCGTTCGCCACAACGGATTGATATGTTACCGCAAATGCCGCCCTGCTCAAACGGACAGGCTTTGCAAAGCCTTTTGAATCGGCGAACATCGGTTTCAGTGTTTATACGGTCGTTCATTTCCAACTCAAACTGGCGGACAGCAAGCCTGTCTTTAATCAGCGAAGAGATGGCGTCGGGGAAAGAACCACCGTCATAATTACTACCGTCAAATTTGTCTTCCATATGGCGCATTAGAGTATAGTATATCTTGTCCGTTATTGCAAATTAAGACCGTTAAATTGGGCGGGGGCAACCTCCATAACTTTATCAAACATAAGTTTTGCTGCCCGCTTTATCTCCCACTCCGCATGGCTGTCTAAACGGAGCTCGAGCACATTTCGCAGAGAAAGGGTATTTATGGCAAGGAAGGTTCCCGTTGCAAAATCGAGTGTAAGTTTCCTTCTTGCACTTTGGCGGGACATTTTTACGGTCTCTCCCAAAGAGTTAACATGCGTCCGCTCTTTTCTTCCTTTGTACTCAAGAAGGCATCGCTTTACCTCCGCTTCATCTTCCTGATACCATTTTGTTACTATCATTTCGTCGTCGATGTCATGATAGGCATCATAAATAAACTTTGTATCGGAACGGTCCATCCAGCGGCCAGACTGCTGAAGAAACGAGGCCATCCTGTGTCTGTCAAGCTGTGTAATTGCCGATTTTGATATTCCGTCAATCTCAAATATCCATGTCATAAATTCTGATGGAACTGTGTGAGGTTTTGGTTTTTTTATAATCAGATTTTTTGTGAGTTTTACATCTCCTTCAGGCGTTGGTTCCGAATCGTAACACTTTCTGGCCAGATACCCTGGCAGCCTCTCCGGGTGAATATGGTTCACATGCTTCCCTTTTAGTGCGTTCATAATATTTTCTTCAGAATCAAAAAGAAATGTAGCGCCCCTAAGATTTACTGAAATCTCTGCGTTGTTAAAAAGATTTACCCTCAGGTGTTTCCATCTGTCAAAATTTGGAAGTTCCATTTATGTTTCCTTTTTCTAAATAATTTCATTTTATTTGATGTTGAGCAATCACAGGTATAAATATCTGTTGTGGACGGACAGCATTCCAGTTTTTTATTCTGGTATTGGCTTTCATTATTAACCAGAAAGGGATGTCGTTATCGAGGCAGTAACTCCAAATCTGACCGCCACTTGTAATATTGAGGGTATCGGTACCAGTAATTTTATAGTTGTTGAAAAAGTCTTCCTCAATGCCCATATGATGTGAAAGCCGCTCTATGGAAAAAAGATCAACAGCTGCCTTTTTTATTGGCAATATGATTTTCTGACCAATCCGCATTCCTCTTTGCTTAAGAGATGGATTGGCTGCAATTATAGCTATATATGAAATTCCTGCCCACCCGGCATAATGGTGAATGGTCTCGTCAATTTGCGCCAATATTTCAAACCGGGAATCCCCCTTTTTTTCTATTTGAAAATTATATAAAGCCGTATCAAACTGACATAAAGGACAAGGCTGTTCCACATAAGCGCCATCGCGCACAAGGGCAAGTGCAGTCATATACCAGAGATGGAGTGAGTCAATCATATTTCCACTCTTTGTTGCAGTGGTTAACACGGCAGGTAAAGGTTTGGAAGCAAGTAAGTATGGAGGGATACTAACTGCCACCGCCGCAATCTTAGGTGGTTGCTCTTTAGGAACCTCTGTTTTGACAGGTACGGATTTAGCTTCCTTGTTTATAATCTGTTTTTCCGCCTCTTCAGCAGCCTCTGTGGTATCTGCTTCCGCAACAACCAACAACTCATCAGCAATCTCTTCCGAAGGCAACTTTACCCTGTGCCCTTTTGGTATGGCCAGATTATTTTTATAAGCTACTGGCCTAATATCCCTGTTATGTTCCTTAAACACTTGAATCGGAATGTTAAACATTTTGGCTATTTCCGATGCTCTTGTAGCTTTCGGAAGAGTCACCTCTTTCCATTTAAAAGTTGGATAGAGGTTAATATCCCCATAATGTTCTTTGTAGTTGGAGGCACAGTTATAGGCTGCTACAAAAGAGACATAAAAATTCTTTGAAGCGAATTTGAATGATTTTCTCTGGTAATCATTTACTATTACGCCAATATCAGTTGTGCCGTGAAGAGCAACAGCATCTGCCATTGATTTTGCACCATGATTATATGCAGTTATTGCAAGCGGCCACGAATTAAGTTTACGATAGTTTCTTGTGAGAAGCTTTGCGGCGGCATGAGTTGCTTTTATTGGATCGAGCCTTTCGTCAACTATTTGTCCTACACTCATATATTCTTTGCCGGTTCCACGCATAAACTGCCATATTCCGGCCGCACCTACCTTTGAATAGGCAGTATAATCGAAGGATGACTCAACATGCGGCAGGTAGGCCAAAGCTTCCGGTAAATTATGCGCCTTGAACACCTCTTTAATGTATTCAAGATAGCGTCCTGATCTTTTTATTCCTTCTACAAACCGCTCCTTAATTCCCTGCTGAAACCTTACCCTTTCAGCAGCGCCAAGAATTTCGTCTGGCGAAAGGGGGCGTACCCAGGAGCTTGCCATCTTTTGCATTTCTTCATCCCAAAGTGCGGTAGGGGTTTGCGCCATAGTTTTCAATCTATTGACGGCTTGCTCAATATAACTGTCAATCAATTTTTTCCGGTTACTTGTAAACTGACGCCCAACTTCAACCGTATAATAGATAACACGCAATGAATCAGCATCATGTATCATCCCTTTATCGGATGAAATATCCCGATATACCTTTTCCCAGAATAAAACATTTTCTTTAAGATTATCCGGAACATAGAGTATTTCATCGCACGGATTAACGGTAGCAACGACAATTTGCACTATAAATGATAATAGTACGACAAAAAATTTCGTTTTACTCATTTAGAGGATTTTTCTCCCTCATCATCCTCAAGGGAGTCGCCATAGAGTTCTGTTAATTCCTCGCTACCCTTAACATACTCCTTCCATTCTTTAAATACTGTGTCGTTGTCAACGCAATGATTGCATGGTATTATCATATTATCTTCGGTAATTCCTGTATAGCCCCTATCGAAACATTTGTTACATTTTTTCTTTTTACGATGCCGCAGAACCATTTCTTTAGCTTTACCGAGATGGATGTCGGGAAGCCGTTTAATTTCTTTTTTCATTTGTGATACGCCCTTATTGTAAGTGTCTGAACCGCAGCAGCCATTGCGGCCGTTTCTGTTCTTAATCTGGTGGGTCCCAAAGTACAAACCGACAACCCCTTCTCCTTTGCAAGCTCAATTTCCTGCACCGAAAAGCCACCTTCTGGCCCCACTAGTAAAAGAATAGATGCCGCGGTGGCAATTTGTGTCCTGTTGTGCGAATTGTTTTCGTACTTTTCAGTTTTTTCGAAGATGGCGCTATAACCGTATTTCACAGTTTCGTCCAACACACTGTTAAACGACCTCTCTTCTTCAAGTTCGGTAATAAACGACCTCTTGCTCTGTTTAGTCGCGGTTTTAAGTTTTTCTAATAGTCTTTTCTTTTCGTTACTTGAGATTGGCGGATGCACACCATTTTTCGTTGACATAGGAATTATTGATTTTATAGGAAGCTGAGCACATTGCTCAACCACCTTCTCTAAAACAGTTCTTTTGTTGTATCCAATTGCTATGGATAATACTGGTGTTGCTTCAACATCTGAAGGTATAGAATCTTTTACAGAAACGCTGACCATACCGTCGATAATTTTGTCAATTTGACATAAAAAAAGAGAGCCTGTTCCGTTGGTAACTACAATATGGTCCCCCTTTGAAAGCCGGAGAACCTTAACAATATGAAACGACTCTTCCTGATCTAAGGTAGCCTGTCCGTCTAAAAATTTGCTGCTGAAAAAGTAGTTTTCGTTGAATAACATCAGTTGCTAAAAATCCTTTTTTATCTGACTTCAATAATTCCAAGATCGTCTAGGGCAATCCAGCCCGCCATGCCGTTTTCAAGTGTTGCAAAAGCGTAAGAAGAGACCTTGCGCTCTATTGAAAACTTTGCTCCTTCATGGACGGTGAACAGGATTTCGCTTCCACCGGGCTCATTAACAACATTTACCTGCGCCGACATTACAATAGCGTTCTCTTTTGTATCTCTCATATGCCTCTTTACCAGAAACGAAGGCAAAATAAGAGCGAGCATGACCACTACAATAATGGCACAATTTTTAAGAGTATGTGAATATTTAGGGTCGGCCAAATAACGGAGAATTATGAATATTGATAACAACCAGACAAGCAGTATAATTATTGCTGCCTCCGTTTTTAGAGAAAACAGTTCGCGGACAAAAATTATGGCCTTAAAAAAGATTGAGTGCTCTGTGGGGACAATTTTATCCTTGGTTAACTGTCGCAGATATTGAATGTTTGCGGAAGCATCGCGGTCAGATGGGTTGAGATACAGTGCTTTTTCGTAATTAAGCATTGCCTCACCAATTTTTTTTTGTCTGAATTTTACATTACCGATATTGTAATAAACCCTGCTATCATGACAACCTGATTCCAGAATTTTGGTGAATAAAACCGAAGCGGAATCATAGTTACCAGCCTCATATTGTCTTGTAGCAAGTACAAAGAGCTCTTCCTCCATTTCCCCAGCGTAAGAAAGAGAAACAATAACACTCAGAATAGATATAAGAGCTGTAAGCGTCGCTTTCATTGCCACTCCCGCAATAGCCGTTCAACAAGAATTTTAGCTTTTTTGAGACGATCCTCTTTTTCATCGGTAGAAACATCTACCATTGTAAACCGATGGAAATCACACTGTTCAAGAAAAGATTGTATTTCAGTTACAAGCGAAGGATTTTTGAATGTCTTTGATTTTATTGCGTTCATTATTTCCTCGGTTGTCATGCTTCCGCTTGGAAGGTTTATCTTGTCAGCTATAAAGCCGGCTATTGCTTTATGAACTGCATCGTCAAACGCTCTGGATTTTTTTAACAGTAAATTTTGTGCGTCCTTAAGAGTCTTTTCTGCCACCCTTTTTGCCCGCCTGTTCCGCGCGTATTCAATATCTGTTAGTACTTTTATAGACTGCTTTTTGTAGAAAAGAAATGCAATTGTAAACGCAAGGGGAGAGGCGAGCAATAAAACAAACAGTATTGATTTATCAAATCTATCTGTCTCATCGCGAAGGTTTCTTGATTCGGTTTTGATATATCTGATGTCATTTCCAAGAATACGGATATCCGATTTTGAAATATACGATGCATTGCGCCCTGAGCCGACTCCCTCCCCCTTAGCTACACTGATATTTATGGAGGTAGAAATGCTGTCATATTGTTTCTTTTCGGGATCGAAGAAATATAAGATTATCGGACCTATCTCCTGCTTTCCTTCTACCTGAGGAATCATTACAAAGCGAAATGTTTTTGAAGCCATGACGCTGCCATTTCTCACTTCTGCACTGCTATTTACTTCAGGGTCAAACACTTCAAACCGCTCTCTCTTTCTGATTACTACACTACTTATGCTTTTTTCGTTTCCCTTGCCCGTAACCGATACTTTTAAATTAAGCGCCTCGCCAGCTTTAAGTTCGGTTTTATCAACAGTAGCAGAAAGCTTAAACTGGCCAACCGCACCGCCAAAATCTTTGGGTTTGCCATTCTGAGGCAGCGACAGTACAGTAAGGTTTACCGAAGGGGAGTACTTGGATTTTTCCTTTGTAGTAGTTGACTCAAAGAACGACCCAAAAAAAGGATCGTTAAAGGGATCTGCTCCCCTTCTCTGTTGTCTTCGTTCTACAACCGAATATTTCAGTTCAATTGATGGAACAGTAACAGCACCCTCCATAATTGGAAAAACAGCATAATTTTGAGAAAATTCCTGGTACTGCACACCATTTATGTCAACCCTTTTTTCTTTCCATTTTTCTGTTCCAAGCGGCTTAACCCAGAAATTCTTAGAAAGTATCTTTTCTATTTCGGGCTGATTTATTCCACCGATAGGCGCATCAGCCCGCTTTCTTATGGTTGCTGTTAGCGCGGTCTGCTCATTTACAAAGAGAGTTGTATTGGCAAATTTCAAGAAAAGGTTGATTTCACCGCTACCCTGTCCACTTTCGGAGCTTATCTTGTGTACCCTAATATCCGTTGCCCCTATTCTCCTCTTAAAGTCCATATATTCGAAGTTAAATCCTGGCAATTTGAGATCACCCGATCTAAGTGGGCGAAAAGAAAATTCAAATGATGTTGTAGTGATGTTGGATCTGGTCATTCTGCCATTTATAACTGATATATTTTGCGAAGTTGATTGTCTGCTGTTTTTGTTTAATAACTTGAAATCTGAACTTTCATCAACTGTGGGAAAAGGCAGTTTTTCCTTAAGATTTTCGCCGGAAACCTGTATTGTAATCGTTATATCCTCATCCTGATCAATTTCACGCCTATCAACCATTGCCTGAAAATCGAGATTTATTGCGTGTATTTCAAGAGATATTACCGCAAATAATAAAAGCGACACATAATAAGGAATTGTTTTGGTTCTTTTCATTTGTACCAGCGGAAAATGTACGCGGCTACCGCTACTCCAACTATTCCTATTACATTAAAGGTAAACTGAACCCCAAGTTTAATCTTTACAACAAATAGATCTATCAATAGCGGACCTTCAGACAAAAAACCAAAACTTGGTGAATAGCTTTCGAGCAGAAATGATTTTGGTGTACTATCGGGCAATAAAGCACCAAGCGCACTACCAAGCAGTGAACCGATAATAAAACCGGTTATTATTACAACTATGAGTACCGATAAGGGTTTGTTTTTCATCTTTTTTTTCCGTGTAAAATATAATCAACTGGAAATACTTTTTCAGCCGGCAATTTGGCAAAGCAGTGATTCGAAAAGCATTCTTCCATCAGTATTGCCGGATACCCCCTCAACAAACCTTATTGGGAGAGGGGTTATTGCAGCAACATTTCCCTCTTCGTTCCTTAAACCGGCAATATTATTTACAGAACCATCTAGATTTGATTCCGCAGTCACCCTCCCATCAATTTCTGAATAGCGGAAAAGAACAAGCTCCCTATCCTCGATAACATTTAGTGTCTCTTCGTCCGCATAAAAAGAAGAGAAATCATGGGCAATCGGAAAAGAGACAACATTTTTTGTAAATGTCGAGGTAAATAGCGACCGGTTACTTTCCAGTTTTAGATAAACAGTACGACAAATACGCGGTATGCGTGGTCCGTTAAGCGTTCCTGGCAATATGCCGCATTTTGTAAGAACATGCAAGGAGCTGCCCATTGCAAGAATAGGGCCTCCACCATTAGAAAAATTAACCATTTCCCGCATGAGCGGAGATTCCGTTATTTCTTTCCCTGACCAGTATCCATCACCACTGTTTCCGCCCGGCAATATAAAACAGTCGCATTTCAGTTTTTCTGTTGAGTCGTACGGTAGCAGTACTGCCTCTTCCCCCAGTACCTCTCCTATTACATAAAGACAGTCTTTTGCGTAAGAATATCCTGGAAAAAGGGCGATGCCGAATTTCATTAGCTTTTTATAGAATCACTTGTCTGCTGGCCGGTTTTATTAAATGGAATCTGAAAAATGTGATAAAAAATGTAAAATAGCGACATCAGGAAAAAGGCGGCGCCAGCATTGATAAATATACAGAATAAAAGTATCAGGAGATTTATTGCCGAACGAATCTTATTTTGCATTATTTTTCCAAAGAAAAAATCTCCGGAAACGCCATATCGAACAGTTGATACCATAAGCATTGAAACGAAAAGGGTGAATATGACGGTTGTTTTAAGCTTTATATAATCGCTAATAACTATTCTGGTATTTATCACGCCCTGTTCAATAAGCTTTACTGAAATATCTCCCTCAAGGGCGTGAAAAAAGAGAAATAGCGACACCACAGAGCCGGCAGCCGTTGGAATGGGAAGGCCGTAAAAGCACTTTTTCCCTTCTGTACCCGCAGTTACATTGAAGCGAGCGAGACGAACGGCGCCACACAATAAGAAAGCGACTGGTACAAGATAGTACGCGGGGTTTGCCGCTACCGCTCCCTTAATAATCTGGCGGTATAAAACAATTGTTGAAGCCATTCCGAATGTTATTACATCGGCAATAGAATCGAATTGAATCCCGAATTCACTGCTTGAGTTTGTGAGCCGCGCTATTTTGCCGTCAACACCGTCAATGACTGCCGCGAAAATTATAAGCCAGCACGAAACAACAAGCCAACCGCTATGTTTTGCAATAAGAGAATCGTTGTAGGTGAGGATAAGCGCAAAAAGCCCGCATAAAATGCTAACGCTCGTTATTGCCCCGGGCAATACAATTTTGAACCGTGAAAAATCTTTACCGCTATTCATTTTTTAACCGCTACAACTGTGGAGGCGCCTTGCACTTTATCGCCCACCTTCACCCTTATATCAACATCCAATGGTAGAAAGATGTCGGTTCTTGAGCCGAATTTAATCATACCAAATCGGTCGCCACGCTTAAAAGAGTCTCCCTCTTTGGCACGGCATACTATTCGTCGAGCGATAAGACCGGCTATTTGCTTTACAAGCACTTTATATTCACCACAGTTAATGCCTATATGTGTCTGCTCGTTATTAAGAGAGGCTTTTTCGTCCCACGCCGCCATAAATTTGCCCTTATAATACTGGAAGTAATCGATAATGCCATCGCACGGGATCCGGTTAACATGCACATTAAAAACATTCAAAAAGATTGATATCCGCTTTGATCTTCCCCCCATATAACTGTTTTCTTCCTCGACTATTTCAACAACTTTTCCATCTGCTGGCGAGACAAAAATATTACTGCCGCCAGGAACAACCCTCTCAGGATCCCTGAAAAAGTAGAGGGAAAAAAGCGAGAAAAGAAAAAATAAGACAGTAAGTGATGATAATATTATGCCCTTTGTAAAAATGGCTGCCGCAAGAAAAAGGAGAGTCAATAATGCAGCTGTAATTATTATTCCTAAACCATCTCGTGCCATTTGTAAATCCTCCTACAACATTTCGGCAATTTGAACGGCGTTAAGTGCAGCCCCTTTTCGTATTTGATCGCCAACGCACCAAAGATCTATGGTGTTTGCGCGGGACTGGTCTTTTCGCAGGCGGCCAACAAAAACAGGATCCTTGCCCGAGGCATCGAGCGGCATGGGCCAACGGTTGGAAGACCTATCCTCCAATACCTTAACTCCAGGGGCCTTTGAAAGTATCTCGTAGGCTTCTTCAATATCGGGCGTATTCTCAAATTCAAGATTTATTGCCTCGCTGTGCGCCCTCAAAATAGGAACTCGGACACATGTAGCTGTGAGACAAAAAGAGTCTTCGTTAAAAATTTTTCTTGTCTCTTTAAGCATCTTGGTTTCTTCTTCACAATAGCCATCCGCCCCCATCTTGCTATTGTGTGGAAAGAGGTTAAAAGCGTAGGGATGAGGGATTACAGTCCTCTTAAAAGGTTCCCCTTTAAGGAATGCTTCCGTTTCAAGTTTTAACTCCTCCATTGCCCTTGCTCCCGCACCACTGCTCGCTTGATAGGTAGAGATTACCGCACGCTTAACTTTCCATTTTTTATGCAAGGGATAAACAGGAAGGTTCATTATAATTGTGGAGCAGTTTGGATTGGCTATGATTCCCTTATGCTTTTTAATATCAGCCGGATTCACCTCCGGTACAACAAGGGGAACTTCTGGATCCATTCGGAAATATGATGTATTATCTATAACTACTGCACCTGCCTTTACGGCGCTCGGAGCAAACTCTTTTGATATGCTGCCGCCAGCACTTGCCAACACAATGTCTATTCCCTTAAAGGAATCATGCTTAAGTTCTTCAATTTTTATATCAGATCCCTTAAACTTTACACTCTTTCCTGCCGAACGGCTCGATGCGAGACACCTTAATTCAGAAACTGGATAATTCCTTTCATCGAGAATCGATAGGAGCTCTGTTCCAACCGCTCCAGTTGCGCCCATAATCGCGATCTTATGTCCCATAGTTAACCTCCATTTCGCTAAAAACCGCAGATGCCCCTTTAAGTAAAGAATCGGCTCCCAACCGTTTATACTTCATAAGTCCCGCAACTGCTACCATAGCAGCGTTATCGGTACATAGAGCCAAAGGAGGGTAATATAATTTGTTATTGCTCCTCATGCCACTATGGAGCTTTTCACGCAGCCGTCCATTACAGGCAACACCGCCTGCTAGCAACAATGCCCTGCTACCGTTAATTTTCATTGCGTTAATGGCCTTTTTTGATAACTGATCCATGATGGCTTCTTGATATGAAGCCGCGATATCCGGTTTTCGGTCAATTATTTCTTCCGGCGACATAGTTGACAAAAGGTTTTTAAGGGATGTTTTTAATCCAGAGAAGCTGAAATTCAGGTTTTTCTTTTCCGGCAAAGCACGGGGAAAATTAAACCATTCCCTGTTTCCAGTTTTAGAAAGGGCTTCAAGTTCCCGCCCTGCAGGATAACCTATCCCAAGAAGTTTTCCCCCTTTGTCTATTGCTTCGCCCGCAGCATCATCGAGAGTATTGCCAAGCAGCTTATAATTGCTATTTACATCACAACTAACAAGAAAAGTGTGCCCGCCAGAAACCACCAGAGAAGTAAATGGACTCTCTATGTCGGTGTGGGCAAGGTAGTTGGCTTTTATATGCGCGTCCATATGATTAACCGCAACAAAAGGAATACCGCGGCTAAACGAAAATCCCTTGGCGAATGAAAGCCCAACAAGCAGTGCTCCCATAAGTCCCGGCGAATTTGTAACTGCGACAAGCCCAATATTATCCGAAGAAACGGAAGCCTCATATAAAGCGGCACTAACAACAGCGCTTATTTTTCCCGCATGTTCCCTTGCTGCTACTTCAGGGACAACACCACCATATTTTTCATGATCTCTTTGCGTGTAAATTCGATTTGATAATATTTTCAAATCATCATTAATTATTGCCGCAGAAGTTTCATCGCACGAAGTTTCAATGCCCAGAATTGTCATTTTTAATGAGTTTTACCCTTTTTGGATTGAGGTTTGACCATTGAATATCGCCGAGAATAGAAACCAGTGGTTCCACTTCATCACTCGCCTCTGTTTCAAAACGGCTGTAAGGAACATATATGTTTATGTGTTCCTTTCGGAGAGATTCAACAGTTTTTTTTGGTCCGGCAACAACTATCGATGCGCTGTGTGCATCAACAACCGCTAGAACTCCCTTTGGTATATCAATAAGTTTTACAGGAATGCCTTTAATTTCCCTTCTTATTAATTTATCAACATTAATCTTTACGGTTACTTCATCCGGTTTTACAGAAACAGAAAACAACTCGGGCTGTTTCAATGGGATAGTGACTATAGTATCGGACGAAATTTCTTTAATTTGTATGGGGCGTGTTACAACTGAATCAATAAGAGCAACATTCTCCCGCGGTCCGACTATTGCAGCAAAAGGAGGGGAGCATGCAGGCTCGCCGATAACAGCGGTATTTCTACTAACGGAAAAGCGAAGATCGGTAACCACCCTGACGGTTTTTGTTACCACAGCGTCAAGATTAAGCTGTATAAACTGCGGCTCCTTTACCTGTATGGTCCTGATGCCTGGATTGTCGCTAAATTCGAGATTGTCTGCGCTCAATTTTATAATATTATTGCCCTTAACCGCCCCTGCCGCAGAAACAAGGAGTTCCGCCGATTTTATTCGAAGAGCAATTAACTGTCTTCCTGTACCGGAAATCTGCACTCTTGCAATTTCAGATATTGGATTGACAGGAAGAAGAGAAGGGTCGAGATTAACTATTCGAATCGGCATTTCTGCTGTTTCCTCGTATCGCCTGTTAAGGGCTGAGTAAAACCAAATTAGAAAAGCACCAAAAATGGCAATTAACGGGAGTCCAGCAAAGCGTATAAATGGGTGTATTCTTGCAAACATTGGTTTTAAGAGACTCTTTAGGAGAACAATAATTCTGGAAAATCAGTGATAAGCGCGGTTTTTATCTCTTCGCTTGCGTTTTTTAAGCGGATACCTCTCTTTTGTGAAAGATAAGGTTTTAGTATGGCCTTGAATGAGGCTACTTCACTTTCAATCATCATGGGAATATCAACCATGTCGATTACTGCCGTTTCATTGTTCTTAACCGAAGTGAGAGTTTTTTTGATGATGTCAAAATCTATCCGCTGCTCCTTGGCTATAAAGGGGTTGATCTCCAGACTCTCAACATCTTCACTCTTTGGGGGTTTTGTGGTAATAAACGCATCTGTGGCAACCACAACATCCATTACATCTTCGTCACCGGAACTCTCGGCTGGTGTTATTTGATTATTGATCGCACTGTCATCGATTTTTATACCCGCCTTGCTCACCGCTGGCCTTGACGGTTTATTAACAGAACCTATCTCGAGCGCCGTTGTATTTGGCGGTCTGTAACGCCCAACTTTTGAATCGGTAATCGAAGAATCTGTAGCAGATACATTTAACAGTGAGGTGCTTTCCGGCAAACCTCTGGTGACATCTCTACCTGGTTGGCTATTTGTTGAGGCGGATTCAATTTTTAATTCAACTTGACTAATTGCCTCGGAAAGGCGGGAAAGCCGCGAGCTTGCAAGAATATTCATCACAAACGACAACACAAGAAGTGCGGCGCATATTATTATCAGTATTATGTCTATCTGTTCCACACAGACAATATATAATATCCACTAACGGGGTATCAAAACCTCACTCTGGGGAAGAAAAATCACTGAATTACGAAATTGGCAAAAAAGAGCCTTACGGCCGCGTCTTCGCCATACGACTCATTTACCGCCCGCAATAGCTCTCTTCTGAGGTGGTCACGATTTAGAACATTTGCAAGTTCGTCAAGTGGTTTGGCGCTTAAAACCTTAATAAAGGCATCGCGCAGCTGACCATCTTTTACTTTAGCCGATACCGCAAGCTCCTCTGAACGAAATTCAAGAATAACCGAAAGAGCAAGCAATCGGCGGCCCCCATTCATCGGATTTATTATAAGATCCTCAATTTTATACACTAATTTTGTTGAGTCTATTATCGGTAGCTTCGCCTTCTCCGACTCAATCCTCTTAGCCTCTTCTATTGCGAGCTGTTCTTCTGTAACTTGTGCCTTAGCTTTCATATTGCCAAGCACAACCATGAATATCGCGGACTGGAGAATTATTGCGCCACCAATTATTGCTCCCATAATAACTGCCTTTGGAAGCGGCTTTTTCTCCTTTGAAGCCCCTTCAGCCGCCCCTTTTTCTTTGCCTTTTTCGTTGTCCGCCTTTTTTTCCGCCATATTAATCACTCCATTTAACAGGTCTATTACTCGTTATCGAGATATTTCGGTTTTTCCTTTAACGAAAGTTGCATATCGGCATAGATTTCTACCCTTCTATTTTTGGATCTGCTTGCGGCAGAAACATTCGACTCAAGTGGCCGATACTCACTATAACCAGTAGCTCCAAGTCGTTCCGCAACAATGGCAGTATTCTCAATAAAAAACCTGACGACCGATATGGCCCTTGCTGCGGAAAGTTCCCAGTTAGATTTAAACTCATATGTAGCTATGGGGATGTTATCTGTATGCCCCTCTACCCTGATGTTTGTATCGGGAAATTTTTTAAGCATATCTGCGATTAACTTTAGTGGGACAAAAGCTTCTCTTTTTAGAATCGCGCTACCGCTTTCGAACAGCAAAGGGTCGTAAATAACAAATCTTGCACCATCGTCTGTAAGCATCACTTTTACATTGTCTGTTAAGTTTTTTTCTGATATTTGTGTTTTGAACTCCATCATTTCCTCTAAAACCCGCTGGCTCTCTTCGGAGCCATAGGCAGGATTAGGTTTTGGATAACGAAGCACAGAGGTGTTCTTTGGCATAAATCCGAGTGACCGTTTAATTGACGCGGTAGCTTCTTCGAATTTAGTCTGCTGAATAGTGGAAAAAGAGAGGATTAATATAAAGAATGTAAGCAACAGGCTCATCATGTCGCCATATGTTACAACCCATCCCGGCGCCCCTTCTTCAACTTCTTCTTCCTTTTTTTTTCTTTCCGCCATTTTTTACCACGCACTTTGGTTAGTGAACGGGTTTTCGCTCCTTTGGAGCAAGGAATGTTTGCAATCGTGATCTGAGAAGCCTTGGGTTTTCACCGGCTTGTAAGGCAAGTAACCCTTCTATTATTAATTCGCGTCTTTTAACCTCGCCAGCCGTTTTGAACTTTAGCTTACCCTCAAGCGGTATAAATACAAGGTTCGCTAATACTGCGCCGTAAAGACTTGTTATTAGGGCAACAGCCATACCCACACCAATTTTAGATGGATCATCAAGCTTTTTCAACATAAGAACAAGACCCACAAGTGTTCCAATCATACCAAATGCAGGCGCCAAAGATGACATGGACTTAACTATTTTTTGGCCGTCACCATGCCTGCCTTCAAGCTGAGATACTTCCGAATACAAGATGGCTTTAAGGGTTTCCGCCTCGGTTCCATCAATTGTGTGTTGAAGACCGTTTTTAAGAAACTGATCTTCGATTGAAGGAAGGAGAGCTTCAAGTGAAAGAATACCTTCTCTTCTCGCTTTCTCTGCCAATTCTACAAGTTGATCAATCGTGGCCATCATTGAACTTTCTTTACCAAAGAAAGCATTTTGAACAACACGCATTAGGTTAAGAACGCTTGATAACGGATAATTTACAAGTACAGCAGAAAAAGTACCGCCAATAACAATAATTACTGATGGAATATCTATAAAAGTTGACAGTTCTCCGCCAGAAAGCATTGCCCATGCGAGGAGTGCAAAACCAGCTATTAAACCTATCGGGGTAGCGATATCCATATTATTTGCTTAAAAAAACCTCATTTAAAGAATATAAAGAATTTCAATAACTATTTTCGGAATTATTAAAAGGAAACTAAAGCCATATAAACCTACCGCAATAAAAATTAATGTATTTTAATAAATATAAACAATTCATATAAAATACAAGGATATAGAAAAGATGGAAAAACTGTATAAACCAAGCGATGTTGCCCGACTTTGCGGTGTAACTACACCAACAATTCATAATTGGATAAAAAAAGGGGTGCTAAGGGTAATTAGTCTTCCTCACGGCAGGAAAAAAATTACAAAAGAGGGGCTGGAACAGTTTCTTATCGAAAGCGGCATGGAAGGAATTAAGCTCGAAGGCTGATTTAACAAAGAATGACCGTTGCCCTTCTTACCCAATTTTTGCTTGCAGGAATAACAGTAGGCAGTATTTATGCGATTACGGCCATTGGGTATAACATAATTTACAATGCAACAGGAGTAATAAATTTTGCACAGGGAGAATTTTTAATGGTTGGAGCGATGAGTGCCATTGCTTTTTACCGTTTTCTTCCTCTTCCTGCCGCACTAATTCTTGGAATTATTGTTACAGCATTAGTAAGCCTTGTTGTTGACCTGCTCTTTATACGAAATGTTAAAAATCCAACCGTTCTTAAGATTACAATAATAACCATCGCTATTTCGATATTGTTAAGGGAAGCCGCACTTCATGTGTGGGACGAAAAGGTCCGGTCGTTGCCCTATTTCTCCGGAACTTCGATTTCAACAATTGACTTATTGGGAGCAAAAATTTCCCCACAGACACTATGGGTTTTGGGCGGCTCTGCGCTTATGATGGTGGTTTTATCGCTTTTTTTTAAATATACAATGACAGGAAAAGCTATGCGCGCCTGTTCCGCAAACAGAAGAGCCGCTCTTCTTTGCGGAATACCTGTTGGCCGGTTAACTACACTTGCATTCGTGCTTGCAGCCATTACAGCCGCTTTAGCCGGCTGTCTTATATCGCCAATTACCTCCACTCAGTACGACTGCGGCACACCTCTCGCAATCAAAGGTTTTGCAACGGCTGTATTTGGCGGACTTGGCAATAGCGGAGCGGCCGTAGCTGCCGGTCTTATTATAGGATTGCTGGAGACTTTTAGTGTCATGTTACTTCCGGCAGCCTTTAAAGATGTTGTTAGCATTGCTATACTGCTGTTGATCCTTTTTTTACGGCCCTCGGGACTCTTTGGCAAAAAAGATTTAGGAAAATTAAAAGCTTTTTAATCTATGAAACAAAGGTCTGTCCGTTCTTTTTCTATCATGATGTCTATCGGTATTTGTTGTCAACTTGCTCTATCACACCTTGGAATTCCCTACTACCTTACACAGCTAACCATGGCGGCATATTACGGGCTTGTTGTGATCGGCCTCTCTATGCTTATGAGCTATGCCGGACAAATATCCATTGGCCACGCGGCTTTTTTTTCTATTGGGGGTTATACTACAGCCTTTCTTTCAACAATTAACTTATTGCCACATCAAGAAAGTTTTTTTGTGAAACTACTTTCTTCCTTTGGCTTCACCAGTTTAACTCTCGATGTCTATGGAACAACCCTTCTTCGCTTAAGTCCATGGCTTGCTATGCCTGTTGCCATTCTGCTGCCTGTTATGCTTGCAGCACTGATTGGAATTCCTGTTTTAAAGTTGAAGGGACATTATCTCGCGATGGCTACTTTGGGGTTTGGTACAATTATTTATAGAGTATTTCTTGGTACTGCCTCGTTGGGAGCGGCAGACGGTATTTCAGCTGTTCCCCCACTTAATCTGCCATTTGGTTTGTCAATTAGCGGATCTGCTTCAGCGCGTGTTTCGAATTTCTATGCTGCATGGTTAATTCTCTCCGTTGGAACTCTTTTGTTGCTCAATCTGATCAATTCCCGTACGGGTAGAGCATTAATGGCTATGCACGATAACGAGGAAGGCGCTGCTTCGTGCGGAGTTGATGCCTCGAAAATCAAACGGGGGGTATTTATTCTAAGCGCCTTTTACGCCGCATTTGCAGGAGTAATGCTCACCCATTACAACGCAGGCATTGGACCGTCAGAAGCGTCAATTATGAAATCAGTTCGGTATGTTGCACTTGTCGCGGTGGGAGGAACCAGCGGATTGTTTGCCACTGCTATTCTCTCTATTCTTCTTAACTTTCTTTCGCTTAGAGGCGTTTTTGGAAGTTACGACGATGCTGTGTTTGGAATAATCCTTCTTGCCATAATGATTTTTGCACCAAACGGACTACCGTTAAAATTAAAGGAAGTAGTCAAATGCCTTCAATTTAAAAGACATTCCGGCAGATAATAAGGAAATTTTATTTAGGTTGTGAAAAAAATTCTTGAGAGTTATTAGTTATCAGCGAGGAGAAATGCATGCATAGCAAATATTTTAAGTTTGCCTTATTATTTACAATCAGTCATTTGTTCGGTGGTCCATCAGTCAAAATAGAAACTCATGACCTGAATCATAGCATATTCATACAAAGAGAAAATCTCGATAAGATTACTCAACCAATGAGATTAGATTCCTTAGCAAATGAGCCATGTTTTCTTTCTGATAAAGCTTTAACAAAATCCCAGCCACTTCCTGAAACTTCATCCGTAGCTGGACAAGTGATTTTTTCATTTGAAATTGAAAAAGAAGACAATTACACTGTACTGGCAAAGGTTTTTTGGAAAGACGGTGGGAGTAATTCTTTTTGGATCGCTTTGGATACAATGCCATATGCGCGGCTTGGCAATGATGGCAAAGAAGGGGAGTGGATTTATGTTAAAGGACCTTCATGGAAGTTGAAAGCCGGCAAACATAAACTGACAGTACGCGAAAGAGAAAAAGGAGCCGCAATAAGTTCTATAATCCTTTCTCCGGTTCCAGAATACATGAGTAACGAACTGGTTTTCAAAAATACCGTAATGGTTATGGATTCGTCATCATTCAAGGAAGGCAGGTATTACTCACAAGATCAAAGGCTATTAGTAGCTCCTCCTTATGCGTTATATCCAGAAAGTTCTGGCTTGATAATTTCACTTTTTTTCATAGATACTTGCAAAGAAGGTATTCTCTTTTCAAAAGCGAAGCTGCCGCTATCCATTAAGTCACCAACTGGCCATATTCTTTATTCTGGCAAAATTATCGCATCATCTGAAATTCGTGTAAACTTAACAACACCGATTTCAGGAAAGTATATACTGCAAGTGGCAAACATATCAAAGGAATGGAATTTATTCGATAAAAGGTTTACAGAACTTGAACAACTCATATCACATCTTAAGCAGAAAAAAAATAAAACCTATGATGAATTGTTTTGGCTGCCTACCTTATCATTACATAGAGAAAATATTTTGCGAGGATATAAGCAGAAGAGATTAAACGAAAATTACTTTCCGGAACAGGACTATGTTTTATCTCAATTCTTGCGCGCTGAAACAATCATGGCAGCGATCGGTAAAAAAAAATTTGAAGCTTTAATTAAACCAGGGGTTACGGAATTTGCGTATTATTCGTCTTTTGACAACACTCTTTGTCCTTTTGTGGTACATCTTCCAGATTCATACTCCTCGTCAAAAAAAACGCCGTTCATCCTCTATTTACATGGTAGTAACGGCACTCAGTGGGAAATTCAAAGGAACTCAGAATCAAGCAAACGAAACATTAAAGATCTCAAGATACCAATTGTATTACCATTTGGAAGAGGAAATTCCGGCTATGTTGGCCCTGCCGAAAATGATGTGATAGATTTAATTCGCATAGTGACGCAGAAATTTAATTTTGATTCTTCAAAAATTGTTTTATCAGGGTTTTCAATGGGGGGAATAGGGACTTGGTACCTTGGATGCAAATATCCCTCTTTATTTTCGGTGCTTGTTCCTATTGCCGGAGCTCTTCCGTGGGAATGGAATTACGATCGCTACCAATGGCGCCCTGCTGGCTCAATGTTGCCTGAAGATTGGGGTGGTAAAATCATGATTATGCACGGGACTAACGATGAATCTGTCAAGATTGATAATGCCTTATCCGCGCAGACAAGTTTGCTTAAGGCAAATATTCCGTTTCAGATGCTCATTTCAAAAGATCCACATATTATTCCAATAACTTTGTTCGACCTTTATAATAATATTTTCGAAATTTTACAGAATTGAAATAGGATGGAGATTAGTCAAATGCCTTCGATTCAAACCATTTGCGAACCATTAAGAGAGATCCCTGTTATTGCAGAAGCTGATATTTGCGTTCTTGGAGGTAGCTGTACCGGAGTCTTTGCCGCAGTTCGCGCTTCGCGCCTTGGCGCAAAGGTTGTTATTGTAGAGAAACAGAATGCTTTTGGCGGTATGGCAACATCAGGACTTGTGACCTGCTGGCATTCACTTTATGATACCTCTTTCGAAAATCGTATTATCGCCGGCCTTACTCTTGAAACAGCTGAGAGGCTGAAAAAACGAAATGCCATAATCGAAAAATGGGGCAGCCACGATTTCGGTTATATTTTCAACTCAGAAGAGCTAAAAATTGAACTTGATGAACTTGTAACAGAATCGGGTATTGTACCATATCTTCACACTTCGTTTACAGCACCCTATCTGGAAAATGGGGCTCTAAAGGCTGTAATTGTTGAAAATAAATCTGGCAGAGGAGCTATTCGTGCAAGCCTTTTTATTGATGCAACAGGAGATGGCGACCTTGCACACAGGCTTTCGGTTCCATTTGTTGTTTCCAGCCACTTACAGCCTCCAACCATGTGCGCTAAAATCCTTGGTACAACCGGCATACCAGTTGGTTCGCTTGCAATGGAGCATCGGGCGGAATTCAATCTCGCAGAAGACTGGGGGTGGAGTGTTCAAATTTCCGACCAGCCCGATATTCGTCTCCATGCCGAACTACATGTGTTCGATACAAACTGTGCCGATGGTGATAGTCTTACTCGCGCTGAAATCGAAGGCCGCCGACAGGTCAGAGCAACCATGGATATCATTCGTAAATATGTAAAGGATCGAAAGATACAACTTATACAACTTCCATCATCTATAGGAATAAGGGAGACGCGTCGCTTTAAGTGTATTTACAAACTTACCGAACAGGATGTTCTTACCGGTCGCCATTTTGAGGATGCAATTAGCTATGGCAGCTATAGGGTAGATATACACCATCAAGGCACACCTGGCATTACTTTGCGTTATCTTGACGGTACGGAGCAATCTTATAAAGAAAAAGGGTGGAAAAAAGGCAGATGGCGTGAAGAGACGAAAGAAAATCCAGTCTATTATCAAATTCCCTATCGCATCATGGTTCAGGAAAACTACCCGAATCTTCTATTGGCTGGTCGCATGGTGGATACTGATGCTGGCGCGTATGGTGCTATTCGGGTTATGGTTAACACAAACCAGCTCGGTGAGGCTGCCGGTGTGGCAGCTTTTCTTGCTTTGCATTCTGGTAAAGCAGTTAGAGATATAAATATTCCTCAATTGCAAAAAACAATGGCTGATGGAGGATCAATATTACATTAAGAATTGCTAAAAGCCCCAAGAGCCTTGATTCAAAATGAATTGATTTGCCGGCATACAACTTTATTGTAGGCGCCTTCTTTTTCAATTATAATTTCTTTATCCTTGTACAAATAGTGTGTTGCAGGAGGTTGAAGTCTTGTAATAAAAAGGTCATTTGTATTGTCTGGGGCTTCCGCAAAGATTCGATACCGGCTTTCACCAATAGCACCTATCTGCTTTTCATCAATATCGGGAGACAGGAGAAATCCGGCGGCACCTATTCTGGTGATGGATTCCAGAGTCCATCTGTTAACGCAATAAATGTATGGTCCTGCGATAACCTTTATTTTACTTGCAAACTGTTGCATAAAAAAGAGCCAACCAATTGATGGGGCAACCAATAGTTTACGCCCTTCTTTTATTTTCAACAAAATGATTTCTTTCTCTTTTGCAAGGCTGTTTTCAGGGGTAAAAAGCGCTGGCGATTCGTATGGGCGGCTAATTTGTTTGTCTTTATTAGTATCTCCAGCCAGTAATTCTGATTTGGAGCGATGGATAGTAATCAGATTCGTTTTTCTTAAGTGAATACTGTTTTCTGCGCTAACTCTGTTTTTTATAACCTGTTCTTCAATTGATGCGCACAAAGTTCGCCACATATTCTTGATTGTCTTTGGAGGAATAAATTTTCCCGAAGGCATTTCGATGCTAACAGACGCAACCTCAAAAGAGTAATTGCCGCTTTTGCTAAAAATGGCTTTTATTTTGTCAGCTAATTCATTTCTGCTGTTATCGGAGTCCATAAGGTTTTCAACGGAAATTACGCTGTTTAAAATAAGTGTTGAGTTTTGCGATTGTGCGGCGCAAATAAAGGAACCTTCTTTCCACTTAAGGGAGAGGTTTATTTTTTCACCTTTTTTACTGTTAATTGCCCTGCAAAAGAGCTGGGAAAAGTCAGAAGGAAGGCTGGCTCCTATATATATTGTTTTTAATTTTTCGTTTGTAGCTATTGCGCTTTTATTTTTCCATGTGATAATGTATGTGTTTGCCGACTGTTTAGTATTAAAATCAAGAAGAGTGCCTTCACATACAACTGCGCCATTGGAGCGGACAATTCTGATTTGCGACCCTTTGTTTAGTTTTGTTTTTACAAAAAGTTTAATTTCTCCATTTGTTTTAATCTCTGCCGGTCCAATTTCCTCGCCTATTGTTCCTTGGGAGTCTGGTGCCACTATTTTTCCGTATTCTTTCTCTGTAAAGTAGCCGGCAGAGGATGCTCTTTGGCTTTGAAGTCTGGAATTTGGGGATATGGTGCCGCTATTTGCATATTCGTCAAGTAATTTTCTGTAGTATGAAACAGTATTATAAACAAAGTCGGCTCTTTTTAGTCTTCCTTCTATTTTAAACGAGGTCAGATTTAGTTCGAGCAGCTCTTTTAAAATTGGGGAGGCATCGAGATCTTTCATTGAGAAGGGGTGTAGTTTTTTTCCGGTAGGATCAAGATATTCATGGCGGCATAATTGTTTACATTCGCCCCTGTTGCCGGAAGACTTTAATAGATGTGACGAGGCGAGGCAGAGTCCGGAAAATGAAAAGCACATGGCACCATGTATAAAAACTTCATATTCCATAGGAACCCTGCTTTTAATTTGCGCGATTTCGTGTAGAGATAATTCTCTTGGAAGAATGATTCGTTTTACACCAAGTGATTTAAACGCCTCACATTGGAGGGAATTATGCGCGAAAGTTTGGGTAGATGCATGTAAAGCCAATTTTGGAAAGTGAGTAGCAACAAGATTCATAACACCAATATCCTGAACTATTACGGCATCGACCTCAATTTTCTCAAGAAAAAAAAGCAGGTCGATTAGCGCTTCAATTTCTGGATCGTAAACGATGGTGTTAAGTGTTACAAATATTTTTTTTTCGTTACTATGAAGAAAAGCGGTTGCGCCTTCAAGTTCATCGCGGGAAAAGTTTTTTGCCCGTTTTCTCGCATTAAATTCATTTACTCCGCAATAAACTGCGTCTGCGCCCGCTTTATACGCTGAAATAAGGGCTTCAGGGGAGCCGGCCGGTGCAAGAAGTTCGGGGATTTTATTCATACCGACTGAAATAGTTATTTTGAGCTAATCAGACAAGGGCGGTATCGTACCCATAATAAGTGTGGTTGCGAAAAATTATATTATGTGCCTAAATTGGAGGTTATTCTATGGAAATTCAAGTTTACAGTATTTTGATTATGTTTGCTGTGGCCGCTTCGGCCTTTGCAACAGCCATTAATTCTCGCGGAATTGTGAGGGTGGTGATTTCTTATGTGCTTGCTTCGTTAATTCTAATCTTTGCTGTTTTTACCGCTGTTCGTTATTCGCAGGACAAAGAGATTGCGAAAGCTCTTAAAGAGCGGGAAAAAATGGAAGAACAGATTAAAAAAGCCGAAACAGAGGCAAGAATTGCGCTTACAAAAAAAATAGCTGATTCAATTGCTGCAATCAGTGTAGCTGCTCCTGTTGCGGAGCAACCGTCAACTTCGGTTCTTGCGCCAGTTGCTGCGGAGGGGCTCGCTTTAAGCAATGCTGTTTTAGGTGTCAATGTTAACGACGAATCCAAGGATTATGATCAGCTTGTTGTTCAAGCTCGTTCACTTCAGGCCCGGGCGGCGGCTTTAAAAAGAAAATTTGATTCTATTGCAAAAGAGAGTGATCCTAACCGGCCAACAGTGGAGAAAGGTATTAGATTTATTACGGTTGCTACCAATACACTTTCTCTTTATTACCGGTCCGAAAACGAAACCGAAGAATCGGAGAGGTTATCTGTATATAAGCAGAATGCAAATGCTGCAAAGACAGCTTTTGCTTCTGTAAAATAATGTTAAAGCTTTTAATTTTTAGAGAGGAAACCTTAAAAAATGGCAAACAATGTACCTGCAAATCTCAAATATACCAAAGAGCATGAGTGGGCTCTAATAAGTGGAAATGAGGCAAAAATCGGCATTACTGATTTTGCGCAACATGAATTGGGAGACATTGTCTTTATCGATTTACCTGCGGTTGGCAAAATTGTCAAGCAGGGTGACTCACTTGGCGAAATTGAAGCTGTTAAAACAGTGGCTCCTCTCTATTCGCCATTATCCGGAAAAGTGGTTGAAGTGAACACCGCTCTCTCTAACGCTGCTGAAGGTGTAAATAAGGATCCATATGGTGAGGGATGGATTGTAAAGTTATCACTCGATAAACAGGAAGAGGTGGACGCTCTTATGGACGCAAAAACCTACGAAGGTTTGCTATAAAACATGGGAGGCTTTACTGCTCCCGACAAAAGGGAAAGAGAACTTCTTCTGTCGGCCATAGGCAGTGGAAGCGTTGAAGAACTTATAGCACAGGGCATACCGTCCGGCCTTTGCTGCGGCGGCACTATCGATTTACCGGAAGGTAAAAGCGAATACGAAGTTTTTAAAGAAATTTCTAAGTTGTCTGCTAAAAACAGCTCGACCGATACGCTTAACGCGTTTTGCGGCGGCGGCGTTTACGACCACTTTATTCCGGCAGCTACAGGAACTATTCTTTCGAGAAGTGAATTTTTAACTGCTTATACGCCATATCAGGCAGAGGTTAGCCAGGGAACGCTTCAGGCAATTTACGAATACCAGACCATGATTTGTGAATTAACCGGTATGGAGGTGTCTAACGCTTCCACCTATGACGGCGCGACATCGCTTGCAGAAGCTGTAATCATGGCTCAATCGATAAGCAAGAAAACTGACGGGGGATCGTTTGTTATACCAGCCTCTTTAAATCCGTTATATAAAAAGGTATTGGTAACTTATTTGCATGGTCTTGGAATTAAACTTATCGAGGCTCCATGTACTGCAACAGGGGCAATTGATATTTCTGCGCTCAAGGCTCTTCTAAATAACGAAGTTTTTGGTGTCGCGATACAAACGCCCAATTTTTACGGCGTAATTGAGGATATAGGGGCGGTTGCGGAACTAAAAGCTTATTCGCCCTTTGTTTTAGTTGTTGTTCCCAATCTGTTAAGTCTTGCAGTGCTGGAGGCTCCGGGAAATTGTGGGGCGGATATTGTTGCCGGTGAAGGGCAGCCCGTTGCATGCGGTTTAAGTTTTGGGGGGCCTCTGCTTGGATTCATGGCAACAAAAGCGGCAAATATTCGACAAATGCCAGGAAGAATTTGCGGCTGCACCACCGATAAAGAGGGAAAAAGGGGCTTTGTGCTAACAGCCCAAACCCGAGAACAGCATATTCGACGGGAAAAGGCAACATCCAACATTTGCAGTAACGAAGGGCTTCTTGCTTTATCGGCAACAATCACCCTTTCTTTGCTTGGTAAAGAGGGTTTTGTAAAAATGGCAAAACTGAATATTGCCAAAACAGAATACGCAAAAAAAGCTCTGTCAAAAAAGAAAAGCGTTGTTATCCCCTATTCCGGTCCGGGGTTCAACGAATTTGTGATTGAACTTAAAGGGATTACGGCGGCTGAATTTTACGCAAAGGCTCATAAGAATAATATTATCGCTGGCGTTAAGCTGGAAAAACTTGATCCTTTACAAAAAAACAGGCTGCTTCTCACCTTTACCGAAAAGAAAAGTAAAGAGGAGATAGACGCGCTTTTGGATCTGTTTAACTAAAAGTTTTAAGGAATATAATAAGCAATGGACGATAAATTGATTTTTGAAAAGTCGGTTGCCGGAAGAAAAGGGATATCGCTCCCTTCTGTTGATGTGCCAGAAATTGAACTTTCAAGCCTTTATGCTCCTGCCGTTTTGCGGAAAAATTTGGCACGGCTGCCCGAAGTGCCGGAGTTTGAAGTTGTTAGGCATTATACCAACCTTTCTTCAAAAAATTACCATATCGACAAGGGGATATATCCACTCGGTTCTTGCACAATGAAATATAACCCAAAGGTTAACGAGAGGAGCGCCTCACTTGCAGGTTTTGTTAATCTCCATCCTCTTGTAGATGCTGCTCTGTGCCAGGGTGCTCTTGAGCTTATATATAATCTTGAGCATGCTTTGGCTGAACTTTCCGGTATGGCTGCTGTTTCGAGTCAGCCTGTAGCGGGAGCACATGGCGAGCTTGCCGCCTTGATGGTTATTCGTGCTTATCATGAATCCAATGGAAACCCAAAAAAATTTGTTTTAATACCCGATTCTGCTCACGGGACTAATCCGGCATCGGTGATACGGGCGGGGTATCAAACAATCGGGATAAAATCGAACAGTGAAGGGACTATCGATTTAGACGACCTTAAAAACCATCTTTCTAACGATGTTGCGGCAATTATGGTAACAAACCCCAATACGCTTGGGGTTTTTGAGAGGGATATCGAAAAAATTGCTGAATTGGTTCATGCTCATGGGGCGTTGATGTATATGGACGGTGCGAATTTTAATGCGCTTATGGGTTTCGTAAAGCCAGGGGCGGTTGGATTTGATATTATGCATTTCAACCTCCATAAAACTTTCTCTACTCCACACGGTGGCGGAGGGCCGGGATCGGGTCCTATAGGGGTAGTTTCTGAGTTGGTCTCTTTTCTTCCAGAGCCGCGGATCGAAAAAAAGGGGGCTACATTTGAGTTGGTTAGTGGCAAAAAGCAATCAATAGGGAGTGTCCACTCCTTTTATGGTAACTTCCTCGTAATGGTTAGGGCATATACATATATAATGATGCTTGGTAGGGATGGGCTAAAAGAGGCGACTGAGGTGGCGGTAATTAACGCAAATTATCTTTTGTCCCGACTTAAAGAGAAATTCAAACTTGCTTACAACAAGCCTGTGTTGCATGAGTTTGTTTTGACGGGGACAGAGTTTAAGGCTTCGGGTGTGAAAACTCTCGATCTCGCAAAAAGGCTTCTTGACTACGGTTTTTATGCGCCAACCATCTATTTTCCTTTAATTGTGCCAGAAGCCATAATGATAGAACCTACTGAGACAGAAACCAGAGAGGAACTTGATAGACTCGCCGACGCCTTGCTTGCAATTCTTGGCGAAATTGAGAGTAATCCTGCCTTGGTGAAAGGGGCACCTCACACAACTCCGGTAAAGAGGCTTGATGAGGTAAAAGCTGCAAAGGAGTTAAACATCAGGTTCTTAATTGACTCCATTTCATCAGAAAAAGTATCTTAAGGCACCTGTTTTGAAAATAGATATCCGTTCTTTGGAAATTGGCAGTAACGAAATTGAGCTCGCGATAGGTCGTGAGGAGGTGGGAACTGTTCTTGCTGCCCCCATGGTTGAAGATGGAAAGGCATTGTTGACCCTTTACCATAGCAAGGTTGAGACTGTTGTAACCATCTTTATATCAGTTAAGGTGGATTTAGAGTGTGCCCGTTGTCTCGATCCTTTTGAAATGGAGATAACTTCGGACCTTACCGTTATTTTAAAACGGGGAATGGCTGGAACAGTATCGGAAGAGGGCGAGGTTCCCGTTCTTTTTTATGACGCGGCGGATCCGGTGGTTGACCTTGCGACAATCGTAAGTGAGGAGATAGCTGTTAGTATTCCGATGCAGCCAATTTGCAACGAAGAGTGCGAAGGTCTTTGCCCAAAATGTGGAGAAAATCTGAATGAGAACAGGTGCAGTTGTAGGTAAGTGATTTTTAATTAGAGTTATTTGATGAAGGTTTAATTTTTGAAGGAGTTATAAAAATGGCCGTACCAAAGAGAAGACATTCAAAATCCCGCCGTGATAAAAGACGGGCCAACTGGAAAATGAAAAGTAAGCCTGTATCAAAATGCGGCCACTGTTCATCGCCTATCATTCCACACAGAATATGTCCCAATTGCGGATACTATGGTGGAGTGGAAGTAATTAAGGTTGATCAGGAGTAATCTGGTTCAATGATTCGCGTCGCACTTGATGCTTTGGGGGCAGATAAAGCGCCGATTCCTGAAATTGAGGGGGCCTTAATGGCTCTCAGAAACAATCCAGAGCTCGAAATAGTTTTTTTGGGTAAAAAGAGCGTTATTGAGCAGGCTTTGAGCGGACATGATGTTTCGGGGTTAAAGTATTCTGTAGTAAATTGCGACTCTGTGGTTACAATGGCCGATAAACCGGCGGCAGTTCTTAAAACAAAACGGGACTCCAGTCTGGTTCAATGTGTCGAACTCCAAAAAAAAGGAGAGGTTGACGCTTCTGTAAGTGCCGGAAATACGGGCGCCTTTATGGGCGCTGCTCTTTTTGGTGTAGGTCGAATCGAATGTGTATGTCGGCCTGCCATTGCCATAGCAATACCCACAGTATCTGCCCAGTCGTTAATGCTTGATATGGGGGCCAATGCTGATTGTCGCCCGCAACATCTGTACGAATTTGCCAGAATGGGAGAAATTTATGTAAAGCGGATGTGGGGAATCGAAAATCCGCGGGTTGGCTTGTTGTCTGTAGGCGAAGAATCAACCAAAGGGAACGAGGCCGTTGTTGCCTGTCACAATATGCTTAAAGAATCCAACATGAATTTCATTGGAAATATAGAAGGCAATGACATACTTTTTGGTAAGTCCGATGTAATTGTTTGTGATGGTTTTGTAGGGAATGTTTTATTAAAATTTTACGAGTCGATTCCTGGCCTTCTTAAAACCACACTTGGCGATCTACTAAGAAATGAAAAGGCCAAAGGCTTTCTTGAAAAATTTAACAAAGAGGCTTATGGTGGTGCGGAACTTTTGGGAGTAAATGGTGTTGTTATAATTTCTCATGGCAGTTCCACCCCTCTCTCTATAAAAAATGCTATCGACCGCGCATGCAAAATGGTTTCAACAAAAGTTAACGATGTAATAAAAACAGTGATGCTTGCCGAATCCGAAAATTCAACAAAGAGTTGTGAAGCATAAATGACAAAGGTACATGCAAAATTTGATGGGGTGGGTAGATCCTTGCCATCAAAGGTTCTTACAAACAGCGATCTTGAAAAAATTGTAGATACAAGCGATGAGTGGATAACCACAAGAACGGGGATTAAGGAGAGGCGGATACTTTCTGAGGGTGAATCAATCAGCGACCATTGCGTTAAGGCTGCTCAAGAGGCATTGCAAAAGGCAAATTGCGGTCCTGACGATCTTGATCTTATTATCAACTGTACCTTTACCTCCGACTATGTATTGCCGTCCGGGGCCTGTGTTATTCAGGATAAACTTGGTGTAACAAGAGACATTCCCTCCTTCGACCTCGCAGCTGCCTGTTCCGGTTTTATGTATGGGGTTGAAACGGCAAATAACTTTATATCAACCGGCAACTATAAAAAGATTCTTGTTATAGGTTCGGACGCACTATCCCCTTTTGTTAACTGGGAAGATAGGTCAACATGTGTTTTGTTCGGCGATGGTGCCGGAGCGGCGGTGTTGTCTGCCACGGAGGACCCTTCAGTTGGTATTATGGCTTCGGACCTTGGAGCAGTAGGCAAGCATCACAAGATAATTATGGTTGAAGGGGGGGGAACCATTTTTCACGGCAGCAAGCTTGCAAAAGATCCAACTTTACTGTCTAAGTATTTTATAACCATGGACGGCAACTCTCTTTTTAAAATCGTAACAAGGCTTGTTGTTGATTCGGTTAAGAGGGCTATTGAACGAGGGGGTATTAAGCCGGAGGAGATTGATTTTTTGGTTCCGCACCAGGCAAATACCCGCATAATTGATTTTGTCGCCGAAAAACTTGGTCTGCCAAAAGAAAAATGCGGGGTTACTATACACAAGTATGGAAATAATTCCGCCGGTTCTGTTCCGGTTACCCTATACGAAAGTCTTTCGGAAGGAAAAATAAAAAAGGGAGATAATGTTGTTATGACCGGCTTTGGTGGCGGACTCACCTACGCTTCTCTCCTTGTAAGGTGGGGATAACTTTACAATGAAAAGATATCTTTTCTTTCCCGGGCAGGGTTCACAGGTTGTTGGCATGGGCAAAGCTTTATATGAAAGATATCCCGAAGCCAAAAACAGATTCAGTGAAGCTTCTGATCTGCTCTCTTTTGATATTGCGAAGTTGTGCTTTGAGGGGCCGGAAGAGGAGCTAAAAAAGACAGAAAATACTCAACCTGCCCTTTTTATTGTGAGTGCCATTATTTTTGACACCTTTGTTCGTAGCGGTTTTTCTTCGTTTGATTTTGCTGCCGGCCATTCTCTTGGTGAGTATTCAGCTTTGTATGCGGCGGGTTCCATTGATTTTGCGACTGCTGTAAAAATTGTTCGTCGGAGGGGCGAATTAATGGCAAAAGCCAAGGCTGGTGCTATGGCGGCAGTCATGGGGTTTAATGGGGCTGCAATTGAGGACCTTTGTAAAAAAGTATCAACGGAAGATTCGCAGGTTGTTCCGGCAAATTTTAATGGACCGGATCAGGTGGTGATTTCCGGCAATGTCGATGCGGTGGCCAAAGCGTCTCTTGCCATTAAAGAAGCTGGTGCCAAAAGGGTGCTGCCGCTGCCGGTGTCTGGCGCATTTCACTCCCCTCTTATGAAAGATGCTGCCGAAGAGTTGAAATACTTACTTGCTGCAGTACAATTTAAAAATGCAACCGTTCCGGTTGTGTCGAATGTAACTGCCTCCTCGGTAACAAACTCCGAAGAAATTAAAACTCTTCTTGTAAAACAACTTTATTCTCCGGTAAAGTGGGTTGACTCTTTTATTTCAATGGAACCGGGGCTTGGAATTGAAATGGGGCCGGGAAAAGTGCTTTGTGGCCTGCTAAAAAAAATAAATGGTGGGATTAATATGATTTCGGCGCATACGCCGGACGAAATTGAAGCCGCATTGCATATTATAGGAGAACAAAAATGAAACTAACAGACAAAGTAGCCATTGTGACAGGTTCGGGGCGTGGTATTGGGCGTTGTATTGCCGAAAGGCTTGCCGCCGAGGGTGCTTCAATTGTGGTGTGCGATGTTGACGGCGATGGCGCAACCAACACAGCCGCGGAGATTGCTTCGCAGTTCTCCGTTAAAACGCTTGGGGTTAAAGTCGATGTAACGAAGAGCGATGAGGTTGATGCCCTTGTAAAGCAAACAGTGGATTGTTTTGGGAAAATTAATATTTTAGTAAACAATGCGGGAATCACAAGAGACGGGCTAATGCTTCGAATGAAAGAGGAAGACTGGGATCTTGTATTAAGCGTAAATTTAAAGAGTGCTTTTCTCTGCACAAAGTCTGCCGTAAGACATATAATGCGAACAGATTATGGCAGGGTTATTAATATTGCTTCTGTAGTAGGACTTATGGGTAATGCGGGGCAGGCAAATTATTCGGCAAGTAAAGGGGGAATGATCTCTTTAACAAAAACTGTGGCGAAAGAGTTTGCTTCGAAAGGTATTACAGCAAATGCAATTGCACCGGGTTTTATTCAAACCGCCATGACAGATAAGCTTAAAGATGAAGACAAACAAAAACTTGCCGAAATAATTCCGTTAAAAACACTTGGCCTTCCACGGCAGGTAGCGGATGCCGTGGCCTTTCTTGCTTCCCCCGATGCGGAATACATTACAGGACAGGTTTTAGCGGTTGATGGTGGCATGACGATGTAACCAATTTTGATTTGGTAAATATTTAAACAAATAAATTTAACAGGAGGTTTACGAATGGAAGAGCAAGTCAAGGCAATTGTAGCTGAAAAGCTTGGTGTAAATGCCGATCAGGTAAAACCGGAGTCTAATTTTGTGGACGATCTTGGCGCGGATTCTCTTGATACAGTTGAGCTCGTAATGGCTTTTGAAGAAAAATTTGGAATCGAAATACCGGATGAAGATGCCGAAAAAATGAAGTCCGTAGGCGATGCGATTTCTTATCTCAAAGGCAAAGGTGTCAGTTAATACGATGAGAAAAGTTGTTGTAACAGGAATAGGAGTAGTCTCTCCATTAGGTTCATCGGTAGAAAAATTCTGGTCTGCTGTAAAGGGCGGTCAGAGTGGTCTTTCGATTGTTACTAAGGTTGATCCGACAAAATATGCAACCAAGGTTGTTGGTGAAGTTAAAGACTTTAATGCCGAAAACTTCATTCCCAAAAAAGAGGTTCGTCGTTTAGACCTCTTTGTACAGTATGCTATTGGGGCAGCCGCAGAAGCATGTGCGGATAGCGGTATCGACTTTGAATCGATCGATCCGGATACTGTCGGATGCGTTATTGGCTCTGGTGTTGGCGGTCTCCAAACGCTTGAAGAGCAGCATAGAGCGCTTGTCGAAAAGGGGCCGGACAGAGTGAGTCCTTTTTTTATTCCGATGATGATTGCTGATATGGCTTCGGGAATGGTGGCAATAAAGTATCATGCCAAGGGGCCAAATTACGCAACGGTTTCTGCCTGTGCATCTGGTGCACATGCCCTCGCCGAGTCGCTGCGTCATATCCAATTGGGCGATGTTGAGGTGATGATTACAGGCGGCACCGAGGCAGCAATTACGGAATGTGGAATGGCAGGATTTTGTAATATGAAGGCGATGTCCACCCGTAATGATAGTCCATCAAAAGCTTCGAGCCCATTCGATAAAAAGCGGGATGGTTTTGTAATGGGCGAAGGGGCCGGGATAATAATCTTAGAGTCGGAAGAGCATGCAAAAAAGCGAGGGGCGAAGATTTACGCTGAGTTTTGCGGCGCCGGTCTTACCTGCGATGCACACCACATTACGGCTCCCAAAGAGACGGGGGAAGGCGCGGCAAGCGCAATGCGGAGGGCATTAAAGAGCGCGGGATTTAATATCAACGATGTTGACTATATAAATGCGCATGGCACTTCAACTCCGCTAAACGACCAGCAGGAAACCAAAGCAATAAAGGCGCTGTTTGGTGAGCATGCTTACCAAATTAATGTCAGTTCCACAAAATCGATGATTGGCCATTTGCTTGGAGCTTCAGGCGCTGTTGAGTTTATAACCACAGCATTATCGCTGCAAAATGGGGTTGTAACTCCAACAATAAACTATGAAGATCCCGATCCGGAGCTTGACCTTAATTATACACCCAACTCCACTATTCAGCGTGACATCAAAATTGCTTTATCGAATTCTTTTGGTTTTGGTGGTCATAATGCCTCTTTGGCGCTTAAGAAATATCAGGGTTAAATCCTTCGTTTTTTACCGTGAAGCTATCGAAGATTATTAACACCCTTTTCCCCACAAAGGAAAAGGGTGTTCTTTTATTTAAAACAGATATTGAAGAGAGAATTGGCTATGTCTTTAACGATAAATCATTACTCAACAAGGCGCTATCGCACCTTTCGTATGCTTTAAGCCTATCCGAAAATCCTCTCGAGTCTAACGAAAGATTTGAGTTTCTCGGAGACGCAATACTTGGGTTTTTGGCAGCAGACCATCTCCATAACCGTTATCCAAAAAAGCTGGAAGGTGAACTTTCAAGGATAAAATCGGTTATTATAAGCAGGAAGGCGCTAAAGGCTGCTGCTGATTCGATTTCGTTATCTGAATCGATTTTGTTGTCTAAATCAGAAGAAAAAACAGGCGGCAGGACACGCTTTTCCATCAATTCCAATGCCTTTGAGGCTATCATAGCAGCTATATATTTGGATGGCGGGCTTGAGCCTGCAAAAACCTTTGTTCACAAATTTGTGTTGTCAAGACTTGAAGAGTTTATGCAGGACGATGATATGGTTAATTATAAAAGTTTACTGCTTGAAAAAGTTCAAGCTAAAGGCGACGGCACGGTAACTTATGTTGTGAGCAAGGAAACCGGACCGGATCATAATAAGAGTTTTGAAATAGCAGCCATTCGAAATGGTGTGGTATGTGGAACAGGCGTTGGAAAGTCAAAAAAAGAGGCTGAACAGCTTGCCGCTAAGGATGCTCTTCAGAAAATGGTTTTATAAAGTTCGTACAACTTATCAACAACCGAAGCGACAGAATGCGTTGCCCTAACCCAAGAGTAACCATTTTCTGATCTGCTTTGAAGGTTGATATTGTCGTTAATAAGTAAATCAAGTTGTTTCTCGATATTGTCGTTGTTAACTTCTAAAAAAGGGTGCGGGCCAAGCAGGTTTCTCATTTCGTCCTGAATTTCCACAGCAACCACCAAACCCATGGAAAGAGCCTCCACGGCAGTCATGCCGTATCCATAACCTGCCTTACCGCCAATTTGATCAATAAGAATATGGGCAGATGATAGCTCTTTTAGTATCTCTTTGTGTGTTTTGCCGTAAATTAATTTAAAGGTGCAACCATTTTTTTTGGCAACCTGTTCTGCTGCCTCGACAATTCGTTTGGTCCCCTTATAGTAAAAAAGAGATTCTGCTCTAACAATATGACACATAACAAGAGAGGAGGTATCGGTTGGAATTGTAATTTTATTGTCGTTATTGAACTTAAAAGGCAAATACTGATACACACAACCAGGATAATTAAGAAATATGTCCCACTCGCTTGTTGTATTAGCATTTGCAGTGGCGTGCATTGTTCTATGCACGCCCCGATTTCTGAAATCATTGCCATGATAGTTTGCTATTAGTACTTTGCCTTTGGCTTTAAGCATGGGCAGCAATCTGTAGTCTTTAAAAAAATCAATTCCTGACTCGAGGTGATAAACATCATAATCAAGCAGATTATGCTGATTGATAAATTTGTATATGCGTCTCTGGTAGAATTTGTCGTAAAAATAGAGAGCCATTTTTTGCAGAAGGAATGGTTCGAAAAACGGTGGCTTGCCTTGTAAAACAGCTCTAACACCTTTTGCGTTAGAATTGGCGGAAATTAAATTGCGAAGAGCTATGATCTTTTTGTCGTTAGCATTGGGACGGAGATTTAAACAGAGACCGTTGCTAAACCCTTCAGGGCTTTCTGTAAGGGTAACAAAATCGGCCTGATGTCCCCTGCGACGGTGTTCATCAACAAACAAATCCAGCGTTCCAGTATAATTATACGGCGCAAGGTAAAGAATCTTTATTTTTTTTTCCAATTTTGTCAAAAATTAGACATTAGCGAAACCGATGCTCCGTCCTTAAGCGGCATTACGCCTATGGAAAGTGATTCGTCGGAGGGTTTAGTGTTTTGTTGTCTGTAAGATAATACTGCACTAACCACTCCTGTGGCTATCGCAGCAAGCATAAATACGGCCTGTTTTTGTTTTACCACAACCACCTCTTCTCCGCCAGTAGCAATTGTTTTTCTCTCTTTCGGTAATAAAAAAAAACAGCCCCAGGAAATAAGGCCGGCCCCCAGCAAAGAAGAGGCAACGGCATACTGGTCATTACGAAAATGGTAGCTTCCTGGAATTAAAAAAGCCAATACTATGGAGTAATCTCTGGGAGATTTTGCGTGAAAGGCTTTAACATCCTGGTCTCCCAATCCTTTACACCGATCACCAATCCAGGTTTTTCTTGATATACCAAGGGAAAGCCACGGTCGTGTCTGATATTCGCTGTATGTGATCCCGCAAAGAATTAGCTCTTCGAGTTCACTCATGGACATGCCAGATTCCTTAAACGCCTTCCATTCCGCTTGAGACATGCCATAATGGTTCCTCTCTCGCGCCCCCTCCTCCTCAAAATTCAGTTGAGCGATTAACAAAGAAGAGAAAAGAAATAAAAAAACAGGGACAAATCGAAGCATAATGAATATCTGTTTTAGGGTCTCAATCTATTTTTATAATGCTTCCAACCGGCCGTTTGCCATAATTGAAATCTTCTTTGAAATAAAAGAAACCATCGTCATCATTTGTATAACTGGCCAATTTTATTTCTTTGAAAAATAATTGTAAAGCTTCGTCTTCTGTTTTGGCCATCACAATGTGATGCAGAAGATTTCCCCCTGGAGAGATAAACGCAATTGAGTATTTATTCATATAATTCCTTTCATCAATTAAAATAATGTATTTAATCGTGTGAGCAAAGTATTTATGAAATCAGCCATAATTTGTCCTACGATTCCCCCATCTCGGGGGGGGGTCGGAGACCATGCGCGAATCCTTGCAGAAGCAATTACCTCAGTGGGACAGAGCTGTTCCATTATCGATCCCTTTCATCTTGCCTTGAGCCCTAAAAGGCTGATAAAAAAAATCCGCTCAAGCAATGTCAATGTGGTTTTAATGGCCTATACCCCCTTTTTATATGGACGATTAAACCTATTTACCGTGTTAATGATGCGAAAACTAAAAAAAGAGGGGATACCATCGATTTTGTTCGTCCATGAAATTTTTATCCCATCATACAGTTCTTTTCTAAGAAAAATTATATATGGGTTATTTAACATATGGCAAGATCGTCAGGTTGTATCGCTTGCGAATCATCTAATTATTACAAGCCACTATCGGAAAAAAGTAATTTATGGACTTGGATATAGTAACATTAGCCTTATTCCCGCATACTCTAACATACCTTTTGTAAAGCATCCTGATGCCGCAAAAAAATATCTCTTATGCACATTTGGCACCGGCCATGAAGATATGGTTTTGGGGGTCGCAGAAAAGGCGGTCTTACTTATGGGCTTTGGTTCTACGGTTAATCTTGGAGCTAAAACAGCCGATACAAAATCTTTTCTTAAGCCAGAAGAGATATCTGCTATTTTACAGGAGTCGGAATTTTTTGTTTTTATAAATAAAAGAGGGATTTCATTTCGTAATGGAACAGCGGCGGCTGCCTTGCAACACGGAATGGTAATAATTGCAAACCGGACCAATTGGACAGATCCAGAATTTACACACGAAAAAAATATCTTTTTTTTTGATGGTTCTGCATCGGGCCTTGCAGCAGCAGTGCATAAACTTAAAAACGATAATGATTTGAGGAAAACGATCTCAAAAAATGCAAAACTTTTATATGACACTTTACTAGCGCCAGAGATAGCAGCAAAATCTGTATTAAACATATTTCACGAATTGCTTAATAAATGAACATTGCCTTCTTTCAAAGGGAACTCCCATCAACCGCCTATAATGGTGTCGCTACACAGGTACACGATCTTGCTAATTCTCTAATCGAGCTTGGCGAAAAAGTTACTGTATTTACATTAAGCGCAAAACCGCATGATGCATTGTATGAATGTGTAACGCTGAAGCTGCCTCAATTTGTCGTAAAGAGCAAGTTTTTAAAAAGATTCATGCTTGGACTTTTTTTTGCTTTAGTAAATACAGATAAATTTGATTTGATTCACGCACATGGTGACAATTTTTTAATGTTTGGCAAAAAACCAGTTGTCCGAACTTTTTACGGCTCTGCCATTATGGAGTTTAAAAATGCCACGACTGTAAGGCGTAAAATTGCGCAAGCGCTCACAATCCCGCTGGAGTGGGTTGGATATTTAGCTTCAAGTGTATCTGTCATTATTTCCCCAAAAACGGCAGAACACCTGCCGGGCAGACATATCCTCATCCCTTGCGGCGTTAACAGAAAACTCTTTTACCCCTCTGCTACAAAACCATCCATTCCTTCTCTTCTGTATGTTGGTGGATTGCATGATCGTAAACAAGGCCGCCTATTGATATCTATTTTTTCTTCTTTAAAAACGGCTTACCCGGGTGTTCGGTTGCGAATTGTCGGTCCCGATTTTATTTCGGCAGATGGCATCGAATGTATTGGGCCTGTTGATAGACTAACCCTAACAAATTTGTATAGAGAGGCATGGATACTTATCTCCCCGTCAAAATATGAAGGTTTTGGCCTGCCCGCTCTTGAAGCTATGTCATGTGGCACGCCTGTTATAGCAACAATAAATGATGGTTCTATTTATCTTTTAGACAATGGAAAATATGGTATCCTGTGCAAACCAGATGAACTTAAAGATCGCATTTTATTGCTTTTATTTGACAAAAAAAAACGGGTGGAGCTTTCTATGCTTTCTATGGAAAGAGCTGCCGAATTAGATATTTTAAATACCGCTAACCTTTATAAATCCATATATGCCAAGACTATCTCTTATTAAAACCTTTAAATCGATATTTTTTGCAGTTATTGCTTTATTTATAGGGCGATTTATAGCCTTAAAAATTTCTGCCGTGCCCACCAGAACCGATTTTGTAGCGTTTGTATCCGCACTTTTTTTTATTCCTATTGTAAAATTTCCCGCTTTTGGCCTTTTTCTTCTTCTCGTGCTACCTCTTTTTATTCCATTTATAAGAAGAGTTTTTTATCTCATGCAAACAAGAATAACCAACGATCCTTTGCTGCTTATCCCGGATATAATTGTCGGTTTGCTAATTTTTGCAACAGTTGATATGCTTAGAAAAGGGAAGCGGTTTATTTCCAATGAAACAAATATCCTTTTTTTTATTCTTGTATATATCGCCTATCTAACCTCAAGAATATTTATACTAAATACGAATATTGGACAGGGCTTACAATCTTTTAAACTGGATGTCTTTTTTATATCTGTTTTCTTTTTCCCAATTTTTTTAATCAGTGATTTTAAACAGATAATCGCTTTTTGTCGCATAACAACGGTGCTTGCTTTTTTACTTTCGTTGTATGGAATAAAACAGTTTGTTTTTGGCTATACTTCCTTTGAGGAAATATGGCTGGATTATATGAGAACAGAATTTGTTACCCTTTTTATTGGCGGAACTGCCAGACCTTTTTCAACCTTGGCTTCACCTGCGACATTTGCTGATTTTATGCAAATAGGAATGATTACTGCTTTTGCACTTGCAGGAATAAAAAAGGGAGGCGGCTCCCGTCTATATCTCTTTCTTGTTCCCACTATGGCAATTGCAATATTGCTGACTTCCGTTCGTTCAAACTGGATAGGAGCAGTATCGGCCATTTTTTTATGGGTCTTGATTGCTCACCGTTCCTCGTTTCGCGTCAAAATCATTGTTGTAGTTGTTGTAATTACTGCATCAATTCCTATATCTATTTTAATTGACAAGGCTGGTTCTCTCCAGGCCAATGAACCTTCAATGAATATTGAAGAGCGGGGTTTTGACGACAAAACAAGTAAATCATTGGCCGATATTTTTGTTAAAGAGAGAGTAAGCGCAGTTACTAATCCTTTTGAAGAGCACTCCATGAAGGCTCGAATAACAATGTGGGGTTTTGTAATTGAAAGATCGTTACAGCTACCTCAAGGCCCTTTTGGGTGGGGGCTTGGCTCTTTTAACGCTCACAGCTATTACTTTACTGTACTTTACGAAACGGGCTACATAGGAATTATTCTATTATTGTACATTCTATATCGGTTTTTTAGAACGGGATATAAGGTCTATATAGAAGAGGAACAAAGGGATAAAAGGCAGGTTATCCGCGCCTGCATAACAATTATCTTCTCTATTTCAATACTTAACTTAACAGGACCGCACACCGGTTCGCATCCTGCCGATATATACTTTTGGGGCTGTGCTGGTATTTTGTACATTATACGGCGTCTGCCTTTTAAGGTTTCAGCAATAGAAAATGTTGGCAGAATGAAGCTTACGGATCCTACCTAACTAAAATTGGGTAAATAGTTAACATAAAGGTTACTCTTCCCACGGAACGCTGATTTTTATAGGGGTGGTTGGGAATAAAGTTTTTTGACAATCAATAATCGTTCTCTTTATATTCGGATAAAATGTCATTTTTATAAATTCTTTAATTGGAACAAATAGCGCTTTCTCAACCCTTTTGTCGGTTGATGGCTTTATCGCGCCGCTCCATTCACATATATACACAAATTGCCTTATTTTTCTTTTTTTATCGGTTGATATTGATTCTGTTATAAACACCGGCCGGATAGCTTTAACACATAAACCTGTTTCTTCCAATAATTCTCGCTTTAGCGCTTCTTCAACCGTTTCATTTGTTTTAACTCCGCCACCGGGAAGAAGATAATACGCCTCTTTTCCTTGCTTTTTATGCCGGACAAGAAGTATTGCGTCGTTATGTATTATAAGAGCCGCGGCTCTATTCCTGAATTCTTGTTTCATTGTTGATTATTGATAAGTCGGGTATTAATAATTGTTGGCTTAGTTTATTTACAACTTCAACGCTCCCTTTTATTTTAACCTCTTTTCCAAATAAAACATCCCCCTTTACTGTAAGCTTTTCACATTCCATAAGAGAGGGGGAACCATAGGGAAAGCGTGCTTCCATGTCGTCAATAAGCTTATAAAATTTTGAATCAAGAGTTACGGCCACAACGCTCCCTTTTCGTGCTTGATGAAGTACAACTCTAAAATCATCCGTTAAAACATAAGCGTCCGAACGGACAACTAATAGGTCGTTATTGGTTTTTACCGGAGCAAAACGGCTACGGGGAACACGAAGGGCAGCAGCACCCCTAAAAACCGCAATCGCCGAACCCATGGCCGTTTCAAGCTGTATTACAGCCGGTGATGCGGGGTTCCTTGGGTCGAGTGTCTTGGGGTTTTTTATTAGAGGCAGTTTCATAATACCACCGTTATTATCGAGAAGCTTTTTAAGGGATGGCAAATTAATCCATAGATTGTTAGTGTTGAAATAGCGATACCGTTTTATATCCTGGAAGCTTTTTTCGTCCTTCAATGGACATTGTGCTGATTCACGCAGAATCAACTGCCCATCTGATTTTCTGACAGCAAGGTGCCCCCCTTTTTTATCTGCCTCTGTACGGTCGGCACATTCCATCATGAATGGAAAACTTTTGTCTGCAAAGTATCCAAGAATTGTTGGGTCAAGTGATGCGCCAAGATTGTCGGCGTTGGAAATAAAAGCATATTCAATATCCATAGCCAATAGTTTGTCAAGTATGCCGCTTGTTACGAGTGCGGTGTAAATATCGCCGTGTCCCGGAGGATACCATTCAAGAGAGGGGTTATTCATGTTTTCTGCAGGCAAAAGAGTGTCTGCCATAATCTTTGGGGCCTTGTGCTGTAAAAAATCGAGGGGCAGGTTTCCTCGGCACAGAGCCGGATAAACCGAAAGCGCCTCGATCGAATCTTTTTGTGTAGAAAAACTGTTCATTAACAATAAAGGAACAGCTGAAGAAATTGCATGATTGGCTATTATATCAAGAAAAGAGAGGTTATTTTTCACGACCAAGAGAGATTTGGCTTTTTCAAGCCCCATACCGGTCCCAAGTCCTCCATTGAGTTTTATTAAAACTGCTTTGTAAAAACATTTTTTTCCTATCTCGGTAAATCTAGAATCTAGAAAATCGCTGTCGGTAAGAGTGTCAACAATAGACAGTTCTTCTTCATTTATTAACCCCGTTTCTCCTTCTGTCAGCATTTCGTACTGCGAGCGAAAGGTATTTATCATTAATTCCGGTATATTTTCCTGACGCATCTTTTTTTCAAATTTTTCAAATGTTGCCACCTCAACCTCCTATTTCTATTTCTCGTTCAAAAAAAAGGGAAATTTCCCTAAAATCAGGATCCGTATATGACCGAACAAACCTCCATCCTTCTTTTAGCATCTCTTCTGCTGTTTGTTCAATAATATTAACTATTGTAGAATTATCCTTATTAAACCCAAGCGGAATAGATCGTTCTCTTCTTTCAATCATAACTAAAAATCGGGTCTTCCGTCTTTATTCATCCGTGCAGTACCTTTATATGGAAACTTTTCGAAGCTTTTTTTAAGCGTTACCGTTGCGACATCGGACAATTTCAACGCCGCTGCTTTTTTAGAATCACGAGATTTACCGGAAGATAAAAACTCATATATCACCCTTTTAGTAGAAAGATCATATAAAACCCCTCGTAAAAGAATTTCATGTGTAAGTGCCCCCTTAAGATCTCTCCATGCCATAGCTTTATCAACTTTTATAAGTAAAAAATGGGTTATATTTCTTTTTTTGTACAAGAGCGCAATAGCTTCCATCTCATCTGCCAAAAATTTATTCTCCACATAAAACCTATTGGCAACAGTTACAATTTTTCCGTTTTCGGCCCTGCCGGCTACACCCATACATAAATCATAAAAGGGGATTACTGTAACCCTTGCAAATTCTTCTGTTATTAGCCGCTCTATTTCACCTGTAGCGCCGCACTCGCCTGCAATATCCGCCATTTCTCTTGTGAGAACAGGAAAAACCGACAGGTTTGTATTGCTGGACAAAAACGAATGTATCTCCGGCGATTCCCTAACAGGCTGGAAATCAACATCTATCTCCTGCCTGCATGCGGTAAATAGAATGAGTACGCTAAATGTTAAAAAAAGAGTGTATGCCGATCCGTTTCCCATTCGCGTAAGCATAGGCTTCCATTTCACTGCGTCCCTCCGGTTTTACCTTTTTAATCAATATTGCGCCCCTATCTAACGAAATTGTTATACCGCTCTTTGAAATTGCTATAACCTCTCCCTTTTTTCCACAGCCATCTACCGCCTCCGCCGAAACAATAAAAAGCCGCTTACCTTCATAATAGGTAAAAGTGCCAGGAAAAGGGTTAAATGCTCTTATTCTGTTAATTATGGAGATAGCATCAAGGGAAAAATCTATCAGTCCATCCTCTTTTCGTAGCTTGGGAGCAGGTGTTACCTTATTGCTATTCTGTACTACTGTTTTTACCGTATTTCGTTCGATATCGGCAACCGCCTCACAAAGCAATCGCGCCCCCTCTTTGGAAAGCCTTTCAGAAAGAGTAAGCGTTGTATCCGCGGGAAATATCGGAAATTTTTCCTGTTTTATTATATCTCCGCCATCAATTACCTCGCTGAGTTTAATAATTGATATTCCGGTCTCCAACTCGCCATTGGCCAATGCCCACTGTATTGGCGCAGCACCTCTGTATTTCGGAAGAAGTGAAGGGTGAAGATTTATGCAGCCAAGCCGCGGCACAGCAAGAAGCTCCCTCGGAAGAATCATAAAAGCAACAACAGCGAAAAGATCGGGTTTAAGATTTCTTAACACTTCAAGGAGATGTGGGTCCTTTAAATTATTGGCATCGATTGTAGGTATTGAGAGTTTTTCGGCACAAATTTTTACATCGCTTTTTACAAACGCAAGTCCTCTTCCTTTAGGAGCATCCGGCCTTGTAACAACAAGAGGAATATCATGCCCCCTGCTGCGGAGCTCTTCAAGAGAGGGTACTGCAAAGGCGGGTGTTCCCATGAATACAATTTTTAAGCTCATAAGGAGTTAATAATAAAATTTTATTCCTGTAAATTAATTTGTGTTGACTCGCGGCTCTTGGAAATTAGTTCGTCGTAAAGTTCTCTATGCCAAAGAGCAATGCGCGCTATTCTGTACTTTTCTTCCAATAACTGATAACCATTATATCCAAGATTTAACGACAGGTGGCTGTTTTTGATAAAGAAACGGAGCCCCTCTTCAAGGCTATTGATATCAGGCTTTACAAGCCAGCCCGTTTCGCCATGTTTAACTATTGATTTGATAGCTGGAATATCATAAGCCAATAGCGGTTTTCTGGATTGCCACGCCTCAAGAATTGATACAGGGAAAATTTCACTCGTTGACGGAAGACAAAAAAGATCCGATGCGGCGAAAGCATCCCGCTTTTCTGTTTCGGAAATTTTTCCCATAAATTTAATAAACGGCATTTTTTTATAAATGGAGGCCTTATCAATATCTTCGATTTCCGGACCAATAATAATCAGCGAAATTTTTTCGCCTTCGTTGTTTATTCTTGCGATTGCATGGCATAGATCTAACCATCCCTTATGGTTTACGAGGCGTCCAGTGTAAAGAACAGTTAAACCACCAATAGCATGTTTTTTTCTGAATCCTTCGCCATCTCCGTTAAATGGAGGTATTCCGACACCACAAACACGGATGAGATCATGATAGACTCCACACCGCTTAAGTTCTTCGGCATCCCAATCACTTAGCGCAATTACTGCGTCTGCCGAATTATAAAGGTTTATATCGTGTTTTGCGTCTCCCCAGCGGCCAGCATGAACAAATGGTGTAATAACAAAGGGAGTTTGCCTATCCTCGGCAACTTTTTTTGCAAGCAGGCCTACTTCTCCAAAAGCAAAAGAGTGAATTATTGCGCACTTCCCGCTTTTTTTGGAATATCTGCTTTTTAAAACTTTAGAAAAGTTGTTTACAGCTATTTTTTTTGTCTGTTCGTAATACTTGGACCTAACAACAGGAAGACGATTTATTAGGGACGGAAGAAGTTGAATTTTTTCCAAAAATAAAGAATGAATGCGGCTCACTTTATAGGAAAAACCGGTTTCCTTGGTCTTAAGAAGCTTTTCTTTGGAACAAATATATGGTTTATCGTCGAAATATTGAGCGAAAAGCCGGAGGTGGTAATCTTTTCCTAAATCATCTGCAAGGTAATGGACAAACCTTTCGACTCCTCCCTCTGCCGGGAGCGCCCGATTAGCAAACCAGACAATGTTATACACCTGTTATGGCCTTTTTGTATAGAGCAATTAACTTTGGAAGCTGTCGTTCTGGAGTGTATTGAGCAGCTCTGTCTCGCCCCTTTTCTGCCAGCACACGCAATTTCTCGGGGTTGCCCATTAAGGAACTTAACCCTTCTGCCATATCCTGTACACTCATAGGATCAACATATATCGCAGCCGAACCTCCAGCCTCCGGTAGTGCTGATCGGGCAGAGATAACAGGAACAGTCGCATTCGATAAAGCCTGTATTACAGGTATCCCAAAACCTTCTGAAAGGGAAGGCATGAAGAGGATGGATGCCTTTGCGTAAAGGTCCATCATCGCTTCTTCGGATATGTTTTCGTCTATGCGTAAGGTGTTCATAGCCGAAAGAGATTCTGAACCGCCAGAAACACAGGCCGCTATTTTCTGCTGCGCTCCAACCATTACAAATCGCCATTCGGGGAAACGGGCAGCAAGATTTCTAAATACGGTTATTGCCGCATTAACATTTTTATGAGCCGCATCCCCAACAAAAAGAACCATTTTTTCCTTATTAACAACCCTTTTTCTTTCATATTCGCCATGCTTTAGACAGTTTGGAATTACCCATATTCCCCGTTTTGAAGTTAACCTGCTGGCTTCTATTGACTTTTTTGTTGCCTCAGATACCGCCACTATATAGTTCGATTTAATAAACATTCTTTGCAGCTTGTACCGTTTTTCTCTGCTGTAAGCAGATAGTTGGGGGTCGGGAAGCCTCTCGACATGCATATCATGTATGGTCGCCACAACTGGACAAGTAGGGAAAAGGGGGATGTTTATGCCGCGTAAAGGCCCAAGAGCAACAGGGCAATGCCATAAATCAAGATGGTTTTTTAGTATTAATATAGGGATTCGTATTTGGTCTTCAAGCCATATTCTTTTTGAGAACGGCGCCATAACGGTGCTCTTAACATTAGAGGAGTTAGGACAGTATTTTTCAGCCGCTCCTTTATCCTTAAAAACAAAATGAAACCGAAAATCAGGCACAAGGTTTGGCAGCGAGGATGCCAATACTTTAAGATGATAACCTATGCCCCTGTTTTCGTAGGCAAGTGAAAGGCCCCTAAAATCAATTCCTATGTTCACAAAGCCTCCTGTACAACGAAAGGTGCGATTCGGCAAACTTTGCGGGCGGATGATCGTTTGCGTAATCTCGAATTTTCTTTCTCGCGTTTACCCGTTCTGTTTTATCAAAAAAATCTTTTAAACAAGTGGCAAGCCTATCTGTATCGCCTTGAGGATAGGTTTTAATGCAGTACCGCTCCGCATTGATTTCCTGTATATGAGGTAAATCGGGAGCGATAATAGGCAGATCGGCCCCAAGAGCGTTGGCGAGCGACCACGAAGCAGTCTTAAATAAAGGGGCATGTATAAAAACATTTGCAGCTGTAAATAGTGCGTCAAGATCTCTATTCTCAACAAAGCCTGTCCTAAAAACATGCTTTTCTAATCCATATTGCTTAACTAATTCATTAACCTTTACATCAAGGCTTGCATCGACTGGGCGCCTGCTGGTACCGGCAATAATGAGTGTATATTGATATTTAACCTCCTTTAGGGCCTGAAAAACAGTGTTGTAATCTATTGCAGGAGAGATAAAGCCAAACATAAGTATAATCAGTTTATCGTTTTCCCTCGGAATGCCAGCGACTTCTCTAGGATCTGGAAGATGATTTACAACAGGAAGGGGCAGTACAGATATTTTGTCCGGATCACATCCTTTTTTTATTAGCAGGTGCTTTGCATAGCGGGTATGTACTATTATATTGTCACAAAGATAATTAAGACGGGCAAGTCGCTCTTCCCGCATTTCTAAAGAGTGAGCAACATCGTATTTAAGCCGACGGAGAAATGACGGCAAGCCATTTCCGGTTGGCCTCTTTGCTACATATGGATTTGTGTCCCAAACCTCATGCACTGTGACAACGCGGGGAATGTTTTTATTTTTTTCCATTAGCTGAGGAAATACAGTTGTTCTGCCCTTTCGAAACATAGTGGCTTCAAACTGAACATGCAGACAATCATAACCACTTGCTTTAAATAAAGGTTCCTTTATTATATCCATTTCGCCGCAATAGGCATTCCTTAAAGTATTTGAGTAGTCAAGAATTCCACAAGGGCCTTTATTTGGAACGGCAAGGGCTATCTTCATACCATTAAAATAATTCATCTAAAGTTTCCTTTAATACCTAATTCGAATTTTTGGGCTATGGCCTCCGGATTGCATAATTCTTCCACTCGCGCTATTGCCGAAACGGAAAGTTTTTTGGCAAAATCACTGTCTGTTAACACCCTGTTGAGTTTTTCGGCCATGTCAGTGCAATCAAAGGGCGAAACAAGCAAACCATCGATATTATCACGAATTATTTCTGGAAAACCGCCAGTACGAAAGCAAATAGTAGGTACTCCCGCAGCCATTGCTTCAAGACAGGCATAAGGGTAGTTATCCCAAACGGCTGGAAAAAGAGCGGCTTTCGCGCAAGAAACAAGTTTTAGCATCTCTTCTCTTTCCATGCCCTGTATCCATTGAACCATATCTTCTACACCGAGTTTTTTAATAAGATTCTGTATGAGTTGTTCATAGGTTAATCTGGTTTTTGTTATGGTGCCATATGGCCTTCCTATAATTATCAATTTGACAGAACATCCATTTTTAACGGCCTTAGCATATGCTTTAATTAATAAATGGATACCTTTACGGTATTCCACTCTTCCAGGACAGACAATGTAATTTCCAATAGTCCCCTTATCTGCAACTCTTTTATCTATGGGGTTTGGGAAGACGGATATTGAACGCAATCCCCACCTTTTTTTTAAAATTAACGAGAGTGCTAGGGTTGGCGATGTGATAAAATCTGCTTTCTTGCAGCACGATTTTTCCATTAACTCAAGTATTTTTCTGTCTATCCATTTTGTATTATTATCGTTAAATGAAAGAGAAAATGAATATGGGGTATGTAGCCGGATAATCAGTTTTTCTGCGCGACTCCTTTTTATATAAAAGGCTTCTGCCCCGCAATCCGGCGCCTCAATAAAATCAAAAGCTTTTTGCTTGGATAAATTTTCATATTCTTCTGCCACCGAACAGGCATATGCCATGCGGACAAGTGAATGGGGAATTAGATAATAAGCAACCATTCTTAATCGCCAGAATAGCCTTCCCTTGGGAAGCGGGTATGTGCCTGGGCCAACCCTGACAACTTTGACCTTTTTATCAAAAAATTCCTCTCTCTGTTTATTTCTTGAGAGGGAGATTACAGTTACTGTGTTTTCTTTTTCTGAAAGAGCTGCTGCCATTATTTTTGTATAGGTGCCAATACCACCATATCCTGTTTCTGGCGGATACTCGCTTGATATAAAACAGATATTCACGCGCGACCTTGTCTTTCGTTAATTACATCGTAATAGAAAGAGAGATGCGCCATGGCGCTTGCTTCCATGCTATACTCAGCAACCATTTTGTTGCGGGCATTCAGCCCAAGTTTTACCCGTTCCTCTTTACTTTTATAAAGAGACAATACTGCATCAACAAACGAATCGCTGCTCTTGATGTCAAACAGAAGGCCGTTTTTCTCGTGATCAATAATTTCATCTATGCCGCCGGTGTTAGCTCCTACTACAGGCAAACCACAGCTCATTGCCTCAAAGAGAGAGTTTGGCGAGTTATCAAAGAGAGAGGGGATAATAAACAGATCAGATGCCTGATATATTCTAACAAGTTCATCACGGTTTATCGGACCGGTAAATGTAAGCTTTTTTGATTCTTTGCCGGCAATTCCAGAGAGTATCTTCTCGTAGGAAACACCATTTCGGCCATAATCAAAACCGACAAAAAGAATTTCTGCTTCCGATGCTCCTTTTAATATATCGGGTAATGCCTTTTCAATTATTGACATCCCTTTCCGTTCTTCAAGGCGGCCACAAAACAGAATACGGAAACTACCTTTTTGTTTAGAACCATCCACGGAAGGCGTGAATTTTTCGGTATCAACAGGATTTCTGAGGACCTTAACATTTTCCTCATTTATTCCGTAATAGGAACAGACAATTTTTCTGATAGCAAAACTTGATGCCGTAAGCGCTCTCGCTGCTTTTATACCATCTCCTTCCAGTTTATACCATCTCCTTCTGGACCAGGTTGGCTTAACACCGTTTAGGTTATCAATAAGAAAAGAGGGGGTATGAAAGCGGACAACAAGAGGAATGGCAGTGTTACTAAAAGCTGCGGCGCCACCATTAAATTCCGGTATTTGAACGATATCAACTGGATTCTGCCTATGAATGGCTTCAATAGCTTTTTGTAATGACCACGAAACTCTTCTTTCCCACGAAACAGCAGGGAAAAAAACCTTTTCAACAATTGCAGAAATTTTTTTTTTACCACCTCCGATTGCGAAAGAGTCTCTTTCAATGATATCTGCCGTAACGCCAATTCTTTGCATAGAAGAGGATAAGTTTTTAGTATAGGTTGCAATACCTCCAGCAGATTTTACCGAAGAAGAATATTCTGAAAGAAAGAACAAAAGGTGCAACTACCAAGCTCCCTTCCGGCGTAGAACGGTTGGTATGGTAGCAAATATTATCCACAAATCAAAAAGGATAGAGGCTTTTTCGATGTACTGTATATCCAGCTCAACCATTTCATCGAAGCTGCAAGAACTTCTGCCAGATATTTGCCATAAACCGGTCATTCCCGTTTTGACAGAAAGCCGTTTCTTTGCCAATCTGGAGTATCTTTCATATTCCGGCCTTAATGGCGGGCGCGGCCCCACAAGACTCATCTCACCTTTAAGTACATTCCAGAATTGTGGTAATTCGTCAATGCTAAACGACCTTAAAATTCGGCCTACTGAGGTTATCCGTGGGTCGAATCGTGACTTAAAATGGGGTCCTCCCATTTCATTAATGGCATCTCTTTCCTCGATGGAAAGATTTCTATCAATGAGCATTGTACGGAATTTATAAAATGCAAAAGGGCGACCGTTTTTTGTAAGTCGTATCTGCCTAAAAAATACCGGCCCCCTTGAATTGATAAGAATCGCACCGGCAACCAAAGGAGTGATAGCTGCGGTAAATGACAGTCCTACAATACCTCCTATCAAATCCATGGCCCGCTTTGTTATAGCGTATGGCATAGTTTTCAATCTTTTTGAGACCTGTAGTAGTGGTAATAGTATTTGTAGTAACCATATGATGCGGAGCGGTGTGAAAGGTCGATATCGTTTAGAATAAATCCCGCCACTCGCGAATTTACATTTTGCACAGTAGCTACTGCCCTTTCTAAAACAAGGGAATCTGTGGAATAGGATTTTACCACAAGCACAACACCATCAACCTTTGTTGATAATAAAGGAGCGTCTGTTACTGCCATTATTGGAGGAGAGTCAAAAACCACAAGGTCGTACATGTTGGAAAGCTCTTTTATAAGCACTTCCGCTTTTCTGCTGCCCAGTAGTTCTGCTGGATTGGGGGTAAAGCGTCCGGCAGAAATAAGGTGAAGGTTCTCAATGCCGCTGTTTTTTACAACATCAACAACCGTTTTGCCAAGAAACAGATCTGTAAAGCCATTTTCGCGAGGCTGTTGAAATAGATGGTGTAAGATTGGCCTTCGCAAATCTGCGTCTATTAAAACAACCTTCTTGCCCGACTGAGCGCATGCAAGACAAAGATTACTCGCGGTAAGAGACTTACCTTCGTGCGGTCCGGAACTTGAAACTATGAGCGTTTTTAACGGTTTATCAGGGCTTGTAAAAAAAAGATTTGTTCTGAGTGAACGGTACGATTCCGCGACAACAGATTCGTCCTTATTAAAATCAATAAGCTCTTTAGGATATATGGTTGTTGTGTCTCTTGAACCGTCTGGGCTCCGCCTTTTAACCGCAAGCTCCGCCTTTTTAGAGATGTCCATGTGCGGTATGGTACCAATCACGGGAATCTGATATTTTGACTCCAGATTGTCTGTTGATTTAATGGTTGTGTCCAAAAGTTCACGCATTATAACAACGGTTAAACCGATTAAAAGGGCGGCCAACATACCTGCCAGATAATAAACGCCTTCGTTTTTTGGTAGGGGCGAAACCGGCATGACAGGCGCGTCAATTATTGTAACTCCCCCCGTTTCGGCTGATCGCCTAATTTTGGCCATCTCGACTTTTTCCAGCAAAATATTATAGGTATCTTCATAAACCTTGCGTGCACGCTCTAACCGCGCGAGCTCAAGTGTCTGTGAAAGTTCGTTTGGATGCGCCCGCTTGTAGGCTTCGATTTTTCTGTCGTAAACATTCAGCTTGTTTGAAAGAATGTCAAGTTCCATTTCGTCTTCAACAACCATCTTCCTCATTTTTTGCCATTGAGAAATAGTTTTCGGATCTATTCTTTCGGGCTGCTCAGGGTTGCCCATTTTTAATATTTCTCGCTCAAGTTCTGCAATATCCTGATTAACCTGTGAAGAAGGGCCAAGCAATAGGCCCAATGATTCCAATCTTTGTTTTTCTTTCTCTTTTTGTATTAGCTGTTTTTGAATACGGGCAAGTTCGTCCGACCGTTTATTGTCAATGTTAACGGGGCTCATACGCTTCTCAAGTAACCTAAGAAGGTCCCTGTTGGCCTCGTAAACAGCCTCCTTGCTTGTTCTTTCATTTCGTAGTTCGTAATATTTATCCTGTAAACTCTTAAGCTCCGCAATTGATGCAGAGCCGGAAGAACCTGTTAACTCACTGAATTTTCTGTATTCCCTTTCAGCTTCTTCGAGCTTCCCTCTAATGATATCTATCTGTTTTTCTGTTTCCCTCACCATGTTATCGGACTCCGTAGCAACAACTTCACGGCAGAAATTACGGAAGTTTTCCGTTGCCGCTACTGCCAGAGCATAAGCAATATCGGGCTTGCGCGCAAGGGCAGATAATTCCAGAAAAGATTCATAGTTAGTAAGTTTAAGGCTGATTGAATTGCTTATGTAGTTCCGCATCTTATCAACAGATGTGTCGGCCTGAGCTACTTCCCTGATCTTGTACCATCCTACGGAATCACCTATTGATTGAAGAAAGGAGCGGCTTTTGAAAATACCCTGATAAAAATTAAAGGATCTTGTTGTCCGTAAAACTTTTGGTGTAAATTCATTACCCGAGGATTTCAGGTCGTCAATTACTATTTGCGCCTTTGCAATGTATGTGTCAGGAAATGATTTAACATACATAACAAGAGGAATCATTATTGAGAGCAGAATTATAAGCAGTATCCATTTACCGCGCACTAAAATGGAGGCATAATCTTTTACGCTGAACTCGGTAATCCTGTTTTCCATATTTACAATCAACTCCCAACGGTATTACGAACAAGAAGGTAAACCGTAATTAGGCTTACAGCGTCCCGCAGCCATCCCATAAACGCCTTCCATGTAACTGATTTTCTATAAACGATGATGACATCTCCCTCAGATACCTTCGGGATAAGATCCTGTGACGAAAAATCTTCCCAAAAATCTCTAATATTCACAACTGCGTCGATTTTTTTACCATCAATTGTTGTAATGTGTCTTATTTTGGTGAGATCGGCATCTTCGGACTGACCGCCAGCCATTTGTATAAGATCAAAAAGATTTGATTCGGAAGAGGGGTTAAAAATCCCTGGCTGTTTTACCGCCCCCAGAACCTTGACAGTTTTTGATCTGTTGTCTTTTAGAACAATGTATGTGTCGCCATTCATTATTTCCGGCAAACTACGCATATTGCCGTTCTCAAGAAAAGCTTCAAGATTAATATTTTCGGATTTGCTTTCGCCCTTATCTTTCCTTATAAGTTTTATTGTGGATAGATTGGCATATTCAGTAACCCCTTCAGCCAGCAGCAGAGCTTCCTGAATCGTTGCTCCCTTTTCGACCATAAATGTTCCGGGGCGCTTTACCTGGCCAAGTACAGATATTTTAAGTTGGTAATCGGATACAAGATTTACAACAACCATTGTTGAGGGATCTGTTTTTGCCACAGCAAAAGTAAGAAGATCCATCAGTTCTCTTACGGTAATACCTGCAATAGATCTATTCGAAAGAAGCGGATAATCAATGGTGCCATTGTCGTTAACAACTACTTTTTGAGTTAATATCGGACTCCCGGGAACGCTTATCTCAAGCAAATCGCCAGGCTTAATTGCCCTCGCACTAAGAAATTGAGCAGAAAAAAGCAGCGTAATCAGAAAAGATATTAGCCATTTTGTATTCGTTGTAACCTCCTTAATTTGCAGATTAATTAGTGGGCTGAAATATAAACGGGTAGTTTACAGTAAGATTACCTTCATTATTGTCTATGGCCGGAAATATCCAGTTTGATATTGCACGGGTTATTCGCGATTGCAACGATTCGTCGTCGATTGTTGATTCGATAATTTCAACATCAACAACAGCACCGCTGGGGGTTATTGTAAACCTTACGGTAACCTTGCCAGAAAGAGAGGGATTCCCTTTAAGGAGTCTGTTATATTCAGCAAGAATACTTCTCATGTTTTTCTTTATGAAATCAGTAATGGCCATCTCGTCCCTTTTGGCGCTTTGAGGTGCCGCTCCGATAGTCTTTGGCTTGCTTACCTGTATATCACCAAGTTTATCAAGCTGCTTTCCTGCGCTGCCAAACCCCTTTACCATATCGGAAATTGACACCTTTTCCTCTGTGGCAATTACCCTCCTTGACACAAGCTTCTGGCTCAGATCAGCCTCGCTTCCCGCTCTCGATACCCCAGTTACTCCCCTCAAGGCTTCGTCAAGATTTGTTCCTTGCACCCCCTGTCCCCCAAGGATATCAATGGCTGACCGGCTTCTCGAACGGGTTGGCCCTGCCCCAGTTAAAAGTGCAAGCATCCCCGTACTCCTCAGCTCTTTTTCAATCTTAACCGCCCTTTTGGCCACTTGAGCTTGCGCAACTTTTTTTTCTTTCGCGCGAACCTCCGCAGCTTCCTTGGCGGCTATTTCGGGAGTCGCCTTTTTCTCGATTTTTTCTTCTATTTTATCAGGTTTACCTGCAATATCAACCTTCTCCTTTTCTTTGGGAAGGGGTTTATTCATTATAAGCTTCGCTATTCGTTGAGGCATATCTTCCACAGCAGGCGGCGCTATTTTTGAAATATCTACTGAGCGCAAATAAAAAATGAAAGCAATATGTATCGCAATAGAAAGAAAAGCTATAATAACAAACCGGTTATCGGAGTCGGGCGTGGTGGGTGTTCCGGTAATCTCTTTCACCTCAGGTTGCACGGTATTATTCCTTCTTAATTACAAGTAGAGAAAAATTACTGTATCCGGTTTGGCCGCAGGTGTACATGATTTTTTGCAGCACCTTGTATGGTATTTTCTTGTCCGCTTCTATCATGACATCACCTTTGAATGTGACGGTTGTGGAATTTTTGGCGATACGCTCTGTTTGCTGCCGTCTTTCGGAAAGCTGAGCTTCCAGTGCCGGCACAAGAACTTCCTCGTTATTCATCATATCAGTAATCGAAATGATTTTCTTGCCTTCAATCATTACATTATTATTTGAAACAGATATTTTTAGAGCAAGCTCCGGTTTTTTTTGTGCCGTAGAAGGGGGTAATAATAACCCCTCCGACATAGTTACAATCTCTCCTTCGGACGAAAAGCTTTTTAGAAGAAAAACAAGGAGAATAGTCATTATATCAACAAGAGAGGTTAGCTGTATTTTGGGCACTTTCTGCCCACCACCTCTTGTCTTTGTAAGTTTCTTAAGACTTGTGCGTGAAGCGGGGAAGCTCATTATAATCCCCCTTCACTTTTTACCGCGAAAAGAACGGAAATTTTTGCGTTATCAAGAACGGTTTTAACATACCCGCTTGCACCTTCTATCTGAAAGGCAAAGCCCTCGCCGATATGCTCTTTCCTCATATGAATTAACGCACCGAGAGCAGCGCTGTCGATCATGGAGGTTTTGCCAAAGTCAAAAATAAAGAGCCGAAATCCATCCTCAGCAAGAGCCCTTACTGTTTGCATTATGGCAGTAGCTTCCTCCCGTATGGCTCTCTCCGGCATTACAATTTTAACAGAGCTGTTTTTTTTATCCTTTATTGTCTTCATTGAATTCCACCGGACAAACCGATATTTGGAAACTGAGCGTCCCTGCAAATGTCCATAACCGAAACTATGTTTTCGTAAATAATATCCTGCTCCACAAGAAGAATGATATCTTCCTGTTGAGGATAGTTCATTTTTACAGCGCGCAATATTTTATCAAGAGCGCCAAGGTCGTAATTGCCGCCTATTTTTGGAATTGGCGGCATAACCTGTCCTGTTCCCGCTATTGTAAAGCCTGAGCTGGTTATTGCTATGGATATGTCAAGCTTATTGCTCTCTTCCGCCTGTCCTTCCCCTCCGCCTTCGCCGTCTGCCGCAGGAGGAAGGGAAAAATTTATTGTAGCTATCTGCGAGAAAACTGCCATACTTACCAGAAAGGGAATAAGTATGACAAACATATTCATTATAGGGGTGACATCAAGATCGGCGCTCTCAATGAGGGCGCTTACCGCTTTATCTTTTCGCTTGCTTGGACGGAAGGCCATATTTACGGCTTCTCCAGTATGAAGTTTGTTTTATCTGTTAGTCCGCTGCAGGAACAAAAAGTTTAAAAGGCGGACGGAACTTTCATCAATTTCTTCAATAATTGCACTTGCTTTTGAGGAAAGAACGGAAAAAGAAATCATGCAGGGGATACCTACAATAATTCCAAGAGCTGTTGTATTCATAGCTTGAGAAATGCCAAGCGCAAGAAGAGTGGCCTTTTGCGCAGGGTCCGCAGATGCGAGCGCGTTAAAGGCAGACATGAGGCCGGTAATTGTTCCAAGAAGGCCAAGAAGGGTGGCAACATTACCCATTAACCCCATATAGTGAATCCGTTTTTGAACTCGGGGCAGCTCTCTTAAAGCTGTTTCATCAACAGCATTTTGGATTTCTTCGTTTGACAGACCTTGTTCAAAGTGCCAGAGTGCAGATTCGAGTATTACGGCGAGTGGGGCCTGATGTTGTTTGCATAACTTTCCGGCATCGGAAACTTTGTCGCTTCTTACAAGTCTCGTAACGCTCGTAAGAAGCGTTTTGGCGTTTATTCTGCAACGAAAATAAAGGTAATAAACCCTCTCAAGAGTTATAGCCAAGGCGAACGCGGACACGCCAAGAATAATGTACATGAAGGGTCCGCCCTCCTGAAAAAACTTTGCGATAAACTCCATTCCTGTTCTCCTTAAATCAATATGTTAGCGCATGTATCAACCGATTTTCAATATCCGGTTCTTTCAACTAATATAACTCAAATATATAGAGACTAACTAATGGGAGTCAACAGGTAGATTCCTGAGAGAACAGCAATTAGAAAGAGCCCGTGTTAACAGAAATAGCCTCAGGTTGCTCAAGCTCGGCCTCACCGGCAATGATATTTAAGGTCAATGCAGCTCCAGTTGTTCCATTTAATGCAACTACCCTGTTATTTGCCCAGTCGGCCACCCATAGGGTTTTGTGATCAACAGTCTCATCTGTTACATAGTCCAGTGCTAATGAACGGGCCTGTCCTATTCCTGCCCCGCCTGGAGCTATTAGGCAGGCCGAAGAGGTGTTTACGAAATGAAGTCCACTTAGATAAGTCGTTGTCGTTGGCATCGCATTTATTTTAATAATTCTACTATTTAACTGATCGGAAACCCACGCAAATGGAGAGTTTGGCATCTGGTCGGCAACTATCCTTGGTGTAACAAAACCGCGGATTCTTGCCATCACTGTATCTGCCCCTACACGGTTAAGCCGTGCCAGCACTACCATGGTGTCACAACCTATCCATAAGAGGCCATTGCGCGGGGAAGCCGCGATTGATGTAAAACTGCCAATGGAATCGAACACTGCCCCCCTACTTCGCAGCGTATCAATAATCACTCCGTTTCTTGCCTTTAAAAGCATGCGCCGGTTTGTTAGTGTACTTTTGACACCGATCCAATAGGTATTGTCGTTTACCGGATCAGCTTCAAGCACCTCTATTTTTGTGGATGAACCGAGCATGAGGTCGATTACAGGACCAGACGAAAGGGTTATTTTACGCACTGTGTCGCCATTCGCTGCAAAGGCAGTATTGGCAATTTTACTAAGAGAAAATGCCGTTATGCTTGAACCTGTAAGAGGCCATTTTGCCCGCTGTTTGCCATCATCATCGAGCACAAAAAGAGTATCACAAAAATACTGTAGTGTGCTTTTCGAACGCTTTGTTCTGTCCATTACCCACACCGCTTCCGTGCCAAACGCAAGGTCGGGCGGAACCACTTCAACAAATTTAACCTGTTGAAACCGCGGTATTGAAAACAGCTTACGGCCATCTCTGTGTAGTTTGTTAAGTACAGAAACAGAACCATTAGTGGAAGCCACCCAGACAGTATGAACTTCATTGTAAACTAATATTTCAAATGGATAATAGGTGTTGCCCCCCTTGCCGTCTGAGAGTCTGAGGCGCCCCGTAAATAGCGACTCGGCAGACGGGGCTTTAAAGACCCATATACTGTCAAATTCCCCTACTGCCGTGGAGAGATAAGGAACCATATTGTCGAGCGAAAACTTTAATCTTAAGTTATCAAGATGGTCTTCATCTCTCATAAACACTTTGAGAGTTTCCTGAACAGAAGGATTTAGGGACATCCGAATAAGGTTAATTGTATCGCCATTGTGGTTGCTCCCAAGAAGAAGCGAGCCCATTTTAACGCTGTCCAGAAAGGGGGCATGATTTGTGAGGGATATTACTATGCTGTTGCTTTCAAGTCCATTATGCTTAAAACGGACACGAACGGTGTCTCTGTTGTTTGTAGTTGTATATCCACCCTTTATGTTATTCCACGAAATTTTTACAGTATCCCCATATATCAGCAATGGATGGTTTTGGCGCGAATAGCGATATGTCTCTATTCCCTTATGGATCCACTCAACGGAGGAATCGGCAACGCCCTCGCCATAAATGGCAGTGAAGGTTATCGACTCACCCTTAAAGTCTGACGCGCTTGCGTATATTTCAAGGGTTGGAAGATGGGGAGCAGTAGGCTCATCGGAACAATTGGACAAAAAAACAACAGATATCAACATCGTTAAAAAAAATGGTATTCGCTTTTTCATGCGGCCTGTCCTTTCAATTTATAAACATAGGCAAGTATTTCTGCTACCGCCGAGAAATATTCTTTGGGAATTTCTTCGCCTACCTCGATAAGATCGTACATTCCTCTTGCCAAAGGTTTATCTTCTACAATTGGTATATCGTGCGTTTTAGCTATTTCCCTTATTTTTTCCGCCGTCTTGCGCTTGCCCTTGGCAAGAACAACAGGAGCCTTGTCGATTCCCATTTCGTAACGAAGAGCTATGGCGATAAATGTGGGGTTGGTTACAACCACTGTGGCTTTAGGAACCTCGCCCATCATTCGCCGCTGAGCCATTTCTTTCTGTAGAGCTTTAATTTTCCCCTTAATTTCCGGATCTCCCTCCGACTGCCGCCGCTCATCCTTAACTTCCTGTTTTGTCATTCTCATATTTTTCTTGTATCTGTATTTTTCGTAGAAAAAATCAAATATAGCAAGAAAAAGAAGGGCAAGCGCAATGCGGATTCCAAGCTTAAAAATAGTCCCGAAGATTAGTATTAGTATAGCTTCGCCGTTTTGGTTGATTAAAGCAGGATATGAGTAAATCTCATCTTTTAGCGAATAGGCTGCAACGGACACAATAAGAATAAGCTTAACAACTTCCTTAAAAAGCTTGATTATCTTGTCAACCGAAAGCAGATTTTTTAGGCCGCTAAGCGGATTAAGTTTTTTTATATCGGGCATAATCGGCTTCATTGTAAAAAGCCATCCTACTTGTAAAAAATTAACTAATAATCCTACAAGAATAAGCATTATAAAAAGAGGTCCGATCAGCTTAATAAGCCACAATGCACCTGCTGCGGTATAGTATTGTAAATTTACAGGATTAAGAGATACTCTTGTTGATTCCTGAAAAACAGTACGCATCATGCCAAGAAGACCATAATAAATATCATATTTATAAATGTAAAGGCCCCAAAAACCGACAATAAGCACGGCAACCGCGTTTAGTTCCACACTTTTTGCGACTTGCCCTTTATCTCGCGCTTCAGAGATTCGTTTGGGGGTCGCTTCTTCGGTTTTTCCTTCGTCCTCAGCCATTATTCAAATATTACCTGTTTTAAATGTTAGCTTTTCAGGAGGGTTTCATCAGCAGAGTGAGTGCATGCATGTCGTTAATCATCCTCTCAACCAAAAACTCAAAAAAAACAATCATTGACGGAAAGGCAACCGTTAACATGAGAAAACCAAGACCTATTTGTATAGGAAGACCAACAATAAATATGTTAAGCTGCGGCACTGTTTTGGCAATTATTCCAAGAGCGGCAGTGCATACAAACAGTGCGGTAATTACAGGAGCTCCAAAACGGAAGCCTAACGAAAAAAGGCTTGATGTTGAGCGGATAATCACGGTTGTAATGGGTCCCTCTCTTAAATAAACCGCGCCAACAGGTATAATTTCAAAAACCTTTGCCATCACCCGAATAAGCATATGATGGCCACCAATAATAAGAAATACAAGGGTAAAAACTATGCTGGTGAGCTGCGCTATCGGTGTTACGGGGGTTTCTGTAAGAGGATCAACCGTTTCTGCCATGGCAAAACCAACCTGTTGATCGATAAATTTGGAGCCGATTTGTACAATTGCAAAAAGTATGCTGCCAATAAAACCCAAAATTAACCCTATCAGAACCTCCTTGACAACAAGAACGGCAAAAGAAAAAAGACCTGTTGGTATGGCAATGGTTGCGGGCGGCAGTAGCGGAAAAACCGCCAGCGTTAGAAAAACAGAAAGACCGGCTTTAGCGGTAAGCGGGGCTGCTCTTGAACCGATGATTGGCAAAAGGGCAACCATTGTCGCTACACGAACAAAAGCAATTAATAGCAAAAGAATTTGATCGACACTCAGATCGGCCACTGTTTGCATCTTCTTTGTCCCTTTTTACCTTATTACTGCTCCTATCATTCCAAACAGGTTGTTGCTGTAATCAATAAACTTGTTAATCATCCATGGCATTAAAAGAAGCAGGGTAGTACCTACGGCAATAATTTTTGGAATAAATGTAAGAGTCATTTCATGAATCTGCGTAACAGCCTGAAACACTCCCACAACAAGACCTATTATAAGGCCAACAAGAAGCATCGGACCCGAAAGCAGCATTGTTATCCAAAGAGCATCCTGAGCTATTCCTATTACCATTGTCAGATTCATTGTAAGCTTCCTTCTGTTTTATATCCCGCCATTTTTACACATGCCTCTTTATGCGAAACTCACCACAAGTTCCCTGATTATGATATGCCATCCGTCAATAAGAACAAAAAGAATGAGCTTAAGTGGAAGCGATATCATCATTGGAGGCAGCATCATCATACCCATTGACATCAAGAGCGAAGCAACTACCATATCAATCACAAGAAACGGAATGTAAATAATAAAACCGATAATAAAGGCGGTTTTGAGTTCGCTTAGAATAAAAGCCGGTATCAGCACAACATTCGAAAGCTCGTCGGGATTTTTGGGCAGAGGCGACTTTGAAATCCTTACAAATAAAGCAATATCTTTTTCATTTACCTGACGCATCATGAAAGCTCTAATAGGACTCATCGCCTCATTTAGTGCGGTTTTATAGTCAATTTTTTCTGCGAGATAGGGCTGAAAGGCGTTGTCGTTTACCTTTGTAAAAACAGGCATCATTACAAAAAGAGTTAGAAAAAGAGACAAACCAACTACTATCTGGTTGCTCGGCAGCGTTTGTGTGCCAAGCGCTCGCCGGACAAAGGAGAGAACTATCACTATGCGCGTAAAGGCGGTCATCATCATTAAAATCGAAGGGGCAAGCGATAGAACGGTTATTAAAAAGACAATTTGCAGCGTTGTCGCCGCATCTTCAGGCGCTTTGCTCTGGTCGAAACCTATTGTTACCTTTGGTAAAATCTGAGGATGGACATCGGTAGTTAAGAAAAGAGTGAAAAATGAAACTACCGGAATAATAAGGATAAGTTTCCTGATCATATTTTAACTCTCACTTTTCTTAAAGCGAGATAAAAAAGCATCAACCGTTTCGGAAAAAGAAGAAGCCATTTTATTATCATCACGCAACCGGTCGGAGAGAAGTGCGGCAACCTCTTCCTGATTTTCTAAATTTTTTAACAGAGTAATTGAGCTTTCGGTAATGCCAACGGCAATAATAGAGTTTCCTACCCTAACCAAAGCAATCTGCTTATTCGCCCCAATCTGTTTAGTTTCAATAAGTTCAAGATTCTTACCTGCAACTTGCGAAGCTCCAGAAATCCCGCCTTTTTTTTTCACCGTTTTTAGTACAAAATAGAGAGCCGCGGCTATAATTGCGAGATAAAACATCACCTTTATGGTAAGGATCATTATCTTTCCCGATTCCATCCTTTTATACTCTTTTCTATTATCATCAGTGGCAGGAGAAGTAGTGTCTCCGCCCGCAATAGCTTTCTGTAACCTCTCCCATTTTTCCGCCGAAATAGTGGGGGCGGTCTGCGGCAGTGAATCGTTGGCATGAATAGGGGTTGAGCAAATAGCAATAAAGCATAAACAGAGAAGATACCAGTTAAAGCGCTGCTTTAAAAAATCCATTACAATCTCCCATCTCATATATATATGTAAGTGTTCTTCAAGTTTTGTGCCTAAATCCAACTATGAAGGAAATCATAGCGTAAGTCTCTGATTACAAAAGAATTACTATTAAAGCGTAGAAGGTGTATCTAAAATGAGATAATGAGCAAAAAATACCGAGTTGGAACTTTATCGAAAGCATTTACGCTTATTTTCGGTTTTTGGAAATATTTAAAAATATATTGCAACTATGTTTCTGTATGGATTAATTTTTGCCTAAGTCAATTGTAACATTAAAGGTACGATGGGAGGAAAAATGAAGAAGTTGGTAATTGCGATCACGGCTTTAACAATGGCAACCGCGCTATTTGCACAGGAAGCAACCAGTCCTAAGCTTACTGCATACGGAATGGCACAATACAGGCTAAGAGTGCAGCAGTATTCATTAACACCTGATGCCGGAGAATCAAAATCTAAAATGGGTTATGCCAATCAAATTGGTTATATGGCTGGTTTAAAAGTTAAGGTGAATGAAAATTTATCTATGCAAATGCAGGTGGGCAATGATTTTATTTCAACCGAAGGGGTTGCATGGACGGCCAATAATTGGAGTGCCGTAGGCCACGCACAAACAATAGCCGTAACCGATACCGCGGGCAACATTGTTGGAACGGTAGCCAAAAACGGTTTATACCCCTATTTTCATCTCGCTTATGCAAAACTGGAAATGAAGATACTTTACATAGTTGCAGGTATTCAGCCGGTTGCGAGCAACGGTCCTCTCGATCTTATCGAAAGATCCATGATATCAAATAACTACAAAAAGGCAGCGCTTGTAACTTGGATTGTTGGTACGAATGGCGGTTGTGCCGGTCTTAAAATAGGTGCTCCAATTCTAAATGGCGAGCTAAAAATCGGGGCGGAACTGTTTACCACAGTTACAGAGCAAAGAGCCCAGAGTTACGCGGTTGAACCCGTTGGCAACCCAAGCGCCACTATGCTGTTGCTTGATCTGCCTGTTGCGGTGGCCAACCTAAAAGTCACTCCACAAATTGTGGCTATTCTTAACCGAAACTACAGCACATCACTTGAAGACGGGGATAATGAGATAGGTTACGGTCTTGCCGGTTCTTATAAAGTCAATAATGAATTAAGCGCCACATTCTGTTTTGGCATGGCTGCGCTTAGCAACAAAAATAGCGAGGCTGACTCAACAAAGGTGTATGAAAATAGCGGCATGGTTTTAGGAGCAGGCGCTTCATACAAGGTAGGGCCTGGCGCTGCAATTGTAGATTTCAAGTACAGTACTAACAATAATGCGAAAGTAGATAAATCTAACAGCAGCTATGTCTATGCCGATGCCAAATATGGATGGGATCTTAATAAGAATTTTCAAATAATGCCACGGCTGCGACTCTTTATTTCGCAACTCGAAGAAACAGATGCCAATAAGAGCGAAATGGAAATCAGGCCGGAAATTATCTTTACCGGCAAGTTTTAGTTTTAACAGTCAGATTAAAAGAGGATTACGACAATGTTACTTAAAAAAA
>CAZPWS010000008.1:0-78624 GCA_964590225.1 uncultured Fibrobacterota bacterium
TCGGGACCAATACGAATGCTTCAGGTGCGAAGAATTATTTACTCGTTAAAGCTGCATACCGAACCATATTTATCGCACTCTCGCTTTAGCCATATCCATCCAACGGCCATTTGGATATTTAGCAATGTAATTTTTATAGGCAGATACAGCAGTTTTTTTGTCGCCAAGCCTTTCAACACAGTCAGCATACCAGAAATAGGCATCTTCAGCCAAAGCGCTAAGAGGCATTGAGCTTATGATTGTGAAGTAGTGGCTGGCAGCCGTGGCACAATCACCAATTTCATGGCTTTCAATATGAGCAAGATGATAAAGGGCGCGATCAACAAAAGGACTTTTGCGGTATGCCATAATAAAGTTTTTGTAACCACGGACAGCATCGTCAATCTTTCGTAGCGCGTAAGCAAGCTCAGCCTCCTTTAACTCTGCCTCTTCTGTCCACTGTCCATTTGAAAAACGCTTTTTGTACTCTCGAATTAGGATTTGAGCACCAGCGTAGTCAGAAAGTTCCCCTGAGCGCAATAAAATCGCTTCCCACAACTGATTCTCGGCGGATACTCTGTCGGTATCGATCCTCGACAACAACTCCATAGACTCTGCATATGCCGCAAAATCACCCGTTTTTTTATACAAAAATGCCCTTTCTCGCATGAGCAAAATGGTATCTAATTGCGAAAAACCGTGGTCGGCGGCTAACAATCTATCAATAAGCACCATTGCACCACTGTAATCGCCCGAGGCTATTCGACTTTTAGCGACGATATAATCATCTAAGTCGAGTAACACACTTTTTGTGACTTCTGAAATAGCAGTATCTACAGGGACGACTGCCCTTTTTAGCGAAACCTTGGCGATGGATGCCTCTTCTATCGCACGAAGAGGGGGAGCAACCTTACCATGTCGCAGTATAGCAAACTCTCCGGCGCCAACAAACATAACCTTATCCTGTTCCTTAACTGAATAGAACTTGACCACTCCTTCGGAAACTATAAGTTTTGAAACGGTATCCGTTATGGATTTTGTAAGTTCAATCCTGAATCTTGTGCCTACCACTTCAGCAACTGCATCCATAGAAACAACCCGAAACACATCCCCATTACCCCTCTTTGCAACATCGAAATCGGCATAACCGGAAACGATTTGAACAACAATTGCACTATCGTCAACAGCTACAATACGAACTTCGCTTTGTTCGGAACTCTTTATGGTCGCCACCTCTCCTATCCTTAAAGTGGTTATTCCATTACTCACCTCTGTTGTAATTGTATCTGTACCAACTCTATCGGCTAACTGCGACTGCTTAAATCCTTCATGGGTTAGTAAAAAAAACAAAAGTAGCGCAGCAGCAACAGAGGATAAAGGTATAAGAAACGGCAATAAATTACTCTTTCTTCTGACTCTTGATATCACAGCCTCTTCTACATGGCTCCATTTTTCGTCTGACCACTCCGGTAGTGGTCGTTTACCAAGATTTTTAAGCAAATCCATAGCGATTAACTCTCCTCTAACCTATTTCGCGTAAGCTCATTCTTGAACTCAGTTCTGGCATAATGCAGGCGGGACTTGACCGTGCCAACCGGTACTTCGACCATAGAAGAGATTTCGTCCAGCGAAAATCCATCAATATCGTGAAGCACAAGCACGGTTCGTTTCCTTTCCTCCATTGAATCCAGTATGCCATATATTTTGCCTGCTCTTTCATCCGTTATAATTTTATCGAGGGCACCTTCGCTCTTATCGGGATAGCGGTGAAGAAGCTCATGCTGCCCACCATCTACAGAAATTTTTCTCTTTTTGAGCTTCTTTCTTATGATGTCTGTACAAACATTAATCCCTATCCGATAAGCCCATGTTTCAATCTGACAGTTACCTTTAAACCTCCTTAAACTTTTGAAAACCTGAATGAAAATCTCCTGCACAGCCTCATCAAGGTCGGCTTTCGGGCCAAGTTGTTTATAGGCAATCCGAAGAATGAGCCCACGAAGCCTCTTAAAAAGCGCCCTTTGTGCCTGTTCGGAATTGGCCACGCAACCCTCAATGATGTCGCTGTCGTTCATTGTTTCCATTGTATTTTGTCGGTATGATGCATAAAAAGGTTCATTTTATCCCATATTTTTGACGAAGCTCTCTGTTTTTCCAGTAAGATAGTCCACTTCCTATTAAACCTGCTACCGAAGCAGACATAAAAACAGCTCTCGATGTTCTCACACTCTCTGCGCGGGATACATTTTTGTCCCTATTTTCAACTTCAATCCTATACATTAGGATGCTCTCCCAAAAACAAGCAGCCGCCACGAGAGAAAAAATCCATGTGGGATAATAAACAACCTCTGCTTCGTAAAAAATATCTTTTCTCGCACCTGTTGTCACATGGATAATTTCTGAAAACTTTTTTATTCTGTAACCCCGTATTTCAATCTGATGCAGCCCCGGGTTGAGCAACAACTCCCTCGGAGTAAGACCTTCTGCCTTGCCATCAACATATATCTCCAGAAAATGCGGTTTGGATGAAATCGCAAGCCTTGCAATAGGACTTCCGCCAAAAATACTTCGCATATATAGTGCTGCTGTGGCTGCGGCGGCATTCAAATTCATTTCACTAATGGGAATGATTTTATTATAGACAGTATTACTGTAAAAATCAATGATAGAAAAATCGATACAAAGTACATTGTTGCCAAGATGGGTAAAACTGCCATAAGTTGCGGCTTTGAGCGGCTTATTGCGGACAGAAATATTTTTAAATGCGGTATCAAACTTGATTTCAAGAAATATTATTGGTATCATGCTACCAATAGACTGGCTGATATGATTATCGAGATATATGTGAAACGAGTCGGCCATTCCGTTTTGAACCGCCCCATCAATCGGGAAAATACCGATATGATTATTTTCCCCAGCCATAACAGAAAGGGCTAACAAAGGCAACACATACATCAAGTAACGCATCGCATGACAAAATAAAAAATACCGATACGGTTTGTTGAATCATTATTTTCTTGTTGTGTAATTATTTTTGTGTTTAAGCCGATTTACGGCTATTCTAAATGACATCAGGAGGTTCCATGTCTAATGTGTCTCTGGCAATTGGTGTTGACATTGGCGGCACTACAATTAAATGCGCACTTGTTTCAGAATCGGGAGAAATTCAAGGGGTTAGAAGGAGCGCGACAGAAGCTAATCTTGGCAGAGAGAGGATGCTTAATAACATCCGTAATGCTGTTAATGAGGTGCTTGTCGAAAATAGCCTCCGTATTAACGAAATCGCCGGAATTGGTTTCGGCACACCTGGTTTAATTGTAGATGGCGTACTTGAAGGTAACCCAAATTTACCAGCATGGAACGGAACTCCTATTGCATCTGAAATGAAAGCGAGATTTGACACTCCCTGCCTTGTTGCAAACGATGTTACTCTCGCCACCCTTGCAGAATTCAGGTTTGGTGCGGGAATTGGCGCTAAAAACCTTGTAATGTTCGCTGTTGGCACGGGAATTGGCGGTGGGCTTGTATTAAATGGAAATATCTTTGAAGGATCAAACGGAATGGCGGGCGAACTTGGCCATATAACTGTTGACCCGGATGGGCGGGTATGCGGATGTGGGCAGAAAGGGTGCCTCGAAGCATACTCAAGCACCATAGCCATAAATGCCATGACCAGAGAGTACCTTGCCTCACTAAGAGGTAAAAGCTCAATGATATACGATGCAATAGGCGGTGACATGACAAAAATCTCTCCAAAAGTAGTTTACGACTGCGCTAAAAAAGGTGACGAAGTAGGTCTTGCTGTCAATGAAACCGTCTGTAAATACCTTGCAGTGGCCATAGGAGGCGTTATAAACAGCCTTAATCCCGACACTATTCTTCTCGGTGGCGGGGTGATGGAAGCGGGCGAAATAATAATTGACAACATCAAGAAAAAGTTACCACTGTATTCGCACGCAATGATGCTTGAGCGTTGTAGAATCCTACCTGCTAAACTTGGTGAAAATGCAGGCGTTACAGGCTGCGGTGCGCTGGTCTTTGAGCATAAACGGAAGAACAATTTATAAAATCTTTATATATTATCTCTTATCGAGGTGCCATGGTGATAAAATCAGTTATACTTCTTACAACTGCTTTAGTGTTAAGCCTTGCAGCCAATACTTATAGTGCCGATACGCTACTTGTATTGCGGCAAGGAAAGATTAGCGATAAAATAGCCACTGGCGACACAATCACCATTTCACTAAAGGCAATTATAGACCGTGACTGGCACATTTGGGGACATAAACCCGCAGATAAGTACCTTATTCCAACGGTGCTATCTATCAAAAACTTGTCTGGGGGCGACACCATTTCCATCACCTATCCCGAAGGTACAAAAAAGACGCTTATGGGATTATCTGAATACATGTTCGAAGATACCATTGAAATATCAATAAGAATGCGTATATTAACGGGCGCGGACTCACTAAGCTTTACTGCTGAATTAAGCTATCAGGGCTGCAACGACAAGGTTTGCCTACCACCTGCAAAGAGCGTTATCGCCATAACGCTGCCTATTGACACCAAGGGCGAACAAAAAACCGACAGTAGTTTAGTTGCAAACAGACTATCGGAAAGCGGATTTTTCACAATTATACTATTCCTGTTTATTAGCGGAATCGTACTATGCCTAACGCCATGCGTGTATCCTGTCATTCCTATTACTATAAGCTTCTTCGCTTCGCAAAGTGGAGGTAATCGATCCTATACCATACTTTTAGCAATCTTTTACACGCTTGGAATTGCGCTTATGTACTCGCTAATGGGATTAATTGCCGCTATGTCTGGCAGCATACTTGGCACCGCACTACAACATCCAGCTGTAATCATTGTTATTTCATTACTTTTTCTGGCATTCGCCCTGTCAATGTTCGGCATGTATGAATTCCGCCTCCCCGCTTCACTTAATAATCTTGCTGTCGGACGAAAAGGTTTATTAGGCGCTTTGTTGATGGGGCTTATAGTGGGTGTGGTAGCAGCTCCCTGCATAGGTCCGGTCACAGCTGGTTTGTTATTATTTGTAGCCGAAAAAAAGGATCCCTTACTTGGTTTTGTTTACTTTTTCGCTCTCGCCGCCGGCCTTGGTACGCCTTTTTTCTTCATTGCTATCTTCTCAAATTCACTTAAAAAACTCCCTATATCCGGCGAGTGGCTAAACTGGGTAAAAAAGCTTTTTGGTTTTATTCTTGTTGCTGTATCATTTTACTTCCTGATACCAATAATCGGAGAAAAACAGGTGAATATAGCAATAAAATTAACGGTGGTTATTGCTGCAATATATCTTGGATTCATCGAAAAAAGTGCTTCAATCGGAAACCGTTTTAAACAGTTCAGACGCCTGTTTGCCATAACTACCATTGCTATTGGAGGCTGGCTCTCACTTTTTTCCATCAAGTCCGCTAACAATCAAGTAGAAGAAAACATGCGCCACACATTGTTTTCGAAAGAGGCCTTTAATGCAGCAATGGCTTCCGGAAAACCCTTTGTGATTGATTTTAGGGCCGACTGGTGTGCGCCTTGCCGTGCCTTTGAAGCAACTGTATTGACAGACAAAGAAGTTATAGCTACCCTTGAAGAAGTTCCTTTTTATTCTGCCGATCTTACCAACAGGGGTGACCGTGCAGTTATGGAGCTTGCCTCCCAATTTAGAGTAACTGGTGTTCCTACAATTATATTTTTTAGCAAACATGGCATTGAAATTACAAGACATATCGGCTTTATGGATAAAGAAGCTTTCTTGCAAACTGTTAAATCACTGATTGAAGCGGAGGAGTAAAATTTTATGAATGTTAACATCATGGAAATGAACGAGAAGATCAAGGAAGAGAGTGCTTTTGTAGATCTCGTTATGAATGAAGTATCCAAGGTAATCGTCGGACAAAAATACATGATAGAGAGGCTGCTAATTGGCCTACTAAGCCGCGGCCATGTTCTTCTTGAAGGTGTGCCAGGTCTCGCGAAAACAACGGCGGTAAACACACTCGCCAAAGTAATAGATACTGGCTTTAAACGGATCCAGTTCACACCAGATCTTTTGCCAGCCGACCTTGTTGGTACGCAAATATACAACCCAAAGGACGGTTCATTTTCCGTAAGAAAGGGGCCTGTATTTACAAATATAATTCTCGCTGACGAAATTAACCGTGCCCCGTCAAAAGTACAGAGTGCCTTGCTTGAAGTTATGCAAGAACGACAGGTAACTATTGGTGATACAACCTTTATTGTTAACGAACCTTTTCTTGTACTCGCAACGCAGAACCCAATAGAACAGGAAGGCACATATCCACTGCCGGAAGCACAGGTTGACCGTTTTATGCTCAAAATGGTAGTTGGCTATCCTACGCATGAAGAAGAAAGAAAAATTGTTGATCTTATGTCCATCGATCAAAAAATTCAGGTAAACAAAGTTGTATCCCCTTCAGAAATAATCCGCGCAAGACAGGCAGTCGAATCCATTTATATTGATGACAAAATCAAGGATTACATTGTAAAACTTGTAGGTGCAACAAGGGATGCAACCGGTGCTGGAATTAAGGACTTAAAGGGACTTATTGCTTTTGGGGCATCTCCGCGTGCTTCCATTTACCTCACTATGGCTGCTCGTGCTCATGCTTTTATACGAAGGAGAGGCTTTGTAACCCCTGAAGATGTTAAGTCAATAGGCGCAGATGTGCTACGGCACAGAATTATCCTCACCTACGAGGCAGAAGCGGAATCACTCGATACAGATGCCGTTGTCCGCAAGGTGTTTGACGCGGTTGAAGTACCCTAACTCCATGAAAATCTCTAAAGTCGCACCCTTTATTTCCATGTTTTGCTTTCTCTTGCCCTGTGCCAGCTCGGGTCAGAAGGTGTTGCTTTTCGACGAAGAGAGCGGAATTCAGTGGAGCGATAAAAAGAGTGACAAAGGCAAGAAATTTGAAATACCTGAAATAAAACATCGAAAAAAGGTAATTATAGTAGAGGAAGCCCCCGTCCGTCTTCCTGACCATGTTAAGACCACTCCATTGACAGCTGAAATTTTGCGCGAAACGGGAATAAAATTCTACTTTAATGGAGATTACACCGAAGCGCAAAAATATTTCGACAGGGCATGGTCAATTAAGAACGATCCCATTGACCGATTCTGGCAGGGAGCGGTGTTCAGAAAACTTGACCAAATCGATGAAATGAAGATACTTTTCAGCGAGATTCTTTCTAAGCACCCAAATTCGGAAGTGGCGGACGATGCACTTTTTTATCTCGCAGTTGATGACCAGACAAGAGGTGACTACGAAGCGGCGCTTTTAAAATACAGAGAGGTAGTTGAAAAATATCCCGACGGCACATCAATGGTAGGCAAGTTTTTTTTTAGGGAAGAGGCGAGAAAGCAACTCCGCGCCATTCAAGCGGATCTATCAAGCCGCCTTGCACTATTGGGTATTGTTGATGCTCCTATAGGTGAATTACTTAGGCAGTTTCAGAAAAAAAAGGAACTGCCCGTTAACGGCAGAGCGGATTCTCTTACAGTAAATACATTAATTCTGCTATCGGATGAAAAAGAAAAAAACATAAGGCTGGGTATAGCAGAAAAACACGGCGCTGGAAGTACAAGACGGATGTATTTATCCGCAGTTATACTGCTTTTTCTAACCAATGCCTTCTGGAGCATCAGAACGGCAAAAGCAGCGTCCGAAGAAATCAACAGGGTGGAACTTCTTTCAAAGGGAGTGCGCTAAAGTGATACCTGCCGAAGTTATCCGAAAAATCAAAAGAATTGAGATAAGAACTAGACGCCTTGTGAATGATGTCCTCTCCGGTGAGTATCACAGCGCTTTTAAGGGAAGAGGTATGGAGTTTTCGGAAGTGAGGGAATACGCGCCTGGTGATGAAATTAGATCAATAGACTGGAATGTGACCGCAAGATATGGCAAACCATTTGTAAAAATCTTTAAAGAAGAACGGGAGCTAACAGTAATTTTTGTTGTGGACATAAGCAAAAGCGGCGATTTTGGCACTATTGAACGAATGAAAGGCGAAATAGGCGTTGAGTTATGCGCAGGTCTTGCTTTTTCGGCTGTCCGCAACAGTGACAAAGTAGGGCTATTGCTCTTTACCTCGACAAACGAACTCTTTATTCCTCCTAAAAAAGGTAAAAATCATGTTCTTCGCGTAATCAGAGAGTTGTTATACGCAAAGCCAAAGGAAGCTGGAACCAATATTGCCTCAGCATTCTCTTACATTAGTCAAGTGATAAAAAAGAAGGCCGTAGTTTTTCTTGTTTCTGATTTTCTTGACAATAGCGACTATATTACTGCGCTGAAAGTTGCCTCAAAAAGACACGACATTGTAGCAGTAACACTAACTGACCCGAGAGAAGAGGAATTGCCTGAAATAGGACTAATCGACTTAGAGGATCCGGAAAATGGAAAAGAAATACTGATTGACACATTAGACACCCATTTCCAGAAATCATACAAAAAAAGATTTAAAGCATTCACACAAAAGCGGGATGCAAGTTTACGAAAAGCGGGAATAGATAGAATTGACATCCGTACAGATAGAGATTATATAGAACCCCTAATGGCATTCTTCAACAAACGGGGTAAAAAAAGAGCTGCATGATAGAAACAAGGTTTACCGTTAGATCATTCGACAGTCCAATGAGCCTTGAGGAGTATTCTGCGCTGGATAAAAATCCCGTTACCGCGATACTGGACAATCTTCGATCGGCTTTTAATGTGGGTTCTATATTCCGCACCGCTGATGCAGCAAGGATTGAAGAGATAATTTGCTGTGGCTATACAGCACATCCACCCCATCTAAAACTTGAAAAAACAGCCCTTGGAACGGACAAACTTGTCAAAAACAGCCATATCGACTCAACTCTTGACGCAATAAAACATGTCAAAAAAAAGGGGGTAGCTGTAATCGCGCTCGAAACCGCAGAAGAAGCTGTTAAGTACACCAACTTTCACTACCCAAAACCATGTGCGATAGTTGTTGGCAATGAAGCACTTGGTATTTCTCCTGAAGCCATGAATGAAGTTGATGCGGTAATACAAATACCAGTTTACGGATTCAAAAACAGTATAAATGTCGCTTCCGCCTTTTCTGTGGCAATTTTTGAGATACTTAGACAGTGGTCTTAACAGAAAAAAGAGCCATCAGCCTGGCGGCCAGTCCATTTGCCGTCCACCAAGCAAGTGAAGGTGAAGATGCCCAACTGCTTGCCCTCCATTCGTACCGCAATTAAACACAAGCCGATATCCATCTTCGAACACCCCCTCTTTTTGGGCGATTTCCCGAGCCGCTACAAGAAGCGAACCCGCTAAAGGGGCATCATCCACAGTAATATCATTATTTGAAGCAATGTGTTTTTTCGGAACTATAAGAACATGAACAGGAGCCTTAGGATCAATATCTCTAAAAGCTAACACGGAATCGGACTCCCACACCTTTGTCGAACTAATTTTGCCATCCACTATTCCGCAAAAAATGCAGCTATCCATCAGAAAAGAAATTTCTCCGATATTTTACTTCCATCATTGTATAGAATATTCCTGATTTTTGCGTCTGGGGAAGGTAGTTTAAAAACAAGAACACCTGTGGTATCGGTTTTAGTATCAACCTGAATTTTGTTATACTTACTCTCCTTAGAGTCCGCAGAAACAGTGTCTCCATTTTCCGTAACAACAAAAAAATGGTCGTTTAGCGTAAGTAAAGGCGTTGCAGTAAGATTCCATAGAGACACTGACATTTTAACAACACCCTTAGTTCTTTTCTGCTCAGGAACACAGAGATATATGTCGTATTTGTCTATGGAAGGATCTAGAGGAGCTAAGGCCTCTTCATATCTCTCGTAACCGGAATAGGTATCTATTAATAATGTGCGAATCTTACTTAACAACTCCTTCGCCGCCTTATTTTCCGGACCATGCTTAAGCGCAAGAAGCGTCCAGTATTCCGCAACAACAAGTTCATCTTTTGTCCCTCGCTTTGCTTTAAGCGCCGCTACTGTTTCATTATATATTCTCTCCGCTTCGGCTAACTTTCCCAATGCAAAACCGGACTGAAGGGCAAGCAATTTATCGTCTGCCTCCTTAGCACGCAAACCAAGCTTTTTTGCTTCGTTAAGTGTTAGTATTACAGCTGACATATCCATTAGATCGGGATTTGCAACAGAAATAAGATACTGAGAATATCCATCAAGCAGATCGTGGTCTGTAACACCATGCAGATATTTCGCAAAATCTGCCTTCCATAATTCTATTTGATCAACATTCGCTTCTTCAGGGTTCTCAAGAAAGCGCTTCAGCTCCATATTAAGTTTTTGCAGAGTTAATTTTAAATATTTAGTGCGAAGCGATACTGGTATTTCCTTATTGCGCATAACGAAATACTGAACAGCTTCTGTATATTTGAGATACGCCTTTTTTTCAAGCTCCTCTCTCTTTTTTTCGTTTGTAATCTTCTCTGCTGCTTTTAAAAAGGCATCAGCAGTTTGCTCCGATGATTTACCACAGCCAACAAAGAGTCCTGATATTGCTAGCATAAGAATTACGAGCAACCTTAAAAAATTATACCTTTTCATTTTTTAACTCCTTTTAAAATATGCACAACAATATAGTGCGTATATTCGAAAATATATTACAGTAATACCGTGCTTCAAATACTTAATTTAACTTTTCAGCAATATAAGAATTATCAGCCCCACCGCGATTCGATAGTATCCGAACCATTTAAAACCGTATCGTGTCAGGAGGTTGATAAATGTTCTGATTGCGATTGCAGCAACAACAAAAGCAACCACATTACCAATAATGAGGAGGGTAATGTTTTCCTTAAGCAAAAGGGCACCGGCCGGATCGGCTAATAGTTTTAACAGTTTGTACCCCGATGCTGCTGCCATCGTGGGCACTGCCAGAAAGAATGAGAATTCCGCAGCAGTTTTACGGCTTAACTTCTGAGTCATGCCACCAATTATTGTGGCAGCAGAACGGGACACACCAGGCACCATAGCAATTACCTGAAAAAGCCCTATTACAAAAGCTCTACGGCTTGTTATCTCCGGCTCAACATAGTTGTTCTCATTATTTGAACGGAACCATTTATCCACAAAAATAAGAACAATACCTCCAAGCAAAAGCATAACGGCCACTATGACAACATTTTCAAGGAACGAATCTATAATATCGTTAAATAGAAGTCCAAAGACAGCCGCAGGAATAAAGGCGATAAACAATTTTAGATAAAAATCAACACTCTGAAAAAAACGCTTTCGATATAATAGCACAACCGACAAAATAGCACCAAACTGAATACTAACAGTATAGGTGGAAATAAAATCCGAATGGACAACACCGAGTAATTTTTCCGTAATTATCATGTGACCTGTCGAAGATACCGGCAAGAACTCGGTAATACCCTCGACAATCGCTATCAATATAGCCTGAAACAGATCCATTTTATAAACAACCTCTGTTAATATTTGGAGTAAATTTAAGCGTGCCTACAGGGAGTCGAACCCCGAACCTTCTGGTCCGTAGCCAGATACTCTATCCAATTGAGCTATAGGCACAAATATTGGTTTCGAACTTACGGACGCAACAATAGATAATAAACTACCGATATATTCGCAAGAATTTCATTTCGTTTTACCACCTTGACTTCGACGCTAACCATTTATAATCTTGAATTTTAATGGAAAAATTGAAGGAACAGTGGGGTTCAAAGCTGGGGGTAATTTTGGCCGTAGCCGGCAGTGCTGTAGGGCTTGGCAATTTTATCCGCTTTCCCGGACAGGCAGTAGCCAATGGTGGCGGCGCTTTCATGATCCCATATTTTATCAGTTTTTTATTGATTGGAATCCCGCTATGCTGGGTCGAGTGGTCACTTGGCAGAAAAGGGGGCACTCTCGGATTCAATTCCCCCCCAGGCATATTCCACGCGGTTTCAGGAAGAGCAGCAGGTAAATACTTGGGTGCCTTATCGCTAATGATTCCTCTGGTAATCTTTATGTACTATGTTTATATCGAGTCGTGGTGTCTCAGTTACGCAATTTTGTTTGCTACCGGAAAACTTAATCTCGGACCCGACCCTACACAATACGCAACATTTTTTGAAAAGCATGTTGGAATGGCCAGTAATGGCTCTGTGTTTGCATCCGACAACCTCTTTGTTTTATTTGTATTGGCGTTTTCATTTGCCATTAATTTCTACCTTATTTTTCGCGGACTCAAAAGAGGAATTGAATCTTTTTGTAAAATCGCTATGCCACTTCTTATCGGAAGTGCTATTGTGATACTTGTCCGGGTTCTTACGCTTGGTACTCCCGATCCGTCACTCCCCGAGAGAAATATATGGAACGGCCTTGGCGCCATGTGGAACCCAGACTTTTCCAGACTCACGGAGGCAAGAATATGGCTTGCAGCTGCGAGTCAAATATTCTTCTCTCTTTCTGTGGGATTTGGATTAATACTAACATATGCAAGCTATATGAAAAAGGATGATGACATTGTACTTTCGAGCCTAACCTCATCGGCAACCAACGAATTCGCAGAAGTGGTTCTTGGTGGAATGATAATTATTCCCGCGGCATTTATTTTTCTTGGCTCAGAACCAATCTCTAAGGTAGCCGGTTCCACTCTTGGACTCGGATTTTACACCTTCCCCGTTATTTTTCACCACATGCCTTTTGGGCAATTCTTTGGAGCATTATGGTTTTTTCTGCTGTTTGTCGCAGCAGTTACTTCCTCAATAAGCATGCTCCAACCATCAATTGCCTACATTGAAGAGGGTTTTAACATACAGAAGAATAGGGCGGTTGCACTTCTTGCTTTAATAACAAGTATTGGTGTTTTTGTTGTTATCTACTTTTCGAAAGGGCTGACAGCTCTTGACACAATGGATTTCTGGATTGGAACCACGGCCATATTCGTTATGGCACTGCTTCAAACACTTTTTTTTGGCTGGTTTAGAGATGCAAAAGAGGGGCTTAAGGAAGCTAATCGAGGAGCAAGCTCTCTACAAATTCCTAATTTTGTCTATTTTGTTCTTAAATACATAACACCGACATATCTGCTGATAATATTCATAGGGTGGCTTAATCAATCTGCCGGAACCTACATTGACGCGGCCGTTAGAAACAAAACCGCACTTCTTGTTATTTTCGGATTAGCTATGCTACTTATTGTGATATTGCTATCAATACGAAAAGCTGGTACAAAATGGGAAAAGGAAAGAATTTAAAATGAGCGCCACAGGACTTGTTATAATGGTTATCTCAATTGTATCTGTTATAGCGCTCGTTGGCTTCTGCTTTTTTAAAGTCTTCAGTAAAAAATAAATTACTGTTCTACGCCTCCAGGTGAAGCTTTAAAATCAATGGTAAAATTAACGGTTGCTCCATCTCGGTTGCGGACAGCCGCAACTGTAGCTGTGCTGTCGCTTTGAAATGTAATAGAGAGAGTTCTGTTTACTGTTCTGCCTATCCGTTCATTTGTTGCGGTTCTAACAATATTAACGGTACCTTCAACCGGCAAACTCCAGGAGCCGCCACTATAAATTCGTTTAACCCCATTAATGTCAGCGCTCCATGTTTGGTCGAGAACTCTTGCGTTCCGGCTTCTCTCAATTTTACCGCTTTTGGTCACAGTAGTATCTGGAGCTGTTTTGTCAATTTCAATAAACATATCGAGGTCGAGGTCTGCCGTGATGTCGTTCCAAATATAGCCGGAAGTCCGTTTGTGCTTAATAAAGCCAACGCTTTCTAAGGAGGGGCGAATAACTGACAAACCAACCGATCCAAGAGTATCCGTAACACTATTACCCATAAACCAGACTGAATCGACCCTGTTCCTTGTACCGGAAGGATAAGTTACATTGACCTCTCTGACAAAAACTTTCTTTTCGGGATTATAACTCCACTCTCTTACCCAAGTTACTGTGACAGCCTCTGTCTGCGCCTTTGCAGGTAGGGATGTTGATCCCATTACAGATACCCCCATATCATTTATCTCAGTTGCAATAAAAGAAGCAGTACCATCTTTTGCATTGAACGAATCCGGCTCTGTAGATTTGCTACACGCGAAAAAGAGAAATAAAAAAGCTATTACTGCGGTAGCTGACATGATACACTTACCCATTTTGATCCTCCTGAAAATTTAACACTTAAACATAACACCCCATCGACAGTGTAGATTAAGCAAATAATATACCAATATAATTTTCAAGGTTTTATCGCCTCTACCAAACAGACAATGATGGAAAAACCGCCATTATTTCTTACAGCTTGATGGAAAAACCCTCAATTTTCTATTTTAGCAATTATGAAAAAAATTATCGCTATTTTGTTCACTGTTATTTTTATCAGTTGCTCGCACAAACAAACCGTCCCTAATAGAACAATATTCTGCACAATAACCCCTCAAAAATACTTCATTGAAAAAATTGTGGGCGGCCATTATGAGGTAATCCCATTAATAGACAAGGGGCAAAACCACCATACATTGTCTCCTACTCCTTCGCAAATTGCAGCTCTTTCAAATTCAACTCTCTTTTTTACAATTGGCCTTGAAGGTGAAAAAACTATTGTTGATAAAATTAAAAAATCCCATTCTTCGGTGAGCATAGTAGATCTTCTTAGCGGACTTTCTCTGAGGTATCTTGAACATGATCACGAACATTGTGACCATGATCATGCGGGACATAACAGTCACATCCAAACAGGCGAGATGGCCGATCCGCATGTTTGGCTCTCCCCCAAAAGAGTTAAGATTATGGCTGCAACTATTTACAGGACTATGGTGGCCACAGATTCAGTCAACGCCGAGGAATATAAGCAAAACCTTGTAACATTTACTGCTGAACTCGATTCGCTTGACAATGAACTATCCATATCAATGCTGCCCTATGCTGGGCGGTCTATCCTGGTTTACCACGAAGCTTTTGGCTATTTCGCGGAAGATTATGGTTTGACGCAGGTTACCATAGAAGCTGGCGGAAAGGAGCCGGACCCCAAAACTCTTGCACGCATTATTGACGCAGCAGCGGCTATCAAACCAGCAGCAATTTTTGTACAGCCCCAGTTTTCAGATAGAAGCGCAAGGATACTTGCTAATGAGCTTAGATGTAAAGTTGTTACAGTGGATCCAATACCAGAAAACTACATCAATGATATGAGAAAAATAGCTTTAATTTTTCGAGAATATCTTGTCAAATGAAAACGGACACAACTATTCTAAGTTTCAGGAATGTCTGCTTCTCTTATGGCGAACAGGAAGTTCTGCATAATATATCATTTGATATTGACAATAATGCATTCCTTGGCATTGTAGGACCAAATGGCGGTGGTAAAACCACTCTTTTGAAGCTTATGCTTGGACTTGAAAAAGCAAACACTGGTTCAATTGTTGTGATGGGGCAAAATCCTCTTTTTGCCCGCGAAAATATCGGTTATGTAATGCAGCACATACAATACGACAATAATTTTCCTGCAACTGTTATGGATATTGTATTAATGGGGCTTGTTCATAAAAAATTGTTAGGATGGTATTCCAGCAATGACCATAAAAAGGCACTTGTCGCTCTCGATAAAACTGGAACGGCAGAGCTGAAAGATAGATCCTTTACAGCACTTTCTGGCGGACAGCGCCAACGGGTACTAATTGCGCAGGCTCTTGTTGCTAATCCATCAATGCTTATTCTTGATGAACCAACAGCCAATATTGATCCCGAGGGTGAAAAAACTATTAACAGCCTTCTATCGATATTAGCGAAGACCACAACAATAATTATGGTGTCGCATAATCTTAATACTGTTCTGAACAGTGTAAGCCATGTTCTTTGCGTTAACCGGACAGCAGTAATAAGCAGTATTGACTCGATGCATCCAGAGCTTATTAACGCTACAAAAGATGGCGGTGTAGCCGTTTTGCACCACGAATTGAATTGCAGGATATTCGACAAAAGCAGTGGCGGAGCATGCGCATGACTATTTCTTTTTTTGACAATATTTTTCGCTACCAGTTTCTCCAATACGCTCTCGCAGCATCGTTTTTATCATCTATCGCCTCCGGGATTGTCGGAAGCATTGTTGTAGTTCGTCGTTCTACATATATCGCGGGTGCGATTTCGCACTGTGTCCTCGGCGGTATAGGGGTTGCTCGTTTCTTTCAGGTTTACTATAAGCTTGAATGGCTCGACCCTATTTTTGGCGCAATAATTGCAGCGCTTGCCGCAGCCATAATAATCGCATGGTCAATATCGAATGTCAGAGAAAGAGTAGATTCAATTCTAAGCGTAATATGGGCGGTAGGGATGTCGATTGGAATAACCTTTATTATTAAAACACCTGGTTATGGGCAAGATGTTATGTCCTACCTATTCGGCAGCATAATTATGGTATCATTTAATGACATTGTATTAATGATATTTCTTAATTCAATAATAGGTGGTATTGCCCTTCTCTTCTACAATCGAATTCTTGCTATCAGCTTTAACGAAGAAGCGGCAAAGGTTCGTGGCGTGTCGGTAACCGTATTCACATTTATTTTTACGATTATAACTGCCCTCACCATAGTCCTGCTTGTAAGAATTGTAGGTGTAATAATGGTCATTGCACTACTTTCGATTCCGCCAGCAATAGCATCAAAATTTACAAAAAGGCTATCCACAATGATGCTTTTTTCCTGTATAGCAAGCTTTCTATTCACTTCGACAGGTCTTGTACTGAGTTACGAATTTGAACTGCCAGCAGGCGCAACAATGATACAGGTGGCAGGCATATGCTACTTCCTTTCTATGGCCAAGAAAAAAAAACATGCATAAAGTTATTGTGATTTCGAGCGATACTTCTGTATCCACAAACGCAATCGAAGGTACATTGTTGTCTGCTCACTTAAGGGAGAATGGATTTGGCATCGATACACCATGCGGGGGAAATGGCACATGTGGTAAATGCCTTGTAGAAGTTGTTGGTAAAGGCGAAGTTAAATCTTGTACATTCAAAATTGGTGCCGATTGTACTGTACGCCTGCAAAAGCAAAAAAGTACTGCGAACATACTTTCGTCTATATCTCCGGTAGTAAGAACCATTCCAATAAATGGTTTGCCGAAGAGTTGTCCCGATTTTGGGTTAGCGCTTGATATCGGGACAACAACAGTAGTAGCGCTTCTTGTGGACAAGAATACGGGTGAAGCTTTGGACAGGGTTGTTTTTCTAAACCCGCAAGCTGAATATGGCCTAGATGTAATTTCACGAATTAACTTTACAATTGAAGATGTGAAGGGGCTTTCGGTGCTTCATAATACGCTGATCCGCGCGATAAACAAAAGTATCTATGCACTTTGCGAAAAAGCTGGCATTAGCAAGGAATCTATTAGCGAAATAGTGGTTGCTGCTAATACTACAATGCTGCATATATTCAGCAATACCTCGCCAAAGAGTCTTGCTTTCTATCCTTTTACGCCAGAGTTTACCGATACTAAAACATGTACGGCCAACGAAGCCGGATTAGTAGCCGCACCTTCTTCAAGAATAACACTGTTGCCATCGGTATCGGCATTTGTTGGCGCAGATATTTCTGCCGGACTAACTGCTGTTCCTATTTTAGAAAGCAATAAAACAGCTCTTTTTATTGATATAGGGACAAATGGTGAAATTGCATTGGGTAATGCTGATGGCTTTTTATGCTGCGCAACAGCTGCCGGCCCGGCATTTGAAGGGGCAAAAATATCGTGCGGCATGGGGGCAGTAGCTGGAGCAATCAGCTCTTTTACCGACAACGGAACTTACACTACTATTGGAGGCATTAAGCCTCTTGGAATTTGCGGGTCCGCATTAATTGATATTGTCGCTTACTTGCTAAAATCAGGTCGCATATCTCCAGAAGGGCTACTCGAAGAACCATTTCAAATAGTACCTCCGGCAGAGAGCGCAACAAATAGGGCCATAGCAATAACACCAAAAGATATACGGGAATTACAACTTGCGAAAGCTGCCATTTCCGCAGGAATTAAACTACTAATTAAGCAAGCGGGTATCTCTTTTTGCCAAATCGAACATCTCTATATTGCAGGAGGGTTTGGAGCCTTTGTAAACATCAATAACGCAATAACGATTGGTTTGCTGCCGACAGAGCTAAAGGACAGAATCGTACTTGCAGGAAACACCTCTCTCGCCGGTGCTTTTTTATCGGTTAGAAACAGCTCGTTCATAAATGAAATCAACAATACCATACATAAATGTACAGCGATTGATTTATCTGCTATTCCAGAATTTAACGACACATTCGTTGACGAAATGTTCTTTAGAATTACTTGAGCAGAGTCATTTTTTTGACAGTGCGGTAAATAATGCTACCACTGCTACCAGTGATAGTTAGCCTATACAAATAAACTCCCGAGGCTACTGTGTTCCCAATTTCATTTCGTCCGTCCCACATTACAACATGCCTACCAGCCCGCGGCTGACCATGCGCAATAACCCTGATAATCCGTCCTCTTGTGTCATAAACGACAATCTGCAAAAGAGAACCGGCATATCCATTTTTAAGCGGATCTAACGGTATTGAGTATGCTATTGAAGTAGCTGGATTGAACGGATTAGGATAATTGCCATGCAGACTAAACAATGAGGGCAAGAAACCACCACTGCTGTTGCGTGCAACAAACAGGCTATCTCCAACAAGAAGCCGGTAACAACGATCTTTTGCTTTGCCAAACAAATCTGAAAACAGTTGGTCGTTCTCTCTTAAGTTTACGGAATACGATACGTCTGGCAAATCAAGAACTGCCATCAGTTTGTCTGGCAATAATGACATATTGGTAAATGCCATGGACAGACCTTTTACATCTTCCCTGTCGCTCTTAACCTGAATATCCCATATGTATCCGCTGTCGGATTTTGTTTTATACGAAACGGCTGCCAATTCGTTTCCTTCTACTATACCGGCTTCCGGTGCGTCTGGAAACTTGATATCTGGAACATAAGACGAAATACTCATGTTATAAACTCCAACAACATTCATTGCATCACACGCGATAATCCGGCCTGAACTATTAATTGCGGCAACCGTAAACTGGAGCGACCATTCAGATTGCTGTCCATTTTGTGTCATTAAACTGCCCTGTTTATGCAAAAAATTTACATTATCAACAGTTGGGGCTACAATTTCCTCGTTTGGATACAAATACAACAGAAGACCATCGCCAAACCCCTTGGACGCACTAATCCGTGCAGAATCGGATAGAGCCTGATATTGATTTAGCAAGCGGAATGAACCGCCATACATTGTCCACATCCTCTGTAAAAGTGGAACCCTGCCATTTGAAGTGTCGATTTTAGATGATGCTATTATCGAGGACTGTTTTACCGAGCCGATGAATGGCAGCGACGCAAGCCTCCAGCCTCCCGTTGTACCACCGGAAGCAACAATAAACCCCTTCGACCCTTTTTGTGTTGGTAGTTTTGATTGTCCAATCTTATAATTCATGGTAATATCGGCATCACTCCGTGTTACTACAAGGAATGCGCGCCCAGGCATTACCCTAAAACCGGGATCGCTTGAAGAGTATTCTCTGAAACTATTTCCATCAAGTCGCATGACACGCATTCTCTCTCTGTTATAATTGCCCTGTGTGCTGGTAATGGCATCCACAATGGTCGTATAGCTGTTTGGCATAGCTGTAATGGAAACAAGAGACCAGTTCGGCCTTAACGACGGGAAAACACCTACTACACTATCAACAGAAATAGGCGCGCTGTGAAAAGAGAATCTCTTTCGCCCGTCGCTAACCCATATTGAAAAGTGAAGACCTGCCGTTCGAATTCTTGCAGCATTCGCTTTAAGAATTTGGGAAATATCGTATGTACATTCAATTAGCGTATCGGGCGTTGTTATTTTTGAATTTCTGGTTCCAGAAACAAATTTAGTTGTTACGGTATCCCACAACACAGTGTCTGCACAGCCCTTGTCGAGCCTGTATGTGTGTATTCTTATTCCTGCATCAAGATTTACATTATTATCTCTTACCCTAATTTTAACAACACCAGAATCACCCTTTGCATTCACAAAAAGGCCTGTAAGAGCAGTATCAATTATAGGCGCTCTTAGGTCCCTTAGAGCCACTATGTAAAAGGTGTCGGAATTTGCCGGTTCCTGAGAAGTTACGCTATTCCAAAAACTATCCGTCTTGAAGTTGGCAAGGCGAAGTACTTTTCCACCTTCCTCAACAATAGTCCCGAGCTCTTCAAGCCTACTGCCATCTGTAACTTTGTAAAGCCTTACTGCCGTATCGGCAAGTGGCATAGTAAACTTAAGATTCAAGCCAGTATTGTAGAAAGGTAGCACCCCGATTGATGTTGCACGCAATTCTGAAATAAAAAAATAGGTTTCAGGTCGTGAACGGACAAAACCTAAACCTCTTAATTTAGCAGAATCGACAGGAACAGAAGCAAGCCCTACTGTTAGGAAACCATTGTTAAGCGGAACAGGATTTAGCGCGGTTACAGGCACCGAAACTGCTACCGAACCGTTATCGTAATATCTTTCACCAGTATTGTAAAGAGAATCCTTAAAAGGCAGCCGCACAAAACTGAAGTCGTTCCACGCCGTGTCACAATAGTTTCCTATTGAATCTATCAGCCTAACAACTACACCATCTACACCTATTGTATCAAAGACAAGCGGTGTTCCAGAATAGTGGTAAAAGTTAAATACTGATGCCCCTTTGCATTTGATACCCATTGTAGAAAACTCACCCAAACTGTCGGATGTAGCAACTACGGAAAGCCGCTTCGACGAACGATTAATTCCTATTGATATAGAAGCATTATAAGGGGGACGGTTATCGATATTAGCTACAAGCGTTGCGGTAGTATCAGGCAGCAAGCTGGAAACTGGTCTCATATCAGACAGCGACAGAGAAATAGATAATTTTACAGTATCGGTTCCGCGAATTGCATTCCACTCCTTTGCCGGCAACTTTGAGATGTTGATGTATGATGTATATACTGCACCTGAATTAATGGTATCTATTGTTAGGCGAAGTGAATCACCAATCCTTAAAGCCGAGGCAGGTAATTCAGAATTAGTTTTACCGCCATCCAGCGAATAAGATGTCCGCAGTTGCAATCTGTTCTCAGTGCTATCATTAACTTTAACAGATACCATCAGCACTGTATCAGACAATTGTTTTACCACTGCCGAATCGAACCGCGGCTTATCAATTTTATATCTGAATGGTCCCTTTTTAAGCGGATCGCCGCCATACACAAACCGCTCCACCGAAGGCCAAAATGTCAAATAATAGTCATTTTCATCAAAGCGCAATGCTCTCTCAGAATACGCCGCACCAACCGCTTCCACGCTGCGCACTATTTTTTTCCCAAGCGTTGCTTCTGTTGCTGGCATAGGCCCATTATAAAAGCTGTCTGATTGCATTACAAAGGTAACAAAACGGACATGTGTATCTGCCTTCCAGAGGTTGCCGTCAATATTAATAGCATCTCGCCATGAAAGGGTAAAAAGCTCGTTGTCAACCAATGATACTTTTACCATAGAATCAGGAACTGTTGGCACAAAGAGCCGACAGAAAGCCACAGAAAGTGAATCTGTTTTTGCCTGATTGCCTACAGAATCAGCCGTTGTCATGGCAAAATAATAATCTTTATTTGGTTCAAGATCTCTTATTACAATGCTGTCCAGTGGCCTCATTACATTGATTCTTCCGCTATCTCTATAAGGTTTATTGGTTAATGGACTTAAAAAGTATTCAGGGTTTTCGCTCCAATCGAGCAAAAAGGAGAGTTTATTGTTTTCCGCATATTGCGCTGAATAAAAAAGAGCTGGATCGATTCGCCATCTCACACGAACCGTGCGACAATCAAGTGCCCTTGCGCTTACCTCAATGGGCAGGCGCGCAGGTCCAATTGTATCTATCCCTTTAGGTGTGGTGATGGTATCCCATACGCAACTTTTTGACCATACCCCCGACTCGTTCCGCACAAACGCAGCCACTGTATATTTTGTCCTCTCCTTGAGGACCACAGGAATTGTATCTCTTCTACTATACGCCAGAGTGGGCGGATCAAAATAGGCAAAACCGGCGGAATTGATACTGTTTGGGACATCGTCATAGCCTGCGAATTGTTTGTAAAGAAACCTTACCCCAGGCGGAATCGGCCCAGAAGCTACACGCCAGTCTATTGCAATTCTAACCGGCTGTCCAAGCCCACCTTGAGGAACAAGCCTTGTAATCGCAAGCGTATTTACGGGATACGACCAAGTTCTTATGGCCGCACGCGCATGAGCGGCGGGCAGACTATATCTGTTGACATATGATGGAGACAATGATGATACAACAAATGTTGTAAACCGTAAATCCGCGCCAAGTGGTACTGGCCAAAGCTTAAAGCTTCCGGATAAAACTGAATCTATGGCAATTTGTCTGGCAAGACTCCCATCACTCTCATTAGATGGATAAACACCGTCAGTACGATACCTGATAATAATCGACTTTACAGACAAATCTATTAAGTTAACCGGATCCGTAAATCTGTTTGCATAAAGCGAATATAAAACAGTTAGCGACTCTGGCATAGAGGCATGCAAAACAGTTAGCGTACATAGCGGAGGGGTATGTGCAATTGTGGAAGAGTCAAACGGTGTTTTGATTTGAAAAAGACTTTTACCGTCTTCAACGGCTCCTCTATTACCCGATTTGTTAATGGGAGCACAGGCAATAAAATAATTTGTATTGTGTTTAAGTGCATAAAAGTATTGTGGCGGGAGAGCAGAGGAATCGATACTAAAATTTGGAAGTGCCGTATCGACATATGCTTGGGAAATAGGACTTGTGCTTAACCAAACGCCAAGCGAAGGAATGGTATCCCGAAAACTTGTTATTGGCACTTTGTTAAAAACAGCACGATTCCATCCAACAGATAATCCTGTGTATCCAGTGGTCGAGACACTCCAGCCCGTGTCGTTTTTTGGCCGCACCAAATCAACTCTTGTCCACGCAACCGCGCTCTTTATACTTGTTGTGTCCCAGTTAAAGGCTGAATCTCTTATTGCAAAAGTTAAATGGTATTTCCTGCCAACACCACTACCAATAGAACCGGAAAGCAGCGGATATATTTCTGTTGAAAAGGTGTCGCCTATCACATTGATTAAATTCCAATCAATGTAGCCCACAGATTGAGAGGGAATTTGAAAGTTTGTATAGGGAGATAATTCCGACCAATATATTCGCATTCCGCCTGAATAGCGATCCCCGGCAGCAATAGAGTCGATTCCACTAACCGTAACGGAGATTTGCCGCTCAGGTGCATACTGCGAAGTATCAGCCGTAAAACTAATTTTCGCTCCATCTGGGTGAACGGTATCGGCAGCCACAAGCGTTTGCAGAGTACAAACATTCATTAACTGAGAAACACGAGACCAATAACCCCTTTTATTTGAAAGAGCTACAGATAAGTAGTACTTTGTAGCTGCTTTAAGACCGGTGACCAGAAATGTTCTTGTGATGCTATCGCTTCCAACATCGTAGTAGCGAATATTTACAGTGTCGTACCCATTAAGTACATAAGCGACATCCGACAATATCAGCTTTACTTTTGCTCTATCGATATCACCCAACAACATGTTAAGATTTGAAAATGTAACTCTGGCTGTGCTATAATAAAGAGGCTGTGCCGATACGCTAACGGGATTTGGGGGTGGAGAGGCCGTTCTAAACCTGTAAACAGCCGCAAAATTTGAAATATTGCCGTTCGAATCACAGGGTGCGACACCGACATAATAATTCGCACCGGTATCAAGCGCGGTAAAACTAACGCCTGCCCCACCAATAAGCTCATTTATAGATATCTTGGCAGAGGCCATTAAAGACTTATGTTGTGTCGCAAGGATAACAGAATCGGCAGACGACGCCATTTTTCTAATCCAGAAATGAATACTATCAACATCCGTTGAAAAAAGTGTGGCCCAATTTGTCACCTCAACTTTCAAAGTAGTGAGTGTAGTGTCATCAATTCTGAGGTTCAATGGGTTTGCCGGTTCGTCCGAATCGTACCAGATGGACGACGAAGCAGAGAGTGGTATATCCGAAAACCAACGCGTTCCTTCATCAAAGGCAAAAGGAGCAACCGAAACATAACAGAGAAATGTCCGAGTATCTTCCAGCATCAAAAATACCGTATCGAAAAGAGCCGCTTTAGCAACAACAGTATCTCGCGCCATTGCCTCCAAAGGGTTTAGAACTTGTGTCGTTCCAAAAAAGATCCTCACAGAATCTACCTCTGCCGACAGAGCCGACAGCTCACTTACTTTTAGTCTTACTCTTCTGTTATCCTTTGGTGTTGTAAAAAGCTCCGGTCGCAATGTATTAACAATCATTGTTCGAGCAGAATCAATACTTAGCTCATTGCTCCAGTTGCCGGAAGAGTCTCTTACCGCAACGCCAACAAAGTAACGGGTACCCTGTTGAAGCCCGTTTATACCAATTGTTGCTGACATGACAGCCTCGGAACGGCTAAGCGTGTCAAAAGCCGAAATCGTTTTATACGCCGAACGAAGATACGCGCTACTCGTCCCAACAAAGAGAAAAACCTTCTCAACATTGGCGGCTAACAACGGAGCATCAATAAGACGGACATAAATAGAATCAGGAGCTGTTCCAGTTATTGATATCCCAATATTCTGCGGCTCCTGATAATTGTTTGTGGTGTACTCTATTTTATTTGCAGAAGCTATATCGCCAAAAAGCACGCTTCCATTAACCACCGCTCTTTCGTTAACAGCAAAATAGTATTTAGTCGTGCTTTCCATATTGTTAACTATAACAACACTATCGTTAGTCAAAGCCGCCAATGAATACGAACCCTTAAGCTGTTCCGCCGAATAGGAGGCAGGATTGAATAAAGGTGCATCTGTCCTGTAAAATAATCTCACCGTATCAATTAACGCCCCATTCAAAGACTTGCAGCCATGTATGGTCACACTTAGCGATCCGCCAACCCCTCTCTCCGCAACTGAAAGAGAGAGGGGATTGATTGGCTTTGTATATCGGGCAACAACAGAGAGACTTGTTGACCAATTGCCCATACCATCCTTGAGAGCAACACCTATCCAGTAACGGGTCATTTCTGACAATCCAGCTACAGTATTGCCGATTAGCGAAGTTTTTGGAATGGCATAAAGAGAATTCCTTGCGGCGAATGCCGAATATAGACCCACAGAATCACTACTTCTAAAGATATAAAACGAATCAACATCGGAGGGCACAGTGGCATTACCTATAGAGAATGTTATCGAATTATGCGTTGAGTCCGTAGCCCCAATAACCAGCATATTTACAGGGGCTACATTATCTATATAAACAGCATTGCGATTTAAATCGCTTATTCCAGCCCAGTTAGTTGGATAACCAGCAGTAACGGACAGACAAAAAGTATCAACACTACCTGGAGAAAAGACAATGGTATCGGCTATTGTATCGCTGCCGAAAGGATATGATACTGAATAAGAAAAATCAGCAGCCACAGAGCTATCGTTCTGATACCCTCCCGAAAGTCGCGACCTGTTCCACAATTTAACTGTCTCCGCACTCTGCGGCAACCGTAAAACACCCCCGATTTTTACAACTATCGAGCTTGTTGTAAGCCTTTTCCAATTAATTGTGAGCGGATTATTGACACCTGTTTGAATTCTCTTAATGGATACCCCATTTGACCAAATGCCTTCACGACTTTTTGAAGCGACTCCAATCCAATAGACAGCACCGCTCCGTAAAGTATCAACTACTATTGCAGTTTTTGAATTTGCAGTATCCCTTTTGGCCGTTGGCGCCATACTCCTAAAGTGAGTCTGCATCTGCTGCGAATCGGCCCACACATAAAAAAGAACTGAATCTGTGTTTGACGAAAACACAAAACTTGACTGAACGGAAAAATGAACAGCCGTATCATAAATAGCAATCAATTGGGATACCGGTATCGCAGGTGCGGAATAATCACCTGTCCTCACAGTATCACAGTTGCCCGCTGAAGAAAGAGTGTCGATGGCACCCCACCTGACAGAATTATCCGATATTGCAGAAACGCCAACCGTTGTTGAAACAAAGTATTTCTTGCTGCCACTTAAACCGGCAACCATTATGTCAATGGAATCGCCTGTAATTATCGATCTACGGAGTGCCGTATCGGGAGGCCACTGTGGATTGGTCTGATATCCGCCAAGAGAATAAAATATTTTTATTGTGTCAATAGCTGGATTAAGTTTGGTTATGTTATACAGCCTGCATACTATTCCTGAATCTCCTTTCGCCGGAGTAACAAAGGCCGATACCTTTGCGACATTTGCGGGCCTGGTCCAAAATGACCTGATGTTTATTCTGTCTGACCATATCCCACTTCCATTTTTTACAGCAATACCGGCATAATAACGCCTTGCACTTGTTAATCCGCCAATTATCTGGTCGCTTGGGCAACCATTCATTCGAATTCCAGCCTTATTTAATGTAGCTTTGGCTACCAAAGAGGTAGAAAAGTTATTTGCCAACTCTCCAGAATCGGTTTCTACAAACACAAAGACCGATTCAACATTAGATGTATCGGGGAGAGCAAGAAGGCGGTCGCAACTGTCCAAAAGAAAGATAAAATGGCCAGTATCAGCAGAAAGGGGACGCAAATACAGGTAATTTGATACCTGCGCATCGAGAAAAACCACAAAAAATGAAAAAACTGTTAATATTTTAAACATAGTTTTTGCTTTTCCAAATAAAAGTGTGATCTATATCACATATTATAACTAACACATTTTAAGCGGTTAAGCAATAGAAAATTAATGAATTCTCAACAAACCAGACGCGGCAAATACGAGAATAATCACCTCCACCAAAACTATTAGGACATAAATCCAGCTTTTCCGCCTGATGAAAATCGGCAACACAACACCATAACACAATATTGTTACAACTGACAAAAAGGCTATTGGAACCATATTCAGGTAGTCTGCATGGTTAAGCCGCTTTATCCAATCCCAACCATTTCCGCGCCCCGTTTGTTCCAAATACGAACGAAGATCCAGAGACCAAAATTCCGAGAGTCTTGAGAGAGGTATGGACGAACCGATAACACCAGTAACATATGCCAAAAACGACAAAATCAACAAAACAAAGCCAGCGATACTTAGCACAGATAAAATCCTTGCGTACACCAATTGGGCATATTCAACTTCCGGTGGATTTTCTTTGTTGCTCATATTCCAAGTCCTTTTAAAACTGACCTTACGCCAGCAAGCAGGAGCATAATTATTACAACAATTCTAACCGCCTTGGGACTCGCTTTAACCATCAACGCTCCGCCTATCCGTGCGCCTATGAAAATACCTATCACGGACGGGGCAATTAAAATAGGTAAAACAGCACCACTGTTAATATATACCCACGCAGCAGAGGTGTCTGTCACAGAAAGCAAGAAACTACTGGTCGCAGCAGCCATTTTTAATGGCAACCCCATTAGTAAATTAAGGGTTGGCACATTTGCCCATCCAGCACCAAGACCAAACATACCTGCCATTACTCCAATAAACAGGAATATTACCAGCGCAAGAGGTGTTCTTCTCGTTTTCCACGCAATCAAACTATCGGTTGAAGCCTCCCTATAGCACCCAGACCAACCCAGCATTTTTGATGTAGAATCACTTTCAGTAACTACAGGATATTCTGACTTTTTCGCCGATACCATAAGCACCACAATCAACAAAATAGATACCCCGAGCGCAGTTTGTACTATGTCAGTTGGAAGTCGCAAACCCACCAATGCACCAATTATTGACCCAACAGATGTAACGAGGGCAATAGGAATCGAAAGTCTTATGCTGGCAAGTCCCTTTTTAAGAAAACCTGGTCCGGCAGCAAGAGAACTTGAAAGCGCAACAATCAAACCAGCGCTTCTAACAAAATCGAGGTGAAATGGAAAAAAACCGCTAACAATAGGAACAAACAGTACTGCTCCGCCAACTCCCCCAAGCACCGCAACAATTCCAATAAACAGCGTTACCACGAACAACATAAGAGGCCAAAACCACCACAGGTCCGCTCCATTACCGCCCATAGACTGAGCTCCTACCGAAACCGCACAAGAAGCGACAATTAAAAACAATAGTACTGGTCTCACCGCATCCTTTCAATAATATCCCTTGTATCCCTAGCGATAGTGAGTTCCTCATTGGTCTTGATAACCATTACGGCGGTCTTTCCTGTACTTATAACTTCACTATTTTGCAAATTAATTTTTTCGTCAATAGATATCCCGAGAAATTCCATATTTAAGCAAACTCTTCTGCGAATATGTGGCCCATTCTCGCCTATTCCACCGGTAAAGACAATACCGTCCACCCCCCCCATCTCTGCGGCATAAGCTCCAATATACTTACGAATGCGGTGACAAAAAATTTCTATCGCAAGCAGGTGGCGCCGACTACCCTTCTCGGCCTCCATTGTAACCTCACGCATATCATTAGAGGTTCCAGAAACGCCAAGAAGACCACTCTTCTTGTTTAGCATATTATCAATATCTTTCGCCGACAAATTCTGCTTTTCCATAAGATAAAAAACTATGGCGGGGTCGATATCGCCAGAACGGGTTCCCATTGCAAGTCCCTCAAGCGGCGTAAAGCCCATAGTTGTATCAACTGATACGCCACATTCAACAGCAGCGATGCTGCAACCATTACCAAGATGACAAGTTATAAGTTTAAGCTCATTAAGCGGTTTGCCAATAATTTCCGCCGCACGATTCGAAACAAATTTGTGCGAAGTTCCATGAAAACCATAACGCCTGATTCCATGCTCCTGATAGTAATCGTATGGAATAGGGTAAATATAGGAGCGTTCTGGCATTCTGTGATGAAAAGCCGTATCAAAAACAGCAATCTGCGGCACGCCGGTTAATAGCTCGCTGCAAACCTCAATGCCTCTTAAGTTTGCCGGATTATGAAGAGGAGCAAACTTGATAAACTGCCTTATACAATTTGTTACAGTATCGTCAATAAGAACAGAGTCCGAGAACTCTTCGCCACCATGAACAACCCTGTGCCCTATACCAATAATTTCCGTTTTGTCCGCAATTACTCCACACTCTTTTGAAAGTAATAAATGGAGAATGTTTTCTATCGCTTTTGTGTGATCCAGAATCGGTTTTACTTCCCTTACTTTTTTGCAATCGTCGGTTTCATAAGAAAGAATAGCATCTGCAGCGCCTATTCGCTCAACACCGCCTTTGGCTATCACCCTTTCTGTTGTCATGGAAAGAAACTGAAATTTTATGGACGAACTACCACAGTTGAGAACAAGAATTTTCATAAGAGCATTTCCCTTTCAAGTGACCATCATCCCAAACTTTGCATTAGAAAGATTTCTAATGCAAAGCGTTTAGAAAAATCATCATTTTACACCGAGTACTTCAAGTACCAAATGGGTGATTTTTCTAAACGAGGTAATCCCAACTAATTCAAATAGTTCGGTGCCTTTGGCGCCTCCTATTGAATAAGTTGGGATAATCAACAATTTTCAAGGCATGCAAGTCAAGGTCTTATAAATAAACCGACTTAATCTGCATTACCTGGTGTCCGTGGAAAGGGAATAACATCGCGAATATTCTCAAGACCTGTAATATACTGGATGAACCTCTCAAATCCCATCCCAAAACCCGAGTGCGGAACTGTTCCAAACCGTCGCAAATCGAGGTACCTTTCATAATTTTCTTTAGGCAGATTCAGCTCTTCCATTCTGGATTCCAGTACGAGTAGTCTTTCCTCTCGCTGGCTACCCCCAATAATTTCCCCCACACCAGGAACAAGGACATCCATCGCCCTTACTGTTTTACCATCATCGTTAAGCCGCATATAGAATGCTTTTATACCTTTAGGGTAATCAGTTACAATAACAGGAGCCTTAAAAACCTGCTCCGTTAAAAACCGTTCATGCTCCGACTGCAAATCACACCCCCATTTAACAGGATACGAAAAGAGGCTTGCAGATTTTTCGAGAATGGTTATTGCATCAGTATATGTTATGGATGTAAATACAGACTCCGCAACAGAGGCAATCCTCTCCCTAATCCCTCTCGACACTCTCTCGTCAAAAAAGGATAATTCATCCTTACAATTATTTAGAACATCATTTACAAGATACTTAATAAATCTTTCTGCAAGAGCCATGTCGCCACACAGATCCATAAAAGCTACTTCCGGTTCAACCATCCAGAATTCCGAAAGATGGCGGGATGTGTTGGAATTTTCAGCTCTGAAGGTGGGGCCAAAAGTGTAAATGCGTCCCATCGCCATAGAATAACACTCTCCTTCTAATTGACCACTAACCGTAAGATGAGCCGGTTTGCCAAAAAATTCTTCCTTAATTCCATCAACATTTACCCGAAAAAGTTGACCTGCCCCCTCACAGTCGCTTGTCGTAATGATTGGGGTATGTACCAGATGAAAATCCTCACCTTGGAAGAACCGGTGAATTGCAAGCGTAAGCCTGCTTCTAACTCTGGTGACACAGCCTATTGTGTTTGTGCGTGCCCTTAAGTGAGGTATTTGTCGCAAAAACTCAAGAGTATGATGCTTTTTTTGAAGCGGGTAATCGGCAGGTGCAAATCCATGAATTTCAACTATCTTCGCGTCAATTTCAACGCTTTGCTCCTTTCCAGTGGACGCAACAAGCACCCCATGCACAGTTACTGCCGAACCGGTACCTGCCCTTAAAACTCCATCGGCATAGTTTGGCAGGGTATTTGGAACAATGGCCTGAATATTTTTTACAGTAGATCCATCGTTAATTTCAAGAAAGGAAAAACCGCCTTTTGAATCTCTTCTTGTACGGACGAAACCGCTTACTGAAATATCAGCTCCTAAAACTCCTTCGCTAAGTAGCTGCCGTATTGTCTGTTGCATCGCATCAATTACCGCCCATAAAGATTCTCGCACCGTAAATAAGAAGCACGCCCATAACAATAACCGCGACAACTATAAGCGCAACTATTATTTTGTTAACCAATTTCATATTCATAAACTATCAATCACCTTTCTGAAATATTATGGGATATATAACCTTCTGCGCCGGATAACCCTCTTCTATTGCCGGAAATTTCCACTGTTGAACCTGCTCCAACGCCCTTTGATTGAAGGTAGCGTTTACAAGATCAGAAGATGGGTCGATTGTTACCCTTGTAACCGAACCATCCCGCTCTATGTAGAACTGGAACTTTATTGTGCCACTAAAATCTTCTCCCCGTTTCAGCATACCGTTGTAAATATTCTGGAGAACTACCGCCCGCCGCTTAATCTCTCTTCCAAGATATGATGGACGCCTCATAGGATGTTCGTTTACATCAAGGGCACTCTTTTCTATTTCATCCGCTGCTGCCTGTTCTTTCTTCTTTTTCAGACTCGCTTTGGCTAACCGCTCTTCTTCCACCTTCAGGGACTCAGCCACAGCCTTCTCGCCAGACAGATCGAGTTTGTCTATAACATCAAGGACATCGCCGCCACGACCGGCAATAGCCTTTTTGACTTCCTCTCGCTGCTTTAAACGGACATCATCCGTAATTTTAGACTCTTCAACAATTCCAGAGTAGGTGCTTAGTTCATCGAAGAAACCTTCATCTCTATATTCCTTCAGTTTAGTGAGAGCAATATTTGTTATTTCCTTGTCCCGTTCATAGAATTCACCCAGAATGTAAATTCTTCTGTTCGCCTCCTGCGCAAAACTACTTCTGCCATATTTTGATATCACCTCTCTGTAAGCTTCAATTGCAAGATATGGGTCGCCAAGTTCTTCATGGCTTCTTCCTTTAAGAAAAAGTGCTTCGGCAAGTTCATCTGTGACTTTTAACTTAGCGGAAAGTTCCGCAAAAACAGCGATAGCCTTGCGGTAATCCATAAGAAGATACAGCTTCTTTCCATACTCAAGGGTAGTTGATGAACCAGCAGCATAACTCGCAGTCCGTTCATCGTCTATTGTGTTCATAAAATCAATCAGACGCCATGCCACTGCGGCTTCATCAGAATTGGGATTTTCCGCTATTACGCCCTCAAGAGAGCGCCTGGCAGAGGTAAAGTCTGCAAGCATCCCTTCGCAGAAACCTTTGTGCAATTCTATTACTGCCCTCATAACAGGCGTATGCTTCTTCGCCTTTAATATGGCAGCATACATCTCCAACGCCTTGTCGTAACGCCTGTTTCTTTCGTAGAAATATGCTACCTCAAGCTCCTTATTATCCTCTTCCTTTCCAACTTCGCTTTCTATGCTCTTGCCCATAACGAGCCGGATGGCATTTAAACCAAGTCGCGCTACCGGACGCATGTACTGAAACTTGCTCTCTACTGTATTCGGCTGGGTGAGGAGATCACTGCTAATTACGGCCATAATTTTGGATTCGAGCGCATATTCCTCCGCCGTTTCCGTCCCCTTTTCAAGCCGCCGCTTGAGAATAGAAACTTTCGATAACATTGACAAACTCTTATTTATATCCTGTTGATAAGCAATTTTGTACAGAGTATTATCAAGCTCCTGATAACGCAGATCAATAACCGCCAAATTAAACATAACGGTCACTGCAATTATTGTAGCCAGTATCAGGAAGGGCCAGATAAAAGAGAAAAAGGATTTCCCCTGTTTGTTTTCTGCCATTGCCTTTTATGCCTTACGCCTGTCTATTGCGTAGCTGCTTCCTTCCATCTTTTTTGCCACTTTTTTCATTTCGGCAGCCACAGTAACGAGTTCAACATGACTTGTAAACGCACGCAGATGATTCGACACAACAGCGAGTGAAATTGTCATCAATGGGAAACGCATCCTCTCACCCAATCTAGATACTGATTCGATATAGCCATTTTTGGCGTCCGTATCGTTATAAAACTGCGTGATATCGTGGTCAAAAAAGCCGATTATCGCTTTGCAATAAGGCTCCCATAATTCATATGGTAGTACCGCCACAAAATCATCGCCACCCTCGTGCCCATTGAATATCCGCTTATCTGCAAGTGCTTTTGAAGCCTCCAAAAAGCAATCCCTTGTGTAAAGAATTACATCATCTCCACGGGTAAAACCGTATTTGTCGTTGTAGGCCTTAAAGTTGTCAAGGTCCGCATAAACAATAGCCATTTGCTCATTATTTTTAAGCCGTCGGTCTATTTCCTGCGCAATAGTGATGTTCCCGGGGAGTCCCGTAAGCGGATTCGCCCCTCTATCCTGTTCTCGCATTCGCTGCAGAGCAACTGTCATTTCGTTGAAGGCTATAGCAAGCTCCCCGATTTCGTCGTCGCGAATAATATTCACGCGTGCTTTGATATCGCCCTGTGAAATCTGCATGGTAGCTTCCGACAGTTGGCGAAGAGGTTCAATTATTGCCTTTGTTAAAAAGAGCGCGGAAACAATGTGAATAAAGATTACAAGCACAGCAACAACGACGCACTGAATTATTAGATTACGCATTTTATCGGTGTAGTGACTAAGGGAAAGTACTGCTCTCATAACGATTGTTTTGTCTAACCCATAAGCAATGGGCACAAAAATGTGCAGCTGATTATTTGCTCTATCGAGTACATGATAAAAGACCTTATTTTCAAAACTATTTTTCTGTATGGCTTTTACCACGCCGGCAATTTCATTTTTATCGGCCATTCGTGAGACTGCTCCTATTTTACCTTCTGCAGCGTCCGCAATAACCTCACAATTTTCACGATATAGCGTAAACCTCTGAACACCAAGGTATCGCACCTCCTTCTGGATTTGCGCTAAAAGTTCCGGTGAAAAATCTGAGGAGCCGTCAAGCAAAGCATCCATTTTGCCCCTTATACTGTTGCTCTTGCTTTCGCTGCTAAGCGTTGTATTCTGCGAGATAAGGTCAAATTGGTTTTCGAAAATCATGATGGTAAAAAGAGAAACATTCAACACAGTCAGAATCAAATAAGATATGGTGGTCTTATACGAGAGAGAATTTTTTTTAAACTGAATAAGTCCCATTTTTACTCCCGCTTTTTTTTGCTAACCAGTTAACCTTCTACTCCTTCACTATCCTGAACAGAGCCACCTTCATATTCGTTAAGCTTATTCCGGAGCGTGCGTATGGATATCCCGAGCATGTCAGCAGCTTTTGTCTTGTTGTTCTGACAGGCCGCCAAGCTCTTATATATAAGTTCTCGCTCCATTTCCGCAATGGTTAGCCCAACAGAAACAGGGACAGCCCCTCCGTGCTTAACAGGCATTGCAGTCAAAGGGAAAAGATCAACCTTTAATTCACCTTGGCGTGCGAGAACAACAGCTCGCTCGATGCAGTTCTCAAGCTCTCTAACATTACCAGGCCAGTCGTGCTTACTAAGAGCTGCCAATGCGTCATCAGAAATCCCAGTCACCATGTACCCATTATCCTCATTACACTTCTCGATAAAATGGCTTACAAGCAGCGGTATATCTTCTTTTCGTTGTTTTAACGGTGGAAGGACTATTGGTATAACACTTAGCCGGAAAAATAAATCCTCCCTGAAGCGCCCCTTTTCAACCTCCTCTTTCAGATTTCTATTCGTTGTGGCAATTATTCTCACATTAACACGAATAGGCAAATCAGCACCAATCTTGTTTATCTCCTTTTCTTGAAGAACGCGCAGCAGTTTTGCCTGAGTAAGAAGCGGCATCTCTCCTATTTCATCCAGCAGAAGTGTTCCACCATCTGCCAACTCGAATTTCCCTTTTGTTCGGCGCATAGCACCGGTGAAAGCCCCCTTCTCATGGCCAAAAAGCTCGCTCTCGATAAGAGTATCCGGCATGGCGGCACAGTTGATTTTAATAAAGGCGTTTCTTGCCCTCCTGCTTCGCGAATGAATGGCTCTCGCAATCAGCTCCTTGCCAGTACCACTCTCTCCCATAACAAGTATTGTTGACTGACTATCCGCAATCTGAGTTACTAATTTATCAATATCTTCCATACTGCGACTGGAGCCGACATATCTATGCCGCTTGTCGAGTTCGGCTTTTAAATTTCTATTTTCGTCCATAAGAGCCTTGTAGTCAAGTGCCTTACGCACCTTGACCTCAAGCTCTTTAAGCATGGCAATTTCGCCCTTAACGAGATAATCTGTTGCGCCAATCCGCATGGCTTCTACTGCATTCTCAATGGTACCGTACGCGGTACACACAATAAAAGGTACCTGTGAAGGAATATCACGAACTGCCCGTAACAACTGCAAACCGCTCATCCCTGGCATTTTCATGTCTGAAATAACAAGATCGGGCTCATCCTCCCTTATTTTTTCGATGGCAGCCTCTCCGCAATCGGCCTCCCGCACACTGTAATCGGAAATTCTGGAAAGAGCTGTTGTAAGCATTCCCCTCATATTCGCGTCGTCATCAACAACAAGTATCCTGTTTTCTCCCATATTTTTCGTCTGCCTCTCACTTCTTCAGTAAAAAAATTATCCCGGTAAAGATATTGTAAATGAACTGCCCTTGCCAACATTACTTTCAACAGAAATTTCTCCTCCGTGCAGTTCAACAATCTTTCGTACAATTGACAATCCAAGCCCATTTCCATCAACCCTTGTTGTAAAAAATGGATTAAACAGCTTTCCCATATCCTCTTCCCTTATACCTCGGCCAGTATCGCTTATAACCACTGAAACAGCCCTTTTTACCCTTACCCCCCGTAAAAATAACTTTTCCCGTTGACCGGCTCTCTTTTCAAATACAACAACCGATACTTCACCCTCACCATCAATTGCCTGCACAGCATTCTGGATAAGGTTTATAACCACTTGATTAAATTTTTCAGGGTCGATTTTAACAATAACAGGCTCCGCAGGAAAATTTTTACTGAATTTTACAACTGAATTTTGTAAACCTATTGCAATAAAATCCATAACCTGCCCTACATGTTCACCTAAATCAACTTCGTGCAGCTGAAGAGAGAGCGGGCGGGTGTACAGTAAAAGATTACTGACAATCTTGTTAAGGCTGGACAGACTTGCTATAACCTTTCTGACAAGGTCAAGCTGTTGTGGCGAATTCTCAAGATCACGCTCAAGAAGAGTAATAAAACCGCCAATTGCTCCGAGCGGATTACGGATTTCGTGAGCAACGGCAGCCGACATCTCTCCCAAAGCTGCAAGCGTCTTGTTCCTCTGTATCTCCTCCTCCATTCTCCTGACTTCAGAAAGGTCCCTTAACACTTCGAGCGCTCCAATAAGCTTCCCGTGACCATCCTCAAGAACGCAGGTGCTAAAAGATACTGGAACGGAGTATCCTTCCTTGTGCTTTATAGTTTTTTCCTGCTCTGTAACATGAGCGCCTGTAGCGAGGGTACCCATAAGACCATGCTCACCTTTATCCTCTCCTCCAAAAATATCGGTATAATGCTTACCAACGGCGTCCTCCATAGAATACCCCGTAAGCTTCTCGGCAGCCTGATTAAAGCCTGTAATCAAGCCTTCAGCATCAACCGCCACAACAGAGTTGGTAAGGTTCTGGAGAATCTGTGAGAGAAAGTTGTTTTTCGCGTCAAGTTCAATATTAACTTTTTGAAAATCTTCCTGCATTTTTTTGTAAGCGGTTTCGAGTTTTCTGGCATTTTTTTCAAAATGCTGAAAAGCCTCAAGAAGAACGCTCACATCGGGATTCGCCCGCTCTTTCAGATCAACTCCTCCTGCCTCCATGCTGGTAGTCATCGTTTTTTTACCATGTCGCTTAATGCCTCTTCGAGCTGTCTATTGGTATCGATTACTTTTGAAAGGATAGACCTGATGTTACTAAGAATCGTTCGTAGGGTTTCGGAATCCATGCTATGGATATCGCCGCCCCGTTCTTCCCACTCCGCCTTTGCCGGAGCCATTTCTGTGTCAATCTCCTTGATGCGGTCAAAATCCCTGTTACGAGCCTCAAGAAGCGATATTACGCCGTTTCCGTCAAGTCCGGCAATAGAAGCAAGACCTGCTTTAAGATTATCAAACAACGAAAGATAAATTCCGTACTGGCGGGAATAGCCAGATATCAGAAGACCTAACAGGTCGTTATCCGTCACCTGAGAATCTCCTTATATTCGTTATCCCACAGCGCATCTTCCCTCTGTCGCTTAGCCTGATTTGTCCAGTAATCGCCGGGAAATTCAGAGGCGAGCCTGTCGTATGCCTTAACGGCTGCATCAATTTGACCGCCCCGCCTATGTATGTTACCTACTTGATATAACGCCCATGGAACATTTGATGACATTGGAAACCTGCGAGAAGCCGAAGTATAATATCGTAGCGCATTTTCAAAATTCTTAATGCGAAAATAGCAATCGGCAAGTCTGAAAGCGGCTCTTTCCGCAAATTGCGACTTGAGAGTAGAATCAGAAACAGCGGAGAGAAGAAACTCAATAGCCTTTGCAGGCTCTTCCATTTTCCAGTGACACTCTCCCAGCCTCTCGTTAAGTTCAATTTTTGTCTCCCCCAATGCAAGAGGTAAAGCTTCCACAAAAGCATTCCTCGCCGCGGCAAACCTGTTCTGCTTCATGAAAATATTGCCCTTAGCCATCCGAACCAAAACGCCATCCTCGCCTTTGGGATATTGCGCAATATACCTGTCAAAAACCGCAATGGCGCTATCAAGAGCATCACTTTCCGCATAAACATGACCGAGAAGTGAAAGCGCGGATGCGGCTACATCGCCTTTTGGATACTCTCTATTAATTTTATACAATAACGGTAGTGCATTCTGCCAAAGCCTCAGCTTAGAATAAATAAGCGCCATACCGTAGAGCGCATTGTCTGCTTCCTTTGAACGGGGTGAGTTTTGATAAATATTTCGTAGATGGTTAAGCGCTGGATCTGGCCTTTCTGCAAGATATAGATCGAGGGCAGTAAGCAACTTGCGTCCGTCCGTAGATGCGGTGTCCTCAATAACAAAATTTAGTTTGTCTGTAATTTGGAATCGATAGGGAGATACAGTGATTCTTGCTGCAACTAATGAGTCGTTCGCCGATAAACTATCTCTCGGAGATTTCGTTGCCTTTCGGGAAACTGCTGCAACAGATTGCGGTGTTCGGGAGAGCTGTGCAATGTACGCACGCGCAGAAGCGGCGAAATCCGGATCAGCCTCTGCCCTTTTAAAATTGATAAGAGCCTCCCGATTTTGGCCAAGTCCCATCCTGGCAAGAGCCGCATAGTAGTATGCGCCCTTTTTATCAGACCTTTTAGTTAGCAAAAAACGGACTTCCTTTATTGCCTCTTCGTACTTCTTCTCCTGCACTAATTTTGATGCCCGAACAAGCAGAGTATCTGTGGTGACAACAGGTTTGACAAAACCACTTTGTGAATCGATAGGTGCCTCGACAACCCCTTGCGCTACTGCTACCCTAGATAACGAAAGAAGATTTGCTATCCGCTTTTCGTACACCCCTCTCTTTTGCGCGTCGGGCTCTTTATTAATAACCGTGCGAAGATGGCTCATCGCCCTTTCAATTTCTCCATTTTTCTCATACGCGTCCGCGAGTGCCTTTTCTATCTCAACATTGTTGGCATCGAATCGGGAAGCTTTGCGAAGACTCGCAATTGCCTGCGGAATATCTCCCTTTTCAAGATTACACAATCCGATAAGATGGTGTGACGGAGCATGATTAGGCCTAAAAGTCAACATCCTATTAAAGGAGGAAATTGCTTGACTGTAGTCCTTATCCTTGTATTGCTTTAATCCAAGCCTATAATGAACCAGCTCCATGTCGTCAGAAGGATTTACAGCAAACGAAAATTCAACAACCGCAAGAAAAATCAATAAAAGCCTGAAAAGGGGAAATTTTACCATAATTTTAAGATAATTCTATAATTGATGTTGTTCAAGGCACTTTTCCGTAATTTATCTTAAAAATATATGCACGAAATTAAAACTACCACGAAAACTATAAATCGCGCCATTCTCTTTGACATGGATGGTGTGGTGGTAGATACCGAACCGATTCATGAGTTATCGCGAAGGATTGTATATGCCAAACATGGAATTCCGCTTGAAGTAGCGCTATCGGTTCCTGTAATTGGCAGAAACACCGATGCCATTTTTGCAGATATCAATAAAAAGCACCCGTTTCCAGTACCGCTCAAAACAGCGATTCAGCAAAAGAGGGATGAATTTGTTAAGGCTCTTGGAGAAAGCATTGAACTTCTGCCTGGCGTTAGTGAGCTCATCACATGGGCAAAGAACGAAAAGATAAAAACCGCTCTTGTAACAGCAAGCGCGAAACAGAATGTTAAGGCTATTATCAAAAAAACGGGGCTTAATGGCGTATTCGACACGGTGGTCGCAGCAGAGGATACAAAAAAATGGAAACCGGATCCCGAAGGATATCTGCTCGCTGCATTAAGGCTTGAAACCTCCCCTAAAAACTGTATTGTAATCGAAGACTCGCCCATTGGTACAGAAGCGGCACTTGCAGCCGGAATGTTCTCTATAGGCGTGAAAACCGGACAGGGCGGTAAAGCGCCAAAAACGGCGCATCTGTTGGTAGAAAACCTTCTTGACGGGGCAGAGGAAGTGAAAAAATTTATTTCGGAGAAAATTCATGCCAACTAAAAAAGAGATCTTTGGTTTCTGTCTTTTCGATTTTGCAAATTCAGCCTACACGACAGTAATAATAACGGCAATATACAGTGTTTTCTTTGTAAAGAATATAGGTTCTCCCTTTTTATGGTCAATCACTCTTTCTGCTTCATACGCACTTACCCTTCTGCTCGCCCCATTAACCGGCGCAATAGCCGACCACTCACGCAAAAAAAAGCTTTTTTTGTTTCTAACCTATCTTTTATGCGTTACCGCTACTGCCGGACTTTACTTTTCACTACCACAATTAAAATGGGTAGCCGTTGGTCTTGTAATTTTTTCTAACCTCGGTTTCTCTCTGTCGGAATCCTTTGTATCAAGCTTTTTGCCCTCCCTCTCAAACGAAAAGAACATTGGCAAAATATCAGGTTATGCGTGGTCGTTTGGGTATATCGGGGGTGTTTTATCGCTCTTTCTTGCAATTGCGTATTTACGAAAGAATAACTTCACCGACCTTTCGATACGGGAAGTAACTGTACTAACGGCTCTATTTTTTGGACTTGCAGCGGCCCCAGTATTTTTCTTGCTTAAGGAACCGTCCCCAATTGTCAAATCGGGGTTGTTAAAAATAAACTGGGTGGATAGAATAAAGGATGGTTTTGGGAGAATAAAGAACACATATCGCGACATTAAAGAGTATAGAGAGCTATTCAAATTCCTTGCCGCTTTTTTTGTGTATAGTTGCGGCATAACAACGGTAATCTCCTTTGCAGCCATATTTGCCGAAAACGCCCTTGGATTCTCCATGGGCGAAACCATTACTATGTTGTTTATTGCAAACATCACAGCAGCCATAGGCTCCTTTTTTTTCGGATTCATTCAGGACGATATAGGCATACGAAAAACACTCCTCACAACACTCGCACTATGGGTCATAGCCGTTCTTCTTGCCTATACAACCTCCTCAAAATCAGTCTTCTGGCTCGTTGCCAATATTGTGGGTTTTGCTATGGGAGCAAGCCAATCTGCAAGCAGAAGTTTCGTGGGACTTCTCTCTCCAGAAGAAAAGAGCGCCGAATTTTTCGGCTTTTGGGGGGTTGCCTCCAAAGCTTCCGCAATTGTCGGTCTCTTTTCTTTCGGTCTTTTGTGGAAAATTACAGGAGGCATGCGTACTGCAATAATTTCCACAGTTTTCTTTTTTGTAGGCGGTTTTATTATGCTGCTATTTGTTAAAGACGACAAACCAAAGAAAAGGTGGGACGAGGATTGAGTGATCTTAATTGGGGCATAATCGGCTGCGGTAAAATCGCGGAAGTCTTTTCTAACGGACTGAAAGAGACAACAAAAAATCGCTGTTTCGCCGTTGCAAGCCGTTCTATCTGCAAGGCGGTGGAGTTCGCAAAAAAACAGGGTGCCGCAAAAGCGTATGGCTCTTACGATGAGTTGATTCATGATACAGAGGTTGACATAGTCTATATCGCGACACCACACCCCTCCCACGCAGAATTGGCAATAAATGCACTTAATGCAGGAAAACATGTCCTGTGCGAAAAACCACTCGCGCTTTCATCTACTGAAGTAAAATCGATGGTGGAAGCCGCTCAAAACAACGGTAGGTTTCTAATGGAAGCCTTTATGTACCGTTGCCATCCACAGACTGAAATCTTGATAGAATTGGTAAAAGCGGGGGAGGTGGGCGACCTGCGTATAATTAACTGCTCTTTTGGTTTTAGCGTAGGAAAGTCAATAAATTTGTCGGACAGACTCTTTAATAAGGAACTTGGCGGCGGTGCAATATGGGATGTAGGCTGTTACCCGGTATCAATGTCACGCCTGATTGCCGGAGCCACCAAAGGTCAACCCTTTCTTAATCCAACAAAAGTCAACGGATCTGTCCACTTTGGAGCCAACAGCATGGTTGATGAATGGGCAGTTGCCACCCTTTCGTTCGAAGGGGATCTATATTCGCAGATTTCCACCTCAAACAGAGTTTCGCTAAAAAATGGCTTATCACTGTTCTGTACCGAGGGGGTAATTGAAGTAAAGAATCCTTGGGTCTGCGACAGAGAAAAGCCAAGTCCTTGCCAAATTTCGGTAAAACCCAGCAAGGGAAATGGACGGTTAATAGAATTCACACCAAGTAAAACCACCTTTGCAATCGAAGCAGAAAAAGTTTACGAAGCCATTGTTTCCGGCAGACTCGAATCTATACAAATGGGGTGGAATGACTCCATAGGAAATATCGCCGTACTTGAAAGTTGGATCGCTTCTTAATTTTGTTAATTGATTAAATAATAATAAATAACTATTGACTTATTCAAGTTACCGCTCTATATTACCGATAATATGAGCTGTTTATTAGATGGTTTTTTGGATAGCCTAACATCAATATTTTCAAAGGGTTAATGTGATTAAAATCACACACTATCAATTGTGTCTGATACTACACAGCAACACGACAAGTGGTATAAAATACAAGTCAGCAAAAATACTTAAAGCAATCATTAATAAGTTAATAATAGTTAAACTTTAACTTTCATGGAGCATTTTATGCAGACAAACTATCTAACTTCAGGCCAGGTCGCCCGAATGCTTCGCGTATCCACCTCTACCCTTAAAAGATGGATTGACGAAGAGTGTGTTCTAACTGAAAAGGCGCGAAATTCACATGGTTGGCGTCTTTTTACAGAAAAGGACCTGGCAACTCTGAGGAACTACAAAAAGACAAGAAGGCGGACTGGACGCCGCTTTAACGAAAGAACGCTGACGCCAGCAATAAGGGTTGCGTGAGTAATCACTTGCCAATAACCTTACTTCTGCTCGCCTTTTTTTCTATCCCTGTTCACTCTCAAATAAAGAGAGAACGGGAAGAGAGCCCTCCTGGAATTGAAGCATCAAATACCATGGGGTTCAGCAATATATGGCTACACGGATACACTCGCTTTATTTACAGGGAAAACTCGGGCTTTAGTATTGAGCCTTACGGCAAGGGAGGACTTGGCTTATCCAACAATCTGTCGGCATGGGGTGGCGCAGTAGTACTTGAAAACGGCATAAAAAAACTCGTAGGCAAAGCGGATGCTCACTTGAAAGCTACACTTCCCTATAACGACAATCTCCGTTTTTTTGGATTCGGGATTCAGTGTGACCTTATATTGAGCTCCGATCAGGACACATTCACCATTACAACCGATTCAACCCGTCCTGCTTACACTCCAAGGCTTGGCGTAACCGCAATCGCCGACTTTGACATCATAAAGATCGTCAAGAAACTACCACTCAAGATATTCATTAATTTCAGCACAATCGAGGACGACCGCCTTTTGCCGGAATGGAAACAGCAGAGTTACCGCTTCGCTGCTGAATGGAAAAACGAAAAAAGCTCATACTATGCAGGTACAAGCTTGGGTATTTTTGCAAAAAGGAATCCAGCAAAATCTAATAAATCATTAAACGCCACATTACTGTCACTGATGGGAGGCGCAAAACTAAGGCCATTTGACATTCTTGCTCTATCGGCAACAGCAAAGGTATCGCTACCAATAGAAGGTAATGGCGATTTTATCCGATACGCCTTTTCTATTGGGGCAGAAGTGCCTCTTTTTTTCCGCGAAACCAACGCTGAAGCAATTCGTAGCATGATACTCATGGAAAACAGCAAGCCGATAAAGAGCGCGCAACAAACAGTTAAAAGAGCACCAACGACTTTGGAATCGCTTTTTACCGACAACATCGACGATAACAATGCCATAACTTCCGACACATCCACCGACAACAATGAGCTTGACGAAAAAGAGCGGATTATTCGTGAGCGGAGAAAGAACATAAACGAAGAACTTAAAGATATTGAACGGCTGCTTGAATAGGGGAATTATTATGAGAATTATTATCATACTCACAGCTTTTATCGCTTGCGCATACGGGCAAGCTACGGAATCAATAAAACTAGTTTCGGGAAATGGTCTTTACTGGTGTGAAGAGGCGGCAACAAGAGGCAAAGGAAATATCATTGGCTCCTTTTACGGCAGAGGTTTTATTTGGGATGACGATTCTCCGTTCAGACTATTCCCCTCAATATCAGGTGAATATGGAATTTTGTCATGGCTTGATGTTTCACTCTCAACCGAAATAATCACTTACATGTGGTCTGTTCCCGGCGAAATACGCCTAAAAGTCAAAACTGCCCCTCCGTTGGAAAACAGGCTTAGACTCTTTAATGGTGCTCTCTCTCTCTCATACGCTCATAACTTCAATAAAGAATTTCCATCGAATGGCTGGAGATATGTCGGCGATCTCGGTTTTTCACCGGAAGGTCTTCGCTATGTTGGCGGATTTATTGACATAATGACACTTGGAGACGCGGAGCTAATAGCGTGGAAATCATTTCTCCCCCTTAAAGTATATCTTAATGCAGGCTTCCGAATACCAACTTCAACTGACCTTGACAACTATTGGCAAATGCGCCTCTTCACCGGTGTATGCTACAAGGGGTTGATAACTGATTTCTTTCTTGAATACTCCCTTGAGGCATTGGAAGGGTTCAAGGGATATCGTGTAATTGAATTTAAAAGAAGTAATATAGGGGATTTCAGCTTTCCCTACTACTTCAGCGAAAACCCAATGTACATAACTCCAGGTTTCAGGATGAAATATGCAAGCGGTGCCTCCATTACTGTCGCGCTGCCAATATTGGTAAGCCAAGAACAGGGCTATACGGCTTCTTCGGTACGCACGGGCGAAATTGAAAGAACTGGTGCAAAAGAGAAAGGGATAACCGATGGATTCTCCCCATTTTACGCGGACTGGAAACTAACAGCACGCCTTGACTTCCCTTTCAGATACACTCCAGTTAACGCCGAAATCGTAAGAAAATTCATGCTGCTGAAAAATAGAAAAGGGGGCGGCACAATCGATATTGACGAGAAGTTAAAATCGAAATCAAATACAACCGAAAATGATGAAGACAGAATTCAGGATGAGCTCAATAAACAGAGGGAAGAAATACTAAAGGAGAATTTACTCGAGTAAGGCGTATAAAACCATATAATAATGATGCGATTTAACCCACGACTTTTATTACTGTCATTTACTTGTGCCGCCATATTATGGCCATACTCCCCTTTTGCTTCACAAGCAGATACTGCTATTACAGATGAAAGTAAACGGTGGCAGCCTTACGCAAGCGTAACGGGTAGGTTAGAGGCGGAGCATGACCGCATTCAGGCACAGAGATCGGAGATAAACAAAATCAGAAATGCTCTTGAGGAAATACGGACCGTCCAGCTTTATCCCACAACTTTAACAAACATAACACCCGCACTATCACTTGAAGTAGAAAAAAAGCTTAAAGAGACTGAACTTTCTATCCAGTCGCTCGAAAGAGAGCTTGGAAATACAAACGCACCGTTATCGGACGCCATAGGAATATTGCGACAGCTAATCAACGAAGACAAAGAACCTCAAATGCTCTTTCTTTTAGAACGGGAAAGTCGCGAAAGGGCTCTTCATATAGCAAAACTCAGGCGCAAGATGAATGATTTATGGGAAGTAGCGGAATCAATTCTCGAAAAACTGATGGCAGCATCTGGAATCACAAAAATCGAAGAGGAGACAGGAACAGGTTTTGACTCAGAATTTTTTAAAGTGCTCTACCAGAATCTGGGAATGACTTCCGACCGTTTTTATAGTGTATTAACAGCATACAGAGACTCTCTTGTTGGCAGAATGGATGATGTCGCCATGAAAACAGCCGCAAGTGCGGAGTTTAAGACTGCGGTTAAGAGGTTTGAACAAGGAAATTACGAGGCCGCCTCAAGAGACCTATTAGACATAGAAAAGAGATACGGACGGACAATGTCAATGAATGGGGTGTTTTTCTATCTTGGCTTAACTGCCCAAGCAATGAATCGACACAAAGAGGCAATAGCATACTTTGCACAGGTCGCCAAAAACAGTCCCTATTACACCAGAAGCTTTGGAGCGACACTTCAATCACTTTATAATGAAGACAAATACTCACGAATTGACTTTATGTTCGAAAAGTTTCAGAACGAACTTTCGCAGGAAGAAAACCTGAATCCCATTTTCCTAACCGTTGCACAAGCATATTACGAGCTTGGCAGAGACAAGGCAATAATCGACCTTGCAGCAAGAGCTAAAAAAGGAAAACCTGGCTATACTGGTCTACTGTTTGTGCTTGGACAATCGTATGTCCGCCAAAAGGATTTCTCAACAGCCATGGCCCTTTTCCGAACGGTACTTGAGAACGGGGCAATTGATAATATCGATAAGCCCTTCTTAAAAAGAACGCAGCTTTCAATTGCCCATATTGACTATGAGGATAAAAAATACCGGCAATCACTTCCTGCATACATATCACTACTGAATGATCCGGAATATTTCACCGAAGCTATGCACGGAACAGCATGGTCATTCATGAACATTGGACAAAAAGAAAAGGCTATAATTGCTTTTAAAAAAATAATCAATCAGTCTCCTCACGAGCCGCTTGGATGCGAGGCGCTCCTGACTCTCGGAAAACTCAATTTGCTTGAAGCGCAGCAACGCCTGCAACAGCTAAAAGATGCCGAAACGGATATAAAACGGATTGCAAAAATCAGAGAGAACCTCGAAAACCGCCTTAGGTCCGGAGATATAGACCAGTCACGGTACAAAAGCGCAACAAAACGACTCGAAAAAACAGCTTCATCCATAAGTTCCATTGACATAAGCAGCTATGAAAAAGTGGACTCGCTTTACAGAAGAGCACTCGAAAGCGCCGATTTATTGATAAAAGTTTACTCGACGGGAACCTTCCTTCCAAATCCGCAAAAAAACATGCGAGAAGATTTATTGTATCGCGTACATAATCTGCACGAAAAGTCCCAGTCGGGCATGAAAAGCAGTCAAGATAAGATCGCCAGAAGAATAGAAAGCATAGACAACAGGAGAGCAAAAATTATTGACCTTGTAATAAAGGCCCGCATGTTCAGAGCAACTATGCTGCTTGAACGACGCGAATGGATCCCTTTTTACGCATCGCAAATTGAGCGGACAATAAAGGACGAACACGCATCAATAAATAGCAACAAATCAATATCGTTAGAAGAAAAAAGAAAAATGATAGCACAAAGAACCCGCTCTCTGAATAGCCTTATAAACGCCCTTGAAAGAGAGCGAAATAGATCAACAAGAACAATGATGGATGAGCTTGCACGCATACATTCCCATGTCCTCGACGACGAACAGGAAGCCTTTGTGCTATATCACAAAGCAGAAGCCGAATATTCGATTGCGCAAGAGGACTATTTAAGACGCGAAGCTGAATACGAAAAAGCAATGGACGAATACCGTCTTAAAAAAAGCGATCAGACTAAAGCGGGAAATGCTGTCCCACTCGCAAAGCCTAAGGCACCATCACTAAACTACACTCCTTCAAGGGCACTTCATGAACAACTTCTATTACGCCATCCCGAAAGCGAATACGCAGATGCCTCACTATACAGTCTCCTGTTTCAACATATAGAGGAAGGGGATAGAAATAAGGCAGTGCAGTATGGAGAGGAACTAACAAAAAAATTCCCCAATAGCCAATACGCTCCACAGACAAACCTTTTACTCGGAGAAATATATTTCGACTCAAGCCGACTCGACAAAGCCCTGAGCAAATATGAAGCGGTACTGAAATTTCCTGGCAGTAGATGGTTTAGTACCGCCGTATATAAGATGGGGTGGACTTACTACAGATTGTCTGACCTAAAGCGGGCCATAAGTGCTTTTTTTTATCTGATTAAGGAGCAGAACGAATCAACCGATGGCGGTATTGACATGGATGTTATCCGAAAAAGCCTACTCACAAAAGAGGCTATCGATTACATAGCAATCAGTTTCGCAGAAAGTGACTCATCAATTGACGGTACAGATGGACTTAAAAAAGCAAGACAATTTGTCAGAAAGATTGACAATAAACTTATAGGCTCCAGAATAATGCACAAGCTTGGGAATGTGTATAAGGACCAGTTCCGGTACAATGAGGCCATAGAAACATTTAAAATGCTAAAAGCCGAATATCCTGAATACCGCGATCTTCCACTTGTCATGAACAGCGTAATTGAGTGTTACGAACAAAAGGGACAGATACCGGCCGCAAATGAAGGCCGCCGACAACTATTTCTTCAGTACAATAAAAAGTCGGCATGGGCACAATCTGTTAGAGATTCGAGTGCCATTAAAACCGGAGATTCTCTTTCTGAAATCGCTCTGCTGGATGCGGCAAGCTACACATACTCTCTTGCTCTTGAAAAAAAGAGTACCAATTTATACCGACAGGCTGTTGACTACTACTGGGACTACATTAAAACATATCCTGAAAAAGAAAAGGCGGGTGATTGCCATTATACCATTGCCGAAATACTTTTTGGAGAAGGAAACTATCTCGAAGCAGCACAGCAGTATATGGAAGTTTCAAAAAAGTACAGGGGCTCACGCTATAAGGAAACCGCTGCAATGAACGCAATTGTAGCTGCCCAACAATTGCTAAAACAGGAAGAAGCAACCAGGGGGCAGAGATGAAACTTATGCTTCTCTTACTCGCAGCCTCTATGTTTCTCATTAGCGCCTGCGCATCAACAGGTAGCTCAACTACTTCCACTCCAAAAGCGCCGCACCAAATAATCAGCAGAGACTATGATAAACCGATTGATTCGATTGGAAACCGAATTGACTCTCCAAAAAAACTTCTTGACACATCCTCTATTAGCAAGCTTTCGACAGCCACACGACTCCTGTTATCTACCATCGATAACTATGTAGAAGTGGCGCCGGAAAGCAAGCGAATCCCTGAAGTAATGATATTAAAGGGCCACACATACTACAATAACAGACTATTCAACGAGGCACGAATGGCTTACCTAAAAATCATCGATAGTCACAATAGCGCCCGCGAAATGCCAGAAGCAATAAAAATGACCGCCCAATCCTACTATGAGGAGAAAAAGTTTACAGAAGCGCAAGAATGGTACCGCAAACTTAAGGATGTGGCTTTAACTGGAACCGAAAAAGAGGAGGCTTCAGTGCGTTTGTCGGAGGCCTATTTCCGGCAGGGTGAAGCCCTTAAAACTTCCGGCAACGGGGCACTGGCAATAGCAGAGTTTGAAAGAATAGTCATCGAATTTCCAAGTTCTGCCATCGCCGACGCTGCCCTCTATAATATTGGGCTTATTCGGGATGAACGCAAAGAATGGACGCAGGCGCTTCTTTCGTTTAACAAACTGATTGCTAACTATCCAAAGTCAACTTATGTGGAACAGTCTTTCTTCCGTATTGCAAAAGATTACGAGCAAATAAACAACTGGTCAAGAGCAGCGGCCACCTATCTCGAAGCGATCCAGCGTTTTCCTGCTTCTTCACAAATAAAGGACGCGGTATATAATGCCGCTCTCGCATACGAAAAGGCGGAAGATTACCCGGCTTCAGCCAAGCTATTTGAAAAATATGCCGCAGAATGGCCAGCCGATAAAGAGGCGCCTGATGTCCTGTTTAAGGCCGGCGAACTCTACGGTAAAATTGAGGACTGGACAAATGTTGAACGGATAAACAGCCTGTTCAGCAAGCGGTACGGAAACGACAAAGAACGCGTTGTTATGGCAATTTGCATGGCTGGTGTCGCTTCCTATATGCAAAAAAAATACGATCAGGCTATTATCGAATTCGAAAGGGCGGTGACAACAGGCAAAAAAGCTGGCCTTGATATAAAGGCTAATTCATATTATGCAGCCAAAGCACAGTTTACCATCGGCGAAATAAGACAATTCCAGGCGGAACAAATCTCCCTCTCTACGGCAAACTACGCAGCCAATCTAAAAACACGCATCAAATTAACGGAGGAAGCGGTCTCCGCCTATACAAGAGTAAGCCATTACAAGCTAATGGAATGGACAGTTAAGGCTATCTATAAAATTGGTGAAACATATGAACAATTTGGAGTCGCCCTATTTAAAAGAGAAAGGCCAGCCAATCTCTCTCTAAAAAAGCTGCTCGAACTTGAGGAAGGCATAGCAGCTGCAGTTGAAAAATATTTATCCATAAAGGCACTGGAAGCGCACGAGCAAAATGTAAAATTTGGCATTCAGTATCAATACGAGGATGAATGGATAAAAAAATCAAGACAACAGCTAACTAAACTCCCTTTCCTAACTGCCAGAAATTATACCAACCTGATCAGAATAGCGTCTTCCGGTCAGGATAAGGAGATCGGTGGCAGCGCAATGAAACAGATTCAGAAAAAGCTTGAAACACTGCAACTGATTGCCCCATTTCAGGACAAAGCGATTGCTCTCTCTCTTAAGACACTCGAAATGAGCGCAAAATACACTATTGAGGACAAGTATAAACTTGACGCATCTGCCGAAGTAACAAAGCTTTCGTTTGAGGTAGGAGCCACATACGCTGAAATTGTTTCGCTTGCACGAAGCGCGCCCATCCCTCCATCATACGATAGATACAAAAAATTCTTTTACAAAGTTCATCTTCTCGGTGAGGGGCTCGTTGAATATGAAAATCTTGCTATCACTTCACTATATAAAAATATCAAAATTGGTGAAGCTTACTCTATCAAGGATGAATGGATACGAAAATCGAAGGAAAAGATTGCGGAAGTATTGTTTACAAGAAGCATGTGCTATGAAATACTATCGAACGAGGCATTAAAGAATCCTCCTATTCCGGAAGGAGTATCGGATGTTGAAGCCGAGGAATATCAGCTCCAATTTGAGGAGTTAGGCTACAAATTGCAAGACGAAGCTCTATCAATTTATCGTGATATTTATGATAAAGGAAAGGAATTTGTAACAACCGGCCCATACTTAGATGCTGCTTATACACGCCTTTTCGCAAAAAATCCCAGGGAAGTAGGCGAACAGGTTGTACGAGATACATTGATTACTATTCGCACTGATAAAGAGTGGTTTTATAGTTCTACTTTCAGCGAAGGCTGGTGGAAAACCGACTTTTCGGATACTGCATGGATAACATCTGTTAAAGGCGTGGGGCAGGATTCGATAGTTCCAACCGGCTTCTCCGAGATTGTAAACCCAATATGGGGTAGCGATACCGTTAATGGGAGCCATAAACTGAGAGAAAAAATATATTTGAGGAAATATTTCCGATCAGCAGTTACCCCCACCAGGGCAACATTAGAATTTGCCGCGCCCGGCCCTTGTGAAATATGGCTTAATGGAGAAAGAGTTTTTACCGACACACTGCCAGGAGCAATCGGCTGGTACCGTGCCAAAAAAATCAGCTCTGTAGCAAAGCATTTTAACGCAGGTAAAAACTGCTTGGCCATTATGGTCACTAGCAGTTTCCCCAATATCAGGAAGTTCTTTCTTCTGCTTTCGTACGAAGACAAGGTTACAGAGACGCTGCCCAAATTGCCTTCTACCGGAAAAATTATCTCAAGGTCGGAATTAATGAAAATTAAGTACATTTATCCTGTTATTCCCAATTTTGAACATGATAAAAACCTATTTGAGAACTGAGGTAACAATGAAAAAAACACTATTCCATATTACTCTTACTGCGATAACCCTCTTATTCCCCTTAATAGCACGCGCCGAGGAAACGAAACAGAATTCAGAAGACTTTGTTATAAAAAAGCCAGGTGAAATAACTTTTACAAGTGGCCTTGTTATTGAGGGGCGCGTTGAAAAACCTCAAGTCTTGCTCATATTAACGAAAGAAAAAATTAAAATGCCCCAACTTAACATGAATTCTTCCATGCTGAGATTTGTTGAAGAAGCAGTAAAAATTGAATGAGGATACAGAATGGTAAACATGGTTGAACGGTTCATGAAAGAGGCATACATTGAAGCAGAAAAAGCCTATATGGCCAATGAGGTTCCAGTGGGTGCGGTTATAGTACATGAGAATAGAATTATAGCACGAGGCTACAATAGAACTGAAACGCTCAACGATCCAACTGCTCATGCGGAGATTTTAGCTCTCGGCGCTGCAGCAAATTACCTTGACTCGTGGCGTATGGAGGATGCAGCTATATTCATCACTCTCGAGCCGTGCGTAATGTGCATCGGTGCCATACTTAACGCCCGTATCGCAAATATATACTTTGGCGCTAAGGACCCAAGATTCGGGTCGTGTGGAAGCCGATACGACCTTGTTTCAGATAACCCGTACATACGCGGAGTAAAAGTAGTATCGGGCGTTATGGCCGCAGAATGTGAATCCATAATTAAAAGCTTTTTTGTTAAACTGCGTGAACAAAAGCTCACAAAATAATGTATATTCGTTTTTCTGGAGAGGTGTCAGAGTGGTCGATTGTGCTTGACTCGAAATCAGGTGTACCGAAAGGTACCGTGGGTTCGAATCCCACCCTCTCCGTATTTCTTTAAACATGCAAACCCATACATTAACCATCGTTGGAGCAGGGCCTGCAGGTAGTTCTCTTGCCTTTTTTGCAGCATCACTTGGGATAAAAACAACTCTAATAGACAAACAACTATTCCCACGGAGTAAGCCATGCGGATGCGCCATATCAAAACGCGCAATTGACTTACTAAATGCAACGGGTATTGGCGAATGCCCGTATCTTTCACCAGTTGAATCCGCAGCTTTTTTCGAAAAGACTAAAAACATTTTTAGCTGCTCTTCGTCTCCTCTATTTTCAGGTAAACGAGAGTTGTTTGACGATTGGCTATGCAAAAAAGCGGTTAACGCAGGTGCCATCTTTTTACCAGATGAGAACGCTATAAAGTACTATCATACAGATACGCAGATCACGCTTATTACAAATAAAAGAACCATAAACAGTACATGGCTTGCTGTTGCTACCGGCTGCTTGGATACCTTTTCGTTAAGAAATGGCTTTTTAAAACCCAAATCAATAGCCGCAATAAGCCAAGAACTTTCCCTACCTTTAAATGGCCAGCCCAACAGCACAACATTAGATACAACCCGTTTTGATTTTGGGGTGGTTGACAATGGCTATGCATGGTGTTTTCCTAAGGCCGAATCACTGTCTGTCGGCATTCTAACCATTTGCAAGGGAGTAAACCTGCGTTCCGCTCTTGATAGCTATAAAAAAACTATTGGAATTGATACTCTTAACATATTAAGAACAGCTGGACACCCCATTCCATGTAAACAGGCAAAACAACTTTGCAATAAGAATGTCTTCCTTGTTGGGGATGCCGCCGGCTTTGCCGATCCTCTCACATTTGAGGGTATCTATTATGCTATACTGAGCTCAAAACTTTTATCGCGCGCACTGCATTCAAAATGCAAAGCGGGAACAAATCCCAACAGAGAATATCATAAAACGATAAAACAAGAGATTACCGGCGAATTACGGACTGCATCCATCCTCTCCAATATAATTTACAGAAGCGACTTTGTCAGGTATTTGTTGTTCAACAAGTTTGGCAAACAGATGGGCAGTATAGTATCAGATATATTTGAAGGCAAAAGAAAATATAAAACAGAGTTTTTTTGCCTAAAAAACTGGTTCCGATTCATTGTATTATTATTAACCTTGCACTACAAACGACTCCTCCGCTCGATTCCATTTTAACAACAAAAACACCGGAGGAATTAGTATTAAATGGTATCGTCAAAGAACCATTGCCAGATTCTGTTGTGTAAACATTTTGAAGCAATGTAATCCGTTGCCCCAATAAGTTGCTTATAGAAAATTGGAGCGAAGAAACCGGCTTTGCAACATAACTTAACATTATCGACCTGTTTCCCAAATATACAGCCTTTAGTTGACTATAATTACTTCCGATTTTTAAAAAAGTCGTAGAGCCAAAAGCTACGGTTGGTGGATTATAAAAACGCCCCTTCATAATTAAGCCGCTATCGCCTACCATCCACATATTATTTGGATCGACCACACATATCGCCCTGTACCACGGACCGTTAAGTGAACTTGAATGTCGTGGGAATCGTTTTGTCCAACTAATACCGCCGTCCGCAGTAGAGAGCACAACTCCCCTCTCTCCAACCACAACCGCCCGCACGGAATCGGCATATTTAACATCTTCTAACCAACTATAATCGTTTATCCGTGCAGATCCCCAACTCACCCCCCCATTATCCGTTCGGATAATATGGCCATATCGTCCCACAGCTAATCCATTTGTAGCAGATACAAAAGCTGCGTTATTAACATAACCATTCGACCCCTGAAACTGTGCGTCCGCAATTCCCATAAAAGAAACAGCGCCATTCCAAGTAGAACCGGATGATCCGGATTTGACCAAATAATTATAGCCACATGAGTAAAGGTTTATTCCATCAAGCGTGTGCACTGTTCGTAGCGCATAAGGACCAGTTACAGCAGTTGAATCCCAACTATTGCCTCCATTTCTTGTTCGATAAATTACAGCGCCGTATGTGCTATATGGAAGCCGCCTTGCCGCGCCAACCGCCCAGCCCGTATCCCTGTTCCAGAAATAGATACCGGTAAGCCAGCCTGAACGATAATAGTTTTGTATCCATGTTCGCGCCGTATCGGAAGTTTTATAAATTCTACCACTTCCAGTACATAAGTATCCAGTTGAACAATTTACAAAATGCATTCCGTATATAGTATCACTTGAAACAAATGTACTTATAGACCAACTACTACCACCATTACCTGTTTTGTAGATTATTCCACCATTACCATAAGCATAACCATTTAGGGTATCCACAAAATGAACACCCCATAAAGTTCGTGTACCCTTATTTTGCTGAACCCATATTATGGAATCTGAAACGGAGGCAACGGTTAAAGAAATTAGCAGAAGAACAAATGACAAATATCGCATCAAGATACACCTTTTTTTTCAAGATAATACTGATAGTTACCATCATACACCTTAATGGCACCACAGTCAACTTCAAAGACTCTTGTTGATACTTCACGCAGAAAAAAACGGTCATGGCTCACAAGTAGAAGCGTTCCTTCGTACCGTTTTAACGCATCAAGCAATATCTCCCTCGACTTGATATCAAGATGATTAGTTGGCTCATCAAGCACAAGACAATTATGTGCTTTTGACATAAGCGATGCAAGAATAACTCTTGTCTTTTCGCCACCAGAAAGAACCTTGATCTTTTTATGAACATCTTCCCCTCTAAAAAGAAAGGCGGCAAGAATATTTCTCAATACGCCATCATTCTGATCGGATAGGCAATTACGCACCTCTTCAAAAACTGTTAGCTCTGGATTCAATGCTTCAAAACTCTGTTGACTAAAATATCCTATGGAAATACTTGGACCAATAACCGCTTTACCATTTGTGGGTGGAGTTGCTCCACATAACACTTTCAGAAATGTTGATTTTCCAGCACCATTAATGCCTACAACAGCTATTTTATCCTGCCGATGAACACTTGCCGACAAACCAGAAAAAATGAGCTTTTCGCTGCCATCGCTATTTTCCCACGATTTTGAAAGGGCTTTTATGATTATTACATCATTGCCACCTCGGGAGATTTCTGGTAAAATTATTTTTATTTCTGCATCTTCGGGGATAAGCTCAACTCTCTCAATTTTATCGAGTTTTTTGACGCGCGATTGCACCTGTGCCGCATGACTCGCTCTTGCCTTAAATCTGGCTATAAAATCCTCTTCTTTTTTAAGCATGCTCTGTTGGCGGCTGAATTCTGCTACATTTTGCTGAATACGCAACGCCTTTTCTTGCTCGTAGAAATCATAATTACCTGAAAAAGTTGTTACAGAACCATTTGAAACCTCAATGGTCTTATTTACAATACGGTTCATAAAATCTCGATCATGCGTTGTCATTAATATGGCCCCTTTGAACTCACGAAGCCACTCTTCGAGCCAGACAATTGTTTCCATGTCCAGATAATTGGTAGGCTCATCCATCAATATAAGATCGGGCATCTGTATTAGAACGCGCCCCAGAGCAATTCTCATTTTCCAGCCACTACTGAAATCTTCTACCTGTTTATTGTGATCCGCCGGGGAAATTCCAAGACCGGTTAAAACAGTTTCAGCATTGTTCTCAAGATCAAAACCACCAAGCCTTTCATATTCAGATTGTTCATTACCAAACTTCTCAAGAAGCTTTTCCATTTCACTATCTGAAAGTTGCGACGAAGAAAGCTTTTCTTCATAAAATTTTAATTTCGTAGCAAGGCTGCACAACTTTTCGTGGCCAGACATTACCTCTGTTAATGCGCTTCTTCCTCTCATTTCACCAACCTGTTGTGAAAAGTAGGAAATATGGATTCCGTTCTGGATACTTACGGTTCCGCTGTCAGGACGCGTTTCACCAACTATTAACCTGAATAGAGTGGTTTTACCGGCGCCATTAGGCCCTACAAGTCCAACCTTTTCGCCTGCGTATATCTGAAAACTGACATTTGAGTACAGAGGCCTACCACCAACTAATTTTGTTACATCTGAAATATTTATCAATACGCTCTCCAAGTTTTAGTTTAAAAATAGAGGAGCTGTAAGATACTTTAATAACAAGCTCCCATGCTTTGAAGTTATATTTAGCGCGTGCAAAAAAACTACCGCAATCTCCTAACTCTCTCATTTAGCCACATGGTGATTGATTCCTTTTCCGGTTTTTTCCCTATTTATATTGCCGTTCAAAACATTGACATGATTAGAGCTGGAACCATAGCCACTATTTCAAGCGTAATATCCAATTTCGCACAACCCTTCTTTGGCCTTTTAGCAGATAAGGTAGGCAGAAAACGGATGATTCTCACTGCACTTTTAACTGGACCACTACTTATGACCTCAATAGGCCGAACTTCTTCACTGCCAGTACTTGCTGTTCTTGTAATTGCCGGCCAATTGATGATCAGCCTTTTTCATCCTCCAGGAGCCGATCTGTCAACCCGTGCCGCTACGGGAGGGCGTTCTTCCCTTAGGTTTTCTATCTTTACTACTGCCGGAAGCATTGGATTTGCAATAACAGCCCTTATGTTTCAACGGTTTACGGCTTTTTTTGGTATGAACAATGCATGGTGTCTATCTGTTATAACTATAATACCCTCTCTTGCTATCTTTATATGGATTCCAAAAGATGAGCGAGTTGCAACAAACAGCAAAAATAGCAGCTTTATCCTTTCACTTAAAGGGCATGAACGCTTTGTCATTATTCTATACGGAATAATGGTTATACGCGGAATGACTCAAGTTGCACTTATTTACAGCATGCCATCACTATTCAGGGATTGGGGCTTTCCCGAATCCAGTTGGTCGCTGCCGCATCTAATATTTGTTTTCTCTGGTTCCCTCTCAATGATGCTCTGTGGCTACTACCAGAGAAAGTTTGACCCTATTTCTTTAAATCAGGCTGGATTCCTGCTGGTTATACCATTCTTTTTTTTGTTCTTACTTGCCGGCACTCTTCATTCACGGAGTGTGTTTGTACTTGTGGGAATAATAGGATTTGTAAACTCTGCGGCATTTCCTGCCAATGTTGTACTAGGTCAAAAGAGACTACCTACGCATGCAAGTACCATAAGCGGCATTTTAATGGGGGCTGGCTGGGGCTTAGCAAGCTTCGCGCCTTTAATTATCTCGTCGTTGTCAAATACAACATGGAACTATAACTTGAGCTCCAATCTTCTTCCAGGTCTATTCGTTATCGGTTTATTACCACTAATAGGCTTCGTAGCGTGTCGTAACCTACGAAAAGAAAAAAGTACAGATAAAATTTCTTAACGGGTTTTAAATCTTTTGTATAACGGATTTAGAGATGTTTTTTTAGGCTGGCCTGAATCGAAACCTACACGCGGCTTGCCGCTTCCCCTTCCCCCAATAGGCCGCTTAAACCCTTTTGGCTTTTGTGGTTTTGGCGGCTGCGCAAGAAGACGGTCGGGCTCTTCCATGAATATAAACGAAGGATATTTTGCCGCAAGTGCCGTTCTATTTTTTGTTTTCGCAAGCAGGAAAGGTCTATTATCCGGCAGATAGACAATCTTTTCGAAATCATCACCAACAAATTTTTCCATGGCCGACAAAATTGCGTTAAATTCAGCCACTCTCGCTCTTTCCTCCCGCATCTTTTCGGGATCAACTTTTCTGTGTGGAACAACCTTGTACAAAATTTTATCGTTAAGTTCTCGCCTGCTCCAGATAAAACATTCCCAGAAATCGCCAGCAACTATCTCTCTTTTAGCATTATTATGGGCGAGAAAATGTTGATCCTTTGGGCAGCGATCACTCTTTTTTATAAACGAGAAAAAATGCTTTTCATCCCACTTGTTTGGAATGAGCTTTAGAATGATGTTTGCCACAAATCCCCCCTAACAAGTCATGACAGTTTCTAATTATGCCACGCAATATGTATTTTATAGCGAGACAAAACGCAATATACTCAATTGGCTGAAATAATGCCAAAGTTTTTGGGGGGGAGGAAAAGTTCATGCCCAATAAACAGGTTAAGAAGTACGAAGACAAACCTGCCAAAGCCGATAAACAAAATAGGGAACCATCTTTCTTTATAGATTCAACGGATTGCGACAACTTTGTTGAGGATGGTGAGTTTACAGTCTCATATCCAGCTACACAACAACAATGCCAGTGGCTATACCCACTAAACAACGGTCTAACAGAAAAGGCCACCTCCTTTTTGTCAATGTGGAATGGTTGTGCAGAAGGTTTTTCAGCTTTGGGTTCGATAGCGTCTGGAGCCATCACAAAACATGTCAACAGTGGGTATAAACCTCTTTTTTTAGGCTCGGAAGAAAAAAGGACTATCTATTTAAGAGAGACTCTTCCTGCCTCAAAAGTAAATTATTGGAATATTGCGTCTATAATTTCACCTGATAGATCTGCTAAAGATTGCTCTTGCCGCTGCACCCCTTACTCTTTCGAAAGCAGCTCTGAAAGAGAAAACATATTCACGAAAGTATCTGTTTTGTGTCCGGAGGGTTCCGAGTTTGAAATATGGGAAATTGAGCTTAATAACAAATCCACAAAAAAACGAACTCTTGATCTTTTTACACATATCAATTGGAATCCACAAAAAGAAACAGCTCTTCCCTATCCAACCGAAGCGCTCGAAAAAACCATTCACCATAAAAACGGCTGCATAACAAACAGCTCTTTTGTGGCGAAAAACAGGATTACTGCCTGGTTAATAGCAGGAAACGAACCAGAAGGATTTGAAATATCTGAAATCCGATGGCAGGGTACTGCCTTTCCGCTGTCCACACCTGAATCCGTTATCACAGGAAAACTATCGTCAAAGCAGATCATTGAACCCAAAAGCAGCCATTGCGCCGCTTTGCATTTTCGTATCACGCTTCCAGCTTCAGGAGCTTGGAGAACATATATTGCAGTTGGGGCAATCTTTGGTACCATAGACGAAGCCTGCTCTGTTGCAGAACGGGTTAAAAAGAATAATCTTTCACAAAAGGGCTTCCAAGCTTTACTCCGGCAAAAACAGAATGACTGGCGCAAATTATCCAGCTCACTTTTACTAAAATCCCCATCTGATGATTTTAACAGACACTTCAATGTGTGGACAAAACAACAACTTATAACAGCAACTCTTTTCGGTGATGGTAACAAACATATCGAATTCCGCGATAGAATGCGCTTAATAGAAGCTCTTGTTCCCGTTTCTACCGCTGCTGCTAAAAGACTACTCCTCGACTCAATCCGTTTTCAGATGAAAGATGGGCGAATTGTTAATAGCATACCACTGCATAATGGCTATATGCCAGAAAACGACGAAGCCGCACTCGACAATGGAATCTGGATGTGCAACGCCGCATTACGCTTCATCACAGAAACCGGCGACCTTGACTTCCTCGAAACACAGGTACCCTTCTACGATCCAAGAATAAAAGAATTCGAGACAATACGGAACGGAAAAGTTTACGACCACCTTATGGCAAGTCTTCGCTGTATGTTTGACTTTAGGGGTAAACTCGGATTCTGCAAAAACGGCTGCCACGATCCCGTCCGCGCATTGACACAAAGCACTAAACAAGGAAGCGTCAGTGTGGCCCTTACCGCTTCTCTTTTGCATACAGCTAAACTGATGTTAGAAATAGCAAAGCGAAAAGGACAGAAACGGGATATTGGATATATTAACTCCCTTTGCGCTAACATACAGAGTAACCTCGACAACTACGGCTGGAACGGATCCCACTACAACTACTCCTACGACGATGCAGGTAAAGTTGTTGGCGGAACAAACGACCAGTATGGTCGCATATTTCTTTTGGCGCAGGTATGGGCATTACTTTCCGGTGCCGCCGACGCAGCTGGAAAGGGTGAAGAGGTACTCAAAGCTATTGAGCAACTCGATACTGTTCATGGTATTAAAACACTATCACCACCATATCCCGAAGGTTTCAGCGAAAAAGGGGGCATAAGCACCTTACCAGTAGGCTATTTTGAAAATGGAGGTATAGAACTATACTGTCAGGGTTTAACCGCCTATGTATATGCAAATAGAGGAATGGGGAACAGAGCATGGGAAACAATAAAAAAATTCCTTCCATCTATAAATCAATCCGAACTGCCAATACAGTTGCCCGAATTTAAAATTGGTCCCGATGATATTCATGCTGCAGGTACGCCTATGTACAATAACTTTAACAGTGGCATAGCCGCCTTCCGGCTTGCTATGGAAAGAATTGCAGGTGTTCTGCCGTCATTGCAAGGGCTTATTTTATCTCCATCAATCCCGTCCGACTGGAAAGAATTCGAAGTTAAAAAGAAATGGCGAGGAATCACCTTTTCAGTAAAATATCATAATCCTGATGCTTTAGAGAGTGGCATTAAAAAGGCAACAGCCAACGGAAAAGAGCTCGGGCGCGACAGTTCCGGCCATTTCATCATTACCTATGATACCTTCAAGGAATACGCTAAATCCGATAAACAGGTCTGCATTGACGCATTGATTGGATAACAAACAACCCCTTAAGCCTTGTTTTTACAGTGACTTAAGGGGTCTTTATTTTAGCTGCCCGAGCAGGGCTCGAACCTGCGACAGCCTGGTTAACAGCCAAGTGCTCTACCAACTGAGCTATCGGGCAGAGAATATCACATCATTTAATGGACGCGCAATAAAATAGATTTATGGAATAAACAGCGCAAGATATATAACAACGCGAATCTGATATAAACACTTAATGCACAGAAAAACGGCTTAAATCAAAATCGACACCTGTTTTTGCCTTTAAGCTTTCAGAAAAACTTTTTTCGGAAATGGAATCAGGAGCAATCACGAAGAATTTCTTAGGTAGCCACCTTGAATCGTTTGGGATTCCATATAAATTTACAGCACGCGAAGAGAGGTTGTTCCCGTCATAAGAAGTAAACGAAAACCCTGTCCGCGTTTTATAAACATACTGATACCCTTCTTCTCCCGGAAGAGTGCTTCGTGGCCCGTGTAATCGGGCATACCCTATAATAATGTCAAACGACTCATGTCGCCTGAAAAGTGTTTTACCTGTTCCCCTTCTCTCTTCGTCAGTTAAGCTCTCAATGGAATCACCAACTATCCCAGGCGCCTTATTGTAATAAAGCTCTCCCAACATCAATATTGGAATACCTTCCTTTACCAACGCTCTTATTGCATCGGGAGCCACTGGTGATAGGGAATAAACCGCAAACCCACTTTTTTCGAAATATTTGAAGTAGTATTTGAGATTAATTTCTGGCGTATCAAACTTTGTGTTCTTCGTACCAAGTTCAACTTTGCGAGGATCGAATTGAATGTCCGCTTCAATTTTATAATAGTGTAGCAGAGCAGATATAATACTACTCTGCAATAAAAAAAAATCACTTTCAGGAATTCTTAAATAATTTACACTTCTAAACTTATCCACAACATCCTGCTCTATAGCCGTCGATAGATCAAGTCCCTGAATGGTAAAAGAGAAACGCGCAGCGGATTGAACACGGTCAGCGTGAAGATCAGGATTTACAAACACACCGCTGCAGCCAATATGCAGAACGACGAAAATTAATAATAAGTTTAATTGTATTCCCAATTGAGCGTTCGTGGTTTTATAATGCCATCAACTTTTTCCAGCCTGTATTTGCAGGATATGACTACCTTTACGCTATTCGCAGCACCTGTCGATTTTGCAACGGAGGTACTGTCATTGATTCTGCCAATCTCAACCGAATAATAGCCACCGCCATCCTTTGGGTATTTTGTGTTAACAAAGCCCTCTTTCCAATCGGGCATTTCAGATATTTTATTTAGTGCAAGCATCATACCATATTCGGCCACTTCCTGGGCAAGTTTTTTGTCAATATTGCGCCGCGCAATCTGACCACGGACAAACTGACTTATAACAACAGCAAGTACGGCCATGGTAATAACAGCAACAACCACAACAACTGCTGACTGAACAGCTCCCCTATTGTTTTTTAGCATACTAAAACCAACATACATTATGCGATCGGCAATAGGCAATTCTTAGCATTTTACATTTTTCTGAATGTGGCAAATTTTCTTGAATTTTCCCACACACCCTCAATACTCCTCAGTGCATACACTATCTTTTCCTCACCTATTGCACCAATATCATTTACCATAAGATTGAATCCAAAATCTTCCCAACTGCCATTCTGATACGCATTAAGCTTTTCATGCGGAATGGCAATTTCCACAGAATATCCCTTCTTAATTCTAGTTACTGCACAGATTACTCCATCAGGAAGAGGCTTTTGTGTATGAAATGCGCCATCAACCTCTCCCGGCGATACAAGGATATCAATTTTTTGACTTCTATAATCTCCTTTTAGCACTCTCTCTATTCCGGGACGAGGGTCTATATAAAACTGAATTCCGTCCTGCTTATATACAGGTACACTATCTATACCGCCAACAATCTTTTCATCTCGAACGATTGCGCAAAAATAGAGATATGAATTATCGTATCGAAAATCAAATTCCGCCTTGGGCTCCTTTCTAACAGCATCCCTGCTGTCACCAGCAGGACTAACCTTTATGTCAATCGTATTTGACAACTTACCCCACTTCAATAGCCTACCACCAGTAACGGCTGCTTTGGAAGTTTTTACTACTTCGTAAGGTCTATAAATATTTACCGCGGTTTTATTGCTAATTGTTTTCGATTTTTCTCCATCTACCTTGTATGTGGCAAAACAGTCTATATAATACCAGCTATCCCACTGACCTTTTCTTGATTCTTTTGGAAAACTGATTGAAAGAGCAACGCCAACACTGCAAAGAGGGGGGATTTGCAACGAAAAACTCTTCGGCGCAACGGCAGTTCCGTAGCTACTCTCAGTAACAAACCCTTGAACCGAAATTGGTACAGCCATATTATTGCTTATATGGATGACAGTATCCATTCGACTCTCTTTTCGTTCTATTATCGCATTTATATTTTGAATGGAAAACAGCTCTCGACCTCTGCCGCCCTTTCTGGTAAAGAAAATTTCCGGACTTCCGTCCACCATACCATCTAAAAGAATATTAGAGTATTCCGGTTCTTTTCCGCTAATATTAACAAGAAGAAAATGGTCGAATTCTCCAAACTCCGCTCCGCGCAACGCACTTCCGCCACCAGTAGTCGCAAGAACAAAACGGCATAGGCCATTAACTGTATCACACCGATACAGATGCTCATGGCCGGCAAATATAGTGTGTTTTCTTGCGGCAAGCATAATGTCAAGCTCTTTCCAGCCGTTAGCGCCATTTTTCGGGTGATCGCTATGGGCATTTTTATGTAAACCCACACTATCAAAAATTGAGCTGTAGCCCCAAATAGGCCTATGCATAAAAACAAATGTCCAGCTAACACTCTCATGTTCCCTTAATGTAGCCTTGATATAGTCAAGCTGTTCTCTACTTCCAATGCCGCCGTAAAAAGGGTCTTCTGTATTTAAACAAAGAAACAGGATATTTCTATACACAAAATGATAATAAGCCATTCCATATCGTCTATTCCAGATCTTTTTTTGCAGTTCGCTTGACTGATCATGATTGCCGGGCAGATAAAAAAATGGGGGGCGCAATCCACTTATAATGCTATCGAATTCATCAAACTCCCGCTCAAGAGTAGTTGAGTCCTCCTTATGCCCCTCTGCCAAATCACCGACACACATAACAAAATGGGGATTAAGAAAATTGAGCTTTTTTACAGCCTTCTCAAAAATGCCCTTTCGCATACCGCCATTTCTATCTGCAACTACTGCAAAAATTAGCGGATTAGAGGCTGAATCGGTATTGAGATGAGACCATGGCGATGGCCTTCCGGTTTGCTTGATAACAATGAATGGTTGTGCAATGGATCCAAATGGCATAGCGAGGATGCAGACCAAGAAAAACGAAAACAGCTGGATATTTTTCATAAATATTACACCTTTCATAACAATCATGTTTTATTTTGTTTTTTGTAACATAATATTCTGGAGTACAAAGATGAAAAAAACGATTCTGAGTGTTTTTATTGTTTCATTTTCCCTTTTCTCTCAGGATGCGACGGTAAAAACGAAGATAAACATAGCTGTTTCGCCGCTGGAAGGGCGAGGCCTCGCGGAAGGGGAAGCAGGAACGCTTACAGACGCGCTTGCCACACATCTCGCCAACACTGTAACTTTCCGTGTAATGGAACGGGGGAGAATGGATGTAATTCTTAAGGAACAGGGTTTTCAACAGAGTGGGGCTTGCAATGACGCTGCCTGCATTGTGGAAATGGGACAGCTGCTTGGCGTTGACCACATGGTAACAGGAAGCATTGGCAAGGTAGGCCAAACTTATTCCATTAACCTTCGCATAATAAATGTTGGCACAGGGGAAATTGTTCGCTCGCTCAACAAATATTATAAGGGAGAAATTGATGGCGTCCTAACTGAAGTTCTGCCCACCGTTGCACTGGAGCTCAGTAACGAAAAAGAAACGGCTATAAAAACAGATGGTGCTAAAGAAAAAGCGAGCCCTGTCGTTTCGAATGCAAAATCTCCGGCACTAACAACACAAACAGACAAAAAATTCTTACCGTTCGTAACCAACTTTGGTTTGTCGTTTAGTGTTAGTGGCAACATAAACAAACAGGGAAAGCTTAATCATAACGATTCTACTATAGAATTAGGAAATATTGAGAGGCCGGCAATCGCGTTGAACGCAAGATTATTCAAAAGAGTTAATCTTATGCTTGGCATAGCATTTCATAATTTCGATGCGGAAATTGCAGGAAAAGATGGAGATATAGCATACTGGAGTACCGTAAACCAACTGCAACCGGAGTACAATGGACGGCTTGATGTTTCCATGAAAAGTACAAAGGCCGCCGGTATTACCTCAGGAATTGGCCTCATTTTTTACCCTGCGAATGGCTTAAATATGTCCATAAACAGCAGCATTACATCATTCACGGTAAATCTGATAGGTAAACAAATACTACCTAACATTACAGTAACAACCGGCCCAAATGTTTTTGGTCATGAAGACCCGATGTCCCCCGATAATTTTGCGACCATTACGGTTTTCTGCACCGATCTTAAGCTCGAAAAAGAGCTTTTTAAGCGGTTCGCTTTATTTCTTTCTATTGGATACACATCCTCACGCGAAAGCTGGACATATTCGGACGGCCATAACGAATGGTCAAGGGATTGGATTATCACACAACCAAACGACGACACCTATTTTGAACTTAAAGGCGCATCAATAGGTTTTGGAGCTGCTTGGTACTGGAGATAAATCTGTATTGAAGATTATCTCGCCATTCATTCCGCGAAACATTTTTCCGAAAATAGAAAGAGAGAGCTATTGCGTTTCAGGTATCGGCAAAGAAAACCTCTTTAACACTATCGACACCCTTTATCATAAAGATAAAATCCGCGAGCCTCTTCTTTTTATTGGTAGCTGCGGATCGTTTGACAATATTAATATCGGCGAATTAATACTTCCAGTTCTTGCCTATCCAAACGACAAACTGCAACAACAAGATGGCCTATATCCCTCACACCTACTAACCCAATCACTTAAACTACTACTCAAAGACAAAGGTATTGGATTCAAAGAGGCAGTAGTTATCTCAGTAAACTCACTTGCAGAAGAGAATGAACAGATGATTAAGGAAAGCATTCAGCGTGGAATAAACTGCGTTGATATGGAGCTTTTTTACCTCCTTAAAAGAGCTGCTGAATATGAGATAGAAAGCACTTCGTTGTTGTATGTAACAGACAAACCCCTTTGCAATCCTGCCTCCGCCGTAAAAAGTACTGCTGAGCGGCAACAAATAAAAGAGGCGCGACAAACAGTTACGGACATTGCAATTGCTTTCAAAAAACAGCTTACAGAACTCGTTATTTCGTATCTGCTTGGATTTAAACCAAGCGAAAATAGATTAAATGAGATACTTCGCCTTATTTTTGAAATAGCCACAAGAGAAAACCTAACTGAATTTGATGTATTAAAATCAGTGAATTTAGACCGCGTAATTTCCACACCGGGAATGAATCATAAAACTAAATTCTCATTGCTAAAAAAAATTCTTACCGAAAGACGCTACCCACTAACGCACAACCTTCCAGAATTCAGAATATACTTGACAAAGCCACCGTCAAAAGAAACAAGGGGGCGAATATACAAGGAACCCTTTATTCCTGAGCGTATATATATCGACAGAGCATCGGCTAACTCATCTATTGCGAACAGAACTGTTTCAATGTTCAAAGCCACTCCCCTGCATTATATTGACAGCGTTAGCGAATATCACAAGGCAGACTCAACTAAATCAAGTGACCCGAAGAAACGGGATTTAATCATTTCCAGACAGCTATGGGATTTTGTAAAACCATGTCCATGCACAAAGGAAGCAGTATGCTGCGGATATCATGTAATCAACCTTGGTTTCGGTTGTCCATTCGACTGTTCTTACTGTTTCTTGCAACACTATGCCAATTCCAGTGGCATAGTTCTCGACTCCAACATCGATGACTTCTTGCCAAAAATTGAAGAATATCTCTCTAAATTCAGAGGACGAAAAATAAGAATAGGTACTGGAGAGTTTACAGACTCTCTTGCCCTTGACCATATATCAGAATATTCAAAACACCTGATACCATTTTTTGCCAGACAAAACGCAATACTTGAACTTAAAACCAAAAGCATAAACATCAATAATCTCGAATCCCTTGACCATAACGGAAACACAGTAATTTCATGGTCTCTAAACCCACAAAAGGTAATTGAATCAGAAGAATATGGCACTCCATCGCTTAATGAAAGGCTCGATGCGGCACAAAAATGTTCCTCCATGGGATACGGGATAGCTTTCCATTTTGATCCGGTAATTTTGATTGAAAACTGGAAAAACGAATACGAATCAGTAGTAAACAGTTTATTTGACACTATTAAAAAGCCGGAGTGGATAAGCATAGGATCAATCAGGTTTCACCGAAGTCTCAAAAAAAATATCGAGGAGCGGTTTCCACAAACACGCTACATCTACGGAGAGATGCTATTAGGACAGGATAACAAGCTCCGTTATCCAGATATTATAAGGCGAGAAATCTACCAAAAAATGTCAGATTGGATTAAGAGAAGAGGCGGTAGCGCTTACACATATCTTTGCATGGAAACCGCCGATATATGGAAGCGCCTGCAAACGAGCCTATAAACTATTAGCTCTTATACCGCTCTCTCTTCTTGTGCCTGTTAAGACGACGCCTTTTCTTAAGCTTGTGGCGATTAATCTTCTTCTTTTTTCTCTTTTTTCCGCAAGGCATAACTTTTCCCTTTCAGTATCGTTTATCATTGGCAAGTCGTTGAATATAAATAATATCTTGGTATAATAGGAAATATTGTATGCGAAAAGCTGTTATTATAACCATCATAGCTCTGATTCTTGCCGTAGTACTTATAACGCTGAAAAGCGGTAAAAAGGAAAAACCCTGTGAAACGGCTCCGCAAACAGATGAAAAACAGGAGATAGATACTGTAAAAACAGCATCTGATTCTATGGAACAAACACAGCTCAATGCTGTAAGTACGGTAGAACCTGTTGCTCCGCAGACAACCAAACCGACGGTAAATAGACAACCAAAAGCAAACGGACACCATTCACCCAAAAGCGAAACGCCAACAGTAGTTGAAAAGACCGCACAAGCTGATACGCCTAAAGAAGTCGTCGCTAAATTTACAAAAGAGGATTCCGATGAGTTGGATAAAATTCTCGAAAATGCTTCTCGGATAAACAAGATTACTACCGCTAGAGCTAATACCATTCCTGATCTTGATGACCAGATTGAAACAGAAGATGAAAAGAGCGTTGTTAGAGAGTGGCAAAAAACAACAATAGAAAAAACCGAACAAAAAAAGAGCACCAATTGGGCAGGGTTTCATAAATCACCAGAAAGTAAAATAATCGGTCTGTGGCAGATGGGCGATTCAGGAGCCATAGCCTTCTACAAGGACGGAACCGGACAGGTTTCATTTGTACGAGATGACCAAAGAGAACAAACATTGACTGGAAACTTTTTTTTCAGATACTCCATCGATGGTAATCTTGTTCAGTTAATACCCATTCTCACGAAAGAATCGAAACGAAAAATAACGGCCAACTATATCGTAAAGCTATCTGACAAGATTTTACAAGTAGGCCCATACCAATACAAAAAACCATAACTAACTACTTATAAGATGAATCAGACAAAACTAACTGTCTTGCAGTTTATTGAAGGACCGCTTGAAACAAACTCTTACATCGTATTTGCCGACAACGGCGATGCTGCACTTATCGATCCTGCACATATTTCAGAACAGATATTGGCATCAATAAAAGATCACGGGCTCACAATCAAAGCAATTTTAGCGACCCATTCACATGTTGACCACATTTATGATGCAGTTGCGGCCCTCGACCGATTTAACTGCCCCCTTTACATGCATTCAGCAGCAGAAAAGCTTCGCGTTTTCTATAATCATTCGTGCGAACTTCTTGGTTTTGCAGAAAATGAGATGATAAGAAACTATACACCATGCGAGAAACTCCAATCCATCAATTTCGGAACGGCCTCGCTATCGATAACAACAACACCCGGCCATTCGCCTTGCGGCCTTATTTTTTATACAGAGGGATTAATGTTTTCGGGCGATCTCCTTTTCTGTGGCGGAATAGGGCGATACGACCTGCCACATGCCTCTCTGCCACTTCTTTATCAATCGTTAAAGAAACTGAACAATTTTCATGACGATACTGTTGTTTATTCTGGCCACGGCCTTACAACTTCTATGAAAAAAGAGCGGGAAGGTAATCGCTATTTAGAATGTATCGACGCTCTAAAGGGTTGATTATTTGCTGACTTAATGCCAGCAAACTATTTAAGCATTAGTATTTTTAGCCTATAATAACCATAAACGATTGTATAAACACCTGTAGGCACAAAATTGTTTTTAGCATCCCGCCCATCCCAGATTATTTCTCTTGCCATATCAGCAAAGCTTTTTATCAGTTTTCCCTGCATATTGTAAATCCTCAGAGCTTCACCATCTTTTTTCGCTCTCTTATTGAGCCTAATTGTAACTGAAGCGTTAAAAGGATTTGGAAATGCCTGCAAACTTGCAAAAGAAGAGGGAATGCTTTCGCTATCCATCTCAGCTGAAACATTATTTTGTTTTATTCGGTACATTGAACCGACAGCATTATGCTTTGTTCTATCGTAATAGCGGCCATTAACCCATGTAATTCCAAACGATGAATCCGACGCGCTAACAGATAAAGAAACAGGAATATCGCTATTGATTTTTCTATTGTTAACAGCTGTTGACACATCAGAAACAGAATTAGCCGAATTGACTATTTGACACCTTATGTCAGCATTATTGCCATCGTGCCACGAAACCACAGCACCAGCACTTCCAAGTAACGCTACGGAATAATCAGTTACAGCAGAATCTATTAAACCAAAGCGTGTAGTATTTCCCGTAAACGATCCCCCTGAAGTAATTTGCCTTCCATAAAGGACCGATTTACCCATTCCTCCCTGTAACCAAAAAATAAAAGTATTGCCGTTATCGAATGAAGCCGTTACATATCCACCCCAAGTATTATTCTGCTCTTCAGCATATCTAAATGGCTGAACCTGCATAGTTCCATTTGAGTTGACAACACACACATTAACATTTGAATTTACACGAATAACCGGAATGCCTCCAACATTAGTTACGGAGGTGGTTCTATAAGTAAAAGTTACCAGAAATCTTCCACTTGCAGTTTTTGCAATTTTAGGCTCGCTACCAGGAGAAAGAGCGATATTACCGCCAACCGCATTCCCAAGAGTATCAAAGAGCTGAAGATAAACATAAGCAGTATCTCCTCTTGAAGCTCTTTTATCTTCCCATACAACGCCAATTCGGTTACCGGAAAAAGCAACCTGAGGTTTTGCCGCTTTAACTCCGTTGTCACTCACATTCCGTGAAGTTAGCTTTGAGCCGCCCTGAACCCGCCAAAGATGAAGCAAAACGGAAGTATCTGTGCTGCTTTCAGGTTTAATCATTACAAGAGCCAGCTTAAGACTATCCGTAACAAGATTTGGATACGCATAACCACCATATGCAGGCGTGACATCAAAAACTGTTGTTACAGTGCCTCTTATGTAACTTCCTCTCTCTGCGGCTGTAATGATAACAGAATCACAATTCCTGTACTTCAATGCGGAAAAAAGAACAATCCAATTAGATGATTTGTTGACAACAGCAGAAGAAGAAATTACAGGATCAGCATCAAAGCTATTAATCCGAATGTTTTTCAGGGTGTCTGAACCTATAAGGGAAAAATATACCGATCGTTGATTATCTGCACCTATATAAATTTTTCCACTGTAATCGATAGATGAAGCGGCAAGAGATCCAAGTCCAAAAAACGACGGAATAGAAGAAAAGGAATAATCATATGTACAGCAGTAAAGAGAGTCCGCCCCCCTTCTGAACACAACCGAATGTTTACTGCCAAATCCCCCTCCCACCCAAACATCTTTTGTTGACCATGTATTAACAATAGTGGAACCTGATATCTTTTCTCCGTCAGAACCAACGGTCACTCTATGAACCGGATCGCCAGGAGTAACAAGCCTTGTGTCAGCAAACATACAATAAGCATAAGGGGAAGAATTACGACCAGCAGAACCCAGTATTTCTGCCCTGTTTTGCATCTCATTCTGAAAATAGGTTTGGAACGAAGATATCCATTGCAGCGAGTTGGCATCATAAGAAAGCGTTCGCGATCGTACAGTATATGTGCCGCCGTAATCTTCAAATTTTCCGTGGTCGAAAAAGATGGTTGCTTTTTTTAAATCATGCATACTTACCGCTTCTGGAATTGCAAAACCCGAAGAACCCTGGTAGTTACCGGTATAAATAATGCTATCAGCACGAGAGACTCTGTTATAGAGATAAATAAGGGCAGTATCATTTCCTGAATAGATATTTCGTGTTGTAAGAGCAACGATAGAATGATAGTCAGCATCTATCGCAACGCACGATGGCAACCATTTAAGCTGAATAGGAAGCGAATCAAATGGTGTAAGATTGTAATGATACCGTTGAAACTGCGCAGTTCTATTTGCATTCATTATTGCCAACAGATAGTTTCCCCGACCCGACGAAGCGAATTTAAAAGGAATAAAACTCTCAGACAACCTCTTTGCTAACACTACTTCACCGCCAACTGGAACTCCTGATGCAGTAAAACGCCTGCCGAGAAAATAGCCATAACCATCACTGCGTAATTCCTGCCAAAAAACAGTATAGCTACCTGCACTGTCTGCCGAAACACTTATAACAGCAGCATCTTTGTGGTTAAAGAAATAATCAAGCCGATGGTTATCGATAGCTATATCAAGTTCAGCAAAAGTAAGCGTTGCAAGAAATGCAAGAGCGAAAATGGCAGATATAATAATTCTCAAGTTAACCTCCTTGATTAATAACATTCTTTCACTCAGGAAATATTTAGGCTTTTCATCTTTCGCCAAAGCGTAGCCGGATGGATTCCAAGCACCTTTGCAGTTTTACTACGACTAAAACGGTTTTCTTCAAGAATTCTTCTAATCTTATCTGCCTCAAATTCCTCCATTGATTGCGTAAGGGAAGCTTCGGCATCATCAGAAAAAATGCCAGAAACTTTTTTAATATCTCCTTTTAACACCTCTTCAAGATAGGGAGGAAGATGTTTTTTTTCAATTTTTCCGGAAAGAGAAATAATAAATGCGTGTTGTAAAATATTTTCGAGTTCTCTGATGTTTCCGGGAAAATCATGGCTCATTATAAGCGCAAGGGCTTCGTCGGTTACGCCATTAATCTGCTTACCATACAGATGGTTATACCGCTCAACAAAGTGATTAACAAGTAAGGGAATATCCCTTTTTCTCGCACGCAGTGGTGGAATATCAAAGGCCACAACATGAATCCGGTAATAGAGATCCTTACGGAATGCCCCCTCATTTACCATCTCTGTCAGCTTTCTATTTGTAGCGGTAATTATCCTGACATCCGAGCGGACAGGCTCTACACATCCTAATGGCTCATAGACTTTTTCTTGTAGTACACGAAGCAACTTAACCTGAAGCGATCTTGAAATGTCTCCAATCTCATCGAGAAAAAGCGTCCCCCCCTTAGCAAGGTCGAAGCGACCCGGCTTATCCTGCTTGGCATCGGTAAATGCCCCCCTTCTATAACCAAACAACTCCGATTCCAGAAGGTTATCCGGCAGCGCTCCACAGTTAACCGCGACAAATGGCCCCTTTGCCCTTTTACTCAATTGGTGGATCGCTTTTGCAAGAAGCTCCTTACCCGTCCCCGACTCACCAAGTATAAGTACAGGCGAATCGCTCTCCGCAACGGGCGGAAGCATGTCAAAAATTTTAAGCATACGGTGGTCTGCCGTAACAATATCCGAGAATGTATGTTTCCCAGTAATCTCTTTTCGTAAAGTTTCTATTGCAGAAAGATCCCTAAAGGTTTCTACGCCACCTATCACACGGAGAGACTCGTCCTTAAGAGCGGCTGTTGAAATACTAACCGGGATCCGCTTACCTGTATTACTGACAATTTCTATTGTCCGATTAACACAGGGCTTGCCTGTGTGAAGCGTTCTTCGTAGCGAGCACTCTTTTTCGCAAATGTTCGCATGAAACACCTCCCAGCACTTTGCTCCAATAGCATCACCCTTTTTAACACCAGTTATCATTTCAGCCGCACGATTAAATGTGAGAATATTCCACTCAAGATCAACTGTAAATACGCCATCAGCTATGGAGTCAAGAATCGTTTCATACGGAATTGCCAGCTTTTCCATAAGCCCCTTCTGTAAAAAGATAAATAATATTGCAATACAGCAAAACGCGCACTATAATATTGCACAACATATTGCACGGATGCAATTTAAATAATTTATTCAGTGGTTATTATTAGGGCACGATTATTGATTATCAATAATTCTGCCAACGGTGAATTTAATAATGAGGAGAAATATTTTGTGAAAGAGGTTATGCTTGTACTAATTTTTATTATAACTGGAGCTGATTATATTTTTGGGGTCTCCATACAGAATTGCTTTTACAAACAGATTAGCTTTACTGCAAAAACCCAAAACGGCATAACCTATATTCCGCTTGGAGAAGGATTTAGTCGCCCAAATTCAGCATGGGGAAGCATTGGAATTACAAAGGACGACAAGGTTTATATTATTGTGTGCGACCACATTTCAGACGCAGCCATATACGAATTTGACACAAAAAAAAATAGACTCTTTTTATGCGGTTCCATAAAAAATCATCTTGGACACCGGTTTTTCGCCCAGCGTCAACCCAAAGTCCATACCCCCCTTTTACAATACTCTAAAGACAACAGAATCTATTTTGGGACAGATGCGGGGGATGAATCCGAATACTACCTTTACGGACACTCTTCAGAGGGCTATTCGGGTGGCTACCTCGCGTCTATAAACCCAGCAACAAAAGTGGTGGAAAATCTTGGGCTTGTAAATCGGTGGGGTGGAATAAAATCAATGACTATTGACCAAAATAGAGGACTCCTTTATTATACAGTATCGCCTACCAGCAACTTGTTCAAATACGATATCGAGTCGAAAGAGCTTGTAAATCTCGGTAGAATAAACTGCGAAAAGGTAGTACGAACACTTTTTTTAGACAAATGGGGCAATGTCTATGGCGCTTCCGAAGCTGGCGAACTTGTCCGATACAATAAGACCAAAGATTCACTTGAATTTTTTCCGATAAAACCTTTTGGCGGATCCACAACGGGGCCTTCACAGGTTGTTTACTCAAGTGACACATCATATGTAATCGGATATGATGGATATAGTGGTAAAATTAGCCGCTACTATCCGGACAGCGCTGGTGCGGGCCGCGTTGAAGAGATAGGAAATCTATTTACAGAAAAGAAAATAATGGCCAGAAATCTAAATATTTTTGACAATATACTTTTCGTAATCTGCACCTCGATTGAAGAGGTTCCCATAAAAGAAAGATTCCGCTACCTAACAATTTTTGACCTCAGATCGAACACTAATATCAGGCGCATAGAGATGGATTCAAGAATTCATCAGGCATATGGACACGCCGTTACCGACAAAAAAGGGAATATGTATGTTTGCGGATTCTGGGATGCATCCGACTATAATGACTCCATAAAGGACAGCGAACGGGTTTTTTTGATTAAAATTAACCCAAAAAATTTCAAGGATGAAAAATGAACCAAATGAACTCTTTTTTACTGACAGTCATAGTTGCGTTAATTACACAGTCTGTATGTGCTAAAAGCAAACCAGTTGCCGGATATACAGTTTATCAAATTGGCACTCCGAATGCCGGCGAACCATTCACTGGCAAAATTCCGCATGGTGAAAGCGCAATAAACTCCATCACCAAGGCAGACAATGGGCTTATTTTTGCCGGAACGAGAATAGTTAGAGGTAATACTCCATGGATTTTATGCTTCGATCCTGACAAGAAATCGATTCCAGATGGTTTATACTGGCCAATCGCACCAACCATCAAGGGTGAACGCTCAATAACAGCACTTGTAAATGGGGCTGACGGTCATATTTATGGAGCTACTTCTAATCATGAAAATATCGACTACAAGGATTTTAAAAGCGTCTTGAATGAAAAATATGGTGGTGGCCATTTATTCCGATTTGTTACAGATATCAATAAAATAAAAATCGAAGATTTGGGGGTCCCGTTCTCTGGCGAGGGTATTTCTGTACTTATTGCAGATGCAAAACGACATACAATCTATGGCATAACATCCCCATCGCTCATTCTCTTTTCACTTTCCCTTGCAGATTTGAAGGTAAAAAAACTGCATAATTTTGGCGGAGTTGATATTTTGCGCAATAGATACATCGGTAAAGCCCCCCCCGCACTCGTTATTGACGACTCAGGTAATGTCTATGGTTCGTCCAACAAGGGTCAAGTTTTCAAATACTCTCCGGTTGCAGAATCTGTAAGCTTTATCCAAGATAAAATTCCCACAGATGGCGAAGGCGAATCATATGATGTTGTTACTGCTTTTGTAAAGACAAAATCAGGAAGGATTTTTGGCGGCACATTGATTGACGGGAAATTATTCGAACTTATCCCCGCAACCGGAAAAATCAAGCCCCTTGGAATCACTGGTAGATCAGGAAATATCCGCAGCATCGCGGAAGCAAACTCTATTTTATTCGGATTTTGCGGTTCAAAAGAATTGGGCACCCGCCAATTTGCATTTAATATAGCGACTGGCGAACACAGAATATTTCCTGGATTCAAAGTTTATTTTCCAAATTCTTCAATCAAGATGGTTCCATACCAATTAGACAAGATTATAAATATTAATGACAGTACATTTATAATTAGCGAAAATAGTGACAATGGTCATCTGTTCATATATGAACCTGAAAGAATGGAGTGGAACAATTGAGTCACCAAGGAGCAAATGAAGCAAGGCTGAAGGACACTCTCGGCAAAATTAATAAGAAATTTGTAGTTCTGTCGGGAAAAGGTGGAGTAGGAAAAAGTACTGTTGCAGTAAATCTCGCATACGCTCTTGCATTAAGCAACAAAAATGTCGGACTTCTCGACTGCGACCTTCATGGCCCGTCAGTTCCATCACTGACCGGCTTTGTAAATCATGTGGGTATCGCCGAAGATGAAACATTTATACCAGTATCAACTATGAACGACAGACTTAAAATTATGTCAACACAATTCTACCTGAAAAATAGGGACGACTCGGTTGTTTGGCGCGGCCCCCTTAAGCATTCTGTAATATCGCAGTTTATCGGCCATACTAAGTGGGGTAATCTTGACTATCTAATTATTGATTCGCCTCCAGGAACAGGCGATGAACCTTTAAGTGTTGTTCAGACGGCTCAGCCTGATGGAGCCATCATTGTAACTACACCACAAATAGTTGCCACTCATGATGTTAGAAAATCAATAGATTTCTGTGAAAAGCTGTCATTGTCAATTATCGGAGTTATTGAAAACATGAGCGGATTTATATGCCCCAAATGCGGTGAAAGAACCGAAATATTCGGATCAGGCGGTGGTGAAAAACTTTCGGCAGAATACGGGATCAAATTTCTCGGCAAGATACCTTTGAACCAGACCTTCATGCAGTCCGGCGATACCGGCAAGCCATCCGTTCTCGACAAAGCATCTCCTGTCAATAGCATTTTGTTTTCTGTCGCCGACATATTGTAAGATCACTATTATGAAATGGTAAAACAACTTAAGCTTACTATACTTATTGACAATAAATCCAACAGCAGTGAATATCTCACAGAGCACGGGTTTGCTGTATGGGTTGAGGTTGAAGGTAAAAGAATCCTTTTTGATAGCGGCAGCACAGGTACCGTCCTTGTCAATAATGCCGGAGCACAGGGAATAGACCTTTCAACCACCGATTATCTTGTACTCTCACACGGCCATTACGATCATACTGGTGGAGTTCCAGCTCTATCTGCCCGTAATTCAGCCATAAAAGTTATCTGCCATCCAACAGTTGCAGTCCCTCGATACAGCCGTCATAAAGACGGAGAAATAAAATCAATTGGAATGTCCCCTGAAACACGGGTAGCACTGGGAAAAGCGATAAACGCCACAACATGGACACCATCACCATACAAATTGCTCAATGGCGTTTATGTAACAGGAGAAATCCCACGCTATTTCCCCATGGAAGACACAGGAGGGGATTTTTTTCTTGATTCGGATGGCACCAAAGTGGATAGAATAGAAGACGATATGGCAATGTATTTTTATACCACACAAGGCATTGTTATATTGACAGGCTGTTGCCATGCCGGCATCATGAACACAGTAACTCAAATAAAAAAAATAACCGGTAAAAAAGGGACAAAGATTCACGCCATAATGGGAGGCTTCCATCTTCGTAATGCTTCACAAAATAGAATCGACACAACTATTGACTTTTTGAAAAAGGAGAAAGTAGAATCCATAATACCGACGCATTGCACAGGCGAGAATGCCTTCAAACGGTTCAGGGAAGAGTTCAGAAATAATTTCCAGATGGGCAGTGTCGGTTCAGAGTTCTTTTTGTTATAGAAAACCATATAAACCCAAACTTTACATTAGAAACATTTCTTATGCAAATTGATGCGATTGAAATCTGATGTTATGAACATGAACAATTTTATGTATAGGCCGATTCATCCCCGAGGGGCGCGACCACGCCAAAGTCGATAGCAGCTTTATTGTTGACTAAGTTTCAATCCACGCGCCCACGCGGGGCGCGACAGTAACGATACGGACAATCGCAGCCGCGGTAAAAGTTTCAATCCACGCGCCCACGCGGGGCGCGACTCCGGTCGTTATGACATCTCCACCGGAAACATCATGTTTCAATCCACGCGCCCACGCGGGGCGCGACAAGAGGGATTAGGTATTTTCTCAATGCGTGTAGGTGTTTCAATCCACGCGCCCACGCGGGGCGCGACCCTTGCCGGATACCGGCAAGATATTATTAACCTTAGTTTCAATCCACGCGCCCACGCGGGGCGCGACTTTTACTTCAAACGGAATTATATTTGTTACTGTTAGTTTCAATCCACGCGCCCACGCGGGGCGCGACGCAAGCCTGCTCTCCCAAATGGCGAACAAGATTGTAGTTTCAATCCACGCGCCCACGCGGGGCGCGACAAATTACTTCCAAAATCCAGAGATTGCAGACCCTGTTTCAATCCACGCGCCCACGCGGGGCGCGACGCAGGATTTAAAAACTTTTAAGGAGGTCAACAATGTTTCAATCCACGCGCCCACGCGGGGCGCGACATGGCCGACATTATCACAAAGTACGTTCCTGAAGGTTTCAATCCACGCGCCCACGCGGGGCGCGACCGATATTTTTGCCGAGCATTATGAGGCGGAGATAGGTTTCAATCCACGCGCCCACGCGGGGCGCGACGGTGCATGGTGGTATAGACCATTATCGAGATGCCGTTTCAATCCACGCGCCCACGCGGGGCGCGACGTAGGATTTTACGGAGTTAGACGCTATCAAATTATGTTTCAATCCACGCGCCCACGCGGGGCGCGACCAGCAATGGCAACACAACGCCTGTATTGTTTGGGGTTTCAATCCACGCGCCCACGCGGGGCGCGACGATAAAGCGATACAGGATGATTCGTTAGTGTGGAAGTTTCAATCCACGCGCCCACGCGGGGCGCGACAACCTGCGTTTATGCCTTGCGGCTGTTTTTAATTGTTTCAATCCCCGCGCCCACGCGGGGCGCGACCAATTTTGTAAATCCCATGTGCTATACCTCAAAAGTTTCAATCCACGCGCCCACGCGGGGCGCGACTCTAAAACAGCAGTTTATTATTCATATAAACATGATGTTTCAATCCACGCGCCCACGCGGGGCGCGACAGTGGGAACTTGAAATTGTGGAGGTGTAAGATGAGTTTCAATCCACGCGCCCACGCGGGGCGCGACCGGAGTTCCCCGACCTGCCATTTTAAGGGGAGAGTGTTTCAATCCACGCGCCCACGCGGGGCGCGACGGTGCATGGTGGTATAGACCATT
>CAZPWS010000009.1:0-77915 GCA_964590225.1 uncultured Fibrobacterota bacterium
TTAGGGATGCAATGGAGAAAGAGGTATGGTATCCAATCGAGTCCTATATCTGTGGAAATTGTGCTTACTACGAGCAATGCCATAAGGAGTTTTAGGGAAGTAGTAACCGCGAAGCGCGGTTACTACTCAACATCTAATATCTCCATGATTCCGAAATCAATGAAAGAACATTTTTCTTGACCTGTAGAATGTGGATAAAAAGTATTTTCCTTTCTATGACCCAAAGCTTCAATAATCGTACAGAAAAGGTTGGTGACGACCTAAAGAAAAACCTTTCCGGTGGCAGTCTTTTAGATGTTGCTGCCGGTATTTTTACCATCTACGGTTTTGAAAGCCTTAAGAACGAGTTAAAAAAGGTAGAAAGACTAAATTTCATATTCACAGACCCTACTTTTATTGAAATCGACAAAAACAATCGTGAAAAAAAGCAGTTTTACATAAATTCAAACGGACGGAAACGGGCAGTAGGCGGTTCAGAATTTGAAATCAACCTGAAAAACGAGCTCAAAGGTAAAGCAATAGCCAAAGAATGTAAAAAATGGATTGAGCAGAAGGTTACATTTAAGACCAATGCCGGAAACAAGTACATCCAACCTCATATTACAATCGACAATAAAGACCAAAAAGTTGTTTACACCGGTATTAATGAATTCAGCAGTGCCGGTTTTGGTTACGAAAAAGACAACTCTGTTCTTAACCAGATAATAAAAACCGATGATTTTGAAATAACTCGGCAGTACATCCAGACATTTAAGGAAATCTGGAACGACGAAAAGATATTGAAGGATGTTACAACTGAGATTATCGATTACATTGCCGACCTCTACAAAGAGAATTCGCCAGAATATATCTACTTCGTAACCCTATTCAATATTTTCGACGAGTTTCTTGAGGACATTTCAGAAGATGAACTTGCGAATGAGAAAACAGGATTCAAAACTTCCGCTATATGGAATAAACTCTACGACTTCCAAAAAGATGCAGTACTCGGTATAATCAATAAGCTGGAACGGCATAATGGATGCATTCTTGCTGATAGCGTTGGACTCGGTAAAACCTTTACGGCACTGGGTGTTATTAAATACTATCAGGAAAGAAACCGCTCTGTTCTCGTGCTGTGCCCGAAGAAGCTCGGAGATAACTGGCAGACCTTCCTTAATAACTATGATGACAATCCGCTAATTAAAGACAGGTTGAATTATCATGTACTATACCACACCGATTTATCTCGTGAACGAGGTGAATCAAACGGTATAGATTTATCAAGAATAAACTGGGGTAATTACGACCTCGTTGTAATAGATGAGTCGCACAATTTCAGAAACAACGACCCTAGAAAAGACAGAGTGACAAGATATCAGCGATTATTAAATGATGTCATGAAAGCCGGTGTCAAAACAAAGGTGTTGATGCTCTCTGCTACTCCGGTTAATAACAGATTTACAGACCTCAAAAACCAGATAGCACTAGCATATGAAGGCGAGACTAGCAGCGTTGACGCCAAAATGGGAACAGAGAAATCCGTTGAAGCAATACTCACCAGTGCTCAAAAAACATTTAACGAATGGGTAAAGCTACCGGCGGAGGAACGGAATTGTCAGACACTGCTATCCAACCTTAATTCCAATTTTGACTTTTTCAAGCTCCTTGATAGCGTCACAATTGCAAGAAGCCGTAAGCATATTGAAAAATACTACGATGTAAACAGCATAGGTAAATTCCCAAACCGCCTGAAACCCATTACCCACCACGCCAACATATCCAACCTTGAAGGCTTCATCGAAATATCAGAGCTATATAAAGAGCTTTCAAAACTCAATTTGTCTATCTATTCGCCAACAGAATACATCCTTGAAAGCAGACGAGAGTTCTATAGCGATTTGTACGATACCAATATTAGCGAGAAGGTAAGCTTCAAACAGTCGCATAGAGAAAAGAGCCTTCAGACACTCATGCGAGTCAATTTGTTAAAGAGGCTCGAAAGCTCCGTTGACTCATTTCGTATTACCCTTTCCAAGTTTATTAAAGAGATTGAAAGCACTGTCAAGAAAATTGAAGCCTTTGAAAAAGGTGCCGGAGATGGATATACGACTACCAGCCAAATCCATGACATTGATCCTGATTCAGATAATGATGACTGGCTGAACGAGGAAACAAGTGTAGGCGGAAAAGTAAAGGTTAGTCTTGCGGACATGAATACCATCGGATGGAAACAGGATCTACAAGCGGACGCAGCGATTGCAAAAGCAATTTATAAGGAAATGATAAAGATTACGCCGGAACATGATGCAAAACTGAGCGACCTTAAGAGCTTTATAGCAAAGAAACTTGCGAATCCTATAAACCCAGGTAACAAAAAGATTCTGATATTCAGTGCATTTGCCGACACTGTACATTACCTCTATGATAATCTTGCCAACTACAATAAAAAGGTTCACAATCTGGAAACCGCCAAAATTACAGGCTCAGACGATAACCGGAACACATTAAAACTCAATAGCAGTTTCAATAATCTGCTTATTAACTTTTCTCCTCGCTCTAAAGAACGCAAGAACAAGAACGCACCTGATATTGATATACTTATTGCAACGGACTGTATCTCGGAAGGGCAAAACCTTCAGGATTGCGACACACTAATAAACTATGATATTCACTGGAATCCGGTTCGTATTATTCAACGGTTTGGTCGAATTGATAGAATAGGTTCTATAAATACTGATATTCAGCTCATTAACTTCTGGCCCCAGCTTTCCCTTGACGACTACATAAACCTGAAAAGCAGAGTTGAAAGCAAGATGTTCATGGTTGATGCTACTGCTACCGGCGAAGATAATGTACTCACGAATAAATCTTCAGACCTTGTATTCCGTAAGAAGCAGCTAGAAAAGCTTCAGGAAGAGATAGTCGATATAGAAGATATGGGTTCTGGCGTCTCAATAACCGACCTTGGCTTGAATGATTTTCGCATGGACCTTGTGAACTATATCAAGATACATGGCGATCTTGAAGGCGTAGCTTATGGTATGCATACTGTTTGCCGGAAAGATATCGACAAGGGTATCGATGAAGGGGTAATATTCGTACTCAGGAATATCAATAATGAAGGAAAATATGTCGTTTATCTCAAAGCGGACGGTTCCGTAATTTCGAATCACCTGAGCATCAAAAACACACTCGACATAATCCGCACCATTTGCAAAGGTCATACTGAACCATTAAAAGATGTTTATGAACTCTTCAATGAAGAGACAGATGATGGTTACAATATGAAAAAATACTCCAACCTTCTTAATACGGCTATAGAATCCATTCTGGATGTTAAAGGTGAGAAAGAGGTTGATAGCCTGTTTTCTTCTGGCGGTACTACATTCCTTATGAACACAATTAAAGGTCTTGAAGATTTTGAGCTCTTAACATTTATAGTGGTGAAATAAACTGTGCTTCCTGAATTCAAGCTGCCAAAAGAGGCGTTTGTAAATAAGCTTGTAGCCAAGTCCAAGTTTTATGATAAGGCAGCTTTAAGTCGAAAAATTCAGGATGAGTTTGCAGAAAAAATCAATAAGATTTACTGCCAATATGTACTTGCAGAGCGAACCATAGGCATAGCCAAAACAGATAAAATTACAGAAATAGTAATCTTCCAGATCGAGCTTAAAGAGCAGGTTATTCCCAAAAAACTCATTAAGATCATCGATGCTACTATACCATATCCCATTCTCTATTGCTTCGTTCATTCCAACCACTTTGCCTATGGCATAGCATTAAAAGAGAACACCGCTGTTACCAACTACTATTTTTCAGAATGGGATGAAGAGCTTCAGTTCGATTTTACCGGTATCGACCTTGAGAAAGTGTATCAGAAAATGGTAAAAGCCTTTATCAGGCGTATTGCGCCAGATAAAGGCTCTTTTGAAGATATCATTGGAACGGATAATAAAATCCGGTTACTTGAGAATGAAATTTCTGCACTCGAAAGGAAGATATCTGCCGAGAAGCAGTTTAATCGTAAGGTTGAAATAAACAAAACTCTGCTAAAAAAGAAAGATTTGCTAAAAAAAGTAACGAATAGTGGGTTATGTCAGGATTCTTGAAAGGATAAGTTTGTATGGCAAAGATAAATGTACTGGATAAAGAAATTTCACTATATACTAAGGATAAAGAGGACTACATCTGCATTACCGACATGGCAAAATTCAAAGATGCAGAGCGTACGGATTATATCATTCAGAATTGGCTGAGAAACAGAACAACTATTGAGTTTCTTGGAATTTGGGAACAACTGAACAATCCTAAATTTAAACCCATCGAATTCGATGGGTTTAGAAAACAGGCAGGATTAAATAGTTTTGTTCTTACAGCAAAACAGTGGATAACAAAGACGGACGCAATAGGTTTAATTTCAAAGTCTGGTCGTTATGGTGGTACCTACGCACACAAAGATATTGCCTTTGAATTTGCTTCATGGATTTCTGTCGAGTTCAAATTATATCTTATCAAAGAATTTCAACGCCTAAAAGATGAAGAACTTAAACAGCTGGGTTGGGATATACGGCGAAATCTCACAAAAATAAACTACCTTATTCATACTGATGCGATTAAGGCTAATCTCGTTCCACCCATTCTAACAGATTCACAAATATCTTTTGTTTATGCGACAGAAGCAGATATCCTTAATATGGCCTTGTTTGGAATGACAGCTAAAGAATGGCATGACAAAAACCCAAGTTTGCATGGTAATATGCGAGATTATGCTAATATGTCTCAGTTGGTATGTTTGTCAAATCTGGAAAGCCTAAATGCTCATTTCATTAACGAAGGTATGCCGCAAAACGAACGATTGATTAAGTTAAATAAGATAGCTATCTCACAAATGAAATTACTTACTGAGGATAACCGTATTAAAAAACTTGGTACGAATGGAGATGAATGAAAATGGAAAAGCTTAAAATGCAAACCCCCGATTTAACGGATAATAACATAGAGAAAATCGCCGCGTTATTCCCGAATGTCATAACAGAAACACGGGCTGAAGATGGCTCCGTAAAAAAGGCTGTTGATTTTGACCTACTAAGGCAAGCACTTTCCAAAACTGTTGTTGAAGGTGATGATGAAAGGTACCGGCTTGATTGGCCGGGTAAGAAGGCTTCACTTCTAAAAGCAAATACGCCTATTACAAAGACGCTACGACCATGTAGAGAGGAGTCAGTTAATTTTGATACAACTGAGAATCTTTACATTGAAGGTGATAATTTTGAGGTACTGAAGATTTTGCAGGAGAGTTATTTGGGTAAGGTGAAGATGATTTACATCGACCCGCCGTATAATACGGGGAATGATTTTATTTATAAAGATAATTTTGCCAAGAGTAAAGAAGAGTATGAAGAAGATGTTGGAGCAATTGACGGAGAAGGCGGAAAGCTATTTAAGAATACCGACAGCAACGGAAGATTTCATTCCGACTGGCTATCAATGATGTATGAACGACTGGTAGTTGCGAGGGATTTACTTAAGGATGATGGTGTTGTTTTTATTAGTATTGATGACAATGAAGTACATAATTTGCGGAAGATTTGCGATGAAGTGTTTGGGGAGGAAAATTTTATTGCAGAATTCATCTGGAAATCAAAATTAGGAAAAGTTGGGACAACAGGTACGATTTCAACAATTCATGAGTATATCGTTTGTTATTCAAAAAGTTCTGCCGACCTTTCATTTGAGATGATTAAAAAAGATAACGATGGTAGAAAAGAAAACTTGCGACAATGGGGACAAGCGGATAGAAGGGAAGACCGGCCATCAATGTACTATCCTATAACGATTAACAAGATAGAAGTATTTCCAATTAAAGATGATGGTAATGATGGTAGATGGCGAGTTGGAAAAGAAATGGCAGAAGAATTGCTCAAAAATGGCTCCCTTGAATTAGTTAAAAAAGGGGAGAAATACGAAATATATAGAAACTTTGTTGCTGGGGTTTCTGAGATTCCCTATGATACTTTATTGCTTGACGAAATTGGCACAACTGCAAAAGGTTCACTTGCCCTCAAAAGCTTGGACTTAACCAAATATTTTGATTATTCAAAGCCTGTAGATTTAACAATGTTTTTTGCAAATTTATGCGTGCAATCAGGCGACATAATACTTGACTTTTTCTCAGGCTCAGCAACCACAGCCCATTCTGTCATGCAGCTTAACCGAGAAGATGGTGGCAATCGCAAGTTTATCATGGTACAACTTCCCGAACCTTGCGATGAACAAAGTGAAGCCTTTAAAGCTGGCTACAAGACAATTGCAGATATAGGCAAAGAACGCATCCGTCGTGCAGGTAAAAAGATTATTGAAGATTTAAAAGAGAAGAACCAACAGCAAAAAATCGGCGAAGAGCAAACCGACCCATCAAAACTCGATATCGGCTTCAGAGTCTATAAAGTGGACGACTCAAACATGAAAGATGTCTTCTACCATCCAACCGACCTCAAACAAACCCAACTCAGCACTCTCGAAAGCAACATCAAAGAAGACCGTACACCAGAAGACCTTCTTACACAAGTCATCCTCGACCTCGGACTGGAACTCTCATTGCCAATAGAAACAAAAAAGATTCTCGGCAATACTGTTTACTTTGTCCAAACAAACGCATTAGCCGCCTGTTTTGACAAGGATATCGACTTCAGGATTATCGACACCATAGCCGAAGTAAAGCCCTTAAAGGTCGTATTCAAAGATGCCAGCTTCAAGGATGATAAAGACCGTATAAATGTGGAAGAACGGTTCAAACGGTTGTCGCCGGAAACAAAGGTAACGGTGCTATGAAACGAGAAAAAAGCGAAAAACCACAAAAGCAGACCGGAAAACAACTTTCAACCAGAGATGAGTTAACGGAATTTCTCCTTTATACGGCTCCAAATGGTAATGTTAAAGTCGAAATTATTTTCCATAATGAAACTGTTTGGCTCACCCAAAAAAGAATGGCGGAGCTATTTGGCGTTGATACTTCCACCATTAACGAGCACCTTAAAAACATCTACAAGAGCGATGAATTGGAGGAAAAGGCAACTATTGGGAAATTCCCAATAGTTCAAAGTGAGGGTAATCGTGAAGTTAGCAGGGAATTGAATTGCTATAATCTGGATGCTATCCTTGCTGTTGGATACAGGGTAAATTCTCGGCAGGCAACACAATTCCGTATATGGGCTACACAGGTATTACGAGAATATATCATAAAGGGCTTTGCAATGGATGATACACGGCTCAAAAATGGTAGATTTTTTGGGCAGGATTATTTCAGAGAACTTCTGGAGCGTGTCCGTTCTATCAGAGCCAGTGAACGGCGAATATACCAAAAGATTACTGATATTTTTGCGGAATGTAGTATCGATTATGATCCAAAGTCAGATATTACCAAATCGTTTTACGCTATGGTTCAGAACAAATTTCACTTTGCCATTACCGGGAAAACTGCTGCGGAGATTATTCATGTAAGTGCCGATAAAGACAAACCTTTTATGGGACTCAAAACTTGGAAAAACTCCCCAAACGGCAGAATCCTGAAATCCGATACCAGTATTGCCAAAAATTATCTGGAAGAAGATGAAATTAAAAAGCTGGAACGGGCTGTTTCTGGATATTTTGATTATATCGAAAGACTTATTGAAAATAGCACCGCATTGACAATGCAGGGTCTTGCCGATTCAGTTAATAAATTCCTTGAGTTTAATGTTTATAAAATTCTCAGTGGCAAAGGTTCCATCTCTTACAAGGTTGCAGAGCAAAAAGCTTTTGCAGAGTATGAATACTTCAATAAATATCAGAAGATTGAATCGGATTTTGACAAAACAATTAAAAAGTTAATTAAAGTCCAAAGTGGGATTGATAAAAAATGAAGCTGATATTCAAACAACAACCTTATCAAACAGACGCTGCTATGGCAGTTGTTCGCTGTTTTGAAGGCCAGAGTAGAAAGCAAAGAAAAGATATCGCCGACAGAACTGGTTTTCTAACGCATGAAATATTTTCGAATCATAAAATTGAACTTGCGGAAGAAGATGTCCTTAAGAATGTTCAGACACTGCAACGCGAGCAGGGCTTGAAAGTGATTCAAAAATTAGATGGCATGAATTTCACTATTGAAATGGAAACTGGTACTGGCAAGACTTATGTCTATACCAAGACCATGTACGAACTCAACAAACATTATGGCTGGAATAAGTTCATTATCATTGTTCCCTCAATTGCTATTCGTGAAGGTGTGCACAAGTCTCTTGAAATAACGGCTGAACACTTTCAGGAACTGTATGGTAAAAAGATTCGCTTCTTTATTTACAACACGGGCAATAAATCCAACCTGATTAACATAAAGAGTTTTGCTGATACCTCTAATATAGAGGTAATCATCATGAACTATCAGGCTTTTGCTACAAGCAGCCAAGAGTCAAAAAAGATATACCATAAACTTGACCCAATGCAGAGCGAACGCCCGATTGATGTCATAAAGCGGGCAAGACCTATTCTGATTATAGATGAACCGCAGCGAATGGGTATTGAAGAGGGTAAGGCATTCACTGGCAATAAACCTTCAAAGGTTGTTGAAGTAGTATATAGAAATCAAGAGTTTAAGCAGCTTTTCACGCTACTCTATTCTGCAACGCACAAGAAGGATTTCAATAAGATATACCGCCTTGATGCCATTGATGCATATAACCAGAAGCTGGTCAAAAAAATCAGTGTTAAGGGTATAGATGTAGTTGGCAATAGTGGAACAAGCGGCTATCTTTTCTTGGATAGAATACAAATAAGTTCTACGCAATATCCAATAGCATATCTTGAAATTGAAGTAAAACAGAAAAATGGTAACTTTAAAAAAATACGGCAAATAAAAGAGAAGGATAACCTTTTTGTTTTATCAAACGAACTTCAAGAATACAAAGGCATAGTTGTAAAAGAGATAAATGGTTTAACAAACACAGTTTCATTCACAAATGGTACAACATTGTCAGTTGGTCAATGCATAAACAATAACGACGATAAGCATGTACGCCGGATTCAGATTCGCGAAACCATACGGGCACACCTTGAGAAAGAACGGTTGATGTATCCGCGTGGTATAAAGGTACTCTCTCTTTTCTTTATTGACGAAGTTGCTAAATATCGCTTATACGATAAAAACAGTAATGAACTAAAGGGTGATTACGCAAAGGTCTTTGAGGAAGAATATCAAATTGCAATAAGTGAACAGAGCCTATTCGATAAAGAATATAATGAGTATTTGAGCAGTTTCAAATTAGAGGACATACACAAAGGCTACTTTTCAATAGATAAAAAAGGGCACTTTGTTAACTCAAAAGAAAAACGGGGGGAAGAAGGCAGCGACGATGAGAGTGCATACGACCTCATTATGAAGAAGAAAGAGCAGCTGTTAAGCCTTTCCGAACCAACCCGCTTTATCTTTTCCCATTCAGCTCTTAGAGAAGGATGGGATAATCCGAATGTCTTCCAGATCTGTACTCTTAAACACAGCCAGTCTGAAATAAGTAAACGGCAGGAAATAGGACGCGGTTTGCGTATTTGCGTAAACTCTAAAGGTGAGAGAATGGATCTTGCTGTTCTGGAAAATGAGTTCTTTGATGTGAATAAACTGACAGTAATCGCAAGCGAGTCTTACGATACCTTCGCGAAAGCGCTGCAACATGAAATTGTTGCAGCACTTTCTGACAGGCCTGTTGTTCTAACTGTTGAAACCCTTAAAAATATCGTACTCACGAATGCTAGTGGTAAGCAAATTACATTCAATGATAAACTCGCTATGGATTTGGTTATCGAGCTTCGTTCAAAAGGCTATGTCAACGACCAGTATCAGATTACAAGCGAATTGATTAGTGCCATAGAAGCCAAAAAGTTTGAAGTGTCACCAGCGTTTAGCGAGTTTAAAACTGAAGTAGCTGCAATGATGCAAAAGATATTCAATACAGCAAATTACAAAGCGTCTGAAAACGAAGCAGATAATCCTGTTAATGAGCCTGAACTTAAGCCAAATGAAAACTTTCACAAGGCTGAGTTTCAGGATCTGTGGAAGAAGATTAAGGTTAAGACCGTCTATGAGGTCGATTTCGACAGTGAAGAACTCATTTCAAAGAGTGTAGCTGCCATTAATGAGAAACTGACAGTTAAAAAAGTGCTGATAAATATCACCACCGGAGAACAGACCGATACAATAACCGAATCCAGTTTGCGTTCAGGCGAGAGTATTCAACGAATGTCTAATGTTACCGAAAGGGCAGATTCACTGTTAGGTGGAACCAAATATGATCTTGTTGCTGAGATTGCGAAAGCGACAACCCTTACGCGTAAAACAGTAGTCCGGATACTTACAAAAATGGAAGAGAAGGTCTTCCTTAACTTCCGAGTCAATCCAGAGAGCTTTATAAAAAACATCTGTGATATCATCAATAGCGAAAAGGCTGCCACACTCATAAACAAAGTAACCTACTCAAAAATAGACCAGACTTTCTCCGACGATATATTCACTATCAATAACTTCAAAGGCTCTCTTAAAGAGAATATCATTGAAGTAAAGAAGAATGTTCATAAGTATATCAAGACAGATTCCAAGGTCGAGAAACGCTTTGCTCAGGCACTTGAAAGTGAAGAGGTAGTCGTATATGCGAAGCTTCCAAGCGGTAGAAATGGATTCCAAATACCAACACCGGTTGGAAATTACTCGCCAGACTGGGCTATAGTGTTTAATTCCGGCAAATTCAAACATGTTTACTTCATTGCAGAAACTAAAGGTTCAATGGAGACCATGCAATTAAAGGGTATTGAGAAGGAGAAGATTCAATATGCCAAGAAGCACTTCAAGGCTTTGGGACATACCGATATTGAATATGATGTAGTTGATACTTATGAGGAGCTCATGCAGAAGGTGATGATATAGTTAGTAGAATATCCACTGAATTAGACTCTGTATCGAAAAGATATACGCTTTTTGCGGATATCTTTGACGATTACAGAGTCTTATTTCGGCCTTAGCCGATTTAGATATGCCGGTTAAATTTTTCATTGGACGCTATTTAAGAGTACAGAACTCATTTATACCCTCAATTAGATGCCTAATATTTCTGCCTCTAAGCTTCACCATATAAAAGCATTATAAAGCAGTGCAGCATCTAAACAAACCTCAAAGTACTCATAAAAAAATAGGAAATACCTGTTTAGGCGGGAAATATAACTAGTCAGAATGCTAATTAAAGGTGTCAACCGAAGTGTCATCCTTTTGCATTTAGGTTAATAAAAATGACAAAAAAATGCTTAAATTTGCTCAAAAAAGCAGAAAACGGATTAGCGTACCTGAATGGGGTTCAGGTGGTCGTGAGTTCAAATCTCACCATCCCGATTTTTTAACTGATCCTTTTTTTAACCCAGCTTATTCAATAGAATGATACGGAATGATATCTTTAATAAAAAGCTCATTGCGTTAAACTGTATGATCCTTGTTCATCCTGAATTGTGACACCGCTGATTGTAACAGATAAAACCATTGAATTTCCAAGGGAATCACCAGCACCTACTACATGGCTTATTCCTTGGGTATCTACCAATACCGCAAAGAGACCAGCATTCGTAATTATGCCTGTAAGCTTGTACTTTCTATCAGGAACAAATACATTTACCTTTTCGTATCGCTCCTTTGTTGGTGCGCCACTGCTTTTTTTTCGTAGGCTAAAAGGTAAAAATGGATCGATAAAGTTTACAGAAATTTCGGGAACTGAACGCTGTTTAATTTGCAATGATTCATCCCGAATCAATGAATAGGGTGTATTCTGCTCTTCAATGCTGTTTTCGTCGTGTTCCCTGTAAATACCACCAATATCTCCATCAAAAACACGAAAATAGAGATAGAGGATAACGGCAATAATTAATACCACTAAAAGCTTTTTATTTACCATTTAATATTCACCAATGCAGAAAGTGTCATTGCAATACGAACATGATTATTGGGAGTAGCTGATATAAGAAGCTCATTTATTGCAAGTGAAGGCGACTCGTTTTCGATTTTCCTTATAAAACGCATCTGATTTAAAAACTCGCCAGAAGTTACAAGCTTCATATTCAACTCTTCAAGACCACTACGCATTACTGGCGGCGTTGAGACCAAGCTTACTATTGTAATATTGTTATTGTTTGCCCTCCTTAAAATCAATTCTCCAATCGGTTTGTCTTCCATCGACTGTACAACCACAGGAAGCAGACCACTCGATAAAGCCTCCTGCACAATTTGATTGTCTTTTCTGATTGTGTCAATATTTGATATCAACGACCATGTCAATTCATTTTCATGCCTAAGATTTGACCACTGTTGGTATGTACTCGCCGCTGTAGAGAAAATTTGCCTACCAACAAACAGATAGAGTAAAAAGGCACTAAGGAGAGGGATAAGTATCATGACCATAACCGACCACTTAAGCGAATGCCCATAAAAAACGCCGGACAAATTAGTTCTGATTAGCTGATTCATATTCGCCAGTTTCTATTTTGAATGTAGTTTTTTGCACCCCATTTTCGACAAGATATTTTGCATCTATCAGTTTACAGCTTTTAAAACCTGCAATCCTCAGTTGTTTTTCGTAGCGTGCAACAGCCTCCAAGTTATCAGCCTGACCTGTCACCAGATACGAACATACATTTCTCTTTGCCGCCATTTGACTAACAGAAACAAGTCGTAAATCCATCGGAACGGATTGCGACAAAGCAACTAATGGGATAGAATGGCCAATTCCGGAAGGTAGCATCGACTTTGCGCGTTTCATGACTGAAAACAGTCTTCTATTATTCTTTTCCATCGACTGCACACTAATCGATTTCTCTTGATTAGATACTAGTTGATTCTTTAGTCTTGCTATATCTTCTGCCATATAACTCGTCAGAAGCGCCGTTATAAACAAAACAAGACACATGATAGCGACCAGAAAAGAAGACCTGAATACAGCTCTCCTGATTCGCAAAGGCTCCATTGCCGTAGCAACAGCCTGTATTGAGACAAAGTTAAACGGTTCTTTTTCCGGTTTGCCAAAACGCACAAGCGAATACAATGATGCGTCTATCCCCGATTCGCTAACATACTCATTTTCTACAAGGGAGTTACACGAGAGTTCAATTGGTGCCTTTTTTAGTCCAAAACGGTTTATAATGTCAACGGGTTGTGTAACAACAGATCTAAAAAAGAAAATTAACTTTTTGTTATCTATGATATAATAATATGCAAAACCGTCAACTCTAACAATAAAAGCTCCTGTTGAATACATACTTTTTATTGCATAATAATAGCCAAAGCCTTCAGGAACTATCAAAACAGGATGCAAACAATTTTCATTACAAAACCGTAAAATGTCGCTTAACCTGCTCTCCCTCAGAGAAAAGATAAGCCCCCCTGCGGATTTTCGAATGATGTACCTGCCGTCAGAGGCTGTGCCAAGGTAATCACTTAATGTTAGTCGAATTGAACTCTCATCCGCCCCCTTGAAAGAAGGGTCGTAAAGAGATCGACAGCCATCAGTTTCAATATATGCTAAACTGCCTTCCGGTAAAGGCATATTTTTATTCTTGTGGCTTGAGAGTATTTTTACAGAAACAAGCCCCTTATTCATAATAATCGAGGGAATTGCACGCACATAGGGACCCGCCCCAGAAAAGCGCAAAGTGGTAATCTTCACCAGCGCGCCATCCTTCTTAAAGGTATATCTCCTCCCTTTTCACCATTCTGATTAACAAAAAGATACATCCCTTTTAGCGATTCCCCCTTTTCACCTTTGATATCAGCGACACATTTTGCAGATGCAGTAAAACTACTGGAGTCTGATTCTATCGAAAATGAAAAATATCTTGCTTTAGGATCATCAAACCCCAATAAGCCAAAGTCAGAAGTATAGGTGTCGTTTTCAAGATGAAAATTTTCCTGTAGCGCGCAGATTTGCTCCAAGAGTGGTTTACACTCAACTAATTTCGCCCGTGCTGTTACCGTCCTGAATCTTGGGATTCCAATAGATGAAAGAATACCGATAATAACAATAACAATCATGAGCTCTATTAAAGTAAAACCCTTGCTGTTTCTGATTTTTTTAAACATTATATGCTCCTCATTGAACATTACCTATCATGTCAAACAGAGGCAGATACATCGCAACAAGCAGAGCAGCAACGACTACACCAAGTGCTAAAATGAGTACAGGCTCAAGTATGGATGTAAGCCGCTCCGCAGAAGCCGCAACATCTGCGTCGTGAAAATCTGCAATTTTATCGAGCATTGCCGGTAGCCGCCCTGTTTCCTCTCCAACTGCAATCATCTGAATGACCATGGGAGGAAATAGTTTTGTCTCTTTTAACAATTTAGCAAGCGAGCCGCCAGAAGCAATGCCTGGTATGGATGCCCTAATTGCATGCTCTATCGCACTGTTGCCAGTAGTGGCTGAAGTAATTTGCATCGATTCAATAAGCGGAATTCCTGAAGCTGTCAAGGTTCCAAGAGTGGAACAAAAACGGCCAACGGACGATTTCTGGACAATAGCCCCTACTATTGGCAAGGATAGTAGCATCTTATCAATGCGAAGCCTTGCAAAGGATAATCCATATAAATAAACAAACGCAACGCATAACGAAAAAACGGCAAGGATAATTTCAGGAAAGTGTGACAATGTAAAATCTGAAAGGAATATCACCATTTTTGAAGAGTACGGCAACTCTTTTCCTAAATCGATAAACATTGAACTGAATGTTGGTATAACAAAAGTCATAAGCGCTATTACAACAAATACGGCTATGCAGACGACAACAACTGGATATGCCAGCGAAGATATTACTTTTGCCGTGATTTTTGCCCTTGCTTCAAGATGATATGCTGCCTTACCCATTATTTTATCAAGTTCTGCCCCATTTTCCGCTACACGCACCATACTAACTATAAACTGTGAGAAAACTCCAGTATTCTGCATCGCCTCTGAAAAAGTTTTACCGCCATCAATATCCTGCACCATTTTTAACACATGAGTACGGAGAGGATTACCACCAAGCTGGTCAAGAAAAACCGTCAATGCCTTGCGCAACGGTAATCCAGCGGACAGCATGACTTCAAGCTGCCTACAAAAAAGCATTATATCAACAGACCGTGGTCTTCCGAAAATTGAACTAAGGTTTTGTAAAAACATCAATAATTAATATACGAATTAAAGCCCACCAAGCCCTAAATAATCTATCTTTTTAATGTGGATAATAATGGACTTCTAAAACTCTTTTCCAGGCGCCTATTGGAAAAAACGAAATCCTTTCCAGATATTGGAAAGAAGGATGTGCTTTCTGTTTTAACCACAGAACCTGCTGATTCTGCAGTAGTGGAGAAGCTCGCATTTGCCTCCGATCATGCCATTATACCTGTGAAATCTGAAAACGAACAAATTGAACAACTTCTTTCGCAAAATGTCGATTTTACCGGAGAAACTACATCCCGATATGAATCTCTAACTCAGGAACTCAAAAAAAACAATTTCAACGATATTCTCACAGTTTCTACCGAAGAACTTAAAAAAAGCGGTCAGGCTGAGCCAGTAATAAAAATGGTTGACCTGCTTCTCGAACAAGCTATAACTTCGGGCGCAAGCGATATTCATATAGAACCATACGAAAATTTTGTTGTGATTCGGAATCGTATTGACGGCTCGCTGATAAAAAGTGCGGATTTTCCATTATGGATGAACTTACCATTGACATCAAGAATAAAAATCCTTGCGGATATGGATATTGCCGAAAAAAGGCTTCCGCAGGATGGAAGAATCAAACGAGAATATAACGGCATCCCCATAGATATGCGTGTTTCGACTCTTCCTACCCATTTTGGTGAAAAAACCGTTATTCGAATATTGCGTCATACAGACGCGCTTTTCTCTCTCGATCATCTTGGCTTTACCACTGAACAGATCAGCTCAATTGATTCTTTCATTAATCGGCCACAAGGCATGATTTTTGTCACGGGGCCAACAGGAAGTGGAAAATCATCCTCACTATTCGCATTTTTAAACCGTATTAAGGGCAAAACCATAAACATAACAACAATCGAAAACCCGATAGAGATAAAACTTCCCGGAATAAATCAGGTACAGGTGAATGAAAAGTCTGGACTCACATTTGCGGAAACCCTTCGTTCTATTCTCCGGCAAGATCCCGACATCATACTTATTGGTGAGATCCGAGACAACGAAACAGCCTCTATTGCTGTGCGAGCCGCACAAACAGGCCATCTTGTTTTTTCTACGCTGCACACAAATGACGCTGTTTCTGCTATTACGAGGCTTCGCGACCTTAAGGTAGAGCCATTTCTTATTGCATCGTCTGTAATGCTCGTTCTTGCACAAAGGTTAGTACGAAAGCTTTGCGTCCATTGCAAGGAAATTTACACGCCGGATGACAATGTCCTTTTCCGCTTTCGGCATGTTTTTGGCTCCTCAGAATTTCCCCAAAGCTATATTGGACGGGGATGCAAACTGTGCAATAATACTGGCTACGGCGGAAGAATAGGTATTTTTGAATTTTTGATTATCAACAACCGCATCCGGCAGATGATTATAGAGAATAAAAGTGAAACGGAAATTAAGGCTGCGGCTATTTCAGAAAAAATGGCTCCACTTGCGGAAAGTGGTCTTGAAAAAGTTAAAGCTGGTATAACATCAATGGATGAACTACTTAAAGTTGTCGCGTTCTGACCATTAGCAGGCAAAGAGTATCAAAGGAGGGTGAATAAATGAAATCAATCAAGTACAGTATCTGTCTTATAACTCTGATACTTTCGGGAATTATTACTGGCGCAAGTGTCAACTTCACTGCAACGGCTATAAGGGATGTTGCAAAAGCCTTATCGGTAGCACACAACGCAAATATTATTGTTGACCATGATATTGACACAAAAGTTACAATTTTTCTTCAAGATGTAGAGTTAAAGCAGATACTTGATGCAATAACAAAGACCTATAGCCTCTCATGGGTTATCGAGGGTAACATTTACAGAATCAGGAACGCCGTTGAAGAGCAATTTTTTGACATTGTTTTCGAAAATGACACCATAAAACGCCTTGCGGCCCAGAATGTAAAAGTTCGGGATTTCATTGACGAAGCGAGTCGCCGAATGAACATCTCAATTCTTGCAGATAAAGGTATTAAGGGGAAAATAACTGCCTCCCTCTCAAACATTTCCTCCCGTGAAGGTCTTAAAGCTTGCTTCGAAGCCAACGGCTTTCTCTTTCAAAAAAAGGGGGAGGTGTTCGTTGTTGAGACCGACCCTCGAAAGAGCGACGACACAAAGCTGAAAACTCCGGGAAGCGATACCTACAAGAAATTTTTTATCGAGTTTGACGAAGGTAAAATATCGCTAACTGCAGCTGGTGCCGACCTCGGTGATTTACTGAAAGGTATTGCACAGGAAACCGGCTGCGCCTACATATTCTACGACAAAATCACCGGTACTGCAGACGCAAGCCTTTTTTCCCTACCAATTAAAGAGGTAGTTGATCGACTGCTTGCCGGCACACGATATACATACACTTTTGACAATAACATTTTACTCGTTGGTGAGAAAAACGCTGCCACGCCTTCGGGCGAAGCTCTCGCAGGTTCCAAACTGATTCATCTTCGCTACATCAAAGCTGAAAACATACCTTCTCTCCTACCGAAAACCGTTGCCTCATCAAATGTCCAGTTGGTTAAAGAACAAAATGGTATCCTTGTTATGGGAACGCAGATGGTAATAAAGCAAATGGAAGACTTTGTAAAAGAAATTGACATTCCAACACCACAAGTATCTATTGAGGCGATTATCGTAGAATACTATACGGATTTTATCAAAGATCATGGACTAAAAGCCAAAGTAAAGTCCAATTCTGACACTTCCAGTGTTGGGGGTGCGCTATTGCCTGGGATCGCATTTTCATTAGGCGGAGCCGTCCTTGAAAAAAATACAGGTTTCCGTTTTGGTTCCATCGGTTTACTTCCATCGAACTTTCTTATGACTTTAAAAGCTCTCGAGACCAACAAACTTGCTCAAGTTCTTGCTCGCCCTAAAATTGTAACCCTCAATGGTTCTAAAGCCAGTATAAATGTTGGAACAAGCATGTATTATAAGATCACAACAGGAAATGTCGAAACACCACTGACACGATTTGAGGAGATCAATTCGGGAATAAGACTTGATATAACGCCATGGATTTCCAAAAGTGGGCAAATAACAGCAGATGTTTCCCCTGAAGTAAGCAGCGCCGGCGCACTTAACTTCGAAAATTATCCCGATGTTTCACGAAGGAGCATGACAACAACTGTGAGGCTGAATGATGGAGAAACTATTGCTATTGGAGGCCTCATCAAGTCAGAAGATCGAGAAACCATCGAACGGGTGCCTATAATAAGCCGTATTCCACTTATTGGATGGTTCTTTCGGTCAACCGTTAATAACAAGATAAAATCTGAACTTGTAGTTTATATCACCCCACACATTCTTACTGATAGCGATAATATCGACATCAGTGCAGAACTCAAAAAAATTGAGGCGCGCTCGGTCATATCCAAAGAATCAGTACCAGTTGACTCCACGGAAAGCAGCAATGAATGACCGACCGAAAAGGTTTCGTTGTTCTTGCTGCCTCTCTACTTATGGCCGTAATGTCAACTTTAGTTCTATCTCTTGTATCATTAACAATTAAACGATCAACGTTGAGATCCCACCATATCTATGAGCGACAGGCTTTTTATGCCTCCGAGGCGGCTGTCGATCAGATGCTAATGGCATTTGGCCGAGGGGAAAGGGCGTGGGGCTTAGGCAGCGCATATTTATCACCTTTGATTCCCTTTACTGAAAATCCAGCAACATATATGTACACACATTTAAGCATGTATCCTTTTAGCGATTCACTTCGCGGCTATACAAGCTATTATCTAAGTATGCGTGGAGGATTTGTGTTAATCGATGCTATTGGGTGGTTCCGCGATTCGTACTCAAGAATTTTGACTGAAATAGGGAGCGAAACAACTGACGATTTGTGTGCTGCTCTTATAATTACTGGTTCAAATACAGTTACAATTCAAGGCGCGAAAGTTATAGGACCGGTATTTTCCAACGCCCATACAATACCTTCTAATGCATTCCAGAAGATGAAAAACCGACAACATGCAGAAATTACACTTAACTCATCATTTTTTAATGAAATGATGAATCAGATTTATAAAAGCTCGCAAGTCAATTCAGGATATAGTGTCAACGGAACCGGACAGCATTATTACAACGACGATAACCTCTCCGAACTATCGAAAAACAATTCCATAATACGCCATGGGTCTCCGGTAGTTTTGTCGTCGGAGAACGGAACAATCATCGATGGTCCATTAATTATTGAATCTATGTCATCAATACAGGTTTCTGGCAACATCGTCTTAAACAGAGTAACTTTAATCGCACAGGAGGATCTGTCGTGCCTTGACGATATCATACTAAACGACTGCACCCTTCTATCCTCTAAGAGGATATTCATCGCCGATCGTGCAAAGGTGAATGGATCTTTTTTTTCCAGAGGATGTTTCGAGATATACGATCAGGCAACAGTAATGTCAAACTCTCTTATTTACAACGGAACAGATGAAAGCTACGGAAGAAAAACCGGCATTTCAATTCATGGTATGGTATCGATAAACGGAACTGTTATTTTGAATATAAGAGAAGGAATACCCAACATATCAATTGGGCAAAACTGTGTGATAAACGGTCTTGTGTACGCAAGCGGTAGCATTGACCTTGAAGGAGTTGTCAACGGCACTGTAATAACAAATATGTTCTTACCAGATACCGTGATAAAGGCCAGTACCGACAGAGACACTGATTCTCTCCAATATATTTTCAGGAATGGGACGATCAACTATGGAGCGCTGCCTGAAGATTTCGAAATGCCATATGGAATTGGAAGTCGCGGCAATATCAAGGTTATTTCATGGAAAACCGAAAAATAAGACTATCAGATTGCAGAGGTTTTACTATTATCGAGGGGCTAATTGCCATCCTGATAATATCGCTTGCGACCGTGCCATGCTATAAGGCAATTGTTACTGCCCACAAATTTTCTGTTAAACTTGCTGATGACACGGCAATATATTTTGCTGTTTCGAGCGAAATGGAAATTTTAAAGTCCGGCTCTGCCGCAATCGGTTACGGCTCACGGGATATCATAATTAACAAGAAGGACTACCGTCTTAAGTGGACAATCAAGGAGCGGTTTCCCTACGGCGGAATATATGGGCAGACGAATAACATTAGAGAAATAACTGTAGCAATTTATAAAAGCAAAAAGGAGCTATTTAAACTTGTCTCGCTATATAGTAAATAAAAAGCTTCGCGCTGAAGGATTTATCATTATGGAGCTTGTTGCAGGGCTAATTGTTTCATCCGTGGCAGTTATCCTTTTATTTACTGTTTACTCAATCATAAATAGACAATACACCAGCAGTCTTGAAAACTTTCTTGCATGGAATGAGGCCGGCCAGTTTATGATAACAATGGAAAAAACTATTCTTGACTCGCGAAAAATATTGTCTGTTTCACCAACCGAACTCACCCTCATTAAGAAAGGAGGACAACAAGAAACTTTTACCTATGATGGCAATAATTTACTAATAGGTAATAAGCCAATTAAAATTGGCAACCGTAAAATCACCAATGCCTCATTCAAAAAAGGGCAGCGTACCATCTCCTTCTTTTTAGCAGTTTCAAACAAAAATGACACTATTAATTTGTCATTTACCGTCATGCGGAGAAATTAATTCTTCTCCAATTCAAATGCTCTTTTTCTGGGAACCTATCGATCATACCAATTTACCACAGCAGGATAATCTTTCTGACGACGCTCTTGCCGTTGCCTTCCATCCGTATCAAGTAAATTCCGGCAGGCTGTTCGTTACTTTTCCAGCGTACGACATTACCTCTAAGATGGGGCACGAGATCAACAACGTCCTGTCCAGCAACATTATATACAGACAATTTTTTAACAGATTGCGGTTTGCCAATAGAAATATCAATAAAAGGGCAGAATGGATTGGGAGCTGCGTGTAATAGGGGGTATTGCCATGCCGTCAGCATTTGCAAGATTTTCATTTTCTGTCGTACCACTGCCGTAAAGCATGACCTTGGTATCGTATGCGACAGAATCAATATTGACCCCTTCCTTGGAAATTAGCACCAGATAAGCGCTTTATCTTAGCCATACACGCAAACTGAGTCATACACCCGACCACGATCGTAAGATTCCCAGAAGGGATGAAAGACCGAATCAAGCATTTTTCAGTAAAAAACGATACCAAAATCCTTTCGTGCTTCCAAAATTCTCTTTTTTGTATAGATTTTTTTGGGGAAAGACTAAATATTCTTATTTCTACAATGGGCAGACAAAACTATATCTCTCAATAAATTTGTTAACTCACCCTTTTTTGCCACTCCAAAATCTCGTGTATCTATAGGCGGCAACACGGTAATATGAATTTCTCCGCGCTTAACAACCCATCCATTACCCTCAAGTTTTTGCCGCCCTCCACTTTGCGCAACAGGAATAATAACCGCGTCAGAGTCGATAGCGGTTCGAACGCTACCCTGCTTGAATTCAGCTACTGTTCCCTCCCTGTTTCTTGTACCTTCAGGGAAGATAAGGATAGCCCTATCAACAGACTGTTTGTCCACAGTATCAGATAGGGTCGCTTTCGCTTTTCGCATATCTTTCCTGTCGAGAAGCACTCCACCGCTCCTTTTTATCCAATAACCAAGGAGTGGTATTTTACCAAGCTCCCGTTTTGCTATAAATCCAACAGGATAAGGTGCAATCGACAGTACGCAGGGAATATCCAGATAACTTTCATGATTCGAAACAATAAATACGCGCCGATCTTTGGGTATAAGAGAGAAGTTCTCTTTTCCAACAACAACCAATTTGGTTTTCGACAAAAACATTATAAAACTGCCAAAACCGTGGCTCAATCTTAATAAGATTTTGGTTTCGTTTCTACGCAATATCTGTACGCCACAAAATAGCACAACCATTACAACAGCCATGTAGATAATTATCAGCCCACCGGCAAAAAGGGAATATGGTATTCCTATTAATCTTTTAAACAGTCGATTTTCCATGAGGGTATGAACCCAAAACCTTCATGAAGGTAGTTATTTCCCGTAAGTGGTCAATGGCCTTTTGTATTGCCGGATTAAACACATCACCCGATAAGTCAAGATAAAAGATGTAGTGCCACGGACTCCCGTGAATAGGTCTCGATTCAATTTTATAAAGGTCAAGATCCTGAATCGCGAAAACCGAGAGGCTTTTCCAAAGCGATCCTGGCACATTTTTGAGAGCAAAAACTATTGAAGTTTTGGCATCAGAGGCCGGCTTAACTTTCTTTTTAGAAAGGATGAAAAATCTTGTATAGTTCTTAGCGTCATCTTCTATGCCCTTTGCGAGAATCTTCATGCCATATTCTTTTGCCGCTATCTCACTTGCTATTGCTGCCGCATCGGGATATTGCTTGTCGCGGATATATTTCACCGCACCGGCAGTGTCGCCATAAGCATGTTCTTCGACACCCTCAAGCTTCTGTTTGATAAATCGTCTGCACTGTGCAAGCCCCTGAGGATGTGAATATACCCTCTTTATATGACGAAGCGCTGTTCCTGCATTTACAATAAGATTGTGTTTTACGCGCAGCTTAATTTCTCCGCAAATCCACAACGGATACTCCAGTAATAGATCGTAATTTTGATGTATGCTTCCTGCAAGGGAGTTCTCTATAGGTATTATACCGTAATTGGCTTTTCCCTTTAAAACCATTCTAAAAACTTCTTCGAACCCATTTACTGGAATTGTTTTAATTTTTTCTCCAAAATACGATAATCCGGCAAGCTCGCTAAAAGCCCCATGCGCGCCCTGAAATGCCAATGTCTTCATTAATTGTCCCTTTATTCTTTTATAAGCCTTTTGGCAACTATGAACCTTCTGCCATAGTAATCGTCGGATAACGAATCCGTCCGGACCCCACCATTTCTGCTCGCATGCACAAATTTTCCATCGCCGACAGAGATGGCTACATGGTTGATTTTTCTGCTGTCAATTTTAAAAAACAGAAGATCGCCTGTTTTTATGTCGCTTTCCCTGACCTTTACACCATGTTTTGACTGTTCTTCGGCTTTTCTCGGTAATTCAACCCCCATGCAATCCTTAAAGACCACAAAAGCAAGACCGGAGCAGTCAATTCCATCATAACCATCCCCCCCCCACTTGTAGGGGGTTCCATTGTATTTCAAAAGGCAGCCCGTTATCATCCTCTCGTTGGAAACAACATACTTTTTCCCATTATCCATATCCCGTCCGCCATAACGGGTAAAGCGGGCCGTTGGCGAACATAAACACAGTATTAGAGGAAAAAGCACAAGCAGGTTTTTCATATCTTTGGAAACCTACCATTGAATATACATTCCTTCCGCTTGTATATTATAGGCGTTAAAGATAAAATTAAACAAACAAAACGAAAGGTTAACAATGAGTAAAATTGCATCAGTCAAAGCGCGGGAAATTCTTGATTCAAGAGGTAATCCTACAATCGAAGTTGATGTGGTTCTGAAATCTGGCGTAAAAGCGACAGGCCTTGTGCCATCGGGAGCATCAACAGGCGAATACGAGGCATGCGAACTTCGTGATGGAGACAAAAAGCGTTATTCTGGTAAAGGGGTACTTAGAGCTGTCGCTAATGCCAATACAGCTCTTGCTAAGGCTTTAAAGGGCAAGGATGTGCTTAAGCAGAGAGAACTTGACGCACTTATGATAAAGCTCGATGGCACTCCAAACAAAAGCAAACTTGGCGCAAACGCAATACTTGGCGCTTCGATGGCAATTTGCCGAGCTGCTGCAATTGAATCCAAAATGCCACTATGGAAATATGTTGGCAAACTGCATAATAATACAAAGTATAACCTTCCAATTCCTATGGCCAATATCATAAACGGCGGCAAACATGCCGATAATAAAATTGATTTTCAGGAATTTATGATTATGCCAGTTGGCGCAAAGTCTTTTTCTGAAGGTCTTCGCTGGATTACTGAGATTTTTCACACCCTTAAAGGAATATTAAAGAAGAACAAGCATGTTACGGCGGTAGGCGATGAAGGTGGCTTTGCTCCAAACATTACCAACGATCAGGCTCTTGAAGTAATTATGGAAGCAATTAAGGCTGCCGGCTACAAACCTGGTTCGCAGATCAAAATCGCTCTTGACACAGCTTCTTCGGAACTTTTTGAGGAAGGTGGAAGAAAGGGATACAAATTTTGGAAAAGCAATCCTTCAAAATTATTCAATGCGGACGACATGATAAAAATTTTCGCTAACTGGATAAAAAAGTACCCTATCATATCAGTTGAAGATGGCCTCGACCAGAACGACTGGGAAGGGTATGTCAAGATGACTAAGGCACTTGGAAAGAAAACCCAGATTGTTGGCGATGATTTCTTTGTTACCAACCCTGAAAGGCTTGGCAAAGGCATAAAGATGAATGCCGCAAATGCGATTCTTATCAAAGTTAACCAGATTGGTACTGTCACAGAAACACTTGACGCAATAAAGATGGCACAAAAAGCCAAATATGGCGTTATTATTTCCCACCGTTCAGGCGAGACCGAAGATGCCTTTATTGCCGATCTTGCCGTAGGAACTGGGGCAGGACAAATCAAGACGGGCTCACTCTCAAGAACAGATCGCGTTGCAAAATATAACCAGCTTTTAAGAATTGAGGAAGAGCTTGGTAAAAAGGCTATTTACGGAAACAACGATCTGAAGAAATAATAGCCTGTATCGAACAGTTTAGGAAAAGTAAATAGGCGGTTCTCCGTACTATATTATAAAGATATACGGGGGACCGTTTTTTTATTTCAGAGAAGTGGTCTCAAAATGGTGCACAATTGCACTGTGCAGCTTATTCAGGTTAATTGGCTTTGAAAAAGCGGTTTCAACAGCAAGCCCAAGATTATTGTGTGGTTTGCCGTCTTCTTTTATAAGTCCCGAAACAACTATAATTAGCTTATTTTGGGTGTAAATATTATCCCTTAACTCATCTATAAGCTGTTTGCCGTCCATACCGGGAATCATCAGATCAACTATTATTACATCGGGTTTAAGAAATTTAACCATAGACAGCCCCTCAATCCCATTTTCAGCACAGGCCGCCTTATAGCCTTTTTTTATAAGGAAAAGGCGCAGCATTTCCGCTGCATCGCTGTCATCTTCGATTATTAGAACTGTATGCATGGCTCATATTTAGCATTTGTCAGCAGATATTTCAAGTGTTTTCTTTTAAAAAGAGTGGGATATCCTTTTTATTTGTTAAAATTCTACAAAACCTACAACAAAAGATGCTAAACATTCTCTTCAAAAAAAGCCCTAATGAACTTCTCTTTGTTAAAACTTTCCAGATCTTCAATTTTTTCTCCCGTGCCAACAAACAATACAGGTACGCGAAGAAGACGGCAAACAGAGAGAACAACACCGCCTTTCGCGGTGCCATCAAGTTTTGTTATGACAAGCCCATCGATGTTAACCACTTCATTGAACTCTTTCGCCTGTATTAGAGCATTTTGACCGCTTGTGCCGTCGAGAACAAGTATTGTTTTTATTAAAGCCTTATCATCCCGTTTAAGAATGACGCTCTTGATTTTCTTAAGCTCGGTCATAAGGTTAACTTTTGTGTGAAGTCTTCCGGCGGTATCGATAATTAGGATATCGGTATTTTTTGACTTAGCAGAGGTATAGGCATCAAACGCAACGGCGGCGGGATCTGCTCCCTGCTTTTGCAGCACAACATCAACGCTATTCCGTTCTGCCCAAACCTGAAGCTGTTCTATGGCCGCTGCCCTAAAGGTATCGCAGGCCGCGAAAAGCACGCTCTTACCCTCTCTTTTAAATTTTGCCCCAAGTTTACCGATAGTTGTTGTCTTGCCGGCTCCATTTACCCCAACCACAAGTAAAACAAGTGGTTTATCGGCTGCCGAAAGCACAGTTTCGGGATGCGAGTCGGGCAGGAGAGCACTCATTTCCTCTCTCATTGCAGCAACAATACCGTCGGTCTCCTTAAGACGACTCTCCCTGACCCGCGCTCGCAATCTATCCATTAGTTCAACGGTCAATTCAACACCAATATCGGCGGCAAGACAAATAGATTCGAGTTCATCAATGGTTTCAGCCTTAATTGGCTTCCGGAAAGTGACAATATCTTTAAGTTTTGCGAAAAAAGAACTTCTTGTTTTTGACAATCCGTCAAGTAAACCCATGATTAAAAATCTCCTGTAAGTTATCTATTTACCAATCCAATTAGAAATCCGTTAGACAGCCCCGTAACTTTGAATGTAATTATTTCACCATTCTTAACATTGTCGTTTACAGCTATGGGGGCATAATTTGAGGCGTATCCTTTGCTGTTTTGCTCAATTATGCATTCGAATACACCGCCAACCATTGAGCGCATGAAGTGCTCTTTCTTTTCTGCAAAAAGAGTCTTTAATCTTTTGACTCTCTCCGTAATTTCAGATTTAACAACTTTCTCCGACATTTCTGCAGCGACAGTTCCTTTCCGAATAGAGTATGGGAAAATGTGACCAAAAGAAAAGGGGAGCCTTTCAATATTTTTCAGCCCATCTTTAAAATTCTCATCGCTCTCTCCTGGAAACCCTGCTATTATATCTGTTCCAATTCCGCAAAATGGGTTTTTATTCTTTATGTCAGCCATCAGTTTTTCTATCTGACTTATATCATACTTGCGATTCATATTTGAAAGAACCGCATTACTTCCACTTTGTAATGGAATATGTATGTGGTTGCAAACTTTTGGGTGTGAGGTAACAAGATAAATTAGCCTGCTATCCACTTCCTGCGGTTCGATAGAACTCAACCGGATGCGAAAACTGCCGTTTATGCTAACAATCCTTTCAATTAAATCGGCAAGACCTATGCCATCCCATTGATACTTTCCCACATGAATGCCTGTAAGTACAATCTCCCTATAACCCACTTCCAACAACCGATTGATCTGATCCATTATATCCGAAAGAGGACGGCTGACGGGTTTACCTCGAAGGAATGGAACTATACAGTAGGAACAAAAAGAATCGCAACCGTCCTGAATTTTTAAGTGGGCCCTTGTCCGCCCAATAAAATCATTAACAGGAAAGAATTCCCTTAATGACGAAACCGCCATTTGCGTAATAAGCTTTTTATCAGCAAGCCATAAACAGACCTTTTGGGCGCAGTTTACACCAAAAACTTCTGCAACGCCATCTATTGCACGAAAAAATTCAGCATTACCTTCTACTGCACAGCCACCAACAAGAACAATTTTATCTTTGTTATCTGCTATCAATTTTCTGATTGTTTGTCCACTTTTCGAATTTGCCTTGCCCGTAACAGAACATGTTTGAACAAAAATAATATCGGCATCGGTAGAGTTTCGGACGATATCAACACCATTGTGGCTTAGCAGCGCTTCGAGCGAAGCAGTGTCGTACTGATTTGTGCGGCATCCAAGAGTAATAGTGTAAAGTTTCATGCAGATAGAAGCAATAAATCAACTCTTCTGAGTGGGATTGATATCTCCGAAATCTTTACCCGGACACGATCGCCGACACGATATCGCTTACCTGTTTCACGACAATACAGACTCATAGAGGGGGCATCGAAAACAAAATAACCATCGCGAAGGCGGGAAACATGAATCATGCCATCAACCCCCATATCCTTGAGCTCAACAAAGAGGCCAGCTTCAATTATTCCCGAAACTTTTCCATCCATCTCCTCCCCTAATCTTGTTCTGAGTGCGGTACATGCTGCAAGGGAAACTGCGTCCCGTTCAGCTTTGGTGGAGCGCTCTTCGTTTGCGCTTGCCAGGATAGCAACTCTCTGCATTTCTTCAATCGATGCTGCTCTTTTTGCTGAATTTTGAAAGAGCAGCCTGTGAACAAGAAGGTCGGGATATCGCCTGATTGGCGAGGTAAAATGTGTGTAAAAATCAAATGAGAGGCCGAAATGTCCTTCACATTTAGCCGAATAGCGGGCCCGTGCCATGCTTCGGAGGACTATTGTTTGCGCACTTTTCTCAAATGGTGTACCAACGACAGCATCAAGAAATTTTCTAATCTCTCTTACGCTTCCATTTATTGGTGCCTTTACATTAATGGCAGCTGCATATTGGCGGAGGTTATCGAGCGCCTCTCCTTCGGGAGGTGTATGGATCCTATAAATAGCAGGCCGATTGGCTGATACAAGCCTTTTTGCTACGAATTTATTGGCAAGAAGCATGAACTCCTCTACCATTTCATTGGTTTTATGCTTTTCGTACGGCCTTACAGATACAGGAAGGCCTTCACTGCTAAAGTCGATTTTAAACTCAGGAAGAGTAAAATCAAGCGATCCATTTTCGAACCGCCGTAACCTTATAAGCGAAGCAAAAGCATTCATGCTGATAAGCATTGCAGCAAGCCCATTTATAGCAGACTTACTCTTGCCATCTATTAAATTCTGCGCGGCACTATATGTAAGCCTCTTTCTGCTTTTTATGTAACACTTAAAAACTTCGTCGGAAATAACATCACCCTTTTCGTCAAGTATCATTCTACATGCCACTGCTGGTCTTATAAGCCCCTCTTTTAAAGAACAAAGGTCTTCAGAAAGAAACGGGGGAAGCATTGGAATAACCCCCCATGGTAAATAAGTGCTGCAACCGCGGCGGCGCGCCTCTTTATCGAGTGCGGTGCCCTCTCGTACAAAAAAGCTGACATCGGCAATAAAAACGAAGAGTTCCCAATTGTTACCCATTTTACGGAGCGCAATAGCGTCATCAAAATCTTTTGCGTCGTCCGGATCTATTGTTACACACATTACAGAGGTGCAATCCCGCCTCTCCTTATCCATCTCTGACAATGGGGGAATTGATGTTTCCCACTTCTTAGCCGATGAATATTCAAGAGGGAGTTTGTGCTTTTCTGGAAGAAGCAGTTTTTCTGTAAAAAAAGCATCTTCGTCCGAAACAATTGTAACAACTTTTGCCTCAAATGCCCCCTTTTTAAAGCGGCGACCAATTATCGCAAACTCAACCCTCTGTCCATTTTGTGCGCCGCCGGAATTATTTCTTTTTACAAAAATATCTTCACCGCTATCACCATCTGCCTCTATCCAAAAACCATCTCTTTTACGAGAACGGAAAACTCCTGTATATGTCTCCTGTTGCTTACGGTCATCTTCCTTTCTATCTTCCTTTCGCCTTTTTCCACTCCGACTCATCGCATAAACCTCCTGTTAATTTCCTCAAGGGGAATCCTGATTACTATAGGTCTGCCATGAGGACAAGTATATGGATTTTCGCATTGGAAAAGGGAATCAACGAGATAATTTATTTCCTCAAGCGAAAGCTGCTGGCCCGCTTTAATAGCCGCTCCACAGGCGAAAGAACTCGCATAATTACGATCGTACTCATTTGGACCGTAACTTTTTTTTCCGAGTTCGTCTATCATTTCAACTACCATTTTATTGACCGGCTGATCTTTTAAAGCAGCAGGAACTCCATCAACCACTATACAGTTACCCGAAAGAGGCCTGATCGCAAAACCAGTTTTTTCGAATGCATTAAGAAAAGTATCTAAGTTGTTTTTCTGCTGGAGCGAAAGCTCAATCATTACGGGGAAGAGAAGCTGTTGTGTTACCATCCGCTCACCGGAAGACAAAGTCTTTAAAGCTCTTTCGAAAAGAATCCGTTCGTGGGCGACATGCTGGTCTATTATTACAAGACCGTTTTTTATCTGACACAGAATGTACATATCATGGAGTTGAAAATAGGGAATCAAGTACTGTTTTGTCTCCTTGATATCAGGCCATGGTCCCTTCGGCTCGCTTCCAATAACATCTTGAGTTGTAACCGTATTTGCTTCTTTATAGAGGGGCAGTAAATTTTCTGAAATAAAAGACTGCGTGTTTGTTTTATTTTCGAATACCACGCTTTCACTTGGTGAATAACTCTTGCTATTGACAATGCTGTTTGATTTGAATCCTTCGGTAATACAGCGACCGATTGCTCTTGCTACCCTTTCGTCGTCGGCAAAACGAATTTCTCTCTTTGTCGGGTGAACATTTACATCTATTTCATCTGGATTTATACGCAAAAACACAAATGCGATCGGGTACCTTCCAAATGGCAACAGATCCCTATATCCAGAACGGAGTCCGCGGTCAAGGTTTTTACTTTCTACAACACGATTATTAACAAAAAGAATCTGGCCGGTTCTGTTCGCCCTCGTTAAATCAAGATTACTGAAATAGACTATTGCTTCAAGGACATCATCAGAATATGTTCCGCGCATAAGGGAGTCAGAGACCGGTGCGCCATAAACCGCGCCTATCCGAAGAATATGCTCCTGTACGGCTTGGTAATTTGCTTTCTCCTTGCCATCACAAACATAGCGGAATGAAATCTCTGGATGAGACAGCGCAATTGTTGTAAAAACCGTAGTAATTCGTGCGAGTTCGGCAGAGTCACTCGATAAAAATTGGCGACGCACTGGTAGGTTGGCAAACATTTCCGAAACTGAAACTGTTGTACCTTTTGCTCTGGCAGAGTCACGAACTGTAAATTCCCCAGAAGCCCTTCTCTCAAGCAATATCGCTGGACCACTTTCTGAAGCATTTGTTAAAATTTCAACATTTGCTACCGCCGCAATACTTGACAACGCCTCCCCGCGAAAGCCCATCGTTGCTACGGCGTAAATATCCTCGCTATTCTCAATTTTTGAAGTTGCATGTCGCTCAAAAACAAGGGCGGCATCTTCCCGTTCAATTCCGCATCCATTGTCTGAAATACGGATTAACGCCTTCCCCCCATCCTTTACTTCAAGAGTTATGCGTGTTGAGCCTGCATCAACAGCGTTTTCCATCAATTCTTTTACAACCGAGGCGGGTCGTTCGATAACCTCACCAGCGGCAATTTTATTTATTGTAGAATCGGAAAGTTTGGATATCTTACGCATACGGCTTAAGATACCCTTTTCCGCTAACTCTTTTCAATCACGCAGATTATCAGATTCGCCTAACCTATTTGACCAATACAGCCTTCCTCTTCAATTCGAAACCCTTACCGCTTAAAGAAACGAAATAGATTCCTGAAGGATACGCAGAAGCGTTCCACCTGACAATCTTGGCCTCACCCTGCGATGCAATACGGGAAGCATTTTCACCTATTTGTGAAGATAGAGATGCAACCTTCTTCCCATTTATATCAAAAACATCCAACCTCATCTCCCCCCTACGCCAGCCATTTACAGAAATATTGACAACCGCATTAAAGGGGTTGGGAGAAAGGAAAATGTCCGGTTTTATTTTCGTCATCTCATCATACTCCTGTGTTACAGCATAAGTGGTTGTATCGCCATACAAAAGGAGTATATCTTCAGAGGACAATGCAGTATTATAAACTCTAATGTCATCAAGCATCCCCTGAAAATACGGAGCATTACTGTAGCCAATCTTCCAATATCCGGTGAAGCTTTCAGCACTTTTTGTAGCTGTATCTGAAACCACTGGAGCTCCATCCACATATAAAAACATACCGGCAGAAGAGAGAGTTGCCACAAGGTGGTGCCATTCCCCATCATTATACGATGATGGGGAGGTAATGGTACGATTATTGCCAGGATAACACCTGAAAGAAAGAGCACCTGTCGAGGTCAACTTAATATCTCTGTCATAACTTGTACTTTGCCCTGTAGAAGTACTGCCGAATCCAATAAGGACACCAGCATTGGCGTTTGTGCTAAACCACATTGACAACGAAAAAGGTAAAGGGTTACTTTGAGCAACAATTGTTGACAAATAGTCATCGACACCGTCAAAAAAGAGTGCCGAACCGAATCTACCCTGAACCCATGTAGCTCCTCCTCGAAGCGTAGCTGTATTACCATTGCCACTTACATCGGCGGCTGAGCTCCCCATTCCCTCATTTAAACTCCAGTGGAAGTGCGGCACTTGGTATGCCATGACACTTTTTACATAAGCGCTGTCTGAAAAACTCGTAGAACTTGCAGCAGCAACGATAATGCATTCTCCAGCAATGTTAGTCGTCGAAACAACACCGGACTGTGAAACAGAGGCTACCGCAGAGTTCAGCGATGCCCAAACTATCGATAGATCCGAGTCAGCAGGCAAAATTGTGCCATCAGAATGAACCCTATACAGCAGAAATGACTTTTGAGCATTAGTGAACATAAACAAAGTATCTGGAACCATCCGAATGCCCGTGACAGCAAGCCTCTGAAGATTAACTGTTAAAGCTAAAGTTTTCCCACCCTCAAGGTAAACAGGAATACCCCTTTTAGCAGCAAAACCAGGTGCCTCCACATCTATAAAATAGCCACTGCCAGAATCAGCAGCAATTCTTAGAATCCCGGAAGAACTTTGGCTGGTACCTATAATTATTGAGGAGCGAATCAGTTTCAATGTTGCCCCTGTTTTTACCTGTTCCTGTGCGACAGAATCAACAACAGAAACCGACAAATAACCTTTACTCTTATCCGCATTTGACATTCTGTAAGCTATGGATATTGGAACAGAAGAGGTAGGAGCCATTCTCTCATAAGCTATCAGACTACCCCCATTAACGGCATCGGAAGCAACACAAGCCTCCATAGCACCGATGGCACTTGAACCGGAAACCAGAACTGCCGAATCAATGACTTCGCCATACTCATTTGCCGCCACAGCAGCAACAATTTCATGCCGTTGTACTCCATTTCGAGAAACTCTTTCATGCCACACATTAACATAATTGCAACCATCCCAGGATACATCAGGATTTAATACAATTTCGCCGCAGTTACCAGTCAGACTATAACAAAAATCATGAATCCTGATACCGAATAAATCAAAAAAGGCCGCATTGTTTGGCGTCCGGTTGTTGACGCGTGAGTTGGTCACATCGGTTCTCCATGAAATCATATAGCCGGCGCTCCCCTTGGCAATAGCAGCTGGCGCTAAGCCCAATGGCATTTTGCGTGGCTCAGCGTTAAATGGAATTGAATAGACGGGTTGAGCATCTGGTATGCCATCAGATACGAAAATTCCCGTAGTTGGTGATTGCCAATACTGATATACGCCGGCAAATGTTCTTGTAGCAGATATGGAAAACACAAAAACTCTACCTACGGTATTAGTTGGAGCAACAATTGGAGCCATCACATGCGAAACGCCCGAAGCCACCAACACGCCAGATGGATCAAGTATTTCTCCGTTTGGGGATAGCCGTGCTAAATAGGTTTCATAGGTTTTCTCAGAACGCCCATCCTGCCAGACAATATTGTAGTTAGAACCATCCCAAGCAGCTCTTGGTAGCGCCTGATTTCTCTTTCCACCAGAAACAAGTACCCCATTCTTATCTTGAACCGTACCATCAGGGGTGACACGCGCCGCATAAACATCCCAGTCTTTACCATTTCGTAAATCTTGCCAAACAACAAGAAATTGATTGTGCCCATATATAATTCTTGGCGACTGCTTCAAATCAACAGTATCGGCTATAATAAACGGAATAGTATCAATGACCTCTCCAGTGGAGCGAACACGACAGCCAACAATAGCGCTGTGATATTTAGGCCCAAGCCTTAAATCGCCCGGAAGCAACCTGCCAGACTGCCACACGACTATAAAAACATCACCACCAAAAGCAGCTGCTGGTGCGTAAGCATCATTACCGTTATGCGTAGGCAAAACACGCTCTGGCGTGAGAATAATAGCTACGCTCGTTAACTGTAAAACAAGTAGGATGCTAAACAAAAAAAATGCTGTTCTGATACCCATAAATAGCCCCCTTTTTTATCTTACTCTTTTATAATGGCGCGTTGACATGGAGCCGGCAATAAAACTGCCATTACCAATCCATCTTAGACTTGTGAAAAAATCTTCAGTTTTACTGTAAGGCAAGGTGTCCGCAAAACGCATAAGATTATTCTCGACATATATCGTTGATACCCACTTCCGATCAAGATCAAGCCTGAACATAGTTGCACAATCATTTGTTGTGAGATAAATAAACTTACGCTGTGGATCGTCAGGCCCAAAACAGATTGTTGTACCCTCTCCATACCAGTCAGTGCCATCAAAAGGGCCTGGGGCATTACTTGATCTTTTGGGTGTATAATTACGCGGTACAAGACCGTGAAATGAATTATCTGAGAGATCCCAGTAAAAGGTGTACCAATCTCTTACGCTCTGGTTACAGTAAAGCCGGTTATTAACATCGTCCATCAGTATTGGTAAACCATGTTGGTGAAATCCGATAATTTTGCCAGTTGCACTTGTATCAAGCTGAACCGTTCTTTCGATCTGTCCGTCCGGTGTCAACACCATTAAACGGCATGAAACTCCAAGGAGATAAACTTTACCATCATCGCCAACCGAAAGCCCCCTATAATCTCCACTGATGTTTGACAGTATTGTTGTTACTATCTGATCCTGAAAGTCTAACCTACGGAGCGATTGCGTTACACCGTTGTAGTCAGTCAGATACATATAGCGAAAGTCTCTGGAGAATGCTGCTCCTGGGTGCCATGTATAGTACCACGCGCCAATCCGCGCCCGAGAAAATGGGCCATCCATATAACCAAAACCTGTTCCAACAACTCGATGAATTCTTTCCGTCTCCATATCGAGCCAACCAATAAAGCAGCGCCCCATTTCACCACTTAAGTACCCCCAGCCAGCAGTACCAGCCTCTGTATATGAAAAGCCAAAAACAGGGCTACCAGCCCCAAATGCCTCACCCTCAAGAAAAAGTGGAGTTCCTGCACCTCCAACCCTTATTAGCTCCCATCTTGCAGATGTATCCCATACAGGCGTAGAAAAACCACCTTCATATGCTCTGGTTTCTATTGGTAAAATAACAAGCCCACAGAACAAAAAAAGCCATCTAAGCATAATTAACCTCCCTTCCATAAAAAGCCACAAAATGGCAGCTTATAATTTTTTGCATATAATCACATTATAATAGGAATATAGAACCGATAGGATGTACGCGCCACATAAAATCACGGTTTTTTTTGTATAAAAACAGCGAAAAATGTATAAGAACACGGAAAAAGCTATTAAAACTCGAATACAACAGCCGCTGTTTAATAGCCGCAATTTCAATTCTTAATCTTGCCTGCCCTTTTAAGTATCTCACGCTCAATATCGGAAAGCGACTCGATCCCAAAGTCTGAGATTTTTTTTAATATTGGGTCAACATCTTCAATATATAACCTTTTCCGTTCTTCTTTTTTCCGTTTGGCCGAGGCAATTTTTCGTTCCTGAAATTTCAACCGGAGATAATCTTCAATTTCAGATATGCGACTACCATAATTGTAATAAAGCCACCCAAAAAAGAATCCTCCGAGATGAGTCGCGTGCGATAACCCTGTATTGAAAAGTGGTGACACAAGGCAGACAATATCGAAAACGATTAAACCAATCACAGCTGTCTTGATGTTAACCGGAATAACAAAAAAAAGCAATAGCTTGGCACCGGTATTATATTTCCAAAAGAGAAATAACAGAGCGCTTAAAGCTCCCGATGCGCCTATGACATAAGCGGCAGCATGTGGAAGTAAAATAAAAAGAAGCATTGTAACAAGGGCGCTAACAAAAAGAGCGGCAGTATAAAATTTTAAAAAAGTGATTGATCCGAAGGATTGTTCCAGAGTAGTGCCTATGAAAAAAAGAAGCAGCATATTCATTAGAAGGTGTATAAAAGAACCATGAACAAACCCGTAGCTTATTGATCGATAAAGAAATGACCAGTCGAATTTTGGCAATAAACAGAAGTGGTTGTTTAACGCTGGATATAAAAACATATCTGACAAAAAAACGAATACCGATATAGCAACGATGGATAAGACAACAGGCGTATTTCTTTTTGACCGATCAATATTGAACAAGAAGTTTATCTCCGGTTTTTCTTTTGACAAATAGCATCATAAACCGGCTTGGGGACAAACTCACTGACATTACCATCAAACTCCATAATATCCTTTACCATTGATGAGCTCAGGAAAATATGCTGTTCCGTCGGCATCAAAAATACCGTGTCTATATTAGGATTCAACTTCCTGTTTGTAAGGGTTAGCTGGAGTTCGTATTCAAAGTCTGACATAACCCGCAAACCTCGGATAAAAAGCGCTTTCTCATTTTTATTGATGTAGTCAACCATAAGCCCACAATGCATCGAGACAGAGATATTGCTGAGTTCGCTTACGCATTCTTCGATATGTTTCTTACGCTCTTCTAGTGTAAATAGTGGGGTTTTTCTCGGATTTTGCGCAATCACAATTTCGACCTTACTAAAAAGTTCATGAGCACGAATAATAATATCAAGATGGCCGTTTGTTATTGGGTCGAAGGTCCCTGGATATATAACCTTTCTTTTCATTTATCCCCACCTTTTCTATAAATAGTAAACATAGTATCTCCCTTCTTCCTTACTTTTTCGAGAAAAAAAGTACCCTGCACCTCATTAATTTCTTCTCTACTCGAAGATTCAAAAACAAATAAACCATTGTTTTTCAGGAGATTCTCGGCTAAACCTAATAAATTTGCCCCTGCGCCATACGGCGGATCTGCCATAACAATATCAAATGCAGCAGTTTTATTTACTTGCCACGACTTTCTTGCAACATCATCATTAACTACTTCAGTAGATGACCCGAAACCGAGCAATGAGGCATTGTCTCGAAGTAGCTTCGCAAGCAGTGGATTCTTTTCTACAAAAAGAACCGATGATGCACCGCGACTCATAGACTCAAAACCCAACAATCCCGTTCCAGAGAACAGATCAGCCACACGCGAATCTGCTATAATGTCACCAAGAATATTAAAGATCGACTGTCTGTTAGCTTCCGTAGTGGGCCGCAATCCGGAAACGGCGGGAACAGTGATAAACCGACCTTTTACCGAACCTCCAGATATACGAAATCGCATGAGAATAGTCAGTTTCTTGAGTATAACCAAATTTCCGCGACAGCAAGTATCTTACCTCCGCCAACGGATGTAAGATTCATCTTTGTAAAACCAAGCTGGACACCTTTACCCGAGATGTCTGATATCCATTTCATAAGTGCAGGATATGTAGCCTCAACCTGTAGTCTTGTTAGTGTCCTATACACATCAGCAAAAGGCTCCCGTCTTATCCACTCCGGTTTATTCTTAAATCGGACACCGTGCGACTCACCAATCTTCATGGCATCATAAAGAGTTTGCTCACGGGTTGTCCGAAAAACCTCTCGGTAATCCCATGAGTCGTCTTCATAAGCAGATTCTATGAAATTAAAGTTTAAGAAACCTTTGAGTGCGAAAAACCGCCGCGACTCGCCAAAACGGTTCTCGAATGAAAGTTCATCTGCGGAAGATACAATATACGATTCCGTCAACTCTTTCTGAAACGCCATGGCAGATTTTTCGTCCGGAGTAATCCCAAAAATAAAGAAGGAGCCGTCGGCAGCGATGGTAATTGTGTTAAATCCCATACCAGCCTTTATTGCGCTGTTAAAAACAGCAAAGGCGTTCCGTACAAAAAGTCTTTCGAAAAGCTTTCTTTCGTTAGCCGATAAATGTTCCGGTGAACTTAGCCTATTCAGGCTCTCCACCTTAAAACGGCCGCCATGTATATCGTCAACAATATCCTCAACAACATCAAACGGTGTTTCAATTCTCTTTAGTGGCATAACAAGTTTCTGCGGCAAGCGAATCAATGGAGCATTTTTAGCGCCGCCATCACTCACTGGCGCTGGAACAAGTTTAAAGGCGACATATACAATTGCAGCGGCAATACAAAACACAGCAAAGACAATAATCGTCAGTCTTATATTTATCTTCTGTTTCTTCTTTACAACAGATAAATCACGGAGAAGATTGATCCGTATCATAAATCTTCTTCTCCGCTCCTCAGGGTAAGTCCTATGCTAACAGCAAGCGCTGGACCAAATAGGTCTGCCTGTGACTTTATAGCTTCCGAGGCCGCAACCGCCCGAAACGGATCCAACAATTCTCCAACCATTCCCATCTCCGCAAATACTATTTCGCGCAATCGCGCATCGGCAGCAACTTCTCCAGAAAAGAAAAACTTTTCCGGCAATTTAATTTCCGTATGACCATTAGCCATATCCGCCATTCTGGCCTTAAGTTTCGCTACCGACCTTGCAACAGCTTCCGCCCCCGTCCAATCGAGCCCAGCCACAGAATCTGCTTCCAAAAGAACACCCTCGTTATTCCATAAAACAATTGTGCGATCAGCCGCAGCGTCGATAATATAGCACGGATCGCCAAGTTCTTCCGGATACCCCTCAAGAAAAAGATTGTAAAGCGCAAAAGCATCTACATCGCACACAACAGGAAGAAGTCCTGCCCGCTTCATTGATGTAACAAGAGAACTCAATACCTCCCTATCCATGGACACCGAAATAAGGGTTTGAGGATCGAATGGCTTTATTTGAACATCTTTTTCATCTGCTGCTTCAGTATCATCCGGTTTTTCAGTATCAGGTGTATCGGTTAGGGGTTCACTGCTATCACCCACTTTTTCAAGTGAAACTGAATTAAGTGATGAAGCATTTATTTTTGCCCATGAAATAACAGGGTTCTCAACACCCTTACCAATTGATTGCTGTTCATAATCCCACAGAATTTGTCCCCGAATGTCTCCTGCGTCCGGATCTATTTGAAGGCGACGAAGATGAGCAGCAACAAGAGGAACCGAGAAAACGGTATTTTTAGTTTTTAGTACCTTTTTGCAATGTTTAATACTCTCTTTAAGTGGTTTATAAAACGAGCTATGGTCATCAATTGGAGAGACTACAAGAGTATCGGCATGAATCAGAATTATCTCATTTTTATCAATATCCCGTTGAACGAGCTTTAAACCCTTTGAAGATATTTCAATACCTATTATGCAACTGGTTTGCTTGGCCATTTTTACAGTGTTACAAAGTTATAAATCTTACTCAATTTCGCCTTTCCTATACCCTTGACCTTTAGCAGATCGTCCACCCGTTCAAATCTGCCATTTTTTTCCCTTAGTGAGACAATATTCTCAGCAGTAACCCTTCCGATACCAGGAAGAGATTGTAGTTCTTGAACAGTCGCCCTATTAATATCGATTTTTTCACCATCAAGAATCAGCCTTTTTTTTAGCCCTTCACTTTTATCGGCTAATTCTGTTCCACTTACAACAGAGTCTGTTGAAAGTGAAAGAGGGTTTTCTAATAGTCTTATGGCCGGCTGCGTAACGACAGAGCGTTTACCCAGCAAAAGGTTTAAACCGAAACCAATAAGGGCACCTCCAAAGAGGAAAAGTATAAGTATCCTTTCGCCAAAAGTAAAAAAGTTCAAAAACTTCCTCACCTTTGAAGCGCCCTCTCAACTTTTGCAATATCTTCTGGAATATCAACATTTATTGGGTGGTATCCTGTTACTACTACCTTAATTGGAATACCGATTTCATACGCCCTAAGCTGTTCAAGCTTTTCAACTTTTTCGAGCAATGAAGGTTTTGTACTAACAAATAGCTCCAAGGCTTTTCGATGATAGAGATACAAGCCAATATGTTTTAGTAATTTGAATCTTGGATTCGGTGCCCGTCCTGTGAACGGGATAGGTGAACGAGAAAAGTAGAGTGCATCCCCCTTTGAATTAACTACAACTTTTACACAGTTGGGATCGTAAATAAGATCATTGGAATTAATAGTCTCGACAGCCGTAATGATAGAAGGGGTTTTTGTATTGCCGATCCTCTTCACAAGGGTATTCAGCAAAGCTGGTGCTATAAGCGGTTCATCCCCCTGAAGATTCATTACCCAATCCGCTTTTACATTTTTAACCGCTGCGGCAACTCTATCTGTGCCACTTGGCAGATTAGTATTCGTCATAACCACTGTTCCGCCAAAACGGTTTACTTCGTTCATTATACGCGAATCGTCGGTCGCCACAATAACTTCATTAAATACTTTTGCCTTAACAGCCTGCCTATAAACTCTTTCGATCATCGTTTTCCCGGCAATCAACGCAAGTGGTTTGCCAGGAAATCTCGTGGAGGCATAACGGGCGGGAATAACAGCTACTATCCTCATCTAACTGTTAATCCACAACCTTTGGGACAACAAAAAAGCCGTCATCCTGCTTGGGCGCATTTTGGAGAATCTCCTCCCGCTTAAAAGAAGAACAAATTTTATCTTCCCGTAATTTCAAAGGGACGGCCATTGCATGGTCAGCTGCATTAACATTCATAGTATTAACACTGTTTAGTTTATCCATATAGTCAACCACCACCGAAAGATCGTTCTGGTATGTCGCGACCTCTTCTTCCGACAACTTTAACTGCGATAATTTTGCGATATGCTTAACCTGCTCCCTTGTTATTTGCATAATAATTACCCCACTATTTCAAGTTTAGCGTATTTAACCATAAGTCTTTTTACACCCGCAGAAGCAAAATGCACCTCTGCCTTCATATTATCCGCAACGCCGGAAACAGACTGTACAACTCCGTCGCCCCATACCGGATGCCGTACTCTGCTCCCTCGCTTAAAAACAACCTCTACCTGCGAATAATCACCAGTATATGAATGTTGTTCATTCGCCACAGAAACAGTCACAGAAGTAGCTTTCCCTGTTGCCATGCTGTTATATCTGTCTATTATTACGACACAATCACTTGGTAGTTCATCAAGAAACATAGAGGGAAAGGCGGGTGCAATTGTTCCATATCTTCTTCGATAGGCTGCGTGAAAAACCGCAAGCCTTTTTTTGGCTCTCGTAATTCCTACATAAAAGAGCCGCCGCTCCTCTTCAAGAGACGCTTCGTCGTTATCTCGCTGAATTGGAAAAAGGCCATCCTCCAGCCCAAGTAGAAAGACATTGTCATATTCCAATCCCTTGCTCGAGTGTAGTGTCATTAAAGTTACAAAATCTCCCCTTTCATTTTTTACCTGGTCGAGATCCGTAATCAGTGCAACTTCTTCCAAGAATCCATTCAATGAAGGCGGTTCGGAACGCTCTGCATATTCTTCAACAGCATTAACAAATTCTCCGATATTAGCAAGCCGCTCATCTGCCCCCTCTTCTGTGGAATTCTGCCAATACGCGAGGTAACCGCTTTTTTCAATTAGATATCGAACAAAATCAACCAACGACATTGAATCCTGCTCTTTTAATAATCCATCTATCAATGTCTTGAAATTTTGGAGCGCGCCGATTTCTCTTGCGGAGAGATCCATGTTTTGCAGATGACTTAGAACAACATACGGAGAAACAGCCATTTTATCGGCACATTCCGTTATTTTGCCAACAATTTTATCCCCAATCCCCCTTCTTGGCATATTAACTATTCTGAAAAAACTTATCGCATCGGAGGGATTGGTCAACAAACGGAGATATGCGAGTATATCCTTTACTTCCTGCCGCTCATAAAAGCGTGTGCCGCCGACAATAACATAGGGGATCCCTGAATTTCTAAGCATGTCTTCCATTGCGCGCGACTGCGCATTGGTCCTGTAAAAGATAGCGGAGTTCCCAAGCGACCCATTTCGTAAGAGACTGACAACTTCCCTTGCTTCCTCTCTCTCATCGGCAACCGAATAAACATTTATTGGGTCACCCTGAATGCCATTTGTAAACAATGTCTTCTTTTTACGGTGTTTATTATTGGCAATAACCGCATTCGCCGCAGAAAGCACCGTTTTGGTGGAGCGATAATTTTCTTCAAGTTTAATGACTTTAGCATCTGGAAAGGTTTTCTCGAACTCAAGTATATTCCTTAAATCCGCTCCACGCCAACTGTAAATAGACTGATCGTCATCACCAACCACCATAATGTTCCTGTGCTTGGCAGAAAGCAGCTTTACCAGTTCGTACTGCGCAAGATTTGTATCCTGATATTCATCAACAAGTAACTGACGAATGGTCTCTTGATATCGGAAAGCTGTCTCAATGCTGTTTTTAAACAAATCAATTGTATGAAGTATTATATCGTCAAAATCAAGAGCTTCACATCTAACGAGTTCAGCTTCGTATGATTTAAATATAGCAGAGAATTGTTCATCGAAGGCGCTATTCATCATCGCATGAAATTTCATGGGTGTTATCATTCTGTTTTTTAGACCGGATATTCGCCCCTGAATGTCTTTAGGCACGAAAAGTCTGTTACCAGACAACCCATTTTTTTCCAATATTGTTTTAATTAGTTTCACTTGGTCGTCTGTATCGTATATAGAAAACCGCCCTCCATAAATACCCTCTTTACGAAGTATCCTCGCACAAACCGAGTGAAATGTCCCAATCCACATTCCTTTTGCGCTTCTATTAATGAGTTTTTCAACCCTCTCAGCCATCTCTCGCGCAGCCTTATTAGTAAATGTTAGCGCCATTATTTCCCATGGTCGCATATCAAGATCAAAAAGGCAGTGGGCAATACGGTGAGTAATAACCCTCGTTTTCCCCGATCCCGCACCTGCCAAAACAAGCACCGGCGAAGGCTCGCTCAAGACGGCAATCCGCTGCGGTTCATTCAATAATGATATGTCAATTTTTGTTTGGCCAATCATAATTACTACGGCATAGAAAATAATTCTGTATAGGTCACAAACGGTACAGGAAATTTAGCATAACAAATATTGTATATTAGCTGACAAACACTATGATTTACATACAGATAACGGAGGGAAAATGCCATCTAAAACTATTCGTAGGTTAGCCATCTTAATATGTCTGCTGTCGGCAACGGTTTTCGCTTCAAATGGTGGTGAGGAAGCCGACATTACAAGCTTGATGGCAAACCTCGTCTTCCAGATCGGAATAATAATATTTGCGGCAAGAATTGGAGGAGCCATTTTTACAAAGCTCAAACTACCGTCTGTTCTCGGAGAACTGGTAATGGGCGTCATTATAGGCCCCTACATGTTTGGAAGTATTGTGTTCCCAGGATTCGACCACGGTCTATTTCCGGTCGTAAATGCCGGCTTTCCTATTTCACCTGAACTTTACGGCATTTCTACTATTGCGTCGATCATACTACTCTTCAGTGCTGGTCTTGAAACTGATTTCGCTATGTTTATCCGTTACTCCTTTGTTGGAATAGTTCTCGGCATTGGCGGTGTTGTTGCTTCATTTGTAGCAGGAGCAATGACGGCTGTTTGGCTGCTTGGCGTTGATTTAATGAGCCCAACAGCGCTGTTTTTGGGAGTTATGTCAACAGCCACATCAGTAGGTATAACTGCACGGATTTTATCCGAAAGAAGAAAAATGGACTCACCAGAAGGGGTCAGCATCATGGCTGGTGCAGTTATAGACGATATTCTCGGCATTATTTTGCTCGCTGTAGTGGTCGGCATTACTGCTGTTTCCAAGGCCGGTTCGCATGGTTCCATCGATTGGATGCATATTGCGCAGACTGCCCTTAAGGCCGTATCCGTCTGGTTGATTTTTACCGCGATGGGAATCTTTTTCTCAAGAAGGATCAGCACATTTTTAAAACGATTCAGAAGCGTAACGCTGTTCTCTGTAATATCCCTCGGTATGGCTTTCATACTTGCCGGCATCTTTGAAAAGTCGGGGCTTGCAATGATAATTGGCGCCTATATTATGGGGCTTTCCCTCTCCCGAACAGATTTAAATTTTGTTATCCATGACCGGCTCCACTCGCTCCAAACTTTTTTTGTCCCAATTTTTTTCACTGTTGTAGGGATGCTTGTCAACCCACGGGCACTCATTTCAAAAGAGGTTATTACTTTCGGACTTATTTATACTGGTGGAGCAATAGCCGCAAAAGTTGTTGGCTGCGGATTTCCCGCACTCGCACTTAATTTCAATCGTATAGGCGCATTGCGAATAGGTCTCGGCATGGTTCCTCGCGGAGAAGTTGCACTCATTATCGCCGGAATAGGATTATCTCGCGGCATCCTTAACGAAAGCATATTCGGTGCCGCCATTATGATGACCCTCCTTACAACAATGACAGCCCCTCCACTTCTCAATATTGCACTTAGAATTAACAAGGGAGGAACCAAAAAGAGCATCAAGACCGACGAAACACTCATTACTGAATATTCTTTTCCATCCAAGGATATTTCTGATCTAATCGAAAAAAACATCATTGAGTCCTTTCAGAACGAAGGTTTTTTTGTAAGCGTTGCTAACTTTGAATCGAGAATCTACAACATCCGAAAAGAAGAAATATCCGTATCGCTTCTCGTTGACAAAGGCATACTAAGATTCAAATCCAAAGAGGAAGATATTTCACTTATCAGAAACATGATGTTTGAAACACTACTCAGCCTAAACCATACTCTCGAAAAACTTCAGGAAATTGAAAAACCGGACGAACTTAGAAAATGCATTCAATCAAAGGGAAGGATAAGGGGACGAAATCTTATAAAGAAAATAGATACCGATAGCATAGTATTGGGTTTGCAAGGTAAAGACAGAGAGGAGGTTGTAAAAGCACTTATCGATACACTTGTTAAAAACAACCGCATTTCAAATGGCGAAAAGGCTTTTCAGGCAGTCATAGAACGGGAGAAAATTATGGGTACAGGGCTTAAGGAGGGGATTGCCATACCACATGCAAGAATTGATTCCGTTAAAAATGGCGCTATTGCCCTCGGCGTTATGAAAAAAGGGGTCGATTTCGGTTCTATTGATGGCGTTCCATCAACCATAATTGCGCTTGTTCTGTCGGACAGCAAGAATCCAAGTGCGCACATACAGATGATTGCAGGTATCGCATCAATTTTCACGGATGAGGCAAATAGAAAATTCGTGCAAAACGCAAAATCACAGGACGAAGTATATAACTATCTCGCAAATATTGCCTAACAGAGCTACAAGGGTTTATATTGCTTTAGTCAAGCCATAGGAGATTTTAAATGAGTGATTTAACATATCAGCTTCCCGCCAATCCAACTCTTGCTGATGTTCGTGCCATACTTGAAAAAGGCGAACACTTTCTGAATAATTGCGAAGATGGAACCATGCGGGTAGATTGCTCACAAGCGGCAATGATTACATCGATGGTTTTAGGATCGCTGGTCAGGCTGCACAATCAATATGCAAAGAGAGGACGCACATTTCTGCTCACCAATGTAAGTGATCAGATGCGGAGCTCTTTGCGTTCTAGCAGCCTTATCCATGTTTTTAAGACTGAACAGTCTGATGAACGCCCTGTGTTTGACATTGATGCGGCAATAGTCAATATATCAGTGGAGATAGATTTTGAGTTGGTGGGAGACATTGGCGTCTTTTCGTTTAGCGGTTCCATGCTTACCCCAAGCGATACAGAGATTTTTTACAATATGGGAAAAAAAATAATCGAAGATGGACACCAGATGCTGATAGATATGGCCGACCTTGTTTATATAGGTAGTATGGGGCTTGGCGCAATAATGCGGCTTCACAAAATTATGGCTGAGCAAAAACGGGGCGAAATCCGCATCTGTTCTCCAGGTGCAATTCTTAAGGATATGCTTGAGAAACAATCTCTGACAAGCGTGTTAAAAATATTTGATACAAGAGAAGCTGCCCTATCCGGCTGGGTAAAATGACACAACCTGTCTTCGACGGCAAGCTTGCATCACAAATCATAAAACTGGCTCTATTAGAAGATATCGGTAGAGGCGATGTAACGGCCTCGCTGGTGCCTTCAACCACATCGTCTAAAGCTGTAATTGTTGCAAGGGAACCATGTGTCATTGCAGGACTGCCGGTATTAAAAATTATTATGGAATATCTCTCACCTAAAATACTGGTTAAATCATCGGTATTCGATGGAGACACAGTAAGGGCAGGTGAAAAAATAGCGACACTATCTGGCCCATCTGACAAGCTGTTGACCGGAGAGAGAACCGCCCTCAATTTCATGTCTATCATGTCTGGTATCGCTACAATTACACGGCGCTTCGTTAACGCCGTTAAGGGAACAAATGCCGTAATTTACGACACCCGAAAGACAATTCCTGGCCACCGCTACCTCTCAAAGTACGCTGTACGGGCAGGCGGTGGAAGCAACCACAGAATGGGGCTGTACGACATGATACTTATTAAGGATAATCATATTGCAGCAATTGGCATACACTCTGCTATAACTAAAGCACGAAAGATAGTTCCAAAAATTCCAATCATGGTTGAAGTTGATAACCTTGAACAACTTCAGGAAGCTCTACCCCTAAATCCCAATTTTATTTTACTCGACAATATGACAATACCAAATCTAAAAAAGGCAGTTAAAATTACCGCGTCATATGGAGAAACCCGCCCTTTGCTTGAAGCATCCGGCGGAATTACAATTGAAAGCGTTAGAAAAATAGCTAAAACAGGAGTAGATAGAATTTCAATCGGCGCAATAACACATTCATATCATAATATTGACCTTTCAATGGAATTTCTGTAAAAGCATGTCAACTGCTTTACTAAAATGGATATCACTAATCGGTTTTACCTCTACCGGCAAAACATCTGTTGGCAATGAGCTTGCCAGAATATCTTCGCGGCCCTTTATTGATTTAGACAGGGTTGTTGAGGAATTATTTTTAGCGAAAAACGGGAAAAGTCTTTCCTGCCGTGAAATCTACGCTGAAAAAGGCGCTTCTAATTTTGCAGCCTTTGAGTTAGAAGCATTAAACCATGTTATCTCCTTAAAAAAAGCTTTTGTTATCGCTACTGGGGGGGCAACACCACTTAATGGTCAATCAGCTAAACTTCTCAAGTTAAATGGACATATCGTTTACTTAACAGCTACGCCAGAAACTATTTTTGCAAGAATGCAAAACAAGGGGGTTCCCTTATACCTTAGGGACGATCCAACAGTAGGCAATTTACAAAAACACCTACTAATTCGCGATCCCGTGTATCGTTCCATTTCGGATATTACTGTCAATACAGAAAACAGGGATCCGCTGCCCATAGCAGTTGAAGTCCATAAACTGTTAATGATAAATCACGGAGAAAAGGAATAATGGGAAACACTTTCGGGACACTATTTCGCGTATCGACATTTGGCGAATCTCATTGCAAGGCAGTTGGAGCTGTTGTGGACGGTTGCCCCCCGGGAATTCAACTCAGCGAAGCAGATATACAACCACAATTAAACAGACGGCGACCAGGGCAAAGCGCCATCACTACTCCCAGAGATGAAAAAGATTCCGTTACCATATTAAGCGGCGTTGAGAACGGCATGACACTTGGTACACCAATCGCGCTTGTTGTTGCGAATAACGATCAACGCCCAAACGACTACGACAACACCATTGTAATTCCCCGTCCTTCACACGCAGACTACACATATTTAATGAAATATGGCATAAAAGCGTCAAGTGGTGGAGGTCGTTCAAGCGCCCGTGAAACTATAGGAAGAGTAGCAGCAGGGGCCATAGCAGAAAAGGTACTTAAGGAGAGATATAACATTGAAATTGTAGCGTGGGCGGGAAGCGTCGGCGACATTTATTCTCCTTTACTGGACTTTACAACCATCGACAGAACCGATATCGATAAATCTGTAGTCCGTTGCCCGAATCAGCAAACAGCAGCAAAAATGGAAGCGCTTATCGCGGAAATGCGAGAAAAAAAAGACTCCATTGGCGGTACGGTAATCTGTGTCTGCCGGAATGTGCCCGCTGGTTTCGGCGAACCCGTTTTCGATAAGCTCGAAGCTGTTCTTGCTCACGCAATGTTGTCTATTCCTGCCACCAAAGGTTTTGAGTTTGGTTCTGGTTTTGCGGGAACACACCTAACAGGCTCTGCCCACAACGACCCTTTTATCCTTAAAAAACGGGGAATAGGAACAAAATCCAACAACAGCGGTGGAATACAAGGTGGGATATCGAACAACGAAATTATCAATTTTAGAGTGGCATTTAAGCCGCCAGCTACAATAGGACTACCACAAAAAACAGCTTCACTTGACGGACAAGAGTCAATACTACAAGCGAAAGGCAGGCACGATCCATGTGTAATTCCACGGGCAGTTCCAATTGTTGAATCAATGGCAGCACTTGTATTGCTTGACGCTGCACTTCACAACGAATCTATCAGGGGTTGGGTACCTGCACAGCATTAATCTTGGTGCTGTTTTCTATTGCTGAGTCGATATTTCTAAGATCAATATCAGGACTCAGCTTTTTCAATAGCGGCGTTTCACCAATGCTATTTGACTTTCCATCTTTAGGAACAAAAAGGAGCACAGGAATTGATTTACTTGTCAGATACTGATCAAATTCAGATGGCTCCGTTTCTTCATCTGCGTATAAAACAATAAGCTTGGGTAGTTTATCCGTTTCAACTATATCAGTCAATGGCTCCGCGTTCATAATTTCGTAACCGAGTAAACTAATATAGTGTAGGATAGGCGAAAAGAACGCCTGAGATTTATTTACGACCATAATCTTGAATGGCAAAGAGCTGGTGTCAAATACAGGATTTTCTGGAAATGTTCGTCCATCAAGATTGATAAAACGAGCATACATATTCATACCCTGATAAATTTCATCAAAGAAATTTTCTCTGAGTCCCATTGCAAAACGCAATTGAATAAAAAGTTCATTGGATAATGGACAAACCACAAGGTCGCACTCTCTTCCGATATTCATTGCCTTTGCAATAATATTGGCCATTCCAACAATATTGACAATTTTCTGTTGTTCAGGATCAGCTTCATCCTTAAATGTTGCGAATTCAATCTGCTTCATAACCGTTGTAGTAATCCGACGCGGTATATTCCAGCCCTCAAAAAGCTTTTCAACAACATCATTTTGTGAAATACCTATTACAGAACGGACAGAGTCGAAAAAAGAGCCCCCTTTTTCTGTGGTTAGCTTCATTATTGGCTCAAACAATTCAGGATAAAACTCATCAAGGAGCAAAATCCCGAAATCATGCAATAAACCGGCAACAAAAACCTCTTCTATGCATTGAAGCCCTGCCTGTTTCGCCAGCCTCTCAGAGATAACAGCAACGGCGAGTGAGTGATACCAGAATTCCATTCTACTATATCCAAGACTTTTTTCTTCTTTATCAAGAAGCTTCATAATAGACATGGAGATGGCAACATTTTTGGTTTCCTTAAAACCAATTCTTACAACCGCCTCCCTAATTTCTGAAATTTTTCTGTCTCTGGAAGCAAACAGCACCGAATTACTAACTTTCAATATTGTAGTAGCCATTGCAGAATCGGTTTTAATAACTTTTGCGAGTTCTGGTGCCCCACTTTTTATGTCGTCAGCGATTTTTAGTATCCTGTTAACAGTAAACGGAAACACAAGTAACTTACCGACATGTTGAACCATTAAATCAATTTTTTCGGACCCTGCTTTTTCCTTATTAAGAAGAAGAGCCACCATCTCTTCTCGTTTCTCCTTATCCTGGCTATTTGTAGAATCGACAGTAACACCCTTACCTTTCAAAAAAACAGAAAGGTCGTTCAGAATTTCACCAAACCTCAATGGCCGTTTATAGTATTTGTTGACTCCAGTCAGAAAGAAAAGCTTAACTGTTGATTGCTCTGAGGTGTCACCATAGGTAAGTATAGGTGTTTTGTTGAGCCTTTTATTTTTTCTAATCAATCGCACAAAATGGAGAGATTCCGTATAAACTGATGGTATATCCATCAGGACAAGATCTGGAAGATATTGCAGGCTTTTAACATAATTGGCATAAGTTGGTTCAGAAAGAATCACCTTAAAGGATTTCTGCTGAAAAGCAAGCGCAAGTATATCTCCTTCTTTTTTATTTGTTGCGATGAGAAGTATTTTAATCATTATTTTATAAGTTCAGACTTATCGCTTACAATTTTAATAATTTTATCAATACTAGTCACCGAAAAGAGATCGGCTGCCTGCTGCTGTGGTGACAATATGGCTATTTTACCGCCTTTTTCTCTTAACTGCTTTTCTGTAGAAAGAAGCAGCGCTATTATGCTGCTATCAACAAAGGCCGTTTTACTCATGTCTATTGCCAAAAAGAGATGGGTTCTGGTCAACTCTTCAATCTGCAACTGATAAGAACAGGCACCATCATCCTTCAATATTTTCGAGGGTAATTCAACTACTACCCAGCCACAATACTCCCACTGAAAACAATATCCTACTTGTGCAGGTAATTCCATACAATTAATATATCATATCGTTGTTATCGCCACAATAAGCTATTGTTTATATTAATAATATGAGAATTGCGGTATTTGCCGATAGATTTTATCCGGAAATAATGGCAGGAAGCGGCAGGGTAGCCTACGAGCTCGCAAAGAAACTGGCAGCAGATGGTCATGAACTGACAATCTTTACAAGACGATGGGATGCTTCCATACCTGAAAGAGAAGATATTGCCGGCGTAAATGTTTACCGATACCATGCCGATACAACAGGTCCACTAAAATTTGCAAAATCAATACGAAAAACCGTCTTATCCCTTTTCAGAGAAGCTTATCCTGATTCATTGCCTGATATTGTGCACATTCATCTTCCGGCAGCAGCCACAGCTATCTGGCGAGAGCTTAAAGCAGGCAAGATCAGCTCCACCTATTTTTTTTATCTGCCATGGAAAAAAGAATCTGTTGAAGGCAGAATAATCACCCATAAAACAATAAAAGAAAAAATCCGTTCTATGATAATCGATAGCATGGAAAGACAGATTATTGGAGTATGCGATAAAATAGTTGTATTTAACAGATTTTCTCACGACCTGCTTATTGACAAGTACAAAATAAACTCTAAAACCACCATCACTGAATCAATTATTGGCGTTGACTTTATGAAGTTTATACCCAGTAGCGATAAAATGTTTTACCGAATCAAGCTTAATCTTCCTACCGATAAAAAAATTGTTATCTCTTTGCGCAGTCTGGAAATTGACATGGGCGTCGATAATCTTATTGAGGCGCACAAGCGGCTTATTGATGATAACGAGAATACTCTTTTGCTGCTTGCGGGAAAAGGATCATATGAGTCGGAATTAAAAAACTCTGTTCGTAAATATGGATTGGAGAACAATTGCATATTCACGGGATGGATTCCCGAAGAATCTCTTGCTGATTATTACCGTGCATCAGATGTCGCCGTAATCCCAGCCATTCACACGGAATCATTCGGTCTTCAAATAGCGGAAGCCCTTGCATCGGGAGTACCAGCCATCGCAACACCAGTTGGTTCCGTACCTGAGCTGCTAAGGAAACTTGATCCGCGCCTTATCTGCGCTTCTACTGCCCCTGAATCAATATACGCAACAATAAAGCAGTTTTTTGCAATTCCTCTTACGCAAGCGCAATGGAGCGACAAATGCAATAAATTTGCCATAGAAAATTTTAGCTGGCAAAAACTTGCTGAATTAAGTATTCCCACTGCAAAACAAACGGAGAATTAATCATGATAGTTGCAATTATAGGTGCATCAAATAAAACAGATAGGTACTCATATAAGGCACAGGAAGCGCTTTCAAACGCTGGCCATATGGTAATACCGGTAAATCCCGTGGTAAGTAACATTAATGGAGTTGCATGCGTGGCAACAATTGGCGATATAAAAGAGGCCGTCGATACTGTCACTATGTATGTGCGTCCCGATGTCAGCGATAAAATGGCCAACGATCTTATCAATCTCAAGCCAAAGCGGGTTATATTTAATCCTGGCACCGAAAACGATAAACTTGAAGCACTCCTCAGAGAAAATGGCATAAGAACTGCACGGGCGTGCACAATTGTTATGGTAAAATCAAATCAATTTACCGATCAGCAGGCGTAAAGAAAACGCCCCGTTCCTCCGTCGAGAAGGTCAACAAACCTCTCTCAACAAGGTCGTCGATAATTGCAGAAGTTTCGTTCTCACTACAGTTGATTACTTGAGCTATATCAGACAAAGTAGAGGGACGGCGTCTTACAAGAGTTAATATGAGATCCGTTTTTTCACTCTGTTCACAACTAAAACTCCTTTTATCGTCACGGGAGGAAACAACCTCAACAGGAATTCTTTTAAAGAAGGACAATATACGCGAGACCTCATCTGGTGTAAGCGGACGCACCCAGTCCTCGGTTCCTGGTCGGTCAAGCATATTGATCTGAACCTTATCGGGTTTAATTCTCTCCGCAGCCTTTGATAATAAATCAAGCTCCTGCATTGTATCATTTATTCCAGGCACTATAAATATTTCAAGCCACATCTGCCCCTTAAATTCCTTACGGAACGACACAAGGCCTTCGACTATTGCCAAGGGGTCACATTGCCCAACCGACCTGTTTATTTTCGCAAAAACGCTCTTTGATACAGCATCAAGAGATGGCACTATAAGATCGAGAGGGCGTATTTCCGCACGAATACTTTCGCAAACTAACAGAGAACTATTCGTAAGCAGCGCAGTTTTATACCCTGGGTAGTTCTTTATGATAAAATCAAGAACACCGCCCAGACCTTTGTTAAGAAGTGGCTCTCCAGAGCCTGAAAATGTGATATAGTCAAGTTCCGGCCCGGTTTTAAAGAAATGCTTAAGTTCTTCAAGCACCTTATAAATTGGAACAAATTCCTGCCTCTCCGAAACCAGTTCCGTTGTTTCACCACACTCGCAATAAACACAGTTAAAATTACACACCTTATGAGGGACAAGATCCACTCCAAGGGACATTCCAAGTCGCCTTGAAGGAAGTGGGCCAAAGAGGTATTTGTATGACATTCAATAAAATCCGTTTATAACATTATCATTAAAAATATTCCAAAAACAGTAACCACAGCACTGCCAACCACAACATAAAGAAGATTCTTTTTTGCAGCTTCCTTTACTCCAATATCGATCTCGTACAACGGAAACACAACGGCTGCAGTAACGCCGTTTTGTAAAACAATTTTTTGTTCCGCAAGTTCAACAAGAAGCCTAAGTCCGGCTCTTTCACCATCTTTATCGCCTCTAAAAACGGCTCTTACTACCTGCGGTAAATTTTCTATGGTAGCCTTTCCCGAAAGCAGGCTGTCTCTGAGAGAAAGAGGCAAAAAGGAGACTGAATATCGTCCAACTGGAATAGAATCAAGATAGAGTGGCGTATGCCCCCTTAATTCTCCGTCCACATATACAGGTAGCGTATCTCCCCTATCAGATGATATTTCCATCCTCCCCCAAAAGTCAGCTGCATGACTAACACAAAGGCTACACAACAACACTAATACAAAGAGTGATTTTATCATTCTTTTTCTCCAAACAAAGACTTTTCCCAATACTGCAACATTTCTTTTAGCGTACTATCAAGTGGAATTTCGCGCCGCCAGCCTGTTTGCTCGAAAATTTTTCGATTTGAACCGACTAAAATCGGCATATCGCTCTTGCGATAAAGTGCTGGATCTTCTTTTATTTCAACACCTATGGCAAGAAATTGAGCCATTCTTTCAATTATTGACCTTAACGGAATAGCTTCACCTGAAGCGATATTATACACCTCACCGCTGATCCCTCTCTCGAATAGAGCATGGTAGGCTCTAATGACATCTTTAACATCAAGAAAATCACGACTGACGCTTACATCCCCCGTTTTCACTTCAAACGGACCTCCTGCATATTTTATGCCTATGAGCTTTTTAGCGAAAGAGGGCAAAACAAAGTTATCCGGCTGTCCCGCTCCTGTGTGGTTGAATGGCCTGGCAATAATAATATCCATACCATAGTGGAGGCTAAACTGGCGGCTTATAATTTCAGAGGCAAGCTTACTCGCAGCATAGGGAGAACCGGGGTTGGGAAGGTCAGCTTCTATACGCAAACCATTATTTTCGCTGCGACCATATATATCGCTTGAAGAGACAACAATTATTCTGGATTTCAGATTATTAACACGGATCGCCTCCAATAAATTCGTCAATGCACACACATTGGTGTTTATTGTATCGGCTGGTTGCTCTATGGAGGCAGCGACCGAACTTTTTCCCGCAAGATGGAGAACACGAGATGGACAATATTTACGAATCAATGATTCAACAGCACAATAACTTGTTAAATCAAGCTCACAAGCATCAATTGGTCCGCCTGCTCCAACTTTTGGAACAACAACATCTGCACAAATGATAGTATCATTCGGATACATTTCACCAAAATATGAAGCAGCAACGCGGCCAACAAAGCCAAATGCCCCAGTAATTAGAAACGACATAATAGTTAAAATAGCTTTTACAACGAACGATTACCGAAGACTCTTGTACGGAACAGTGGACAGTGCACGATTCCGTGAAAAATCGCCTACACGGGAGACTACACCATACTCCGGATCCCTGTCTGTAATCCAACTATCGAACGAAAAACCGACATTAAGATAAAGCATCGCATCGGGATTGTTCCATGGTTTGGTCGAAACAAATCGGTTCAAGGAGGCCATCTCCTCGCCTCGTGAAAGTGCAGTCGAATACCTAAGTGTAACAAAAAGGGGGTACCCTGGAGAGATGTAATTCTCGAACCTCAATTCTGCTCCCAATCCCGTTCTGGGCATGGCACGAAAAATACTCATCATATTTGCTATAAAACCATTTACCGTATCGTCTGGAAGCTCTTTATAAACAACATGCTTATCCTCCGACGGAAAGCGATAATTGATCTTTGACGCTTCAACTTTCTGTATAGAATCCTCCATATCGGCGTATGAGTTAAATTCAACGGGAAATCTTGTTTCGTTCTGGTTTTGCGGCAGTCTTGCTACATATTTATCAATTTCTCTATTCTGTCGTGAATATTCTGACAGGTCTGCCCTACCCTGCCACGAAGGATCAATTCCTGAAGAGGCACCTGCTTCAAAAAAGAGCGATGCATAGGCTTTATCAAACAACAGATTGCCGGCCCGCACCCTCAAGCGTTTCCACATGGGAAAACGGATAAATGCTGCTGCACGACCGCCATTCCGTCCAGGAAAAAAGAGTCTTGAACTATTTTCCAAAAAGGGCATAGTTGTCATCATAAGACCAGGATAAAGAAAGTTATCTATGGGTCTGTCGGCAGCCGTTAAATAGGCTTCACCGCCAATTGTCAAAGAGGGTAAAAACGGAGCGGCAAAAGCTGCACCATATGAAAGGGTAAGCCTGTTATGGTTGCTTCTTTTGTATTTTTCAATAATTTTTCCGCCATCACCTATTGTAAACGATTCCTGCCACGATGAGCCATCGACAAGTATGTCGTCTGTTGAATGTTCAAACCGCAACCTGAAAGAGCTGCCACGAGGATCGATTGCATCCTCCTGCCGCCACCCATCGACGCCGCTTCCAAATGTAGTTGTAACAAACTGAACAAATGGGTTGATACTCTTATAGAAAGAATATTCAAATGAAAAGCCATCCATATTATAAAAATCAACAGATTGTGACCCATATCTTAAGCCTAAACGGAAAAAACGGTTTGTGCTGAAAAATGGAAACGAGGCATCTGCAAGATATTCCTGAACATCAATTAGATATTTGTCCATTGCATACCTATACTCTGATGAATTATAAAAACTACCTGTATCCGCAATAAGAAATTTGGCAAGAGCGATGGAAAGAGTTGGATAAAACAGTTTGTTTTCGTAAATAAGCATCATCTCTTTATCATGCGAAGGATTGAAAAATAGATGGCGCCCATAATCGCTACCGATAATATCAATGCCATTGCTGACTTCCAGAAGGCCAAGTGCGAGCAAAGAATGCTTTTCCAATGGATCTGTTAGCCAGCATATTCCACCTGCCTTTATTCCAATTTTCCCTTTCTCGGCATTAGCACCAGAAGAAGTTAATTCTTCACCTAATATCATGGGTATTATAAGAGCCCTATTAAGCTTGACTGAATAAGGCACAGGCTCATAAGAGAAAGAGACAATTGAAGGTGATGCAGGCTTCGTTTTATCTCTGCGTGAATTTATATCAAAAAGCGTTTCGTTTGCGAGTGGAGTATTCTCTGTTATATAAATTGAAAAGCCAGCCGTATCGTATCCCGAATAGGCAATCGATGCTCCATCAGGCGACACAACCGGTTGAAATGCCCCACCTACAACATTTGTAATTCTTGTACAGTTACCTGTTTCGATATCCACTCTATACAGATTAAAAATACCGCTTCGGTCGGAAGAGAATACAATACTCTTTCCGTCCGGCGTAAAGGATGGATCCCTGTCGTCATAATCAGAGTCCACAATCTGGCGAAAGTTTCCGTTAAGATCAACAAGACCGATATTCATACTGTGATTATCGAAATAGGAAAAAACTATAAGGCTGTCGTTTGGCGAAAAGCGTGGTCCCTGAATCAAGAATCCATTCGCCGAATTTGAAGGATCCTTAAAAAGAAGCCGATCAATTTTCTGTCGCCTCTTTTGTACCCATTCCACCCCAAGCAAAGGAGCCGTTATTCTACTGAACGATTTTACAGACACAATATTATTGTTTTGCAACAAGACAAGCTCGTTTTTATTCTTAACCTTTCTGACAGCCGCCACCCAGAGGCCATTACTGCTTGCCACCGCCTGCTGAATATGGTCACGAAATGTTATGTTAAAGCGAAATCTGTTTCGCAAAAGCCCAAGAGAATCTTTGCGAAGAAAGCTTAATGTGTTCCGCATATTTTCAAGCGTTCCCGTACCTACTACAGTGTCGATCACAGCGTCGATATAGGTTTCACCACTAACCGGTGCAATATGCGGTGAAGAATGGGCCACTTTCCGTCCGCTGTCAAGAATGGAAAAAAAACCCGTAACAATAGGCGAATGTAGTTTGAAGCGCTCTTTTTCTTTTTTGATAGTGTCGGAGAAGCTCCATTTATAAAGAGATGCCCGTCCGCCATCTCCGCCTGAGTTACTCAGGAAAAACAGTTCACGGCCATCATTTGACCATAACGGATGGATGTTCCTAAAGCCATAATCATTTGAAGAATCGGACCACAATCGACGGCCTTCTGTGATGCTGCCTATGGCTTGAAGATCCTTATTGTAGCGTCCTTTTTCCGCCAAACCCCATTCCCGATAAAGTGAGTCTGTTCCAAATCCCAAAGCACTTCGCAAGGCCATATCAAATGTCAGATTTTTAATCTTCCTGCACTCGTCACATATTCTCTTAATTGAACCGTAACCATATGTATCTGATATATAGCGAACAAGCGAGAAACCCTGATTATAAGGGCCGCTCTCAAAGTCTTTTGACTTTCCAATAAAAATATTCATCTGACCAATAGGGAGAAGCTTATCGTTAAGCGACTTTACACGCATTAGCATATCACGGTGCGTATCCCACGAATCGCTGCCACGACGGGAGGCTTCAAACTGGGCAATTCCTTCTGCAAACCACATCGGGAACAGATCGAAAGAATATAGCGTAAAAAAATTTGTCTGTATCCTTTCATTGAAGTAGTCGCTATACCCAAAGCGGATATCGGGTATATTGTAACGGCTCTTTTGTGCGTGCTGAATGCTCACAATATGGGCAAACTCATGAACGACAACATTACGAAGCCAATCGTTAAATCCCCGCAATTCAAAGTCGAGTCCGGAAATCCATATTTTTATTGTATTTGCGGACGCCCAAGCCCAACCGTTACTGTAATCCTCATCGTCAAATATTATCTCCATCTTTTTTGGAAGCTCAAAACCGTAATCGTCCCTGAAATAGCCGTAAACCTCTTCAGCTATACTTGCTCCAAGCAGCGCCTGCTCCTGCAAGCCCGAAAGGTAAGTTACATTAAAATGGGTCGTTTCACTCCGATACCACTTTCGATGCGGCTTATTGTAATCAACCGCATAGGCTGCTGTTGCAAAAACGAATACAAGAAAGAGCCCTATTGCTTGTCGTATCATTTAATAAAAGATAGTAATATGAGATGAACCCTGTTCAGTTCCGCTCTTTTACAACAAGATCTGGCTTGCTGATCAATACTGTTGCACCAGGCTTAATTGAGTGGGTTACCCATGTATTTCCACCTATGGTCGCCCCCTTACCAATAACCGTATCGCCACCGAGTATGGTGGCATTCGCATACACGGTAACACCGTCCTTGAGGGTAGGATGCCGTTTTGTTCCCTTAACTATACGGCCAGAGGAATCCCTCTGAAAAGAAAGCGCACCAAGGGTTACTCCCTGATAAATTTTTACATGGTCTCCAATTTCCGTTGTTTCGCCAATAACCACACCGGTTCCATGATCAATAAAAAAAGAGTGGCCGATTTTAGCTCCCGGATGTATATCGATGCCCGTAGCCATATGCGCCCACTCAGACATTATTCGCGGAATCATCGGCACCTCTTTTTTATAAAAAAGATGGGCAATTCGGTAAACAGTTATAGCTTTAACAAAGGGGTAGCTAACGATAATTTCGTCGTACGACTGTGCCGCCGGATCGCCTTCATATGCCGCTTCAACATCAGCCCGCAAAAATTCGCGCAACGATGGAATCGACTCAAGGATTTCTACTGTTATACTGTATGCTTTTGAACCACAATCACAACGGACGCACACCCTGCCGCCCTTCTCCGGACACTTGTATTCAAGCGCCCTGTTTATCTGGTAAAACAACTTGTCAAACAAGCCCTCAAGTATGGTACCCACATAATACGACACGCCAGAGCTGGTGATTGATTCTCTTCCAACAAATCCCGGAAAAATTATTTTGAAAAAGTCGTGAATTATTTCAACTACATTATCGGAATTCGGTAGATTAAGTCCATCAATCTGGTTAATTCCCTTTTGCAACTTGTAAGACTTTATAAGTCGCTTTGCAAGTGCCTGTAATTTTTGCTCTTTCCAATTTTTATCTTTATGCATTCGTCATACCTCCAGCATTCTGTTAATCGCTGCCCGGGCTCTATTGGCTGTTTCAATATCTACAAAAACCTCGTGCGACATTGTTTTAAGTGAATTGCATATTTTTGTTAGAGAATTTTTTTTCATATTGGGACAAATAATATCATGCGAAACAATATAAAAACTTTTATGCGGGTTTTCTTTGCGCAACTGGTAAAGTATCCCTTTTTCTGTGACGATAACAAATTCTGTTCGGTCCGACTTCCTGACATATTCTATCATCTGACCCGTTGAAAGCGCTTCGTCTGCCAGCTGTATGGCCTCCCAATTGCACTCAGGATGAATAAGAACAACAGCTTCCGGATGACTTCCCCGCGCACGCAACACCATTTCTGCCGATATTCTTGCGTGTGTCGGGCAAAACCCTTTCCAGCATACAATATCCCTTTTCGTTTTCTCCTTTACAAATCTGCCAAGGTGCATATCCGGTACAAAAAGGATCTTTTCCGATTCAGGAAGCGAAGCAACAAGCTTTACTGAATTAGCAGAGGTGCAGCAAATATCACTCTCGGCTTTTACTTCTGCAGTTGAATTTACATAACAAAATACCGTCCGATTGGGATTAACTCTTTTGAATTCCCGCAGTTTTTCAGCTGTTATCATGTCCGCCATTGGGCATCCAGCCGCAGGATCCGGAAGCAACACCTTTTTTTCGGGAGAAAGTATCTTCGCTGTTTCAGCCATGAAGTAAACACCACAAAACACAATAACATCGGCGTCTGTTTTAGCGGCTTCAATGGAAAGACCAAGTGAATCGCCAGTATAGTCTGCCACTGCCTGAATTTCATCCGGCTGATAGTTATGCGCAAGGATAACAGCGTTTCGCTCTTTTTTTAATTGATCGACTTCAAGCAGTAATTTTTCATCCGCACTATTCATTAAGTTTTCCTCAAAATGGAACTGATTATACCCCCGCCAACAACTTCTTCACCGTTGTAGAGCACAACGGACTGACCTGGCGCAGCTCCTTCACTTGGTTCGACAAATCGCAGTCTCACACACTCCGGCAACAACAGCTTTTCAATTACCACATCTCGCAACTCGCCCCTGTGTCGCAATCTTGCCTTAAAAGAGTCGCCTTCACCTGGCACAAGCCTGCAAAAAGTTGGGGAAACAATCTCCAACCCATTACAATATAATTCCTCTTTTGAACCCACTATCAGTGCATTTCGTTTTATATCGATATCAACCACAAAAGAGCGCTGCCCCAAGGGTCCAAGCCCTTTGCGCTGACCAATAGTGTACCTATGTAGCCCTTCATGCTCACCTATAACATCACCTGCCGTGTTATACATAAAACCTCGCGCAGCAGTAATCGCTGTTGTCTGCTCAAGAAAATCCCGATACTCTCCTCCATTAACAAAGCAGATATCCTGACTCTCCTGTTTGTCGTGAACAGGTAGCTGAAGCTCTTTTGCAATTTTTCGCGTATCAACTTTTGTCATTTCGCCAAGGGGAAAAATAACCCTGCAAATATTACTGCGGCTTAATTCGTACAAAAAATAGGATTGATCCTTATTAACATCAACGCCCCTAAGGAGAGCTTTATTGACTATGCGTGCATAATGTCCCGTTGCAACAGCATCAAAACCCATCGACAAAGCAGTACGAAGTAAATGCCCGAACTTCAATACGGAGTTGCACATTATACATGGATTGGGAGTACGCCCCGATAAATACGAATCGACAAATGGATCAATAACTCCTTTTTTAAAAATTGAGCGGTAATCAAGAATCATGTGATTGATGCCGAGTTTATCCGCAACTTGCCTTGCATCGAATGCCGGACCAAATCCGCAACAACTTTTTAACGAAGATGCGCCACCAGCCCCATCGTAAAGCCGCATGGTCACCCCTATAACCGAATAGCCCTGCTCAACAAGCAGAGCGGCAGCTACGGAGGAATCAACTCCACCGCTCATAGCCGCAAAAACTTTTTTATGTTCCATATTCAAAAAAAAATTCAGGACGCTTTCAGACCGCTGTCTTCAATCAGGCGGAGATCTGCTTCCACGCTCCGTCCCCGAGTTGTGAGATAACCTCCAATCATCATACCTGAAGCGCCGGCAAAATGAATTAGCCCCTGTAAATCACCGAGCACCGTCTCACGCCCACCGCAAACCCGTATATTTGCCTTGGGATTGACTAACCTCGTCATAGCAACAATTTTAAGTGCTTCAAGCGATTTTATCGGTTTTTTGTTCCCTAATGGAGTTCCTTTTATCGGATTAAGAAAATTCAATGGTATCGAGCATATCTCCAGATCTTTAAGTGTTCTCGCAAATTCAACCCTCTGTTTTAAAGTCTCGCCAAGACCTAAAATACCACCGCAGCAGACCTCCATGCCGGCCTCCCTTGCAAGCTCCACTGTTTTAATCCTATCAGAAAACGAATGACTTCTGCAAATATGCTTGAAGAATGATGGCGCTGTTTCAATGTTATGATGATACACACTTACGCCAGCATCCTTCAACGCAAAGGCCGTCTCTTTTGACAAAATGCCAAGCGAAGCATGTATAGCCTGTCCTTTACAGGTTATTTTTCGGATACTATCAAGTATTCTCCTAAACTCTACCGAATTAGCAGACACCACCCCCTTACCAGAAGATACAAGGCCGAGCCTGCTCCTCCACTTACCCATATTTGAGGCCATAGTTTTAATTTTTGCATGTTCGACAAGCGGATATACTTCAGCAGCCGTTTTGTATTTCGCTGACTGCGCACAGAACGAGCAGTCCTCACTGCATCTGCCAGACTTAATATTAATAATGGAACAGAGTTCTGACGAATTACGATAAAAGGCGCACTTTACCCTAAACGCCTCTGCAAATACATCCATGATATCCGACTGTCCAGCATTAAGGACCGAGAGTGCCTTGCCGTCAGAAATTGTAGATTTGTTTATTGACTCTTCGGATAAACCTAAAAATGGCCTATTTTGGCAGCACTTCATTCATACTCCCGGTGCGATACCCCTCAAGATCAAGCGAGATATAATTATAACCAAGCTTCTTGAATGCTTCGATAACGCTTTTTCTAAATTGTTTATTGAAAAACAGCTCCATATCTCTATTTGCTGTTTCGATACGAACAAGCGCGCCATGATCCCGTACTCTAAAATGAGTTAGCCCATTATCCATAAGAAAGGCTTCCGCCAGTTCAACTCTCTTTAATTTTTCTGCCGTTATTGTGTCACCATACTGGAAACGGGAAGCGAGGCAGGCAAACGGCTGCTTACTCCAAGTCTGAAGCCCTATTCCTTTGGATAAAATCCGTATTTCTTCTTTTGTTAAACCAGCTTCCTTAAGCGGACTCCTAATCTTAAGCTCCTCAAGGGCTTTCATGCCTGGCCTATAATCAGAAACATCATCTACATTTGATCCGTCAAGTACAATTGAAAAGCCTTTTACTTTAGAAAAAGCCGATAATTTTCCATATAATTCAAGCTTGCAATGATAACAGCGATCCACAGGATTATCTCGGAATGTCGGTGATTCAACTTCCCTTGTATCAAAGAAGTAATGCTTGACCCCCATAGCATTTGCGAGTTTTTCGCTTTCCTCTTTCTCCCGTGCTGGATATGATGGCGAAACTGCCGTAAAAAGAGCAACATTATCTGCGCCAAGAACATCAACAGCAGTTCTTGCAAGAAAAGAACTGTCAACCCCGCCAGAAAAGGCTACTGCAACCTTTCCAAAGCCACGAACCATGGCAAGCAGCCTCTCATGCTTTTTATCAACACCCATTTATGCTTCCTTTTTGCTTCTATTAAGTAGATCGGCAAGAGTGACGCCCTTTAGAAACGAGGTAATTACATCATCAAGTTCATGCCAAAGGGGTCTTGTAGGACAATTTTCCTTCCGTGTGCACCTCTTTCCATTACTTTTAAGGCAATCCATTAGCGTAAGCTCATCGCCCATCGCAATTAGAATATCGTAGGCCGATATTGCAGAAGCCGGTCTCGATAAGGCATAGCCGCCGGAAGGGCCTCTTTTACCCTTAACAAGCCCCTGTTTTGTTAAATACGAAAAGATAGCTTCAAGATATTTCGCAGAGACATCCTCTTCTTTGGAAATCATCTTGATACTGCCACTGCCACCACTACTCGCAAGTGCTAACATCGACCTTATTGCATACCTTCCTTTTGTTGATATTTTCATAGCAATTTTTTCCTATCTATTTTGTAGGTATATAATTTTTATAAAGCAAATTTTCAATCTATTTTTAGTTGACAATAATCACAACAAGAGCATATAGGCTATCAAAAAGGCTACAATAATAACGGCAACTGCAAGCAGAATAATTCTCGTGCGCCGCTTTTTATCTTTATATATGTCAAAATCGGTCTTTTCAACAGAAACGCTAAGCGTATCCGCATCAGCAACCTTTTCCTCGTTATAAATTTCGTTTCGCAGCCTTGTTTGCGGAATACTCCAACTGTCGGTTTCCTCACCCTTAAGCGCATCCGCAAATCTCGCAACTGCCGCTGTCTCTCTTTCAGTCAACGGGGGCTCTTTTTCCTCTCGCCCCTCCAAAAGGGCGATTTTATCTCTGACAGGGATCCAGTGCCCTTCATGCTCAACAAGTCCACGAAGTATCCGTTTACGATCCATATCGGTCATTTATTACCACCTGCAGAAGGAATTCTGCCGCTTTTTACCATTATTTTATCAATATAAAGCCTAACCTCTTCATTAACCACAGGTGCACGCTTAATTACTTTAAGCGCCGCATCGATATCGCCACGGGAAAGAGCCGCGTCAACTTCAAGAAAAACAGCCCTATTATCCTTGCCAGAAAGCCTATGTGCTTTTACCATACGCCTCTCAAAAAGCTGCTTATCTCCGTTCTTAAAAGCTTCTCTTGCCGCCGAAAGCGTTTCGTTAAACTCCATTCTTTTCTCAAGACTCCACACCTTGTAACCTACGAAAAACGAGAACAAAAGGGATAGAATCGCAACAAAAAAAACAAGCACACCTCTTTTGGGGTGTTGACTCCGCATGGCCAGAACCTCCCTCTGATCATTGGGAGAATCTACATCATTTTTTAGTGGAACTTCTGCTTTTTTAAGCTTTTGATTTTCATATTCTTCGATATGAACGGCCGCATATTCTGCTTCCTTTGAGAGTGGAAAAATATTTCTGAGGTTGGTAAAAATCGCGACAGCCTCATCTACCCTTCCACTCAATTTAGCATCCCACGCTTGCGCGTACATTTTAAGCGAAACTACTTCGTCCGAAATTTCTTCCATATGCTCTATAATTTATATTTATTTAATATAAATAAGTTATGAAACTCATCTATCTTTTGCTTTTTCTTGTTGGTCTCTCAATGGTCATTACTGTCCTTCGTTTGCCCAGTTCCTTCTCTGACAATGAAGAAAAGAGGCGCTTATTCAGGAAAAAAAAGCGGCAGGAGGAGAAGGATTCTGTTTTTAAAACCTGATGGACGATATACTTAAACGCATCGAAGAGCTCCGTAAACTTATTCGCCATCACGACCGACTCTACTATGGGCTTGCTCAACCCGAAATTTCAGACTACGACTACGATCAGCTTTACTCTGAATTGAAACAGCTGATTGAGAAGAACCCAAAATACAGCACAAGTGACTGCCCAACTGCACGGGTAGGTTCTGATCTTAGCAACAACTTTGCCAAGGTTCCCCATGCTTCCCCTATGCTAAGCATAGATAATGGATATGAAGAGAACGACATTAAAGCCTTTTGTGAAAGAATTAGCAAAGCGCTGCCCAATAGAATCATCAACTACACTGTTGAAGCAAAAATCGACGGAATAGCCTGCTCGCTGATTTATGAAAAAGGGCGGCTTATTCTTGCTAAAACGAGAGGTGACGGCATAATTGGCGACGATATTACCGCCAACATCAAAACAATAAAATCAATTCCGCTTGTTCTCACTACAGACGATTCGCTTGAAGTTCGCGGTGAAGTCTATATGCCATACAATATACTTCACAGAATTAATGATGAACTTATGGCCGACGGCGAGAAACCACTTGCCAATCCAAGAAATGGCGCAGCCGGTGCCCTTAAACTTAAAAACCCCAAAGAATGCGCCGCCAAAGCTCTTTCGTTTATTGCCTACTACGCAAACAGCCACAAAATGACAATAAGCCACAATTCAAATATGGACGAACTAAAAAGTTTAGGTTTTCCGATAAACCCCTTCTTTCGAAAATGTTCCTCCATAGCCGAAATAATGGCCGCTATATCTTATTTGCAAATCAGCAAGGAGTCGTTCCCGTTTGATATTGATGGCGCCGTAATAAAAGTTGACGACATCGCATACCAGAATGAGCTTGGCGCTACACAAAAGAGCCCCCGATGGGCAATAGCTTACAAATATCCTCCTGAAAAAAAAGAGACCAAACTTATTTCTGTTATTAATCAAGTTGGGCGTACAGGTGTAATTACTCCGGTTGCGGAAGTTGAACCAGTGCAACTTTCCGGCACAACAGTTTCAAGAGCTACGCTCCATAATTACGACGAAATAGCCCGCCTTGATCTTCACTTTGGAGATACAGTAATGATTGAAAAGAGCGGTGAAATAATACCAAAAATTCTTGGGGTGAACAAAGATAAAAGAGCTGCCACCGCAAAACCTGTTCTTCCACCGGAATACTGTCCCGAAAATGGCTGCGGTTTTAAGCTAATAAAGGACACAGAAGAAGTTGCGCTTAAGTGTACAAATCCGGAATGTCCAGCGCAAATCAAAAGGTCAATAGAACATTTTGTATCACGAAATGGCATGAATATCGCATCAATAGGCCCTTCGCTTGTTGAACTACTTTATAAAAATGGTCTTGTAAAAAACTTTGCAAGCCTTTTTTCTCTTACTCATCATGATATATTAACCATAGACAGGATGGGTAATAAGTCGGCAGAAAATATTATTGGCGCTCTTTCAGAGGCCAAGAAACAGCCAATGCCCAGACTTCTTTTCGCTCTTGGAATACCGCATCTTGGCACTGCGGCAGCCAAACTTCTGTCTAAGGAACTTTCCTCAATAAGCGAATTAATAACCCTGTCCGCGGATAAGATAGAGGAATTAAAGAACATACTTGGTGAAGTACAATTAAACAGTCTTATCCGCTGGACAAACAATGCGCAAAATAGAGAAATTATTGAAAAACTAATCAGCTATGGAGTCAATCCTATCGGAGAAAAAGGACAAAAAAGTTCAACCGGTAAACTTGCAGGTAAATCCGTAGTAATAACAGGTACTCTAAAATCGTTAACAAGAGAAGAGGCAACTCTTAAGGTTGAAGATATGGGCGGCAAGGTGGTTTCGGCAGTTTCAAAAAAAACTGATCTTGTTATCGCTGGCGATAACGCAGGTTCCAAACTTGATAAAGCAAATAAATTAGGCATTAAAGTTGTCGGTGAAGAGATTTTATTATGATAGATTGTCTTGCGACAGCAACTGATAAATTGATAGTTTTCTAAACATGATAAAGTTGATAATAGTTGCTGAAAATGATGAATTTAGGAATAATGCCATTGACATTCTAAAACCTTTCTCCGAAGATCCATTCATCCCTTTTTCAATTTACGGAACAAACAGCTATGCTGATGCACTTAGTATTCATAAGGATAATCCATTTGATTTATTTTTTATTGATATTGATATGCAAAACGCTAAAGGTATCGAATTGGTTCAACAATTAAAACTAAACGCAACTGAATGTGAAGCGGTCATATTATCCAAAGAGCAAAGTTTTGATAATGTCACAACATGCATGCGGCTTGGAGCTTCAGACTATCTTCTTATGCCGATAAAGCAAGCCGAATTTGTAATAACAGTTATCAAAATGGTAAATAGTATTGACAGCAAAATAAGCAGGCAAGAACATTTTAAGAGCGTAGAAAACGAACTTGACAACAAAAGTAAAACCCTATCTTTCCTATCAGATATTACAGAGAAAGAGAGACATCGTGTCACTGTTCTCATCGATGCCATCGACGAAGCAGTGATTGCAATTGACACCAATGGACTTCTTATAACGGCAAATCGTAGGGCTGGAGAATTATTCGACCCAAAGCTCATAAGTGGTATTGGACTTTCCATCAAAAATTGTATTGAGTGCAAGCCACTTTTTGAAATTATTGAAAAGAATTATCTAAAGGTCGAGAGTAAATTTATGCATAACAATCGATATCTTTGCGCCAAACCATTTCAGATTCATGCGGATTCAACCGATGTTGTAGTTGGGCACCTTTTTATGATAACTGATGAAACAGAGACGCATGCTAACAATTTTGTGAGAGAAACAATGTTATCAGCTATGGCTCATGAACTTCGGACTCCTCTTACTGCACTTCGTAACTATTTGTTCGTTTCAAGAAGTTTATTTACAGAGGCTAAAAACGAAATGGTTGAAAACATGGAATTGTCAATAGATGTCATAGCACACCAGATTGATAAACTACTTCGCATAGCGCAATTTAGTGATACGGCACTCACTCCACATATCGAGAAAATCAATTTACATAAACTTTTGATAGAAGCCAAAACCAAGACTAGTGCTAAGAATAAAAACAATGTAAAAATTATTACGAACTTATCGAAGGCCCCATGCGAAATTAATAGTGACTATTATCTTCTAATGACTGCGATTGACTGTTTGTTAGATAATAGTCTTAAATTTTCCAGCATGAATGGAACAATTACTATTGACACGACTATCAGCTCTGGAATCTTACAAATCAAAGTTGCTGACGATGGGCAACTAATTCCTCCGCATATTGTACCTCTACTATTTATTGGTCCCATACAGGGTGAAAAATATGATACAAGAATACACTCGGGGATGGGTACAGGATTATACGCTGTAAAAAAGATTACGGATAAGCTTGGTGGTATAGTGTGCTACAAACCAAACGCAGGGAAGGGATGTATATTTACAATAGAGGTGCCATGTTAATCTTAGGAATTTATGTAGTGTTCATTGTGTTTCTTATTCTTTTGCTTTTTGTGTTTATTGCATATAAATCAAAATCATCAGAGAAAAATCAATTCTTTAAAAAATTGAATGGCATTATTGTTCCATTAGCATTTATCATTGTAACAGGAATAACAATTACAGAACTGATTGCAATAAAAGCGGACAGGACTGAACGCAAAAACATTCACAAAATTTCTCAGATTATTGCGGCTTCCATAAATCCAGCAAAAATTGCCTCGTTGAAGGGCAATCTTGATGACCTAAATAATAGTAATTACCATGACATTCGAAATCAGTTGATGCGTATTCAAAAAGTGACAAAAAGCATCCGCTGGATATACATGATGAGTAAAAATGACAGCGGCTTTTTTTTTACCGTGGATAATGTTCCTTTGGATATCTTTGGTCATGTTGAACCTGGACAAGCATATTATGAACAACCTCCTCCTGAATTACAAACGGTCCTCGATAGCGGAGGAAGCGCGGTTGTTGGACCATATATCGATGAATGGGGTACATTTGTATCTGGTTTCGCAGCTGTGAAAGATTCATCAGCCAATGCGGTGCTTATGATTTTGGGTGTTGACATTGATGCAATAGATTGGAATACAATACTCGTAAAAGCAAGAATCGCCCCTCTTCTTATTACACTAATGGCGGCTGCAATTATGCTTATCATAGCATATGAGCGGAGCAAGCTATTGAGAAAGAATAGCGAATTAGTTGACTATATCCACACAGTAACACACGATTTAAAAAAACCTTTAACAGGGTTGAAAACGGTAATCAGTTTATTGGAAAAAAATGACGATACCAATACAGTTTATGGTGATAGAATGAAAGATCTATTATCAGTTGGTTCGTCTTCAATTGCACACATGCAGCGCATGCTCGAAGATTTACTTACCGTAGCAAAAATTGAATGGGGCGATTCTAATACTCATATTGAAAAAACCGACATGAAAGATTTTATTGAAAAATTGCTTGATCTGCATAAGATTGAAATCGAACATACAAATGCTAAGGTCACTTTTGATGGGAAGGGTAATCTAAATATAAACAGAAATTTATTTGAGAAAATGTTTAATAATTTACTTGATAATGCTCTCAAATATAAGAAGGAAGCCACTCATCCAATAGTTAATATAAAGTTTGTAATTGAAAATAACTTTGCCACTCTGTCTGTGCGTGACAATGGAAGGGGAATAAAAGAGAGCGAACGAGAAAGTATATTTGAACGATTTATTAGAGGCACAAATGCTGGAACGACCAGTGGAACCGGACTCGGTCTTTATATTTGTAAGCTATCGTCACAGAAAATGGGAGGAAACCTAACATTTGAATGCCATAGTGAAGGTGGAACGGAATTCATTTGGAAAAAGCCATGCTGATTTCTTGCATTTAAACATATGGCATGATTTTTATTTCGCCCGTCTTACGGTCGTCATAAAATTGTTTGTGCATTGTAATTGACGGTAATCGTAATGTTAAGTTTCGTATTTTAATAACAGCATCAGGATAACATTCGCCAGAAACTTTAATGGGACATTCGCCCTGTTCGTTCAACTGGGCATAAAGCTCTTTTTGTTTGCGCTCCATAACTTTTCTATTTGTTTTGAGCTCTGTCTGTTTTTGAATAGTTTTAATAATGATGTCTTGTTTATGTCCGAGCAATTCAGGCTCCATCTTGAATGTATCAATAACTGGTTGAAGAACAGTCTCAATTTTGACAATATTTTCTTCGACAAATTTCAGAGCATCCTCAACTTCAACGATCTTTTTTCTGACAAGAAAATCTGTTCCGGACTCTACTATAGTAGAACGACTGTTAACGGATCCAATTTGTCGGACATCAATACCCTTTTGTGCGTAAGCCTCTCCGCCTATTATTGCCCCTTTTTTTTGTTTGAGAAGAATCCATTTAGATGAACAGAGATATCCATTTACAGAAAAATTCCGAACTTCAATATTGCCTTGCGCCTCGAGTCTTCCATTTTGCACATATTCAACACTAATGTCTCTACCTGCGGAAACAATGCCCCTATTTTTAGAAACAACGCCGCCTTTGATTACAATATCTCTACCTGCATAAACTTTTGCTGCCTCAACATTTTTAAAAACAGTTATGTCGCCCGTAGCCTTAACTTCAAAACCATCTTTTATATCTCCCTTAATAATAACAGTACCGTCAAAAGCAATATTACCGGACGCATAGTCAACATCACCATTTACCACATAGAGATCCTGAATCTCAAGCAAACAGCCATTAAGAACAATATGCCCATTTGTGTTTGCATAAAACTCTTTTCCATTTTCTGAAATGATTACCCCCCTCCCATTAACTAGGATGGCTTCATCTCCCTTTGGCGCAGAAATAGGCTCTCCCAGAACATTTATTCCTGGCGTCCCTTCTACAGGTTCTCTTACTACAGCAAGCAAATCGCCTTTCTTAGCCATAAGCAAGTTCAGACTGTTTCGATAATCGATTCTGCCATCGGACAGAAGCTTAAAATCCTGTGGTGGCGTTTCTGTATTAAATTTGAAGATTATTTGACCTTCCCTACCAGGAATTGCCGGCTTACCAAATGCAACAGGAAATGCATTGACTTTCATAGTGGTTTGCTTAGGATGCTCCACAGCCTTTAATACAGCACTATCCAATATTCCAAAACAGACGCCACGCTCTTTAAGTGCTTGATAAATAATTGCTGAGGAGAGATGTTTACCATTACCATAAGCAGGTTCACATGTAATATTTGCTTCCATGCGGTCATTAGTTATCGCAACCTCAACAACTGCGTCCCTATCAGAAGGAAGCAAAACAAGTTTACCATTATGCAGTAATACCCGTCCATTTGTTTCAGCACAGTAGTATTCCTTGTCATCCTTTTTTTCACAACGAATATTCTCACCTATTGAAGGTGTTAAAGAGCTTTCAATATCACGAATAGCAACAACGCTCCCTTGCTGAAAGACCGTTAAATGCAGATATGCACTAATATCAAGTTGTTTAAATGAAAGTTTGTTATCAACAATATCGTAGTCGCCCTGAAAGTGATACGGATGCAATGCCGCACGAGATGAGTCATTGTATTCCGAGCGTTGTACGCATATCGGCTTACTGCCCACAAGGTTGCTATCCTTAAGATTATCTGCCGTACGGCCAGAAATTATTTCATTGTATTCTATTTCGTTTAGCTGCCTCTCAAGACGACTGATAAGCTGATTTGCTTTTGCAGATAACTCAGATTGGGTATTGTCGTTTTTTTCTTCGGGCATAAAAGTTAGAGACCCCATTCTTTAATCAAAAAATGAATTTCTCCCACCGTTTTTGCGAAGCAATAATCAACGACATCTTGAGGAAAGTTATTAACACTCCTCTCAGGTGGTTGCTCCTTATGTGTGCTAACACCTTTGATAAAATTACCAATACCCTTTTTATGTGTATGTGAATTGGCACAACAAAGAATAGCGAGAATACGCCTGACCCTTTCTTCGGTTGACGACAACATAGAAACATTATGATGAGCGTGAACAACATCGGCAAGAAAAGGGGGAAGCTGCCATTTCTTCAAGACAAAAGAACCAACTATTGCATGATTTATCCCGAAATGAACCTCCTCAGTTTCAAGCATTGATTTTCTTGTTAGTAACATAGTTTTATATGCTTCCACATATTCAATATGAAAAAACTGGTCGAAGACAAGAAATCCAATATCATGCAGCAAACCAGCAAGAAAACAATCCTCAGGATCAGACTGTTTAAGTTCCTTGGCAAGATACTTTGCCATTTGTGCAGTAGCGAAGCTATGTAACCAGAATTGTTCGTGATCAAAAAAAGAACTTTTATTAGTTTCAAAAATCTTAATAACAGAAATACCCATTGTGAGATTTTTTACAGTATTGAGTCCAAGTACAACTATTGCCTGCTGTATCGATGAGACTTGATTGCGAAGACCGTAGAAGGCCGAATTTACAAGACGGATAACCCGTCCAGCTATCGCCTGATCCCTGCTTATCAGCGTAGCTATTTGGCTCATATTTGAGTTGGGGTTTCCGACAAGTGCTTGCATCTGCTTGCATATAACAGGCAGTGTTGGTAGAGATTCAATTTTTTCAAGTCTCTCCCTAAAATCATCTACTGTAATACCCATCTTTTACCTATTTTCTTCCGGCAATGTAATTGAAAAGGTTGTTCCTTTTCCATATTGGCTGTCAAGCAACACAGAACCACCAAAATGTTCGATATATGCCCTTGCAAAAAATAGGCCGATCCCATTTCCTTCGGGATATAAAGAGGCAGCTCGTTCACCCCTGAAATATTTATCAAAGACCAAGTTTATTTCATTTTCTGCAATACCAATTCCTTTGTCCTCAATATCAATGCTTATATATCCATTACTGGCGGTCGCCTGAATTGTAACAACGCTGTTAGAATATTGCAAAGCATTTTTGATTATTTGCCGCAATGCTTCCGTTAGCTTTTCAAAGTCTGCGCAAACTTTTGCTGATTGACAATGTAGCTTGACTCTTTCACGGTATTGTTCATCGATTGCTCTCTCAATAATACTGACTATATCCAACGACTCTAATTCAATTTCACTATCGATAAGTCCTGTTTCTATGCTAAAGACACTTTTTGTCTGTCTTAAAAAGTCATTTAAGCGATCTATCTCTTTTAATGACAACATATGAAGTTCCCGTTTTATTCCTGATGCCTCATTTTCTGGGATAACGGTCATTAGAGACAGTGCTGTTTTCACGCTTGTGAGGGGATTTCGTATCTTATGTAATAATGCGCTAATGAAATCGATTTTAATGTTTTCCATGCATTTATATCGAGTAATATCATCAATCAAAATAAAAATTATTCTTTCATTAGCGATGGTAACCATATCGGATATGCTTGCTGATAAAGACGCATAACCTACAGAAAGCTGGATTGTAATTGTACCTGTTTTCCCCTCGTTAAATTCTTCAAGAGCTGTTCGCAATGAAGGCAACGCAACACATTCTAGGAAATTGTTGCCAACAAAATTTTCTATAGGCATCATCAATAAGCGGAGGGCTTTTTTGTTGTAGAAAATGATATTATTTCTATCATCAAGAAAAACAACGCCTGTTGGAAGTTGCTCTACAAGTGAATTCATAATAGCCGGTATTGCGGTCATAAATTACTCGCTTTTTGTATGTTTTTCTTGATAAGATGGTGCAAATCCTCAGGATTAAAAGGCTTTGAAAGAAAGTCATTAGCTCCATTTTCATTAGCAATTTGTTTTCCATTATAGTATTCTTTGGCTGTAAACATAATTACCGGAATATTTTTTGTTGAGTTTTCGTCTTTGAGTCTTCTGAGAACTTCCCACCCATCCATAAGGGGCATCATAACATCGAGTAAAACAAGATCAGGGTGCTCTGTTTGTGCCTTTAGTAATCCATCTTCGCCATTAAACGATTCTATCGGTGAATACCCAAAAAACTCAAGAGCATATCTCGTAGATTTTACAATAAGAGCTTCGTCGTCAATAATAAGAATTTTTTCCATGAGACTCCTTTATATGCAATATGATACTATCGTTGACATACAATATTGCTTGTAATATGTTAGAAGTCAATAATATTTTTTTAATAAACCCTAATAAGTGTTCCTTGTGAAGCTTTCGCAGAAAGTCTCATTAAAACAACCCTATTAGCTGCAACTCTTGACAATAATTCACCTGTAATGCTTTTCATCTCAAGTATGGAGCAGTTTGTGACATACTCACCCTTTTCGGGCGAAATGAGCGCAACACTTTCATCGGAGGTAAAATCATTTCGTATATCGACAACAATCCAACCATCTTTCAGTCGCTCCCGAACTGCACCAATAAAGCGGGCACCGGCAAATTTCTCGGCATAGTATTGACGCCCAACGCCAAGGGCAAGTTCTTTATAAAAACCGGTTGTGTACCCTCTGTTGCTTAACCCAGCAAGTGTATCGATCCACTCTTTTTTAACAGTAAATTTGCCGTTATGTTCCGCCCAACAATCAATCGCCTCCCTATAAACCTTAACAACCGATGCTATATAGTGTATTCCCTTGTTTCGGCCTTCAATTTTTAATGAACCTACACCAGTATCAAGAATATCACCAATAATGGAAATGGTATTAAGATCACGCGAGTTAAATATTAAAGTCTTTTCGTTCTCCTCTATTCCCTCAAAAACAACTTCACCGTCTGTTTTATGCGATAATCCAAACGGCCATCTACATGGCTGCGCGCATTCTCCTCTGTTTCCAGACCGGCTGGCGAGATAATCGCTCATAAGACAGCGGCCTGAAATTGAAACACACATGGCACCATGTACAAACACTTCAAACTCCATATCCACGCTCTTTACAATGGAAGTAATATCAGAAAGCGACAATTCACGGGCAAGAACAATTCTTTTAATACCAGCCTTTTTCCAAAACGACGCAGATCCACCATTCATTACCGATACCTGTGTCGAAATATGAACCGCTAACCCCCTATCAACAAGTAGTTCAACAAGTGATGGATCGGAGATTATTACACCATCAATAATTTCCGGCTTTAAAGCAGCTATAAATGGCTTTATAAGCTGATAGTCCCGTTCCATCATCACGGAATTGAGAGTAAGATAGAGCCTCTTTTCCCTTGTATGGACATATTCCGCTGCCTGTTCTATTTCAGTAATCTCAAAATTTTCAGCTCCAGCCCGTAAAGAAAAAGCACGAGGTCCCAAATAGACGGCATCCGCGCCAAATTCAATGGCAGTTCGCAAATTCTCAAATGTTCCAGCCGGTGCCACGAGTTCCGGAATCTTCCCTTTATTCATTTCCTGCTCCATGCCCTTAAAACTATCTTATCCACTATGTCAGAATCCAATAAAACTGAATCGACCATGATATACACAAACATCATCAAGGCCTCTCTCGAAAAATATCCTGAACGGGAGTGCATGATAATAAAGAGAGCGGGCAAGTGGAAACGGTGGACTTATGGCGATATACACCGAATAGTAGCTCGGCTCGCTAATGCCCTTATTTTAAATGGCATATGTAATGGCGACAGAATAATCCTTGTAGGCGACAATACCCCCGAATGGGTTATTACTTATCATGCAGCGCTCTTTTGCGGCGCAATAATTGTTCCCCTTGATGCTGCGTTAACAACAGAGGAGATTTTAGCGATACTTTCTGTAGTAGAGCCAAAAATTATCTTTTGTTCAAAGATTTACACCGATCTATTTCATGCCCACAAACATTCTTTTAGCAATATTGCTCATATTATCAAACTGCCTTCTGCGGTAGATGAAGATGAAAATGCTTTCGTCTCATTTTTTGAAAACAGAAACTATCCAACAACTCTTCCAGTTTTACAGTCAACCGAAAATGATCCCACAGCAATTCTTTTTACTTCGGGTACTACAGGCTCGCCGAAAGGCGCAGTTATTTTACAGAGAAACTACCATTCGGCATGTATTTACGGTCCGCAAATAATGGAGCTTGGGTTTAAAGATCGGGCAGTAGCCATATTACCCCTTCACCATGTTTTCGGTTTTATTGCCTGCTGCGCTGCCCCCCTTGCTGCCGGCATGGCCACTATTTTTGTTCCGGAGCCGAAAGGGCCATTACTGCTCGAAGCAATACGAGAAAACAGAGTAACAATGCTTCCTGCCGTACCGCAAATGCTTGAACTTCTACTGCAGAACATAAAAAGGGGCGTCGATTCAAAAGGGATTATTGTAAAAATAATATTCAGGTTACTTAATCTCCTTTCCATGACCTTAGGCCATTTTGGTGGATTAAAATTCAGGCGTGCTCTGTTCTGTTCGGTTCATAAACAGTTTGGCGGCGAATTAAGCACAATAATTTCAGGCGGCTCGTCAATTTCAAAAACCTCCTTTAACTCTTTTAGATTAATGGGGTTTCGTATTGTAGAAGGATACGGCCTCACCGAAACGCTTGGCCCAATCTCCCTTTCCCCAGCGAAAGATGCAAGAGTCGGCTCAGTTGGCCCCGTTCTGCCAGGTAACCATATAAAAATTGCAAATCGCGATAAAAACGGCATTGGCGAATTGCGATTTAAAGGTTCTACCGTTTTTGGTGGATATTACAACATGAACCAATCAACAAAAGATTCCTTCGACAACGAGGGTTATTTTAAAACGGGCGATCTTGGCAGAATAACCAATGATGGCTTTATTTACATAACAGGTAGAATAAAAGATGTTATTGTTCTCGAATCGGGTAAAAATGTTTACCCCGATGAGCTTGAGTGCTTTTATGCAAAATCGCCTATTATAGCCGAAATTGCAATTTTTGGCCACAAACGGGGTAATCGGGAAAGTGTAGCCGCAGTGGTTGTGCCCGCAAGTGATCTAAAAAAGCGGCATACCCGCGAAAATATTGAACAGTTAATTAAAAAAGAGCTGCTTTCTTTGTCAAACAGCCAACCATCCCATAAACGAATCTCCGAATGGGTTGTCTCCCTGCACCCACTGCCACGGACATCCACGCGAAAGGTACGAAAACAGGAGTTGATAGCACAATTCAACTCACTGTTGGCCGGTACTGATACTATTACTCGATCAAATTGTCTCACCGTTCAGGAAAAGACTATTAGCGAAAAGCCAATCTTTAAACAACTGCTAAATCTAATTTCGGAACTATCAAATTACTCCGGCATTCCACACCCTCGCGCACTTTTAGAAACAGATCTTGTAATTGACTCTCTGCGTAAAATGGAGCTTGCAGTACGAATCGAACAGACCTGCGGCAAGGATCTCGCAAAAATTGACTGGTCGAAATTGGAAACACTTTCAGACCTTGCTATTGCTGTCGAAGATGCCCCACAATCCGTTGCACAAAACAGCATAACAGCTAATTATCAGGCCAAACCCTCGACAAGCCTACTTTTTCGCATCGTTCCCTACATTTTACTCCAGTTTAGCAAATTGATATGGAACTTTAAAATCAGCCATAACACAGACACATTTAAACACTCTGGTGTTGTCTTCTATGCCAACCACGAAAGCTACCTTGATCCTATCCTTTTCTACTCAGTCCTGCCTTGGCAAATTAGAAGAAAAACATTTGCGGTTGGAAAATCAGAGCTTTCGCATTCGATGCTCATAGGCAGACTGCTTCAGTTTGCCAACTTCATACCAATTGACAGAGATGGTGATCCGCGTGAAGCGCTTAAAACTTCACTTGAAATATTAAAAAAGGGATATAATCTTCTTATTTTTCCAGAAGGTACACGGTCAACAACGGGTAAATTATCACCGTTTCGCACCGGAACAGCAAAAATACTTTCTGAAAGCGGTGCCACTGCCATTCCAATTCGATTTCAGAATACCGGAACTATTTGGCCAAAAGGAAAGCTTCCGCAGATATTCAACCGCAAACTATCGCTTGAAATAACTTTTGGAGAGCTGGTTAAGGACGGGGAAAGCTATCAAAAGGGAGAGTCACTTGAAGCAATTACGGGTATCTTAAGCAGCTTGATGCCTAAAAATAAAGAATGAGTCGGGATCCGCGTATCTCTGTTTCGTTTGAAAATTTTAAAAATGGAGCTAAGGAGAGTCGAACTCCTGACCTATTCATTGCGAACGAATCGCTCTACCAACTGAGCTATAGCCCCAATTTTAGAACTGTTGACCGTGTTAAAATAATTGTTGAAGCATAAGAATAGCACTAATTTCAAAAATTCAGGAATGTAAATATTTCCGCGCTAACCAATTCGTACTAATTGTTTGGAAAGTACTACTGTTGGCTTTATCGTCCTACTCATTTCCTTAGAAAAATAAGTTCATCTATTGAATTAATCAATACTCCGCAAAACTTCCCAGTGACCGTTCTTTTTGCCACCCACTCGTCTTAAGAGATTCTTTACTCGCAGGGCTTTCAGATGGAAATTGATACCATCTATAGTCAGTTCTAGAGATTCAGCCATTTCTGAAGTTGTAATATTTGGATTTACTCGGCACAGTTGCAGGAGTTCCTCCGCTTTCTTTCCTGTAGTTTCTTTTCTGTAGT
>CAZPWS010000010.1:0-72969 GCA_964590225.1 uncultured Fibrobacterota bacterium
AGCTTATTTACATTACTGTATCCAATAGTGATGATGCAGCAAAGATTAGTAGAACCCTTATTACTGAGCAACTTGCCGCATGTGCTAACATTATACCGTCTATTTCCTCTATTTATAGATGGAATGGCGTGATTGAGGAATCAACGGAAGCATTACTAATCATAAAAACATCCGATGAAACACACAATAAAACTGTTGAGCGAATTCGTGAACTGCACAGCTATGACTGCCCCTGTATTATCTCTTTAAATCCTGCCGATGTTAATAAAGCGTACGCTGATTGGGTTGTGGAAAACTGCAAATAAGTCGCTACTCTGGCAGAAAACATTTCCGTGATACGGCTATGGAAAGAGCTTCTCTTTCAGCAAGACAAAGAGCATGTTTTAAAAAATCGGAAGGCCGAAGCTGATTGCCTCCTTCCATCGATAAAACAGCTTCAATCGAATTTCCTTCGATGATCGTATAATCACCAAGCAGGGGACGAATATTCACCATCCTTTCGCCACTCTTCGACTTAACAGAAACTATCAACTCTTTTTTCTTAAGAAAAAGTTGGAAATTCTCCAAGCATTCGTCATAATACTTGCCAAGTTGAAATGAATAGCGTGCTGAAATAATACTTTTATCGATTGATATTCGTTTATTAAGCCTACGAATGTCCACCATCTTGAGCCCTGATGGTAATGAGTTATTTATTGCGTTTAGAGCCTCTCTACAATCAGATAATGGCTCATTTGTTATAAAAGTCATCCTTTCCCTCTCCCCTATAACACCAAGAGGAAGTGGGTATGTAAAAGACATTTCGGGGTGCGCCGAAAATCCAAAAGAATATCGTAAGGGTAAATTTGCAACCCTAAAAGCCCTTTCTATTAAACGAACCATATCTCTGTGCGGAATAAACCGTCCTTTGTCTAATTTCGCATAGATGCTGGCATAATAATATACAGAAAAAGAGGTATCCGGTTCCTTTCTTGTACGAATTTTGCTCATAGTAGAATCAGGAACTTCATGTGTCTCTGTGGCCAAGAAGTGGGAAACAACTTCACCAGTACAGTTGTCACAGTTATTACTGCAACCATATCGGCAATCATCTGTCGGAAGTGCATTGTATGCCTTTTCTCGTTCCAATTTAAAGAAATTGGATTCAATATTTGTGCGAAGAGGCTCCCATGGAAGTATCGCATTGCCGGATATTTCTTGTATATGATTATACAGATTAACGCCATATTTAGCGCAAATATCAAGCCATGCCGATTCATTAAAATGTTCATTCCACGATTGCAACAAAAGTCCTTTTTCTGCAGCGCCAATCAAAAGATTTCCAAGTTCTTCACCACCTCGGGCAAAAAGAGTTTCAAGAGAAGCAATAAATTGGTTCCCCCACGAAACATCAATCCTGTTGCCACATATTAAAAAAACTCCCTTCTTGATTCTCTCCATTCTCGCATCCCAAATATCTTTCGAAATTAACGCCTCCCGCTCAAATGGTGTTCCCGCCTTCGGTGCAAAGGGAGAAATAGAAATATGCAGGGATATCCTCCTTCCACCTTTAAACTCTCTAAATACTGCCCATATCCTACCTATAAGCTTAACCATAGCGTTAACATCTTCATCGCTCTCAGTGGGCAAACCTATCATAAAGTATAGTTTTATAACCTGATAACCATGCCTAAGAGCGATACCGATATTCTCGACAATTTCCTCTTCGGTTATATTTTTATTAATCACCTGTCGCAGTCGTTCGCTACCCGCCTCCGGCGCAAAAGTTATTCCACTCCTGCGAGAAAGATCCATTCGCCCGAAAAGTTCTGCGGTGGCTTTATCCAACCGTGTACTCGGCAAAGATAGCTGTCCCATGCGTTCTTCGGTCTGAGCATAGCATTTATCAAGCACATATGGAAGAGCAGTATAGTCCGCAGTTGACAGTGAAAGCAGCGAAACAGTTCGCCATCCCTCCTTTACCACTAACGATTCTATTTCATGGGCAACTTCGATGCCTTCTTTCTCTCTAACCGGTCGATAGTAGTAGCCTGCAGCACAAAAACGGCACCCACGACTGCATCCGCGCATTACTTCAACAGATCCCCGCAAATGAACGGTTTCAATGAGTGGTACAAGCTGCTTTATTGGGTAATAGTCATTCTTTAATCGCGCCACCCTTGCCTTGCGAAAAGATTTCGGTTTATTTGTAATTGATGGAACAAAAACTCCTTCAATCTCGCTAAAAAGTTGTAATTTTTCTTTCCTGCTCAATGAAGAAGCAGCAATCTCAAGCAGTTTAATAACAACATCTTCTCCATCACCCACTACAAAAAGATCGCCTAAAATTGAAAGCGGCATTGGATTTACCGCGAGTGGACCACCCATTACAACAAATGGTGAATCCTCAACGCGCTCTATCGCACGCAGAGGGATACTCGACAGTGTCAGAATTTCAGGAATATTAGGATAATTAAGTTCGTGTTGTAAGGTTATTCCTAATAAACTGAATGAATTAAGCGGACTGAAGGATTCAAGCCCATAAAGTGGAATATCTTCTTTCAGCAATGCCTCACGCATATCAAGATCAGGCATAAAAGCCCTCTCGGCTGCAAATCGCTTGTCGGAATTAACAATGTGATAAAGCAGCGATAAACCAGTATTGGAAGCACCTATTTCATAAAGATCAGGATAAATGAGAGCAATTTTAGCCTGAACTGCTGTTCCTAGTTTTACAGCAGAGTTGATTTCTCCGCCAATGTATCGTTGAGGCTTGCGAACAAAAGGAAGTATAGTTTTAAGCCTCTCTTCGAGAGTGGCTCTTTTTATTTTTTCCGTAGCTCCTCCTCTATTTCTCTAATCCTGTCTCGTATTTTTGCTGCCCGTTCGAAATCGAGGTCAGTTGCTGCAATATTCATCAAATTGGTTAAATAAACTATATCATCACTTTCATAAAAATCATCCTTCACTCTTCTTCTGTCCCTTCCTTTCGCACTTTCGCCAATAGTAAGGGCTTCTTCAATTTTCCTAACAATAGTCTTTGGTACTATACCTCGTTCATTGTTATACTCTTCCTGTCTCTTCCGTCGCCTCATAGTTTCATCGATTGCCGCCTTCATGGAGTCTGTAATTCTATCAGCATAGAGAATAACTTTGCCATTAATATTTCGTGAAGCTCGTCCAATAGTCTGAATAAGTGATCGTGTTGAACGCAAAAAACCCTCTTTATCTGCATCAAGAATTGCAACAAGAGAGACTTCTGGTATATCAAGCCCCTCTCTAAGAAGATTTATACCTATCAACACTTCAAAATCTGCCCTTCGAAAGGCTCTAATAATCTCCGATCGTTCGATAGTATCAATGTCGGAATGAAGATATCGGACAGGTAATCCAGCGTCAGAAAGATACTTGGTTAAATCCTCGGCCATTTTTTTTGTAAGAGTTGTAACCATAACTCGCTCACCAACATCCAGCCTTTTGCGAATTGCGCCAATCAGATGGTCAACCTGATTGCGTATTGGTTGAATATCAATCAATGGATCGAGTAGCCCTGTGGGGCGGACCACCTGCTCAACAATAACACCACAGCTCTCCTTGAGCTCAAACTCTGCCGGTGTAGCGGAGACAAATACTGTTCTCTTTATATATTGCTCGAATTCGGCAAACTTAAGGGGCCTGTTGTCGAGGGCGCAGGGGAGCCGAAAACCATAATCTACAAGCATGGTCTTTCGCGATCTGTCGCCTTTGTACATCGCTCCAATTTGCGGGACAGTAACATGAGATTCATCGATAAACATAAGAAAATCTGATGGAAAATAATCAAGCAAAGTATAAGGTTTTTCCCCTGCTTTACGCCCATCAAAAATTCGTGAATAGTTCTCTATTCCCGAGCAATACCCTATCTCCTGAATCATTTCGATATCATATTTTGTACGCTGTTTAAGTCTCTGCTCCTCAACAAGCTTATTCTGTAGCTTTAACTCCAGAAGCCGCTCTTCCAGCTCCTTTCCGATTTCATTTACAGCTCTATCAATTTCATCGGGTGGAGTCACAAAATGTGTTGCCGGAAAAATACTTACCTCATTAAGTACCTCCAGAACCTCTCCCGTAACCCCATGAATTCTTGTTATTCTATCAACTTCATTTCCGAAAAATTCTAACCTGACAATTTCATCAATATATGCTGCATGAATATCAATAGTATCTCCTCTAACGCGAAATGTACCACGAGACAACTCAATGTCGTTGCGGTTATACTGAATGTCAATAAGGCGGCGAAGCAAAGAATCGCGTTCAATTGAAACATCTTTACTAACAACTACTTTGAAGCGATCATACTCTTTTGGCGATCCGAGTCCATAAATACAGGATACTGAGGCAACAATAATGACATCCTTGCGCGACAAAAGTGACATAGTAGCTTTTAGACGAAGCCTATCAATCTCGTCATTTCTGCTGGAATCCTTCTCAATATAGGTATCAGTATGAGGAATATATGCTTCCGGCTGATAATAGTCGTAGTAACTGACAAAATACTCAACAGCATTATTGGGGAAGAACCCCTTAAACTCGTTATATAACTGTGCTGCCAGTGTTTTATTGTGTGATATTATCAGTGCGGGCACGCCCATCTCAGCAATAATATTCGCCATTGTGAATGTTTTGCCGGAACCGGTAACACCAAGTAGTGTCTGTTTTGAAACGCCCTGATTTAAGCCGTCCACTATGCCCTTTATCGCCTTAGGCTGATCCCCCGCCGGTAGATAAGGAGCTTTAAGCTGAAATGTCAAATTTTTTCAGCCCATTTTCCGATAAATGGGACAGAAAATGGTTTTTTTGAGTAAGCAGTGACAAGCCCCGCAATCGAAAGTGCAACACAGACCAGTAAAGCAAGTGACCACAAAAGCTTGCCAATTGGAGTCAACATAAGTATGGCTGCAATTTCAATAAAAAAAATTACAACCCCCTGCCGTCCATGCGCGCGCGAGAATTCGTCGGAGTCTTTGCTTAGCAGTGGAATAAAACAGAGAAATGGAATATAAGCAAGAATCGCCATCTGCTGCCTTTGCATGCCTTCCTTATCCTTACGCGGTTCTTCACTATTGCTTTCAAATTCATTCATACTTAATTTACCTATTGTAAATGGCTTAATATTTTTTTAATATCACATAGATAAGAGCAATAACTCCGCCTGTTTTGCATAAGTTGACTTCGGGCTTGATTTAACAATCTCGCGAAGTTCAGTTTTTGCACTTACAGTATCTTTCAACTCTAACGCGGAAAGAGCCAGTTTGTATCTTATTTCAGGAATCTGGAAATCATCATTATAAGTTGAGATAGCCTTCTTAAAGGCCTCCGTTGCCTGACGATAATCATTCAACTGCATATACGATGCCCCAAGCCCTTTATATACCGCCGGCCCTAAAAAACTGTGGTTGCTATACTTCGATACATACTGCTTAAAAGCGTCAATAGCAAGCTGATAATTTCCAAGACTATAATACACAGAGCCTGTGAGAAAAAGTGCCTTTGATGCTGCCTTACTGCCACCATACTGTTCAACAACTTTCTTGAACTCGGCAAGGGCTTCCGTATAATTACCATTGTTCAACATTAATGTTCCCTTGCCAAAAACAACAGCTGCCTCTTCGTTTTTTTTCTCGCGGTACTGGAAAATACCGTAAACAGCGAGTGTCAGCACTATTAATGCTATTCCTGCATACGACCACTGCTTTCGGTAACTTTCAACCGTCTTACGAAGATTGAAAACAACCTTTAGAAATCGATCTTCTTTCAAATCTTCTTTTCTAATCGGTTTAGTGTAAGCCATCTATACTCCTGCATTATTCAATTTAATTTACTTATTTACATATTTTTCGATGAATACTATCGCGTCTCCAACATTCTTGACCGAGAGAGCGTCATCTTCATCCATTTCAATTTCAAACCCTTCATCATAGGCTGCAACAAGTTCAAGAGATTTTAAGGAATCTGCACCAAGATCTTCAACAAAACGGTGCGAATTTTTTATCTGCGATGGATCTTTTTTTAAAACTTTTGCCGTGATTTCTTTTACTTTTTGATCAACTTCCTGCATTGTCATGTCAGAACTCCTTTATTTCGCGTTTTTCACCATTACAATCATGCTATCAATATCAGTCATTAAGTCATTCATAAACTTCTTAAGTTTTACGATCACCTTGTTAGACTCCTTTTCACCACGAACAGCGTTAAAATCTGTTTCCTTTTCATCCGCAGTGCCATCAATACCATAAGAAATTTTTGCGAAATCCTCAAACTCTTTTTCTGCGTCGGCGAGAGTCATATTGAGAATTTTTCGGTTATTAACCTTCCACTCTTCAAGCACAAGAAGCACCTTCTCTCTATCAAGCACACCATCAACCACACCAGCCTCAGAAAGAAATCGGTGATAAATATAAGTCCATTCGTATTCAGTGTAAAGATTGTGCAATTTCTGCAATTCAAGGTTAAAATCGGCAATGGTTACTATTTTTCCCTGTTCGAGCAGGCTCAAAACTTTTTCAACTTCCCGTTTCGGAGCAAGCATCCCTGAGATATCAACCCATTCGGCTTCAAATTCGGTAGAAGGCTTTATTGCCCTTAGCGCATCGCCCCATACCTTGCCAGATTTAAGCTCTTTTCCTAATCTATCAAAAAAACCGGCGGATAGATAACGGTTTATTGCCATTTCGTAATACTTAGCACTATTTTTTGTTAAGAGCCGCGCCAGAATGGCTCCTCCGACATTTACCGACTCGACTTCCCTCGGTGTCTCTTTGTATAGTTTCATTAATAAGTCTCTACCACGAATCATTTTCTCGATGGTAAACGGCGAATACACTGCGGGATTAATTATATCGGCAAGTCTCTTTGTTTTTCGTCGATCTCGTGATGCCCACTTTTCCTGATCACGAACGGTTCCAATTGTGATTACATTCATCGCAGGCGTGAGATAGCTTTTTCCCCCGCTCTCTGAAATGTACGAAAACGGCATGTCCGGTAGATTGAGATTAGTCATGTGCTTTCCAATCACAATGCAAAAGGGGGCCAAATGGGCCTCAAGCAATAGATAGGAAAATGAGCCTGTTTTACAACCCCTTTCAAGCACCCCCTGATGCACAGGGCCAAGCTTATACATATGATTGCTATGGTTAGTCCCACTACCAGCATTGTAGAATGAGTACATGGATGCAATTAGTAAAGTCGATTTATGATGCGTTACTGAGTAAGGACCAGCAAATATTGCACAAGCTTCTCCATGAAAACCCTCGCAATTGGCGAAGAAAAGAGCGTTCTCGGCGGAAAATTGCTTGCCTATCCGCCCGCCCTGCCCAACAAAAGTCTTATTGAGTATCGTATGTCCCGTTATATGTGCACCTTCAAGAATAACAAACGAATCTGCTGATACCCCATCCCCAACAATTGCCGGATCCTCAGGACAACTTCTTATTGAACCATTTGTTAGCTGCGCTGCACCAGAAATAACCGCCGACTCGCCAATAAGAACATTCCTTATTGCGCCACAATTAATAACACGGGCATTAGATTTAATAAGTCCTTTGGCGTTATTAAGTTTGTTCCATTCATTTTGTAGCAAACTGGTTAACTTTTCTATAACAAGAGGCCTATACCTGTAAACCGAAAGCATATAAGCGATTTGTGAAGTAAGATGAACTGATAGAGGCACTTCGCGGCCCCCAGCTTCATTCAACGCTTCAACCCCGACTCCCTGTCCAAAACTGTTCCCAAAAGAACGGGTGATCTCTGCAGCATTCATTACCGCAACACCACTCTCAATTGAATAGCCGGAAATGTGGGAACCGATATTACGGATAAGAACACCATCCCCTATTTCACAATCAACTATTGATGCCTGATACAAGCCACAAGGGTATTCCACACCGTTTACCATAATTGTTCCGTCATTGCTGCCAATCCGATTTTTCCCAAGAAAATAAACATGACGAACCCTATTTGGATTAAACCCCTCGCCTACTTCGATATTTCCCCAATTGTCCGCCGTACAACCGTTTGCAGTTAGCAGGGTAATTTCTTCATTATTGAGCTTTCTTGCCATTTTTTATCCACCAAAAAAGTTAATTATTTTACGACGCCATCCTTCATGAATTCTAAAAAGCGCTTGTCGTATCCCGCTTTAATTTTTGTACCGTCAAAAGAACCATCACTCTTTCCGTAAAGATGCCTAATAATATCGCAACTATTTTTACAGTCGTATGCCATAGTGCAATCCTCTTTTTTATTACAAAAAAGAATATCGGGCTCCTTAGGATAAACCACATCGGCAAAATATTTTGCCATCTCTTTAGCATAAAAGTAATAAACAACACCCCTGCCAAGTTTTGATTCTTTAAGAAGACCTGAATTGCGCATAGCCTCGATTGCCCTTGTTCTTCTTTTAGACTCATCATAAAAGTCTCTGTGAAGATTGGGGGCCCAGGAGACGGGGACAAGCTGCTTTAAGCCATTCCAATCTACAGCCGCAGCGCCGGAAAAATATGGCGCCATTGCAGGCATGAGAAGTGTTTCATACGCATGAAATGTCGTATTGGATTTTAGCGTGTCGCCAATAAATACTATTATCCCATCGAGACCAACAGTTTTGGAAAACGCGTTATTAATACCAACTGGCTGACTATAAGGATCGTGTCCCTGCACGAGATACTCCGCATCTTTTCCAATAGCAGAGACACTATGTGTAGGGTGCCAGCTTCTTATCTGGCGATCGTCCTGTAAAACAGCCTGTGTAAGCGCACCAACAAGCGATGGGCTGCGATCGACATGATAATAGCCGTCATCGATTAAGGTTCTTGCTACTACCTTACCATCAGCATCCTTTTGCACATCAACCTTGTACTGCGCAGGCATATAATTACCGATAAAATTGCAAGAATGGGTCGGCACAAAAAAAGTTCCATTTTTACCAACAGCATCCATAAAGGCGTTAATTACAGTTTTGCCTATCGGACTCAGCCCTCTATCCTCTTCTTTTGCACTTATGGGCGACTCTTCAATCATACCAATACTAATCAGGTTTGAATGAACACCAACACACCGTCCCTCAAGACCTAGCGAGGAAAGCTGGTCTGCAAGCTCTTTTTGTGTTCTCTTTGCCATTGTTTCTCCTAATATTTCCTCTGTGAATTGCGGCCTTTATTTAAGTAAAGTATTGGGATCTATATTTTCTTTTTCGATGTCCTTGAAGTAATTTACAGTTTTAACTTTACATTCGTGGGTGGCAAGCTCATCGCAGACAATTACTCCCTTTGGATGGAGCTGCAACGCTGAAACCGTCCACATATGGTTAACTCCCTCTTCAACAACCTTCTGGAAAGCAAGTGCTTTGTTCAATCCATTAATAATTATAAGCACCTCTTCAGAATCGAGAACTGTCCCCACTCCAACAGTTAGCGCAAGCTTAGGCACCTGATTGATATCGTTATTGAAAAAACGGCTATTTGCTACAATGGTGTCGTAGGTCAATGTTTTTATTCTCGTTCTGGAAGTAAGGGAGCTTCCCGGTTCGTTGAAAGCAATATGGCCATCAGGTCCGATTCCCCCACAGAAAAGATTTATCTTTCCATACGACTTGATTTTTGTTTCATATCTATCGCACTCAGCTTTTAAATCGGGAGCATTTCCATTCAATATGTTAACATTATCCTTGGGGATGTCGATATGGCTGAAAAAGTTATTCCACATGAACGAATGATAGCTCTCTGGATGCTCTTTAGGGATATTAACATACTCATCCATATTGAATGTAACGACATTTTTAAAAGATACCTTCCCAGCTTTGTTAAGTTTAATAAGCTGTTTGTACATTCCAAGCGGAGAAGAACCCGTCGGCAGTCCAAGGACAAACGGTTTTTCTGCCGTAGGCTTGGCATCATTAATTTTTTTTGCCACAAAATTACCTGCCCATTCCGATACCTGTTCATACTGCTTCTGGATGATGATACGCATTACGACCCTCTCCTCTTTGATTATTAATTGTTGAACACTGCTAAAACAAGTGGTATAAAATACACATTATTGCCATTTTTGAGCAAGAATACCTGAAGTCAAAGCTGCAAATTATTTATCCATCACAGAAATCATAAATTCAGCTTCACAACTCACTTGACCTGATACCATACACCTTCCTATCATCTTGGCTACTTTACTTTTAAATCTCTGAAGTTCTACCTCAATAATAAGAACATCTCCAGGCCTAACAGGATTGCGAAAACGGCAATTATCAACTCCAAGGAAAACTGTAACCTTATTAGAGAGGTCGCCAAGCGATTCCGCCATAAGAATTCCACCGACTTGAGCCATCGCTTCAACCTGCAACACACCAGGCATAATAGGAAAGTTGGGAAAGTGTCCCTGAAAAAAAGGTTCATTCGCGGTAACATTTTTTTTAGCAAGAATTCGCTTGTCTTTTTCAAGTTCAAGTACTCTGTCAACTAGTAAGAAGGGGTAACGGTGAGGTAGTATTGTTTTAATTTTGTCTATATCGTAAACGAAGGAGTTTCTACTTGCTTTAGGCCTTAAATTAAGCTTTCGTATCTTTTTTGCCATTTCAATATTAGCAGCATGACCACTTCGCGCAGCAAGCAAGTGGGCCTTTAGCGGCGCGCCAATGAGATATATGTCGCCAAGTAAATCAAGCGCCTTATGGCGACACAGTTCATTTGGGTATTTTAGCGGTGTATTATTAAGGAAACCATTCTCTCCGGCGTAAACATCTCCTTTTATGTTAAAAAGCTCTTTAAGTTTTGCCCCTATTTCGTCGGAATATGGAACATCCTGTACAACCATAGCGCTATCCAGGGAAGCACCTTTAATCAATCCACTGTTATGCAGGCCAAGAACTTCCGATAAAAAACAGAATGTCCGTGCGGAAGCATACTCCACCTCAAATTCATCAAGATTAAAAAGTGTTGTATGCTGCGCACCGAGTGCGGGATGGTTGTAGTCTATCATAAATGTCAAGTGAAAACTATCGGAAGGAAAAATTGAAAGAGCTTTCTGCTTATCTTCGTACAATATCGGTTGCTCAATATGGATATAGCGCCTCTCCTCTTGTTGTTCAAGGAGTCCCACCTTTTTAATCGCTTTGACAAACTCACCAGAACTACCATCACAAAGTGGCAGTTCTTCACCATCAATTTCGACAAGTGCATTATCGATTCTCATACCGTGGAACGCTGCCATAATGTGTTCAACCGTGTTTATCCTAACTTCACCTATCCCAAGCGTTGTTCCTCTTGCAATGGAAACAACAAAGTCGATATCGGCCTCAATTTGGGGCTGGCTTGGCAAGTCCACTCGCTTAAACACTATGCCGGAATTTTCAGGAAGAGGCTTTATGGTTGCAGTTGTATATTTTCCCGTGTGTAACCCAACACCAGATACCGATACAGAACCATTTATCGTATGCTGCATTTCCATATTAACTTCCCTTTATGCTCTTAGTCTCTAATGCTATTTTTTCGAGTGCGGCAACCCTTTTAAGAAGTTCAGGTACCTTTAAAAGAGAAGCCTCAAGCCGGCGCTGCTCCATAAAATCACGGGCAGGATAACCAGTTATATTACTTTTTGGCGGGAATGATTTAGCCACCCCTGCCTTTGCGCCAACAAACGAGTCATCTCCTATATCAATATGTCCTACAAAGCCAGCCTGACCGCCTATTTTAACTCTTTTACCTATCCGCAAACTGCCAGACAATCCAGACTGTGCCGCTATTGCAGAGTCATCACCTATGGTTACATTATGGGCGATCTGAACCATATTGTCAATTTTTACACCTTTAGAAATCACCGTATCGCCAACTGCTCCCCTATCAATAGTTGAACATGCTCCTATGTCAACATTATCTTCAATAACAACCTTGCCAAGCTGATGTATGCGAACAAACTGCTGGCCATCAAGGGCATAACCAAATCCGTACGCGCCAATCACGACATTTGACCAGATTACACAATTTGCACCTATAACTGTGTTATAATGGATAACTGCGTTTGGATGGATTTCTGTTCCCTCACCGATTGAACAGTTCTCTTCTATTACCACGCCTGAGTGAATTATGCATCCCTTTGCTATTGTAGTATTAGGCCCAATAAACGAATTAGCACCAATATGAACATCCGATGAAACAGTTGCTGTTGGATCTACTACTGCTGATAAGTGGATAAATCCTTGCAACAAGCTTTTTCGCTCCGGTGCAAACAACTCACAAACAATTGCCCACGCAAGGTACGGGTTTGGAACAACAAGCTGAATAGCAGCTGAACCTTCAATTTGTTTAGCTGTAATTATTGCCAAGGCAGCAGACTCTTTCGCAATGGCTGAATACTTTGGATTTGAAAGGAAGGAAATCTGATTGTTCTTTGCGGAATCGAGAGGAGCAGCACAATCGACTTCGTACAAAGTTGATTCCGCCGGGATAGGAGCCGCCCCGATTTTTTTGGCAATTAGCCCAAGGTTTATTCCCATAAAAGAGCTTACTTTAAAGAACTTCCCTTGTTTAGTTCCTTGATTATTCTATCCGAAAGGTCGTATGCCTCTTTTGCATAAACTAGACCACCACTTGTAGCATCGAAGATAAAATCGAATTGCTCATTTTTGCCGATCTCTTCAAGCAATAGATTAATTTTTTTCAATATGGGTTTTGTAAACTCAGCATTTTTCTTGTATGCCTCGCCGCCTTGACCGAATATTTTTCCTACAAACTGCTGATATTCAGACTGCAAAGTGGCTATTTGTTCTCTTAGCTCTTTTTTCTTGGCATCACTCATAAGAAGACTCTGTTTCTCAAGCTGCTCCATCAACTCTTTGAGTTTTTTCTGCTTGGACTCAGCTTCCTGTTCCCACTTTGCCACTTCTTTGTCGTATTTAGCCTGTGCGTCCTTTGTTTCTTTAACTTCAGAGAATATGAAATCAGATCGTATAAAACCAATCTTCATATCTTTTGAGGTGGCAACAACCGGCAAAAGCACCGCGATTAATACTGCGCTGATAAATCGAATCACTTTTTATTCCTCCTTAAATAAGATTTTCTGTCATTATCTACCTATGCGAAAATGGAACTCAAAATAGGGCGGCTTCTTCCCACTGCTCTTTTCGTAAGAAGTTGGATTGCCATTATCAGTGGGAGAAGATGGCACAGGGTAATCATCAAGTCCCCATGCAACATCCAGTCCGAGAAGTCCTAACATTGGTACCATTAATTTAACGCCGGCGCCAACACCTGTTTTTAGCTCCTGCAAATCTACCTTATTTAGACTCGCCCATGTATTACCAAAATCTGCAAAGATACCTGCATATAATCTGCGATCGATAATTGGATATCGAATTTCAGTTGTTGAAACTATCAAGTTATAACCGGCATGGGGATTAGTTGGGATAAGATCACCAAATGCGCGGTCAGGATAACCCCTTATTATCCCCTCATAATTCACACCACCTGCGAGATAATGGTCATAGCGTCCAACAACAGAGCCCCTTAAGTGAGAAAACATAAATCCCTGCAAAAGAATAAACTTTGCAGGAAGCGGCAAATATGTTTGTGTTACAAACCTATGCTTAACAAATTTATAGTTGCCACCAAGAAGGTAGCCGGAGACAGACGGGTTATATTCCACGGTTGAACCGCGAGTCGGAAAATCTGGCAGGTCGGTGGAGTTTCTCGAAAGACGCAGCGAAATTGAACTCTCGTAACCATTGTTCCTTATTCGGATGCCCTCAATTACCTGATCTGTGCTGTTGTTTGATTCGGAGCCATAAATATACTCCCGATAGCTTAAATTATAGGTTCCGTATGTGTTGAAGTAAATATCTGGCCAGCGCAATCGACGACCAGTACGAAGTTCGACACCTTTCCTTCTTTCAGTAATATTGGTGGTTGTTGAATAATATTGGCTATTACTATAATCTTTCCACCAGTAATATCCCCTAAAACCCAATAGCGTCGGGGTGTCCATAAACCAAGGTTCAGTAACGCCAAGATCTATTGTTCTTGAATATTTCCCCCATTCCGCCTTGAGATCAACCGATTGCCCTGCCCCCTCAACAAACGGACGCGACAATGCGAAGTTAGGCATCGATAAACCGGCCGTGAAAACAAAACCGTCCCTTTCAGAATAACCAGCGCCTGCAGAAACCTGTCCGGTTCCACTTTCTTTCTCCTTTACATTAAAAACTATATCCACATTTCTGTCAAAATTTTGCTGAATATCAGGCGTTGCCTCGTCGAAATAGTTGGTCTGGATTATATTCCGTTGAGAAATAAAGAGCTGTGACTGCCTGTATATTTCACCGGGACGAAGAAGCACTTCACGGCGGAGAACTTTGTCCCATGTTTTTGTATTACCGGTAATTACCACTCTATTAACATAGGCTGGCAATCCCTCTTTTATTCGAAAAGTTACATCAATAGTATCGTTTCGATATTTCTTTTCCTCGACCATCTGAATATAAAGGTAACCCTCTTCCCTATACATGGATTCTACATTATATTTGGCCATGTCATAAAGCTGTTTATTGAAAACAATTCCTGGCTTCATGCCAAACGAGGTTGTCAATACTGTGTCAGAAAAGAGTTCGTTACCCGAAAAAAAAGCTTTGCCGAAGTAATATTTCAGACTCTCTGTAAGATATATATCGATGTTGAGCTTTCTGTTATCGTCTGTATAAGACACATCATGTTTATCGATTCTCGCATCAAGAAACCCTTCAGATTGGTAGAAAGCCTCAATAAGCTCAAGATCTTTTCTGAATTTATATTCGTCAAAATCGCCACTCCTCCACCAACGATCCTCCTTTGTATCTTGCATGAGTGATTTTAGTTTCTTTTCTGTAAAAGCATTTACACCATGAAAAGAGATTTTCCCAATTACAACTTTTTTGCCTTCTTTTATTTCAAATTCAAGAACAGTGCGGCCATCCTCCTTCGATGAATAAGTATTCACTGTGACATCAGCAAGCAGATACCCCTTTTCCCTATAGTGTGACAACAATGTATTTTTTGCTCCATTAATTGCTGCCGGAGTTAGCCACGAACCGGGATTGAGACTAATTTTGCCCTGAAGCTCCTTGTTGTCGATTTTACTATTACCCGAAAACTCTATTTTATGAATGATTGGATTTTCTGTTACCCGTATGGTAAGATCCAGCGAGTCGTTTATTACATCTGAAGCCTCAACTAAGATATCTGAGAATAATCCAAGGGCGTATAGCGAACGGATGGTCTCATGTACATCCTTGGCAATAAACCGTCCCCCCTGTTTAACCGCCGCGTTATTCAAGATGAGTCCGGGATTAGCATTAACCGTGTTAGCAACTCTAACATTCCTGATATACACAGTATTGACATTTGCGGCAGCAGAGGAAGATGCATCGGACTCTTCTGCGTGCAAGACACCAAGTATAGCCATGAATAGAAACAAAATAAAGGTAAAAAAGCGTGTCACAATACTTGGTTTATCCTTTCTATTTCTCAAATACATCCTGTATTTTTCTTAACGGAAGGCGAAGTCGGATACTGGATCGGACAAGTGACGGGTCGCTGACTCCCAAAGGCGCGCCGGATAACCCGCCTATATCGTAATCCATATTAAAGTGGAGGTATCGCCATGGAGTTAACTCAAACCCGAGCCGATGACGGAGGCCTTCAACCGCAAACCCATCAGGAGAATCAGCAAGATCAAGCTGGCTTGAATAGTTTAGAAAAAGCGAACCATCAAAAAAATATTTTCCTGTTATAAATTCAGTTTTTCCCAGTAAATCTCTCCTTAACTGTTGCCAATTCCAAAGTGTCATATCGCTATAATCTAATAAATTGTTCGACTCAATTTCGATTCGAAATACATCTGGTGTAACATTCGCACCAAAAATAGGATTAAGTCTTTCGCGCCCAAACCCGAGAACAGCCCTTTCAACATAATTTGAAAAGAGCCTCTGCATAACTACCTTTTCAAACATTGCCATACCTTCACTCGCGGCTAGACGGGTAATATTACCCTGTACGCCTGATGAGGAGTTTCCAATAAGCTGCTTATAGGAATCAGCCGTAGTCGCAGCCTGATTAACAAAAGGGTCGGTAGATGATGGAACAAGCTTTATTTCGTTTAAGCGTCCCCTTGGAAGATCAACACCGGTATTTGGATCTTTTACAAAAAGCCGAATTGTTATTTCAGTTGGAACATCCAATTTATTTTCCGGCCGTATCAGCGCCATGGCACTGCCCGAAATTATTGGGCGTAAATCAAATGAACCGTCGAATTCAAGCTCAACTTCAATATCGTTTTTAAAGTCATTTCCTGCATAATGCACATACCCCTTGTAAGAAGCAAGACGCCCCTTAAGTCGCATAGACTTATCCCTTGGCGAGCCATAAACATGTATATACGATTGCCTATCAAGTTCAAGCTCTGTAAGTGGATACTGGAAAAATTTTGATAGTGTTTTCTCTACTCCTACAATTGATTGATTAGCAAACACCTTGTCAAGCCAAGGAGTAACAGCGTTTTGAAAATAATAATACTTCAGATTTTGGCCTGGTTTAATTAATAGATCAAGATTGAAATTAGCGTTACTACTTACATCTGATTTTTTGACGAACGGAAATGTAAATCTTCCGTTGCGAATACGGATGTCGCCCTTTATTAAGGGTTTTGCAAGTGGACCAGCTATAACGAGTCCTCCCTGCGTTCCGTTTCTACCGCTAATATCGAATTCTGCAACCTCACCATCATGCATGAAAAATGGGGCATTTGCTGTTAGCGGCCCATCCGGCGTCTCAACTCTTATTACCCCAATATCAAGATTCAGCTTATCCAAATAAAGTGGCACTTCCTCATCTTTAGCCCTATTTCCTGTAATCTTAATTTTCTTTCCCTTTACAACTCCCTCCGCGTCTAAAAGCATCTGTCCGTTGTCGAAAGAAGCAACCATCTTGAAATTATTTATTCTTCCAAAAACCAGAGATGGATAAATAGTGGCCGTTGGATCTTTTGAAAAATCAATATAACCTCCGGCTACAGTTATTCCCTTTGCAGAATTCACGAAATTAATCCGAATTGCGCCCTGGCATGAATTCTTGGATTCTTTTTTTAGAAACGGCATTAGCGGGGCAAATTCCTTCATGATATTACCCCTCGCTGCCACAACAATATTCAACGAATCCTTTCGAACTGTCGGATCGCCGGATGTTAAAGGAAGAGGAAAAAAACCTTCAACAGTACCGCTAATTTCAGGCATTGCAAAAGACAGCGTATTAATGGTGCCTATTCCATTGGCTTCTGAAATATCTGCCGTAAAAGTGTTTACTTTTATGTCGCCAACAACAAGCCGTTCAGCAACAATTTTTATTAATGTTTTCCCCGAATATGAGGCATCAAGTTTAACCGATAAAAGCCCATTTACGGAGGAATCTGGCCAGAAATTGGTGAGATTAAGCCGCGCTGTTTCAATTTTGCCTGATATACGCCCATCTGCTAAACGGAGACTGTCAGACCAAAGTATCTTTTGCTTTGGTGTTTGTAAACTAATGGTATTTATCAGAAAAGAAGATGCGGTACCAGCTCCCTTTATTTTTGCAGATATGTCACTTGCCTTTCCTATATATCCATCAGATATATCAATGTTAACTTCTGTATTTAAGTCGTCCGGTCTGCCCGAAAAAGCAAGAATACCATTAATGGTTCCACCAACCGCCAAACCATCACCATCTTCCACAAACGGTTGAATAACATCTTTTTGTTGGAATTCAAATCCTGCAAGCTCAATTTTTCCTGCATAACTTCGGCCAAAACCAAGTGACACATCACCCTTAAGCCATTTTCCAAAGCGGATTTTCTTGAAACCCATACCTTTTTTGTCGCCAGATACCGCCGCAGTAAATTCACCTCTACGCCCAAAAAGGGAAAGTGAATCTGAGTATATACGCATTGAAAATATTCCGTTTTTGTCCTCAGAATCAAAATTACCCGTAAGATACAGGGGGCCACTAATTGATTTTCCCGAAATTCTCTGATTTGAGATACATTTAACATATCCTTTGTCGATATTCAACTGGGCATCACCCGAGAAACGAATCTCAGGCGATAAGGACGACATAAATCCTAATAGTGGAGCGTTTTGCAATGATAAATAGAGCCTGCCAGAAGGCTTTGCATTTTTAATATCAATCCGTCCTGTCATAGCAAAGAAAGCTGAATCGTTTCCCAATGAAACATTCCATCCGTTGGTTCCCTTTTCAAAAGTGGAGGTAAAACTGCCTAATTGCCTGAATTTATCAAAAGAGATAACACTCTTTATCGTTGGCTGTTTGTTTACCTTTCCCGAATAGACCACTAATGACGCTAGATTGACCACACCAATCTCATCGGAAACATTAAGCTTTGAACCACGGAGCCGTAGATCATAACTGATATCATCAAATTTCCACTTATGTGGATTGCGGGTTGGCAAGGCAATATGGCCAGATAATTTCCCGCCCTCAATACTTCCACTTATCACTTGAAGAGAAATCGAATCTCCATGTGTTAAAACTGAAATATAAGGACGGCGTAGAGAAATGCCACGAACTTGCTGTACTGAAGCAGAATGGGCATTTCCATAAATCTCAATTTCGTCAATATCGCCTTTAATAGAAAGAGAGGCACCAAGATCGTCTATTTTAACACCTTTTACACTATGCTCGCGTGATTCTAAATCAACCATTAATGCAACCATTGGATTAAAAAGATTCGAGACTGTGCCCGTAATAGAGGCGCTTATACCTGCCAGCTCACATTTAAGTGATTTTATAAAAACGGTATTGTCGGCGATAGAAATAACTGCCTCTGCATTGCCAAGTTCTATACCATTATTTAAGGTAAAAAATCCATTATACAATCTAATTCCCGCCGAAAAATCAGCAAACTGCAATGACATACCCGTATGTTTAGTAAGGTGAAAATCTGCCGCGAGCATACCTTGTTTAACGCGCACATTGCCAACGCTTCCCCCAGCTTCAAGAGGAAGCGAATCCACTTTCCCACGCATTTCGTAAGACGAAAAAGAAGGAGAAGCATTTCCATATATTTCTATTTTCTGTTTTGCCAAAGGGAGAGATCCATTAAGCGTAAAAGTGTAGCCAATTGAATCGACAAGTAGCAATCCTGCAATGTCAGAAACAGTGATGAGTTTTAATTCTTTATCCGCAATAGAAAGCGCCCCATCGCGGATCGCCATCTTCCTTACAGGAAAGTTACGAAAATCGATTGCATTTTCCCGATGATGTCTCCGCGAAACTTTCTTCGCTCCTGTGGGGGCGGCCTTGTTGTAACTACCCTTTTCTTCCAGGGATATTTCAGGGTTATCAACGATTCTCAAAGCTATTGCAGGGTGTATGATTGCGATTTCATTGACACTCTTTGTAAAATCGAACTTTGTTTTAATAAGGCGAGTCGGATTAAATGAAATTTGTAGATCACGAACATTTACTTCATAGCTGCTATCCGGTGAAGTGACATAAAGACCCATTACATGCACAGAAAACCAGCCAAGAGAAAGACGATCGATTGATATTCGCCCATCGAGGTATGGTGCAACTTTCTTTAATACCGCCTCACGAACAGAATCATTAATTTGTACGAGACTGAATCCATGATAAATCAACAAAAAGAAAGCTGCAACAATAACCAAACTCAATGAAAGCCTTTTATGCTTCATGGTTTTTGCAACCCCTTCCGAATTTGTGCGAAAATACTACTATTCTTTTTCGCTCTTCTTTTCTGTAAAGATAAGCTCATCCCCTTTTCTTGATATTTTTATAGAGGCGCCGTCGGCAAAACGCCCCTTGATAAATTCCTCCGCAAGCTTATCTTCAATCATCCGCTCAAGTGCTCTTTTAAGTGGCCTTGCACCAAGACCGGGTTCAATTCCTTTATCGACTATCAACTCTTTGGCCGTTTGAGTGATTGAAATGGAGACGCTCCTTTTTGCAAGCCTCTTTTCTACATCACGAAGCAATATGTCTATTATCTTCTCAAGGTCTGGTTTTTCTAATGTTTTGAATATGATAAGTTCATCGAGTCGGTTAATAAATTCAGGATTGAATATCTTTTTTACTTCATCCCTAACTTTCTGCTCCATAGCATCCTGAACAGACTTTGAATCTCCCGCGCCAAAACCAAAAGCAGTGTTCTTTCGTAAATCCCTTGCACCAACATTACTTGTCATTATAATGATAGTATTTTTAAAATTAACTTTACGACCATAACTATCTGTCAAGTGACCTGCATCCAATATCTGAAGCAGTATATTAAAGACATCAGGATGCGCTTTTTCTATTTCATCAAGAAGTATAACCGCATATGGACGCTTCCTTACTTTTTCCGTTAGCTGTCCACCCTCTTCATAGCCAATATAACCGGGAGGCGCACCTACAAGGCGGGAAACGGCGAATTTTTCCATATATTCAGACATATCAAGCCTTAAAAGTGCATCCTGCGACTGAAAAAGCTGCTCGGCAAGCACCTTTGCGAGCTCTGTTTTGCCCACTCCTGTTGGCCCAAGAAAGATAAATGAACCGAGAGGTCTATTAGCATCTCGCATTCCTGCTCTTGAGCGCCGAATAGATCTTGCAATTGACTTTATAGCATCTTCCTGTCCTACTATTTTCTGCGCCAACGCACTCTCCATATTCATGAGTTTTTCGGACTCGGCCTGCTCAAGGCGGGCCATCGGAATACCCGTCATTTTAGAAACAACACCTGCAATAGCATTTTCATCAACTACCAGTCGTTCGTTTGACTTCTTTTGACGCCACATATTTCTCGCGTCATTTATTTCCGCTCTAATTTTTTCCTGCTTATCTCTCAAAGAAGCAGCCTTTTCAAACTCCTGATTTTCAACTGCCTGCTCTTTTTCTTTTACAACGGACTCAAGAGAAAGCTCCATTTCATGAAGCTCTGGTGGTACAGCAAGAGAAGATAATCTGAGTCTAGCCCCTGCTTCATCAAGTACATCAATTGCCTTGTCCGGTAAAAAACGGTCGGAAAGATACCGATCTGAAAGGTAAACAGTCGCCGCAATTGCTTCAGGTGTATAGGAAACTTTATGATGATTTTCGTATTTCTCTTTTAGTCCATTCATGATTAAAACAGCTTCTTCCGGACTTGGTGGCTGAACAAGAATGGTCTGAAAACGGCGTTCCAGAGCGCCGTCCTTTTCTATATGTTTACGGTATTCATCGAGAGTAGTCGCGCCGATACACTGTATTTCTCCCCTCGAAAGGGCTGGCTTGAAAATATTAGATGCGTCAAGACTTCCTTCGCTGCCTCCCGCACCAACAATTGTATGCAACTCGTCAATAAAAATAATTACGGTTCTGTCCTTATGTAATTCCTGAAGAAGTGCTTTTAATCGCTCCTCGAACTGACCACGATACTTTGTTCCAGCTACAATTGTTGCCATATCCAAAGTGACGACTCTTTTATTTTCAAGAACCTCAGGAATCTGTTTTTTAATGATTTTTTGTGCAAGTCCTTCAACTATCGCTGTTTTACCTACACCAGGTTCACCAATTAGGACAGGGTTATTCTTTTTTCGCCTTGATAATATTTGAATAACCCGTTCAATTTCCTCTTCCCGTCCTATAACCGGATCGAGTTCTTCCTTGCGAGCAAGCGCGGTTAAATCTCTGCCAAAATGGTCGAGAAATGGTGTTTTACTCTTCGCACCGCCAGGAGCAGCCGTTCCGCCAACCGGCTCACCAGATTTTTGCAGGTCTTCCCCACCCTTTAAAATTCTTTCAATTTCACCTTTTGCCTTTTCGTAATCGACACTCATTGCACCAAGAGCATTTGCTGACGAGGAATCTTTGTCGGACAGAAGGGCGAGAAGAAGATGTTCTGTTCCAATATACTTATGACCCATTGTTCGAGCCTCCTGCGCAGCCGTCTCAAGCACTTTTTTTGCTCTTGGGGTAAAGGGAAGCATTTGACCAAGTGTCATCATTCCACCTGATGATGAAACTGATTTTTCTACATTGCGCATCAGCTCTTGTAAATCGACTGAAAGACTCTGCAAGACGGCAACAGCAACACCATCCCCTTCCCGAATAAGCCCAAGAAGAAGATGTTCTGTTCCAACATAATCGTTTCCAAGACGGACAGCTTCTTCACGCGCAAGCTGCATTACTTTTTTGACTCGTTCTGTAAACATCCCGTTCATGACAATATCTCTCCAAAAGTTAATTATTTTGCCAATTATGACAACACCGTAACATTTTATCAAAAAATAATTAAGTTACACCCTAACCGTAAGGTATTTTATGCTTTATGAAAACAAAAAATGAAATAACATGTGTAAAATGTGACGCCGGTTGCTGCCGGACAGTAGCTGTGGAATGGGAAAAACCGACAACGAGAAAGGACTGGGAGCAAATACGCTGGCTTGTTGCCCACAAAAATATCGCTGTTTACAGGGACCACGACGACGACTGGCTTATTGAATTTAAAACAGATTGCAGATACCTCGATAAAAATAATAGATGCTCTATATATGAAAAAAGAATGCCTATTTGCAAAGACCATCCAGCCGACTCATGCGAAATGCATGGAGAACAGGAATACTATATAGAGATGTACCGAACAGCGGAAGATGTGGATAAAGTTATTGACAGTAAGTGGGGTTCAAAAAAGCCTAAGCAGAGAGCTCAAACTCACATGCGGTCTTGACAATTTTATCAAGTGAAGGATAATCAGTTTTCCATCCAAGAATTTTTTGCGCTTTGGTTGCATCTCCAATAAGCGAAGGAGCATCACCCTCCCTTCGCGGCTGATCGACACAGGGGACTTCCATATTTAGCTCTTTTGCTACTGAAGAAATCACTTCTCTCACCGTAAATCCTTCACCATTTCCAAGGTTGAACAGATTACTCTTTCCACCGTCCATTAAATACTCAAGTCCTAGAATGTGTGCTTTGCACAAATCGTTGACATGAATATAATCACGGACAGCCGTCCCATCTTTTGTGTCGTAATCGGTGCCAAATACAGATAGTGGCGGTGTCTTTCCCAATGCAGCTCGTATAGCAAGCGGTATCAGGTGTGATTCAGGATCGTGGCGCTCACCAAGTTCGCCATCAGGATCCGCCCCTGCGGCGTTAAAATACCTGAACACAACCGATGAAAGTTTACCTTCTGTAGTCAGTCGGCCAAGCTTCTCTTCTACCTTTCGCTTACTATCTCCATAAGGATTAATCGGTGCGCACGGGTGTTCTTCAGTAATCGGAACGAATATTGGATTTCCATATACAGCCGCTGTTGAGGAAAAAATGAAGCGGTTTACACCCGCCTTTAACATTGAGTCAAGCAATACAGCTGTTCTGGCGGTATTATTATCGTAGTAAAGATCCGGCTTTTTTACAGACTCACCAACCTGAATCAGGGCAGCAAAATGCATCACCGCGTCAAACTCCCGCTCCGAGAACAATTCGCCTAACATATTGCTGTCACCAATATCCCCTTCTACAAAATCGCCATACAGAAGCGCTTCCCTATGTCCACGACTAAGGTTGTCGTAAACTGTAACAGTCCAACCTGACTTAACGAGCAATTTTGCACAATGGGAGCCAATGTAGCCAGCACCACCAACTATGAGGATGTTACCTTTCAAATTACACCTCTGAAATAATCAACAGTTTTTACGAGTCCTTCATCAAGTGAAACATTGGGAGTCCATCCTAATTTCGATTTGGCAATTGAAATATCCGGCTTGCGCTGTTTTGGGTCATCGGCTGGAAGCGGTTCATAAACTAATTTAGATTTTGATTTTGTCAGTTTAATAATCTTTTCGGCAAGTTCAATCATGGTGAATTCTCCTGGATTACCAAGATTAACGGGTCCTGTAAAACCGTCCAGATTCATCATTTTAATAAAGCCATCTACAAGATCAGAAACGAAACAGAAAGAACGCGTTTGCAGACCTTTTCCATAAATGGTAATTGGGATATTTTGCAATGCCTGCACAATAAAATTTGAGACCACCCTACCATCATTTTTTAGCATATTGGGGCCGTATGTATTGAATATTCTAACAACCCTTATGTCAACATTATTCTGTCGGTGATAGTCAAAAAAGAGGGTTTCGGCGACCCTTTTACCTTCATCGTAGCAGCTTCGGATGCCAATGCAATTGACATTACCCCAATAATCCTCCGTTTGCGGATGTACAGATGGATCGCCATATACCTCTGATGTACTCGCCTGCAGAATACGGGCTTTTACTCTCTTGGCAAGTCCAAGCATATTTATGGTACCCATCACATTTGTTTTAACAGTCTTGACGGGATTAAACTGATAATGAACTGGCGAGGCAGGACACGCAAGATTATAAATCTGATCAACCTCAATTAAAACGGGCTCGATAATGTCGTGTCGTATAAATTCAAATGAACTATTCTGCAAAAGGTCCCGAATGTTGTCTTTGCGCCCTGTAAACAAGTTATCAAGACAAACCACTTCATTTCCTTCGGCAAGCAATCGGCGACAGAGATGCGAGCCAATAAAACCAGCACCACCAGTAACTAAAATCCGCATTTTATCTCCTGCAAAATTAGTATAAGTTAGAACACTACCGATAATTCAAGACCATGTCCATTACCGGTAGCAATTGGCTTCCAGAATATAGTTTGAACAGACCCTGTAACAGTATCACTATTTTTTGCAATCCAACGCGCATGTATAAAACTGCCAACTCGATTCAATACGGCAGCACCAGCGAAAGAAAGCGCCACAATTTTCGCGGTATTCCGTGTTTTCCACATATCATAATATTCCTGATGGGCTTCTTCAGAAGTCCAGCTCCAGTAAAAGTCAGGGGCAGGCATCGATTTATCTCGGGACGGCTTATATACCCGTGTTGCGTACTGCGCCGATGAATCATTGTAAAGAGGAAGCTGCAACTCCATTTCTGTAAGATTCCATGCGGTCTTATTTGCTGCATCGGACCGAATGCCATCGCAGCGGCCATAGGTAAAAAGGTAGGCACGAAGATTATCTGTAACTTTTGACCTATAGAAAAGCGAGTAGGCAAAACCGACCCAAAGTGCCCCCTCTGCAAACATATAAACTTTTGCACTATTCTTTCTGTTGAGTTTGTGATGCGCTAAACCGGGCAATAAAAGAGAAAAATATGGGAGCGAATTTCTGTTATGCAGTTCGTCAATTTCATTGCTTGAATACACTTTCAGATTAACCGATTCGCCACTGCTTATTGAACCATCATCTTCGATTAGAACCGGTTTTTCAACTTCAATGGAATCATTTGCAAAAGATATAACAGCAAGGATAGTTAACATACTAATAATAACTATTCGCATTTCATAATCTCAAAATGTGTATGATGCCACAATGCCATTTGCCGGAATATCCGTTGAGCCAATTTGAATAGCATCTATTTTTATCCTGCTGCCATTGTGTGATAGTGATCCACCTGTAATAGATTTATTGTAGCTTATTGCGGCCATAGCTGCATTAACTGAAGAGGCAATCCGATTTACTATAAGAGTAAAAAGTATTTTGCGCCTCAGGTCGGCAATAGAATTAGCATCATTACGCAACTCCATATATTTCAACTGGTTAAGAGACTTGCCGAAATAAAAAGGGCGGCCATCGTCACGGTAATGCATAAAATTTGGCCCGGTTACTGCGTTAAATGCATCACGAAGATAGGGAGAAAGGGAGTCGAGGGCAAACGAATTCCAGTATAAACTATCCCTCGGAACTTGCTGATAATTAGGTAAAATAACAGTTTCGTAATAAGTTGTATCCATATTTGGGGAAACATCTTTCCAACCCTGCGCGAAAATATCGTACTTTCCAATCATTTCGTAATAGTCACCCGTTTTTCCTGCCTGATCTTTGGAAAAATAGGCGTTATCGTGTGCTGTTGTCCTTATTCGAATCTTGTTAGAATCTGCCTCTTCTACATATCTGTACCAGTTTTCAAATTTCTTATGGCTGTAATTTTCATCGGCAAACTTTTTGTAAACAGAAATCTTTTGATTATACTTGTATGTAAACGCTATATAAAGGGAGTATGTTGACAACTCGACGGCGGCAGGCAGTGCAATCCTGTATGTTTTTGCTTCTGCATAGAATTCACCCAAACCCGGCATTAACAGACTTAAAAAGAAGGCCTTTTTAGGCGATTTTAGTGTATTTTCGTCGCCACTGTATGTTGTAATTACCTCAGTCTGATCCTCTTTATTACCAACAAGAACTATCCCCTTTTTATCCTGTTCCGGTTTCTCAGTTTTAATACTTTCCGCATCGCTACCTGCCTTTGGAAGCTGAGGAATATTTGCCTCAACAACTGAATCTGTTTGTACCAAAGAGCTATCAGAGAAACCTTCTTCATAAGCTTCTGGTTCTTGTGCTAACAAAATTGCCGACAATTTCAACAATAAAACAAACTTGACTACGCTCATGTTTGGTCACTTTCGAAAAAACTTTAAAAACTTTTTTGCAACAAATTCTCCATCCGTTTTTATTTTTGCAAATTCAACCATATTTCGGATTTTAGACAGCTTTTGTATCTCATTAAAAACAGATTCAAAATTTGTTCCGCTATTAGAAATAGCATGATTGAAAACAATTCCGGCGATTTCTAAATTCCGTTTACGCAGAGCTTCGATGGTAAGCAGAGTGTGGTTTATTGTTCCAAGTGTGGTTCGTGCCACAACAAGAACTGGATAATTAATCTTGACCATAAGATCCAACATGGTCTTACCTCGTCCAATTGGAACCAACACCCCCCCAGCACCTTCAATGAGCAAATTTTTATGTTTACGCTTCATAATATACAAAGAACGATTTATCGCGTCAAATCTGATATGCCGATTTTCAATTTTAGCCGCAATTGATGGGGCTTCCGGCGCATCAAATTTCTGAGGGACAACAACGCCTTCACTGTCAACAGTCATCCACTTTTTGTATTCGTGATAATCACCCTTCTCTTTCGATAGCCCCGTTTGTAAAGGCTTTAACACGCCAATATCATATCCCGCTTTTTGCAGCGCTCGCCCAAGATGACACAAAACAGTTGTTTTACCAACTCCAGTGTCTGTAGCTGTTATGAACAGACCGTTCCTATTAGTTTCTGACATATTTTGTCGAACCTTTTTTGCATGAATTACTACAAACCTATTATAATATAGTATGTGACCCCGAACTAACTCATAATTTTGAGGAAAACTATGATCGGTAAATTCGTTTTCTGCTTTATCTTTATATCATTTTTTGTCACAATCAATACCTTTGCGGCCGCAAAAACATGGGTAGGCGGAACTAGCACTTCTTGGAAATTAGCAGCTAATTGGGATAATGGAATACCTACCGCTTCCGACACAGCTATCTTTGCCGGCACTCCTACCAGAAATTGTGAAATAGATTCCAATATTTCCGTCCATAAAATCAGAATTACCTCTGATTTTACCGGCACAGTTACTCAAAATGCTACAAGAACCATAACAATCGGTTCGGGAGGTTACAGTCAGGCAGGGGGTACATTTACCGGTAGCTCTACGGCAAGTGACTCAATTAAGCTAAACGGAGACTTTTTATTAACTGATGGAACATTTACAAGCACAAGGGGATATTTTGTAATCAGTGGTATTGCCAATCAAAATAATTCCGGCAATTTTACGGTAAATGGGGGTAGTTTTGTTCATAATAACGGTACTGTAAAGTTTAATCATGATCCGGGAGGTTACGGACACATCTCTACCATTTCGATAGGTTTAGCTTCTAACAAGCTTGAGATGGGTTCCCTCTGGTTCCACAATAATACCACTGATAACCATTTCAACAATTATGTAATAAGTGCAGGAGACACCCTTGTTGCTAATGGACCTTACCGCCAGACAGGTACGAGTAATAATAATGGATGTAGAGTTAAAACGGGAGTAATAGAGATCAGGGATAGTATTTGCACAGCACAAAATGGAACTACAACGGTGGAAAAAACTGGTGGAAACGCTATACTTCTTGTGAACGGTACTGGTAATCAGTATTATCAATCAACCGGTGGGCAGGTACCTAAATTGGAAATTAACAAGAGCGATACGCTTTTTGCTGCAAGCGGTACCACAGATTTTACATCAGCAGATTTTACGCTTACTTCTGGTGTGTTCTCTGCGCCAACGGGAAACTATACGGTTACTGGTATATTGACGGATAATTCGGACAATAATGGTATTGACAATACGGGTAACTTTGCTATTAATGGTGGGACATTTTTACATAATAACGGCACTCTAAGATTTATGAGGAGGCCTGGTGGGTATGGCCATAACAGCTCAATATCTACAACTGATCCTTCAAATAAGATTACGCTGGGGTCTCTTATTGTTTACAACAACTCAAATAATAATTGGTGGTGCAACTACAATATTGAGTCGGGAGACACTTTATTGGTTACAGGAAATTACACGCAGAATGGTGTAACAGGCTATGCCTATGGTTGTAAAATCAATACTGGAGTTGTTGAGGTTAGGGGCAACATAACATTTGCCGAGAGGCAGGATGGTGGTAGCGCGTCGTTTTTGATTAGTGGTAGTAATGCGCAGACGATTACACATACCAATTCTCTTGCTATCCCTAATGGCGGCTGGACTATCAATAAGTCATCGGGTAGTGTTGTTTTGGGTAGCAATATCTCTTTTCCTGGCGGAATAACAATTACAAGCGGCACTCTCGACCAAGGGGCTTCGTACGGACTTAAAACAGGCGGGACAATAACAGTTGGTGCAAGCGGCGCTTGGACAAATACAGGCACAGGTTACGACTCACTTGGCGGCGCAGTAGTAAATTCAGGGACAATTACCATTGACGGCGCTACGACAGCATGCGATCTTGACTCAAAAATCTCGCTCTTTTCTACAAGTGGCGAGCAAAGGGCGTGGAGTGGTGGTGGTTCATTTACAATTTCAGATGCTTTAGTAAAAGGGATGAGTGGATCTATCACTGCCAACAATTCTGTTAATATGGGTAACAACAGTGGATGGACAATAAACGATGGTTGTGGCGACGGAACCAAACATTACTGGATAGCAACAGCAAATGGTAACTGGAATACAGCTTCGAACTGGTGGCCTGCTTTTGTGCCCGCGTCAACGGATACCGCTGTTTTTACATGGTACTCTACATTCAACTGCGCGATAGATGTGAATGCAAGTGTCAAGCGATTAGAGATTAGATCCAATTATAGCGGCACAATAACGCAAAACGCTACAAGAACTCTCACAATTGGCAGAGGAGGATTTAGTCAGGCTGGGGGAGTTTTTCTTGGCTCGAATGCCGCCATAGTTGATTCTGGGAATTTTGTCATGACTGGCGGTTCTTTTACAAGCACCTCCTCTATTTTTACAATGTACGGTTCCCGTTATATTGAGTTGAATCCCTCTTTCACAATTTCAGGTGGCACATTTAGCCATAATGATGGAACTCTCTACTTTTTTGGTTTAGCTGGCAAATCTGGCGTTGGTACGAATGCAACAGTAAACTGGACAGTGGATGTAACTTCCAAGCTTGCGCTTAAACACTTGCATTTAGTGGGGCAGGGTGGAGATGGCGATGGTGAAGTGGTTAATGTAAATATTGGTTCAGGTGATACCATTTCAGTTGCTGGAAACTTAGTTTTTAAGGGCACATCAGGTGCGTTGGAGTACCTCTACTTGAATACTGGTGTGGTTGAATTCACAGGTGATACCATATTTTGTGATACGGGGGTAACAGGTGGCACGGGTGAAATACTTATAAATGGTACTGCTTCGCCTCGTTATGCGTTTACTGGTGGATATCTGCCAATATTAAAGCTTAACACATCTGGTACAGTAACTCCAACTTCAACAACAACCAGAATTGGGGTTAATAAATTCAGTTTGGTCTCTGGTACTTTTTCTGCGCCCGCTATTTTAGCCATACATGATTCGGGGACAGCCTTTTCGGTACAGGGTGGTACATTTACGCATAACAACGGTCTCGTTAAATTTGTTGTTCGGGCAGGTTACTCGTGGGATGGCTTGTCGAAAAGTATGACAGTTACGCTTGATGTTGCGTCCAAATTGACAGTAGGTAATCTTCGCTATCAGCCGGATGGAGGTGGTGGGGGATCTGATAATGTTACCTTTGTAATTGCGTCTGGCGATACAATCCTCGTTTCTGGTGACTTTTCGGTGAATAGAGAAAGTTCTAGACTTGAGGCTCTTAAGGTTAATGGTGGAGTATTGGAGGTATATGGAAACTTCACAGATAGCTTCAGTACGGCGACAAGTACAGCCTCGGTGCTTTTTAGTGGGTCAAAAGAGAGACAGACTGTTTCGGTTGCGAGTGGGCAAAGTATGCCTACTGGTAATTGGGAAATCAAAAAGAGTTATGGCACCGTAGTGCAAGGCAGTAACCTTACCTTCCCGGGCAAGCTTCGCATAACTTCCGGCGCCTTTTCACAAGGAAGATCAACCTATACCCTTTCAGTAACAGATTCACTGATTATAGGTACTAACGGCAGATTAGTAAATCAAGGTAGCGGTTCTTTAACGCTTGGCAGCTTCTTTTTAAACGATGGTGTAATGAACTACAATGGAGCTGGCCATTTGGGTGGAGATGCAAATATTTCAATAGAGGCAACAGCACCAAGGACATGGACAGGAAGTGGCCTATTTTTTCTTAACGATGTAAGCCTTACAAATCAAAATAACAGTACAGGTACAATTTACGCATATAGCAGTGCAATAGTTTCCGCAGGAACAGGTTTTGATGTAAGCCGTAACGATACTGTCAGCTATTCAATAGGAACTAATTCAGCAGTTCTTCACAACACTGGTACAGTAACCGCAAGCCCCCGTTCAGCCACACTGAATTTTTCCGGCTCCACCATACCAACAACCGGTACTGGGGCAATTGGAGAAGGAGACAGGATAATACTTGATCCAACTGGAGCTGCTGGAGGGCCGGATACCTGCTATGTTCAAACGGTAAACAGTGCAACACAGATTACCCTTCAAATACCCCCAACCTGTTCGCTTTATAATGCTGGTTATGAGATAAAGCGAAGCTATAACACGCTTCAGACATGGGAGAATGCTCGGGATAATGATTTGGTTACAGAGAAGGTAGTTGAGAAGGGGGTTTGTTTTGCGGATGGAAACTTCAGTACAGCGTATGGAACTTCGGTAATTAACATAGCAGGTGCTACCACTGGCAGCTCAAATTTTATGTGGCTAACAGTAGCGCAAGGGCAAAGACACAATGGCGTTGAAGAGGGCGTTAACATTGTGTACAATGGTGGCGCAAGCACTGTTAATGTTAGTACGGCTTATAGCCGAGTTGAATATCTAAGAGTATCCGGTTATTCAGGTTATACATCTACTACTGCTCGGGGAATAAGTGTGACGCATTCGAATTGTTTTATTAATGCCTGTATTATTCACGATATTGCTTCTACAAGTAGTTTTGGCGGACTCTTAGCCTTTTGGTGTTCGCCGGACGCTAGTCCTAATGGGGTGATTTTTTCGAATTGTCTTGCATATAATCTTTCATCATCTACAGGTGACCGCAGGGTCATTGCATTTGGTGATCACAACAGGAATACCCAATTTATCAACTGTACGGCGTATAATATTTCGGTATCCGATGTTACTTCATCGGCATTTGGTTTTAAGAATAATGGTACAACAGCAACCTTTAAGAACTGTCTTTCGGTAAAAGTATATGCTGCTAATGCTGATTCTGGTATTTGCTTTTCTGGTGGAGCCGCAGCTTCCAATTACAACCTTTCGAGCGACGCTACTGCACCGGGAGCTAATTCTCTAATTAACAAATTAGCTTACAACCAGTTTGTTGATACTACCTCAGCTTCTGTAGATCTTCATTTACGGGGATCCGCTGATGCCAAGAATGCAGGTGATTCAACTGGGCTTTTGCAATACTTCGACACAGATATTGATGGAGTTGTTCGTACTGGGGTATGGGATATTGGAGCGGATGAATATATCTTTTCTGGTCCTGCTTTTACATGGATTGGCGAAGGGGCAGATAGTAACTGGAACACAGGGGCTAACTGGAGCGGAGGGGTTGTTCCTACTACAACTGATACCGCACGATTCAACGATGCTACAAACAACCCCTGTTTTATAAATGCTAATGCTTCTGTCAGGGGCTTAATCCTTGAGAGTACATGGAGCGGCACAATAACGCAAAACGCTACAAGAACAATAACTATTGGAGTAGGTGGATACATCCAGAATGGTGGTACATTTACTGGTGGCAACTCAAAAATTTCAGTTACTGGTACGGCTAATGAAATAACAACACCATTTATTCTCTCTGGTGGTACTTTTACGAGCACGAGTGATACACTTGAGATTTCAGCAACAGCACTCCGCTTTACGGGTGGAACTTTTAATCATGCTAATGGATATTTTCATAACAGAATGACCTCAATTCGTACAGACTCTTTATTTGCGGACAGCTCTTTTCATTTTAACCATCTTGTTATTGGAAGTTTTGCAAGAAACACCTATGTATCCGGGAAGATAAATGTACAGGGTAATCTATATATCAACGGGATTGATGCCATTGTAGGAGACACCATACTTGTACATAGGGATGTTGTTTCAAAGCAGGCTTCAAATGGAGGTACTTCTGGTGCCTGCAAGTTGATCTTTCGAGGCAGCAATAATCAATCTTTGAGTGCAGATGGAGGTTATGGTTGGCTTGGAGCTACTGTAATCGTTCAGAAATCAGGTGGCACTCTTACAGTTACAGATACAATTGGAAGCGCTTACGACTGGATATGTGATTCAGGTAATGTAAGTTTCGGGGCCACAAATCTTGTAAAAGTTACCGGTAATGTGAATGGAGATTACAAGATAAAGTCGGGTGGGCATTCTTTTAATTCATTGTGGATTACACAAAGACATGGTTGGCTTTTTGACACTGTCACAGTACTCAAGGATTTACGGTTGTCAAACTCCGCAACTTCTATCGTGCGAGACAGCAATTATGCCTTTAAGGTAGGTGGTAACCTGACCTCTTCTAAACGCTATTACTCAAGTGCAAATACTGTTATAATACTCAATGGAACTGGCTTGCAAGCTGTAACCGCTGCCGATTCAACCAACTACTCATTTCTACCATGCAGCCTTATAATTGATAAACCATCTGGGAAAGTTGTACTTGCAAGAAGCTTGTACTTGAATGATGCTCTGACAATCCGTTCTGGCCATTTAAGTATGGGAGACACCTCTTCGCTTCGCATAGATGGCGCTCTGACGATAGGCGCTAATGGTATTCTTTCCGGTAGAGGGAGTGGCGATTTAAAGCTTGGAGGCGCGCTTTCCAATAGTGGTGTTTTACACCTTAATGGTTATGGCCATCTTGGTGGTGATGCGAATGCGATAGAGATTCGATCGACGGTTGATGGAACTCCTCGTACTTGGACTGGAAGCGGACAGTTTTTCCTTTATGATGTTCTTGTCAAGAATATGGAAAATTCCTCGTTAACAAACCCTATTTATTTATATAGTTCAACTGACTCTACGGGGAATACTAACTTTAATTTTAGTCGTGACGATACAGTAAGCTACTCGATAGGAACAAATACAGGGGTTCTTCACAACGCTGGTACAGTAATCACAAGCCCCCGTTCAGCCACACTCAATTTTTCTGGTTCTACTATACCAACAACAGGTACTGGAGCAATTGGAGAGGGTGACAGAATCATCCTTGATCCAACTGGAGCGGCAGGTGGGCCAGACACCTGCTATGTGCAGACGGTAAACAGTGCGACACAGATTACCCTTCAAATACCGCCAATCTGCTCACTTTACAATGGTGATTATGAGATAAAGAGAAGCTATAACACGCTTCAGGCATGGGAAGATGCGCGGGATAATGATTTGGTTACGCAGAAGGTGGTGGAGAAGGGAGTTTGCTTTGCGGATGGTAACCTTGCGGCGGTGACAGTGAGTGGCGCAACAGTCGATGCCTCTCATTTTATGTGGATTATCGCTGCTCCCGGACAAAGGCACAATGGAACTGGAAGTGGTGGAGGAGTACAAATAGCGCCTGCCAACCTCTTTTCTGCAAACTATACCAAACTCGAATGGGTAAGAATCTCGGGAAGTGGCAGCTTCAATTATGGTCTGCGTGCCAATGGGAGCTATACTACTGTAGCAAACTGTATAGTACACGATATTCCCTCAACCGGGACATGGATGTATGCCTTGTGGTTGAATAATAGCTACAGTAAGGCTATGAACTGTATTGTCTATAATGTTTCTGTTGCCGGGGCAAACCTTTCAGGCTTCAGGAATGGCGATGGAGCAGGTTTCGGTTCTACATCGTTTTACAACTGTACTGCGTATAAGCTTTCATCTACCGGAACGCCTGTTGGTTTTGTGCGTGGGTATCCAGCAATCAACTGTATTGCAATGTCGTGTGGAACAGATTTTTCTGATTGTGATGTTGCGTCTGACTATAATCTATCGAGTGATCTAACTGCTCCGGGAACACACTCAATTAGGGGTGAATCAGCATATAATCACTTTGTTGACACAACTTCCGGTACAATTAATTTGCACCTATCCGATAAATCAAGCGCGATTGATGCTGGATTCGATTTGTCTGGCATATTTACTGATGATATCGACGGGAATATCCGTGCTTACACATGGGATATTGGAGCTGATGAATTTAGCGGTGTAATTAATTATTTGTCCATCGTTCCAAATGCTTCTGATACACATTCAATAAACTATTCTGTTACCCGTTTGTGTGATCTATCAAGTTCAGACATTAATGCAGCATATATTTTTACTGGAACCGATTCCACGAATATATCTAACAATTTTCAATCTATTGTTGCGGCAGACACATTACTCAGGACCGACGGTGAGTTTACAACACCAAACTGCACTAACAGTAAAACAATAATTTCGCTTGCAAATGGCATAAAATATTACCTCGGAGTGGCAACAAGGAACACTACAAATGCATGGTCTAATAGCGTAAAGATAGCTTCATACTGGACCAAACCTGGCAATGCATTGACAATAAGCATATCAGAGACTCCAGCACTTGGAGATTCAGGCCTTATATGCACAATCAAAAACATCAATAAACTGACAACAAGCGATACAATTCAAGTTTTTATTGGAATTAATGCCCCTAAAAACACTACTTTAGGTCCTGACACGGCGTTTACTTTTACTGACTTTTCTGGGAAGGACTCAATCACTTTTATCCGGAAAGGGATGTTGGGCTCTACAAAATATTTCTTTACGGTAAGAAATGGGGTTTCAGCCAACATAAACGACGATACGCGTTGGAGTGAAATCAACTCTGTGGAGCTTCCTGGTAACTGGGACACGCTCACAACACCAGACTACTCCCCTGCTACTACCCCCTCGATACAAATTGTATCTGTTTCGACTTCTGAAGCAAATTTTCGCGTACCTTCTTCAACTTCCTATAATTCCGTTTCTGATTCTGTTCTATTTTTTGTGGCCACTGATTCTTCTATACTTGCACAAAACTGGAAAACTACCACTCCCAACATAAAAACGGACACCGCCGGTTCGCGTGCCACAATGAGTGTAGATACACTATCTGACGGTAAAACATACTGGATCGGTGTTGCCGCTATTAGTAAAGAAGGTATATGGTCGCAATCTCTTTCCATGAGCAGAATTACCACCATTACTGATAATAAGCTGACAATAACAGTAAGCAAGATTGACAATAGCACATTCAGACTGAAAATTGACGGTATTCAAGCGCTATCGAGCACTGCAACAACTGTTAAATTATGGAATAGGAAAATAGCGCAACTTGACTCATCAATAGATGGCGATTCAATTTTCTCAATATCTTATCCATTCGCAAGCGATACAATCTCAAGAATAGTCACCTATCCAGCCTTTACTTCAGACACCTTTTATTTCTCAATAACCGCAGGATACTCTGGAAATTGGGCATCAATTTCGACTGCTAATAGAGCACAGGTATATGTAGATAACACAAAGCCCATAAACAATATGGTGATTCTTGTATTAGACTCTACAAATACTTCAATAAGCGACTCAATTAGTGGTGCTACACTACCGTCAGAAACTGATGTTGACTCCATTTGGATATATCTTTCAACTGATTCTACTTCACTTTGGAACACCTTTTTATCACGCGGTGCTCCCTATATTGCCTTTGATAAATCCCTAAATAGTACAAGGCAGTTTACTTCGCTTTCGCAAGCAACTCGTTACTGGATAGGCGCTGCTACAAGGGATAGAATGGGTAACTGGTGCGATGACTTTTCAGTTACTTCCAGATACACAAAACCAACAAACCCACTTGCCCTTACTATCTCAGAATCAGGAACCCTTAGTCAACTGCGTATTACAATAAACGGTCTCAATTTACTTGATACTTCGCTGGTTGACTCTGTGTTGATCTATTACGATACCATACCACTTTCTGGAAACTCTTGGGAACTCAAAGGTACATATTGGCTAAAAGGTCTTTTGCTTGGGGATAGTTCGGTTCTTAGAACAGGTTTTGCAAGTGAGAAGCGTTACTATTTTGCAGTAACTGAGCGAGTTCCAAGGCCCGGTGTTGTTCTGTACGGTGATATGGCCGCAACGAATAGAACAACTTTTATAACCGGAGACTATATTGAGCCCAACAATGGTATAGTTCATATAACCGATTCAACAGAAACATCGTTAAGCTATACAATTAACACAGGCACCATGTCAAATGATGTAAAGGATGTTTATATTTTTTATGGCACGAATGCGGCTACTCTTGCTTCAACATATAAAACAGCAACTCCTCACCTGACTTTAACAAAAAGCGCAGCTATGAGTGCCGGCACGCTTATAATTGGTAGCCTTACGCAAGCAACTAGATACTTTGTTGGTATTGCGGTAAAGGACTCTGCTGGCAACTGGTCTCCTTCCCTGCATCTTGACTCTGCCCGAACAAAAGTAAAAAATCCTCTTGGTATTTCTCTGTCAAAACGGATAAATAACAACAGGCTGATTGCCATAGCTTTTAGTAATCTTGATTCGTTAAGTCCGAAAATTGACTCTATAAGGGTATGGTGGGCAGAAAACACTGTTAGATTTAACCCGGAAACACAAACTCTTCAGGCAATTAGAGCGCCGGACACCATTATTGCTCGTTCTTTAATGAGCGATACTGTAATTGTAACTCTTCGCGATAGTATTGCGCAACGGTTCTGTTTTTCGGCCATTCCAACTCTTTACGAATTCGGTAATACATGGGCAGCTCCAACTACAAACGCTGCGATGGATACCATATTTTACGATTCCGATGAGCCTCTTAATCCAATAACACTTAATTTACTCGACACTTCGCTCACCTCAATTACAATACGGCCTACTGGTACTCTTGTGTTCACAAATACCGATGTGGAATCTCTCTATATCTGGGTGAGAAAGGTGGGTTCGATAGACTCAATAGATATTGCCACACAATTTCGCCTCCTACCGCCCGACCGAAGCGTAAGCATTGCACGATTGAATGATGGCACAATAACATCCCTGCTTTTTGCCTCCCTTGACACTGGTTCACATTATTACTTCGCGGTCGCACCTAAGGACACCAGCGGAAACTATTCTATTTACGCCAATGTTCGAACATTCAAGAGCGGTTCTCGTCCATTAAATCCCCTCACTCTTACAGCTACTGCTGTTTACAGTAATTTCGCAAGAATAACAATATCTAATCTATCTCAGCTTGCAACAAATATAAATCGCTCTTTGGTGAAAGTATTGCTATCAACTTCCACATTTAACACAAACGCTTCTGACACAAGCGGAGCCCGTTACTTTAACTTGACAGATTCAGCCGCTAATACCGCTTCAATTATTGTTAGCGGACTTACGCAACTTACGACTTATTATCTCACAGTTTCTGTGTCGAATGCCCGTGGTTGGAATTCCTCCATAACATTACCTACCAATAGTTGCCAGTTCTCAACACCATCTGCATCTGACACCATACCACCGAATGGGACGCTGCTGACACTAAAAGTTGACACATCAAAACTACAGCCATTGACACAAGTCGCATTTACCGTAGCAAGAGTTAACTCAATAACCGTACCAGACAGAGACAGTGCCGTACTTCGTGTCTGCTGGTCACCTAATGCCCCCAATATGAATTTTGCAGCTCCTCCAGCAGGTGTGAGCTATATGGATATTCCCCTATCGGATATTTCGGGTGATACCCTCAAAGATGAGTTGATATATCCACTTATGCCCGCGAGCATTAAACGGGGAACCGGTAAACCGTATTATGTAACAATAGCACTTCGGGATGCAGCTTATAATTGGGATATCGGACACATAAAATCAGGTGTAGGATACACTTTGGTTGATACAGTGCGGCCTACTAACGATACAACATGGTCGGTTTCACGCGTTGGCTTTTCGGATTTACGCGTTGCATGGAACCCACTGTTTTTTAATCGGCCCCCGCTATCCTTTCGAGATACTGTTCCCCGAATAGGTATATGGATCAGATCGGATTCTTTTCCACAGCTCTTTGTAGATACAGCCGCGCCGTCCATTACAATGGACTCCGGCTCTGGTTCACCACGCTCTTTTCCTGTACTTTCCCATAATCGTAGCTATTTTGTGGCATGCGCTCCAATGAATACCATTGACAACCGTGGGCGGGTAGTGTGGAATAAAAGCATGTTCCGCATTAATGTTCCATTTGACTCCTCTACGATTATGCCGCCGCCTAATCTGTGTACCCTTACAGTTGCATATACAACCATTCCAGAAACTCTTAAAGTTCGCTGGCGCCTTCCCTCAATTCAATACACAGATGCCAATAATAACATACCTGTTCAATTAGCTTCTGTGATGATTCGTTACAGAACAGACGGTATTTATCCATCAACACCGGAAGATGGAATGCTCGCGGGTATTTACCCTCTCAATCCTTCTTTGTCGGATAGTACCCTCATAGGATCTCTGCCTACTGGTTCAGAAATCCGCTTTACCGCTTTCGTTATAAATCAACTTTCATCATCATATCCTAATAGGATAAGTGCGTCTGCACCGCAGGCAACAGCAAGTATAAGAACCCTCTCCTACCCTGCTAACCATCTGACTATTAACTCACTGATTACACATGGTGGAGGTGCGAATCCGGTAACAATTTCGGTACGATGGAACATTGCTTCCGGTTCGTTACCAACAGCTGTCCGCTTTCTTGTTAGGACTCCAGCCATTGTTCCTACCGCTCACACAGAACAAGGGTATATTGTTTTTACTCCACCAACGATCTCTTACAACGAACTTCAGAGCGATTTACCGGACACACTACTGTTCGGTGCTAAATACATTGTAGCAGCCTTTGTTAGAAATGGCGATGGGGTCTGGTCGAAAGAAGTTGCATGGGACACCATAACTACGCCGGCCGGACTCGATGTAACGCCCCCTGTAAGTCTCCCTTTCTCTCTATCAGCAAAAGTTATCGATTGCAAGAATGTACGGATTATTTGGTCTATCGATTCAGCCACTCTCGCAAATGCCAAAACCAATGAGAATAACAAACTCTCGTTCATTTATGGTTACTCAACTTCGGGTTCCGACTCTTTTCTAAATCCCACAAATATCCGTCCATACACTAATCCAGCGTATAGGCTAATTAATTACAATCATGTTGACAGTATTGTAATTTCTGGCCTCATTCCAAACCGGACATATACTTTTGCAGTATCGGTGGTTGATTCTGCTAATAATCAGGCCATTACCGATTCCGTTTCTGTAACTGAAATAGCTTTATTTGTTCCACCAATCCCCGATTCGTCCATAGAACTATCTTTGATAGACGACATGAATTACCTAATCAACTGGTCAAAGAACATAGATAGCGCTACTTCACGACTTTGGCTCCCAGATACAAATATTAAGAGACTTACACTGGCAATACAAAAGGATAGCGCATACACAGGTACTCTCCCGCTATTAGACGAAACAGGTGATAGATTAATACGAGCCCTTGATGTATCTACAAAAATATTTTCCGAAAACCGGTTTAACTGGGACAGAAATAACTATTATCTGACTTTATGGCCAACTGTTGACAGGGTTTCTGGCATTGCAGGACCGCCGACAGTAATGGGGCCATTCCGCTATATTATCGACCAGCCATTTCTTGATAGTATTCGTATGATACAGATTCTGGATACCATTGTCCGAATAAGTTTTATACCAAGAGATTCCACAGAAAACATTATAAGACTTGGTCCTGTAAGTTATGGTGTAAATAAGATACCAGATAGAATTGTGCCAAAGACAGCTTACGATACAACGAAAATCAATCTAAACATTGACACCATACCAATAAATCAGCGTTGCAGCGTTGATATTCACCTTAATCGGCTTGATCAAACTGAATGGGCTCTTATTTCCGGAAAAAACAGTTCAAGCCTATCTTTTAAGATTGATATTTCTGATATGCGACCTATCCTTAAAGCCACGCCGGACACTTCATATCTTTGCTCTCTTATTATAGATAATAAAGGGCCATCGTTAAATGGCATACTCATCAACTACTCGCGTTCCACTCGAACAATGAGCGTGCGGCTTGCGGCCGATTCTATTGAAGGTTTGCATACGGTTGTTTGGGGACTTTCACCCTCTATAATCGTCGATACTATTGCGTATATCATCGGTGATACCATTACGATTGACACCACTGGTATTAATGGGATTTTTATTCGCTTGATTGATAAGCTTGGCAATACCCGTGATACCATCTGGAATGATTTTCTCAGCTCGCGTTTGCCATTCAGTACACTATACAAAACTACAACTTCATTTGACAATGGAGGTATATCAGTATTTGTTGCAGATAATGCTATTGGCAACAATGCCTTCTCAAGCGGATACCTTACTATTGGACTTCAATCTTTGCCAAACAATATTCCACAGCTTACTGCCATGGGTTTTTCAAACGCCCAACCAGAGCGGTATGTTGTTATTTCTGAGCGGGTTAATACTGATGGTGGAACCGTTTATTACCGGAATGGCATAGATATTGGTATTAAAACGACTGTTTTGGATACAGGACTAAAAGTTTTCAGACTATTTTCAAATGGAACTCTTCAGTCAATAGGTGGAGAACTTGACATAGCGACATCTGTTTTATGGATCCGAAAATACTCGCCTGAATCCATCTGGAACTCCTACGCGCAGGGAAGTCCAAGTAGTGCCGATTCTTTTGTGCTAATAGTTGCAAAGGATAATAGACCTCCTGTTATTGACACAATTACAAGTGGTATAGTGCTAAATGCAGTTACAGATAGCGCCAAAGTAATAATTAAAGCCATGGACAATACAGTCAGAATGCGAGCGAGCTGGAAAGTTTTTACATTCCGTCCAGATATTTCCGATGTTCCAGTAGTTTTATGGGATACAACTACTTCTGCTCTTACTTCAGGGACAAGGGGTAAACCGGCTACGGTGGCGGACACATCTGTATTATGTGAATTTGATATTACGGCGATTTATAGGGCAAACAAACAACTTTGCAGGAAAAATGGTTTATTCCTTGCGGTTTGGATAAGCGATAACACTAAGCGCTACCTTTTTCACAGTTTTCCAATTGCGGTTGATTCTGTCACCGGCTCTTTTAATTCGCTTAATGAATTCTGGTCAATTATTAATATTAACGCAAAGCCAAATAGCAACCTGAGCATATTTGAATGCTTAAGCGGTCTTTCTAATGGCTCTTACGATCCTGGTCGTATTAAAATTTTTGCGTTGAGTAACAACGAATGGAGACCGTATGCAAAAGATGACCCCCTATTCCGAATTGCGCCAAATAATTCTTTTCTTATGATTACAAGAAAGAGCGCAGATAATACCATATTATTTAACACTGGCAAAGCAACGCTGCCAAGCGTAAAAAATAGCCGTGGCTTTGCCATGGCTGCCGGAGGAACTTCTGGTGGCTGGAGAATGACTTCTCTCCCTTATATGGGTTCCATTTCACAAGCAAGCATTATCTCTGCATCCATAACGAAGGATACGGCAACTGGCAGGGTTCCTCTAATAAATCGTCTATGGCGTCTCGACCGAAACGAATTCAAAGTATGGAACAGCAATTCAATTCTTGCTTCCAATGTTAAGCTACACTCTGCCAAGGGCTATGGCGACGGACTCCTCGCTTTTCTTTATCCAGGCGAGGAGCTAATTGCTCCTTTCTTGAACGATATAACTTTTATTGCTGCTCCAAAATCAATTCAATCGAAATATGACGCTAAATGGGAAACCTCAGTAACGATTACCGCTTACGACAACAATGGTAATAAAACAATGGCAAATTCATTTTTAAGTCTCGGCGTAGCTGAAAATCCGATGACACTGCCGGCACTTAAAGCACCTGGACAAATGTTTAGCGCAGGTTTTTCCGAACAGGATGGATTGGCATCCGTCTCCCGTAAGAGTGCCGCTCAACTCGGCTGGATATGGACATTTTCTGTGAAAACTGCATCCATTTCAGAAAAAACCATGCAGTTAACGCTACCAAATATAACCAGTATTCCAGAACATCTTTCTATTGTCATTGATTACCCTTCAAATGGATTCAATACGGATCTCCGCGCAAACTCCGGCACACTCCCCTTTGAATCTGTGGCTGGACAGGAACAGCTGTTTAGGATTGTTGTAGGCGATTCGCTTTTTATCAGTAAAAATGTAAAGTCACCTAAAACGCCAAATAACTACGAATTATCACAAAATGCCCCTAACCCATTTAACCCTGTTACTAAAATCTCATTCGAAATGCCTAATTTACTCTCTGGTAGCAGACTCGCAAAGAGCAGTACCTTCCTAACTATTATAGACATAAGGGGCCGTACGGTTAAAACCCTCTTTAACAAAGTAGCGCAGGCTGGTTATTATTCAGTTACATGGGATGGCAAAAATGAAAATGGGGCAATGGCAGCATCTGGCATTTATTTATACCAGCTTATCGTTCGGGACGATGTAGGCAGAATCCGCTGCAATAAGACGAAAAAAATGGTTTTACTTAAATAATTAGCAAAGTATAACTTCTCAAGCTTTTGTGATTACTGTGCAAACAACCCCCTCCTCACGATAATTAGAGCCGTGCGAACTGTCAAATTTATCGTCCCCTGATATCTCCCTCCAGCCTTCGCTCCCTCTCATTCTAAAAAAACGATCCTGCCAGACACACTCGGGAAGTGAAGACTTGAGCTTTTTCCATTTGGCGTCATTATATTCGAGATGCGAAGCTATTCTATTTTTTGAATCTTTAGTATGAAAAACTCCGCCTGCTCCATACGGAACTGTCAGAATCATCCGTCCACCTGGCGTAACCAAGTTCATCATATTTTTCAATGCAACCTCGTCCTCGCGCCATGCTAAAAAATCATGGTGCTGACTATCAAGTTGAAATGGCCGGTCAAAAACCGTGTCGGTGGCGTCAATATATTTGTCAAATCCAATATGCTCAAGGACTGAAACACATAACAACAAATCAAATTCTCCATTCTGTTTATTGTAATAACGGACATCCCCGACGGATACGGAAATTTTATCGACAAGAGTTCGATCGAAATCAACAAAGCGGTTCCGGACTTTATCTATTGGCACAATATCCAAAGCACTTAATGAAATTCCTCTTTTTACCAGCGTAAGTAGTCCATTGAAATAAACAGGGTCAGATAATGAAATTCCAATATCAATTACATTTTTAGCATTTCCAATTTCTGAAAAAACAAATGGAATCTCGACACATCGTTCTGAAGCATCGGGAAAATATGGATATTCCAACGGAATTGAAAATGTTTTTTCAGAATCAATCAATTGATCAATCTTCCCATATTTTTCCAAGTCCATGTTTATTGCTCCGCTAATGAGATGTTCAGTTCCTGCATATATGGCTGCCAAAAGCCCCTATTTTTTTCAAGGCTTTCTCTTCCAGCTTTAAGATAATATTCGTACTGACGCTGATTCCCAAGCTTTTTCGCTATTTGCGCCTTTCCCCATAGTGCAAAAACATGGCCATGCGACATATCCAGAACATATGAAAAGTCACGATCGGCCTGTGATAAGGAATTTAGACTGCCATTAACAAGATTTCTATTGTTAACAAAATTAAATTTTAAATTGGAGAGATAGTTAAGATGATTAAGTGCCTCCGATGAATAGTCGATATATTTTACCTTTGAAGCAAAATATACTTCTCCGTAATTCTTGTTAAACTCATCAATTAAATCATTTGCGAGGCAGTAATCGTGAAGCTCGCAGCCGGGAAATGGTTGAAAACAATATAAACTTTTCCAGTCAAGATCAATTTTCTCCGCAAAATTGACAGTTTTCAAGACACCATTCCAATTCTCAAAAGGGAAACCTACAATAAAAAAACCGATTATAAATCCGTTGCCATATTTCCTTATTTTAGCAACGACATCATTGGCTTCGGCCACACTGGATAACTTATTCACTCGCTTTAGAACTTCGTCGCTTCCAGATTCGATGGCAAGATTAAACAGTCCCACACCACTGTCGTACATTTTTTTAATAATTTCATCATCATTGATTGCCCTTGTTGAAAGGCCGCCGCCAGAAATCCATGTTATTTTGAGTTTTTCAATTTCGCTTAACAGCTCAAGAAACCACCGTTTATGCACTGCAATGTTTTCATCGTTAAACACTATTGTATTAACGCCGTAGTTACTCATCAGATATTTAATTTCAGTGATTATTGAAGAAATTTCCCTTTTTCTCCAGCGACGATTCCAAAACTTTGGCGAAGAGCAGAAAGAACAATGATTTGGACATCCGCGTGTAGCCGTAAGAGCGGCAATTTTTACGCTTTCCTTCTCTTTTACACGATAAAGGACATTTCTTCCTTCTTGAAAATATAGTTCAAAAGGAATATCAGCCCACGGTAAACTGGCATCCCTTTCATATCCACTCCAAAATGTTTTTCTTGGATTTCTGACGACATTGTTTTCATTATCCCTGAATGCAATTCCTTCAACATTATACAAACTAGTGCCATTGTTGATCGCATTGCATAAATCCTTAAGTCCTAGTTCACCCTCGGAAAGCACGGCAAAATCGACATTCCTATCAACCATTGTCTCGCTTGTTAGATGCGTAGGATAATGGCCTCCAAAAACAGTGAGAACAGAACTGTCAAGCGATTTAATAATTCGCGCAGTTTCCGTAAAAACGCTAATGGCAGAATAATAAAGGGTAGCAATGGCAACAAGCTGTGGTTGATAATCCACGATAATTTTTTTTAAAAATTGTTCATATGGCAAACTTGATCTGAATTTTAATTCTATATTAGCATCGCAAAACAATACTTCAATATCAGGAACCTCCCTTTTGAAATATCCATAAACAGAAAGAAGTCCAAGTGGGGGTTCAAAATAGGCGTATCCGGCACTTTTATCGTTTTCTAGAAGCACCGGATCTGGTGGATTAAGAAAAAGAATTCTCTTTACTTTCATCTGTCAGCCATCTCTTTCCGATGAATATTTTTCCATGCTGATATTATGTATCGCATTATCAGTTGAAGCTTGGAATATCTTGTATCATAAATAAAACTCCGTCTCATGATATGCAGATTCTTCAAGAGGTAAAAAATGAAGTTGGGAGGAAAATAAAGCAGTGGTCTGATTAATGGATACAGACGGGGGTATTTGACAAGTATATAAAAAAATTTATCAAGATTAATAAAAAGCCTTTTATTGGAAGATAAAAGGAATGATGTGTTTGGATGTGCAAGAGAGATTTCCTTTAGAGTTGGTGTCCGCGCAATAAAGCCTTCGGCAATAGCCTTTTCAGTAATCCGTAAACCAGGATAAAAGACAAGCACATTCGATGAAACAATATCTGCCTTGACCAGACTACATAGCCTTATAGTTTCCATAGCAAGATCCATTGTTTCGCCTGGCCAACCAAAAATTATATCTACACAAACCCGTATCCCTTTCGACCTCACAAGATTACAGGCATTAATTATCTGTTCATTTGTCATTTTTCTGCCAGTAACGCTAGCCCGAAAATCGGGATTGCCCGTTTGGATACCAAATGTGATACGGTCGCAGTTAGCTTCTTTTAACAGTTTCGCGGTTTCAGCATCAATGTTTTCTGGCCTTGCGTTGCAAAGAAAAGGTGGTAATCCACTATTTTTGTAAAGCTCAAGAAACGCCCTTAGCCACTTTTTATTGGCTGTAAATGTACCGTCCTGGAAATGAATCCACTTGAACTTGGCCTTTTTTTGAAGTTCTTTTATTTCATCAATCACACGCTTTGGGTCTCTCGTTCGCCAAAAGGGTGAATCATAAAAATTTTTCATTTCAGTGTTGTAGCAGTAGGTACAACCGTAGGGACAACCACGACTTGCAATAAAATCAGCCGTGTCCTGATTTACAAAATAGTCATATTTAAGATAAATATCCCTGTCTGATGCCGGTAAAGAATCCAAATCATGTATTGCATCGAATTTATCGTTTGAGACAATGCTGCCATCCGAATCAAGGTATAAGATGCCGGCAACTTTAGAAAGACCACCTTTTTTGCCATAGGTCTCAAAAAAGTCAATTATTGAATATTCGCCATCACCACGAATTGCATAATCAACTGCGTCACTTTTTATGATTTCATTAAAAATCAGCGTAAATGGTCCACCAACAAGCGTTTTTACGGATGGAAGAAGTTCTTTTATTTTTTTAAAGGCACTTACCATATAGCCCTCTTCTGTTATGTAAAGGCTATATAGGACAAAATCAGGATTATAATCCTGTATTGATTTATAAAAATCAGTTTCAAGTCGCTCAATAAAAAGGTCAACTGTGTGTCCAGCCTTCTTTAAACAGGCAGATAGCTGGTGAACACCCAGCTTCTCGTACGCATCTCTCTGTATAAAAGCGATTTTCATAAAAGAGCCCTATTTATTAAAAAGCAAAAAACGGAGCCATCCCGCATAACGAAGTTTTGTTACAAAAACGATAAATGGCAATATGTAGATATATTCAGAAATTGACACATCTTGTTTGATGTCAACTATTTCAGCGTTAAATGGATGAAGCAGTGATTTGATTTTGCGTCTTATCGTCCATTTATTCGATTTTTCCCTGTAAAAAAGTGCATCTCCCCTGCCCCAGCGCATCCATCTTTCAATAATTTCTGGCAAACCGTTAAAACCAGTTTCAAGACAGGCTACCTCTGCTCGATATATGGCCTTATTTGCGTTTACAAGCCTGTCGCAGAATTCGGTATCGTCGCTATTAAGCATTTTTTCGTTAAACGGAAAGGCTATGAAAAGTTCTCTTTTAGCAAGATATGGAGTGCCGACCATGGTCTGTTTTCCCGATCTATATCGCCTTTTATATATCGAATGAACCTTCTCAAGATACCCATTAACAACCGCCAACTCCGTACGGCATGAAACAAGGCTGTACTCGCCACAAAGCCTAACCATCTCCGACAAAGTGTCAGATGTAAAAAAGTTATCAGGACCGGCGTGCATTACCAATTCACAAGTACTATTGGCTGTTCCATTGTTTCTTGCATTAGCCAGTCCTTTTTTAGGAATCTGTTTAAAGATTATCCTATGCTTAAAGCGCTCTTCAAGCTCCCTGATAACATCAACTGTGTTGTCTTTTGAGAATCCATCAATAATTACAATTTCACTAAAACCAGCGTCCAAATTATGCGGCACTGTTTCTGCTAGCATTGAAGCCGAATTAAAAGTAGCCACAACAAGTGAAATTTTAGGTAGCGCACTCATAAAACAAACTCGCTTAAATTTACAACACTTTTTTTATAATGGAGAGCAAGCTCTTTCATGGTTTTGCTGTCAAATTTTCTTGTCACAACAATAAGCTGAGAATGGGAAGCAAGACCTTTAATGTCGCAAACAATACTATTGCTGATACTCGAAAAAAAGTTCAAATAATGCCGCTTATTTTTGCCTATTAACTTTGCAGGATCAAGATTTGGCTCGTATGCCTTGACATTTAACCCAAACTCCTGTAGGCTACTGAGCAAATCCATTGCCGGGCTGTTTCTTAGATCGTCGGTATTATCTTTAAAACTTAGCCCCATGATACCAATTCTCTTTTTGCCCATTTTTTGTATATAGTTACAGAGATAATTAAAATGGGTCTGGTTACTGTCTTCAACCGAAGCGAGAAGCGGATTAGAAAGCCCTTTTAATCTACCTAAAAAATTCAAGCCTGAAAGATCTTTAGGAAGACACGATCCGCCATACGGCATTCCTGGCTTTAAATAGGTAGGAGAAATATTAAGCTTTTTGTCGGCAAGAAACATTGGAATCACTTCATTGATCGGGATATTCATTGTTGTTAGAATTCTGCCAATCTCATTCCCGAACGCCACCTTTACTGCGTGCCACGAATTGTTGATGTATTTTATTACTTCTGCGCTCTCTGGTGCAACTACGCGCCATTCTCCTTTGTACGAAGAATAAAGTTTTTTCGAAACATCAATCGCTCTTTTGTCGGATGAGCCTATCACAATATACTCCTGCTGCTCCCAGTCTGAAAGAGCGCAACCCTCTCGTAAGAATTCCGGATTTGAGACAACTGAAATATTCTCGGCAGCGAGGGCCTTGGCTATTTTTTGATTTGTTCCGGGCCGAACCGTACTTCGGATAAAAAGAAATTTTTTATTCCTGTTTTTTTTATGAAGTCCCTTTATTTCTATTACGGCGTTATATATGCCGGAAAGATCAAGATCGCCGTTCTGCGTGTTTGGCGTACCAACGCAGATGTAGTAAATATCAATATCATCCTTAATCTGATTTAAAGAAAGATGTGCCTTAATTCTTCCGCTCTGGTGCATACTAGCGAAAAGCTCATCAAGTCCTGGTTCGAAAACCGTAGGTTTTCCATTATTTAGTGTATCAACTTTATTCTGACTTATTTCAACCCCATGAACTATATGACCATACTCAGCGAGCTTTGCAGCAGCAATACACCCCACATACCCCATACCGATAACAGCAACATTCATTTATCACCTCTTTTCCTGCCCATTTTTGCAATAACGCTTTTTTTAAAAGAATAGGCATTTGATAAGGGTCTTTTGCGTATTATATGAAGCGCTGTACGAAAATCCTCATTATCATAATTGTTAAGGGTTTCGCTGTAAATAATGTGATACCACGGAAACACTGTAAACATCGGTTCATACGCATCTTTAAAAACAAAGACATCACGATTATGAATTGAAGGTGACTGTATTGGTTGATCCGGCTGGAATTCCATAAGTGCAATACAACCGCCATTTGTAAGTACACGGTCAATTTCAGCGATAGTTTTTATAAGAACTCTTCTCGGTATCCATTGTAACACCATTAAAAGCAAGACAGAATCACTCGAACCGTCGCTACAAGGCAGAGCGTCGGATGTACCAATCTTGAATTCAACATTTCGCTTATCACTGTTGTATTTCTTGGCAAGTTTAATCGATTTTACACCAGGATCAACTCCAAGAAATGAACATTTTGGGAAAAGGGAGGACATTATATGTATCGTTCCACCATAAGCACAACCAATATCAACCATTTTTCGTGGAGTAAAACCGTTGTTAACGAACACCGTTGCAATCTTGCTGCAAATTTTTTTCTTGTTCTCGTTATTCATAAGGTGATCCACGCTGTTTTTATATAAATCCAACGCTCTTTTCGTAAACCGATCACTTTCCTCATTCCACAATATTGTATCCATTAATTCAACCTTGTAAAAGATGGATTTGAGGGTTTCCCTTTCAAATAACCATAAAACCCTTTTTTACCATCAAGAATCTTCCGGATTCCTGTAAAAGCGTCTCGTGCCGCCTCATAGTAAAGCTCTATATGACCCATATTGTGCGCATACATAGCGTAAAAGTGGTTAGATGCAAGCAACCCATGCTCCAGCATAGTTTGTATATAAAAGGCTTTCGATTCCAGCGGATAGTTATTGTCCTCAAAATCAAAATGCGATAAAGCAGGAAAACCAGATGTCTTTATCTTCAAGCCAGCTGCTTTTGCGGAATCAAGCCATGCCTCCTGCAATTTTCGCCCAATCATGTCAAGCCTCTTTTCAACTTCACACCTCTGGTATTTATCAATACAGGCAAGCGCCGCCGCGGGACCTATCCTTTCTGTCCAATATGTGCTGCTTATAAAGGATTTTTGCGCCCCTTCCATAGCACTTTTTTTTCCTATAATAACACCAAGTGGATATCCGTTTGTAATGCTTTTCCCAAACACAGCCATATCGGGGTCCACTCCAAGAATTAAATGTGCGCCACCGCAATTCATGCGAAACCCTGAAGAAATTTCGTCAAAAATCAGTACTGAACCATTATTCTCTGTTAATCTTCGCACTCCCTCAAGGAAACCTTTGTCCGGCATCATGTTTCGTAATGGTTCCATGATCACAGCGGCTAAGTCATTTCCATGTTCACTTATAATTTTTTCAAGTTCATCAAGTTTATTATAGTGAAATGGCAGGGATGTTCCAGCAAGCACTTTTGGCACACCGGCAGGCTGTAGTCCTTTTAAAAGATGTCCGTCAAGCCCATTGTTACTCGTAAGGTTAGCAGATAAATACCAATCGTGCCAGCCGTGATACCCGCAAAAGGCAATTTTATCCCGTCCGGTAGTGGCGCGGGCTATCCGTATCGCAACGGTGGTTGATTCACCCCCTGTTCGCGCGTAACGCACCTGTTCTGCCCACTTATGCAGGCCACAAAATTTCTCGGCAAGCATAATCTCTTCTGCAGAATTAAGCGTACAATTATTTCCGTCACTTATGACTTTGTTAACCGCCCTGTTAACATCGGAATCGGCATATCCAAGTATATTTGCGCCAATTCCACTTAAACTCATGTCGTAATAATGGTTCCCATCGGCATCCCAAACTTCCGCTCCAGTTGCTTTTTTAAAATAGGTTGGCCACACACCATCAGAATATTGATCAGGCCTCTTCGAGAGAAGCTGCGTTATGCCGGGAATAAAGCGGTTGGCACGCGCACGCAATAAAAAACACTCTTCACTTTTGTTTTTTTTCGCAACATCCTTATCTTCGTCAAGCGACTTCATGTATCCGGCATCTCTGATTTTATCGCTATTTGACATTGCAACAGTATTATTATTTTTAAGGAAGTCCAGAACAGAACTATATAAAATCGCAGTATCCGTTTTTGATACTTCATCAACTACTTTAGTTACTAATTGATAATCTTCCCAATGATCTACTGTTACACGAAAACGGGAATTGTCTTCCCTGTGTTCAAAACTTCCTGTTTTAAATCTTTTCTTGTGCGATCTTATGTAAGGAAAAACATGCTCAAGGTCGGAGGGTAGAATGGCATTGTTCCATGCGTCGTATAAAGCGCTAAAAGATGCCGCCCACATATCATAGCCGTCTGGAAATGTTGGCTTAACAGTGTTGCACAAATAGTCATATTTATTGTTTGTAAAGCACTCGCAAAACTCGTCAATTAACATAGGATCATGCAATGGACAATCGCCAGTAAAACGGATAACTGAATCAGGTTTATAGGTGAGAGCAGCATGATAGAAGCGATCAAGCACATTATTTAAGCTTCCTCTATAACAATCAATACCCATTAATTTACACAGTTGCTCAATTGGATCGTCCGAGTCGCTTATACTTGTTGCCACAACAAGCTTGTCTATTCTTTTTGCCTTCTGGATTCTCTCAAGCAGAAAGGATAACATAGGCTTTCCCGATAATGGCAATAAAACCTTACCTGGAAGTCGGCTTGAACCAATTCTTGCCTGTATTATTCCCAACATCATAGTTTTATCTTCCTTTTTTCTTCCAAAGGATAGGATTATAAACACTGTCCGGCACAGCATTAAATTCGTGCATAATATAGTCAACTTGTCCTTTTTCTAATGGACAGGCACAACAAAATTTGTCAAAGTTGGATTCAAACTGTCGAATACTCTCCACACCAAAAACCACTCCAAATATATTTGGGAATGATATCACAAAAGCAATTGCCATTTCTGCAATATCCATGTCAAACTTTTTTGCAGTATCGTTTAACCTTTTAATCATGGGTACGGATTCTGGCAATTTGCGTGTGAGTTCATCAGGCGAAAGAAAAAAAAGCCCCTGAAGAAATACTGAGCGAACCATCATTGAAACGCAATCCAGCGTTAGCCATAATCTAAAACGGGTATCAAAAAGGTTAAAAGGGACCTGAAAGAAATTGAGAGGCGTTTTATCGTCAATCGTAATTTCGTCAGGAGAATATAGTGACGCGCCTACCCGTTCGACTGCTCCATTGTCAAGCATCGAGCGAAAAATGGTATCAATTTCCTGTTTATGCTGCGAATAATCTTTTGCCGAGTGAAGCAGATAACCATAAAGCGATTTTACATTCAAAGCCTCAAGCGATTTCTCTAATTTTGCATTAACTATCGCCTTAACTTCCTTCTCGTTATCTCCCACAGCCGGAAGTTTTGAAATAATTTTTACATCACCTATCTTTCTCGACGCAATCCACTCACCGATTACTTTTTCGCTATCGCCATAAGCAGCAGCAGTATCCAAATAACGCACCCCTTTTGCATATGCAGTATCGAGTATTTCAAAAACATGCTCTTTAGCAGGTTTACCGCTTTTATTTGCAATACCGTAATCCAAACCAAATTGTACAGTGCCAAGAATAAATTCTGGTTTGTTAGTTACCGCCACGCTTGTTACCCTTCGTTTATAATAGAAACGATGAAGGAGTCGTGAAATTTCCCATTGAAAAAGCAGTGGTCTCTCAATACTCCATCTCTTTTAAAGCCAAGCTTATCCGTTAACATGGAGTATTTCTTTCGGTCAAATTCATACACTTCAGTCCATATCTTATGGAGGCCAAGAGTTTTAAATCCGTAATTTATTAGCAATTTGCAGGCCTCTTTTGCTCTATTGTCGATATACACGCCTTTATCACCTACATACACAGAAATTTCTGCGTTTCTGCTCACCCAGTTTATGTAGCAAAGCCCAGCAGCGCCAATGAGTTGCCCACTACTACTATCAGCAATTGCTACCATAACAGTGTTTGGGTCATTTCTAGCAATCTTTTGCCACCAAGCTTCCTGCATCTCTTTGGTTATTTCCCTGTACTCGCGAAAATATTGCCGTAACAAAGGGCTGTTCCGCCATTGTCTCAATCTGGCGAGGTCCTTTTTTGCAATTGCCCTCAGTACAACGGTTCGGCCTTTAATCATTTATCTGGAAATATCCCCTTTACCTACTATATCGCCACTTTTTTTATTTTTCATTAGTTTTGAGCCAATAATTTTATCGGCAAAAGCGGGCGAGAAACCATCTTCCGGACAAGGCCTAAGAAAAACAAGGTCATTTTTCATTAAAATGGTCCCCTTTTTCATGTCGTGACTGAGCCTAATAGCCCTTCGTTGAAGAATTCTTGATGCCTTCTCATTTTTTTCTACCTTTTTGTTGCCGTCACCCAATGCTCTCTTAAACAGTTGGACAGACTCAACCATTTTCTTAAAATCTGTTGCATTTAACGCGAATTTATGGTCAGGCCCATCCCTGGCATTATCGTCAGTAAAATGTCTTTCGATTATTGCTGCTCCAAGTGCAACCGCGCCAACTACAACCTCAACCGATTTGGTGTGGTCGGACAAACCCAGAACAGCATCGGGGAAAAGATTTGCGAACTGCTTTAATACGGCAAGATTCAGAAAGTCAATATTATGGTCATCATTTGTGTAATTCGTGTTGCACTGGAGTATAGCGTAAGGTTGTTTGGATTTTTTAATTATGCGGACAGCCTGTTTTATATCATCCAAAGTTGATGCCCCCGTGGCAAGAAGAATAGGTTTCTTTTTGGCTGCAATATATTCGAGCAGTTGCAGGTTATCGATATCTCCAGAACCAATTTTATAGCAATTTACCGATGGGTTGATCTGTTCAACAGCAGCTTCATCGTAAGGAGAACTCATATATTCAATACCAACTTTGTCACAATGCTGCTTGAGTTCCCGCGTCCACTGGTCAGGAACAGTGCATTCATCATAGGTTTCGTAAACACTTTTTTTCCACTTCGCCTGATGTTCACCACTGCCCTTAAGCGCTCTAAACCCATAATCACTTACAATTTTATCGGCATGAAAATTCTGAAACTTTGCAGCCGATGCTCCAGATCTTTTGGCAAGCTCAATTAATTTCTTTGCTCGTGCCAAACTGCCATCATGGTTAGATGCTATATCCGCGATAAAATAGACAGGGGTGCCCCCACCGATAGTTACCTTTCCAATCTTCATTTATTAACCTCCCCAAGAATACTTCTCATAACTTCATCTATGCTGGGCATTCTTATCCCCAAAAAACTCTCAACCTTTTTTGTACATAATCCAAGCGTGCGAGCTCTCTTGACTTTACAAACATCGTTGACAAAAGCAGTTTTGTAGCGGAATTTTAGGCCAGCCCGTTCTCCAAGTAATAAAAGAAAATCTTTTTTTGAAAGTGCATCGGAAGAGGCAATATTATAAATCCCGAACGGTTTTAATTGGATAAATCGCAGCAATATATTGGAAAATTGACTGACATGCAGCGACGAAGTAAAAAAGTCATCAAAAAGCTGGATTTCTTCCTTATTTCTCACTTTATCAAAAAACCAGTTTAAAAAAGTTGCCTGTCCATTTTTGCCACTCAACCCAACAATATTTGTTCTTACAACCGTGCTTCTTTCATATTCAAGCGCAAACTCTTCCCCCCGTTTTTTGGTCTTTGAATAAACATTTGGCGTAATAATATGATGCTCCTCGCCATGCAGTTTTTTCGGTTCGTCATCATAATAGTGGTCGGTGGATATCTGAACAAAATAACCGCCATACGAAGCTACTGCACTAACCATCGATGCCACAGCAACAGCATTGACAAGTTCTGCTTCATCTGGATTCGATTCACAATAATCAATGTTGACAATGGCAGCAGCATTTACAACAATTTGCGGTTTCAATTCATGAATTACAGCTGAAATTGAATTAGAATCGCGCATATCAGCAGAAATGTCGGCCATTGACCTTGCTACGCCAGTAACTGATACACCTGCACATCTCGCAGTATTACAAAAAGACTTTCCAAATAGCCCGGTGGAACCAGTGAGTAAAATATTCACTGCTTTAATTTTGCCACTTTCGTAAATTATCAATAAGCGCCCTAAGCTCATCCAGAATCATACTGTTCGAAGCGTCCTTTGAAACATCAGAAAGCTCCATTGGATCATTTTTTACATTATATAGAACTTCAATATTATGTTCTTCATAAACAATGTATTTCCACTCTCCCTTTCTTACCATTCTGCTCTTCATTCCCTTTTCCATATACTCGGAATAGACCGGTCGTTCCATATCTGGTATGCCTTTTAGAGCCGGAACAAGTGAGACACCATCAATATCTTCCGGTACAGGTATTCCGCATAATTCAGCCAGTGTAGGCATAAAATCTATAAGAGAGCAGGGTTGCGCGCTCTTTTTATTCTTTGGAAATCCATTTGGAACAGCAATAATAAATGGGATTTTCACAGAAGCTTCATAGAAACAATGTTTTTGCATTAAGCCATGTTCGTATAGATTGTCTCCATGATCAGAGGCAAAGACAATTATTGTTTTGTCCATAAGCTTGTTATCCTCAAGATTCTGCAATATCTTTCCAACATTGGAATCTGCCTCACTTACACACGCATAGTAAGCCGCAACAGTATTTTTTATTTCCTGCATATTTGGCCGTGATTGATCTCTCCAACCCCACCCTTTAAGAATTTTCTCCAATGGTTTGTTGCTCCAATCATAATCGGCTGTTGCTGGTACAACCATATCGGATGGATTATATATGCTATGAAAACGGGGTTGCGTGGTCCATGCTGGATGTGGTTTTTCGAGTCCAATGTGAATAAAAAACGGTTTATCCTTATTTTCACTTATAAATTTTAATGATGTTTTTGTTGTAAGGGAGTCTTGCATTAACTCCTCCCTTAAATCGGTGGGTTTGTTTTCATAATTGTATTTTAGGGCATCATTCCCACCTTTGCCATTCAGATATTTATCAACATTTTCCTGCCCAACTTCATTGATATAATCTTCGTAGCTATATGTATAAAACCTGTGAGCTCGCACGCTAAAACCAATATCTTCCTGCCGTGTTTCCCCATGCACATGCATCTTGCCTATTGCTCCTGTCACATAACCCGCTTTTCGAAACATGGTTCCAAGAGTTTCACTATAGGTGATACCTGGATTACCGGGAATGCCGGGATCTTTTCTGTTGATCAAATGCGTCAAAGCACCATGGTGCGATAGATGCCTACCCGTAATAAGAGAGGCGCGAGATGGAGCGCAAAGAGGAGAAGGACAGTGCGCATTTGTAAACGCAACTCCATTTGCTGCGATTTTATCGATATTTGGAGTTCTGACGATTTTATTTCCATAGCATCCGCACGCATCCATTCGCTGCTGATCGGTAGTAATCATCACCACACTGTACTTCATTTTTTAAAGTCCTCCTATTATTTTTTTATTGCGAAATTCTGAGGGAGTTGCACCTACAACCTCCTTAAAAACCTTGCAGAAGTAAGAAACATCTGAGAAACCAGATTTATATCCTGCTTCGGAAATTGATGCATTTTCGTTATGCAAGTATTCCATTGCGCGTTTCACCCGCAATTTATTGAGTAATTTAGAAAATTCAGCGTTATTTTCACGCATTATTCTATAAAACCGATTAGATCCAATTTTCAAATCGCATAAAACTTCTTTGACAGTAACTTTATCTGCAAGATGCAAATTTAAATAGTCGATTATTTTCTGAAAATCATCTTTTTCATCGCTGATGTTTTTATAGCCGGATTCACGACGAGATTTTCGAAAGAAAACAACAACTACTACAAGTAGAACAATTCCTGCGGTTGTAAAAACAAGCAATTTCTTTATTTTGGCTGGCTTTCGGACTTCAACTAGTAATCGCACAGTGTTAGAATTCACCTCACTGGCATAACGCCCCACATCAACAACTGTTGCAGACAATTGCCACTCTCCAGGTAAAGCGCTTTCGAGCAGTCTGAATCTGATGCGAATATACCCATTTACCGAATCTACAATTAAAACACCTTTTCTGCAGTCGGCATATGAATCAATTGATTCCTCGGAGATCAATGTTGTGGAGTAGGAATTCTCTGTTTTTTTGATATAAAGATCACGAGTGCCCTTAAATAGGGATAGGTTTAGCGCGTAACTGGACTTCTCGGAAAACCGTCCCCCTTTATTACCCAAGTGTCCATTTGTGTTGGTTGGGTGGTTTAATATAGCAAGTAGATAGCCAATTTCGTTCCATTTTTGCGTACTAATATGAAAATGGAGATCGTACCATTTACCAGCGACAATTGATCCAAGAGCGTTGGCCCTATTGACACCCGTTATTTTAAGCGAATCTAACCTGTGCCTCCGCACTATTTGTCTATTAATTTTTATATCGTCAAATTCGCTCCAGTTGCCCCAGTTGCCAAAATTATTTTGTCGCGCCAACCGCCATTTGTACGAACCACTATCAAGTGAGAATGGAAGTACACAGGAATCAAGTTCGGTAACATCAACTGCCGTATAATCAAAAACCGACAGCCAACTGCTTCCACTGTTAGAAAAAAGCTGCCACCGTGTACTTTTCACAAATTCGTTATGGTAATCTGTTTTATAATTGATACCATAGAGCGTAACACCCCCTGCTGAATCTACTATTGCATTTTTTGCCTTGCTGTCCTTTGCTGCTGCATAAATGCGCCTATCCGAAATTGCTGCACCATCCACGGCAACCACCCAATTTGCCGTTCCAAAGCGTCCACAGAAAAGCGCTACACCAAGTCTATCTGTATCAAAAAAATACTTGTCGGTGCTTTCAGCAAATTTCTTTCCATCTAAATACATCGTCAGTTGCATTTCACCAGCTATCTGAAAATTGGCGTTTATTTCTACACAATAAGAGGTTCGTAACTGAATAGGTATTGTATCAGACTTCGCCATACTTTTATCAAATGATGTTTGACGCGATACTACAAGGTATGCACGCCCTTTGCTATTCTGTAACAAAAAAAATTTGATTCCGTTCATCGATTTATCCAATCTTTCCCGCTCTCCAAAAGAACAATAAAGGAAAAACAGGTGTGATGCATTTTCAGATAAACTTTCAGATACAATGGAATCCACACGAAAATAGAACCGGTACCATGTATTAGTTAAGAATGGTGCTGATATCTGAGCCCAATTAATCGGTCCACTTCCAGAAGCGCTGTTCAAAAGCATTCCGAATTTTCCATATATCGAAGCCGCCGAATCTACCTTAATATTTTTACTATCTCTGTAAAACTTCCACGGTATTGCGGTTGTATCATGACCATTTATGACTATAGCAGCACTGTCGGATTGAACTACCGGAATCGCAAAGGAGAGAGGGATATAGATGAACATTATAGCAAGTAGTAACATATAGTGTAAACTAATACCTATCCGGTAAAACCGCAACTAGCAAAGCTGCAAGATAGAGAAAATATACAACAACAAATATTAGTCCGCTCCTCCTGGATAGCCGACCAAACTTAAACCCCAAAAACCACAACAATAGCGTTAGAAACGCCATCACAGAAATATCTCTGTACAATAGCGCCCTTTCCGCATTTATCGGATGAATAACCCCCGCAAGTCCTACTACCGCAAGTGTGTTGAAAACATTTGACCCGACAATATTTCCGAGAACAATGTCATGTTCCCCCTTCCTTGAGGCTGCAATTGATGAGGCGAGTTCTGGCAGCGATGTCCCAATGGCAACAATTGTTAAGCCGATAACAAGGTCGCTCACGCCAAGAACAGTGGCAACCTTTACAGCTCCCCACACTGCGGTTCTTGATGCAAGCAGCAAAAAAATTAACCCGACCACAAGATATACTACAGAACGAGATGCAGGAATGCATTCTGCCAAAGCTGCGTCGCCCTTAGCAATTTCTATTTCTTCGATCTTTTCTCCAACCGCACCGGCCTTCATACTTCGATAAAGCCAAATAAAAAATATTGTCAGCAGCAAAATGGCATTCAATCGCGACACTAAAGAGTCTAACAGAAGAAATGCTGAAATAACGGTAATCACCATCAATAAACGGAGCTCCTTTTTACATACCACGACAGGAACATTGACAGTTCGCATTATTGCCGTAATACCAAGGATCAGCCCAATGTTCACGATATTGGATCCGTATGCATTGCCAAGAGCGATACCAGGATTTCCCTGAAATGAGGATAGTGCGCTTACAAGCAACTCTGGAGCAGAAGTTCCGAAGCCAACGATTATCATGCCAACAAGAAATGGGGACATGCCAAGATGAGTGGCAATCGATGAAGATCCTGAGATAAAGAGATCTGCGCTCCATACTAACAAAGCAAGACCTGCAACAAGCGCCACTATGGGAAGAATTAGCGTTTGAATTTCCATTTGCTGTCGTAAAAGATAACATTAAGTATATATTTATATCCATGTTTGATTTCACCGGATATTTGCAAGGGGAACTTGAAGCTAACCGCAAGGAGCGGCCAACACTGATAATTCCCGAAGCATTCGATGCAAGAGTAATACAAACAGCTATCAGGCTTATCAAATATGCTAACCTTGTTATTCCGGTAAATGAAGAAGAACTTTGCCGCTTCGCTAAAGATCACTGCCCACAAATCCCCCACACACGACTTATCTATCTCACGAAATATGCAAAATTTATTGATATTCATAAGGATCAGCAATTGCTCTCTATTCTCGCAGAAGAGTATATCACGGCGAATATAGAATGCGGACGAACGATTACAAACAAAACTGCAATAGACTTTGTTTCAACTCCTATTGGTTTTTCCATCATGTGTACAAGAATTGGTTACGCCGATTCAGTGATAGGCGGACTTCAACATCAGCCACGGGATTTTATACGGCCAGCTTTATCGTTGCTCAAAGGTAAATCGGATCCATACGAAGTGGGCTTTTTTATGCTTCCAGCCGACCGAAAGGACTCCCTATTCCCTAACAATATGGCAGTTTTTGCCGACATAGGCGTTACAACAAGCATGACACCTGAAAAACTTGCAAACATCGCAGTTGGCACATGCAAAATGACACGAGATCTTTTTCCAACATCTGTAATGCCACTCATACATGGTGTCGTCGTATCCTATTCAACCAAGGGATCTGATGAAGGACCATCCGTTGAATTACAGCGGGAAGCAGCTAAACTTATTCCCCACAAACTTGTTGAACTTGTAAAACAAAACGCTTTGTATGGCTCAATAACCATTGAAACCGAAGTTCAGGTATGCTACGCTCTTAACAGCGGGCCCGTATTACAGGATAATTCTGGTTTGCGTCTGACCGGCACTATGTCCAAAGCTAATGTCATTATCGCACCAAATCTCGACCTTGGCAACTTTCTTTACCATTCCTACGCCTCTAACTATCCAGATAGTGTCAAGTTCTCACAGATGGGTGGAATGCCGCTTAAGATAGTGGAATTTGCCCGCGAAGCAAGGTGGGAGGATATTCTTTCGGGAGTAAAGGCTCATATTTTGAGACTGTGGAAATACAGCGACTGGAATCGCACCCCATCCGATTATTTTTTCCGGCGATATAAGGTGCTTGCCATTAATCCAGGCTCTACATCAACAAAGGTTGCAGTTTACGAAGGCGAAAAGGAACTTTTCACAAGCGAAATATCCCATAAATCCGAAGAATTACAAAATTACGAAAAGATTACAGATCAATTTATGCTCCGAAAGGAAGCTGTACTAAAAACCATTGAAGAGAACTCTTTTACTGTTCAATCATTTGATGCAGTAGTTGCCCGCGGTGGCTTACTACATCCCGTTGAAAGCGGAATATATTCTGTCAACGAAACTATGCTCTCCGACCTTTCAGGAAATGTACAGGGCGAACACGCAAGCAATCTGGGGGGCCTTATAGCCAACGAACTTGTAAAAGTAACTGGCAAACCAGCTTTTATAGTCGATCCCCCAGTCGTTGACGAGGTTAACCCTATTTCACGCATTACAGGAATAAAAGAAATTCGCAGAAGCGTAATTTCACACGCCCTAAGTCAGATAGCCACGGCAAAGAGATATGCCGAAGAGAACGGTGTTTTCTATAATGAACTTAACCTTATAGTAGCCCATCTTGGCGGAGGCATAAGCGTTGGAGCACACCACAAGGGACGATATGTAGATGTCAACGATGCACTAACAGGCGAAGGCCCTTTTTCACCAGAAAGAAGCGGTTCGTTGCCCCCAGGACAACTTATAAAACTCTGCTTTTCCGGCAAATATTCCGAGAAAGAGCTTCGCAGCCTAAACAAGGGCAAAGGTGGGCTAATGAGCCTTGTTGGAACAACTGATTTCCGTGAAGTTGAAAAACGGTATCGCGAAGGATTTCAGGATGCAATTGACGCAGTGCAGGCTATGGCATACGCAGTTGCAAAAGAAATAAGTTCTCTTATACCCGCCTTCTCCGGCGAAACAGTGGATAAAATCCTATTAACTGGTGGACTCGCTAAAAGTTCGCTTTTTGTTGACTTGATTTCCGCCTTCCTTCAAGGCATCGGTTTTGGAATCAAGACTTACCCAGGTCAAAACGAAATGAAGGCTTTAGCCTTCGGCGCGCTCAGGGCATTACAAGGCAAAGAGATTATTAAGACATATTCAAGTGACAAAAATGGGTAAAAAAGTTATCATATTTGCACTCTTTCTAACAGTAACCCTTTTACATGAAGGCTGTACACGGAACACATCAAAACTTGACTACGAGCTGATAATGTTGTTCCATTCAACCACAGACAGCACAAAAAAAGCAAAAATTTTTATTAGACAAATATTACCCGCTATTACCGCCAACAGCCCTTCGGCAATTGCAAACTACAAGGTATGCTCTCCGAACCCGATAAACGAGCGGGATTTTGTTCCGCTAATTTTTGTTTCCTTGTTCCAACGCTTATCTATTGACTCTACTGGAACCGAAAGAAGCGATATAAAAAAAGCATTAGAACTACTTATGCAGAAAAATCCAATATTTTCACCACTCTCTGACTCAACAGAAAACCACTATATTATTAATAGTATTCTCTCGATGTGCGATGCTCGTATCAAAGAGAAGGAGTGGTTAAGAGCCTTTGTTACTCTTTTGCCTGAGCAGAGCGCTCTGTTGGAAAATATCCGTGGCCTTTTGTGCGCAAGACTGCAAACGGCAGGAGAACCTGATTTCGGGGCAATTTCCGAAATTATTAGAGCAGCATACCGGATAGAACGCTACTGAAGCATCTCCCGCATTTTATCAATTTCTTCAAGGTAATAAGTGCCGGTAAACGGATATTTGCTTACGATTTTATCCATCAGCCTCAGCACCTCACTTTTCTCCCCAGTCTTAATTAACATATAAAGAAGCGATATACTATCCGCCTTTTCCTTTAGATTTGTCGAGTCGCGATATCGGTTTTCAATAAAAGCTAAATCAAGGTTGTTCCGCAATAAAGACTTCATGTTTCCCCATACCCCATCTGTTAACAGAGGATCGAAATAGACCGCCAGCCAGCATTCGATATTCAGTCCTGCAACCCAATAAGGTTCGACATAAAAATCAACAATCGTTCTATTTATACCTGTTAACTCCCTAAGCCATCCATCAAGCACGGTAGTGTCAACATCCGCAATAGAAGAACTATCCATCTTTGTGCAATTTTCCATATTATTAATCGATAGCTTACTCAAAACAGGCAACCCAAAAAGTCTGCACGCCATTGTTCTGCCATTGTGAACCATACATCCACTGGAAGATTTATCCTGAAAGCGGCAATACAAGTTCCCATCATATTTTGGATGGATAAGCGCCGTTCTCAAAAGTATATCCGTCAAATCTTTCCTTTCAAAATTATTGAGTGCATACTTCATTAAGTAGATAAATTCAACAATGGTGCAGGTTGGAGAAACACAGCACTCTCCACATGCATGACATGGCACCGACGGCAATTGTTGATATATATCTGACAATTTCCTTAATTCACTTTTCATTGAGACAATATAGCATTATCTTATGAACCATGATAAAGGTGATTGCTGTTGAAAAGAGGTCCGCGGCAGCTCGTGCAGGCATATTGGTGGGCGATGCAATTATATCCATAAACGGTTCACCTATAAACGATATAATTGATCTTTCTTATAGTTCTGCCGATGAGACACTTGTTTTTAAGATATCGAGAAATGACAGAATCCTTACCGTCAGCGCAAAAAATCCATCGTTAGCAAACGCAGGTATAACAATTGAACCATTTAGAATACGGCGATGCAATAATCGCTGTATATTCTGCTTTGTTGACCAAATGGCACCAAACCTACGCAGCACACTGTACATTAAGGATGAAGATTACAGACTCTCGTTTCTTGATGGATCGTATATTTGCGCAACAAATCTCAAAGAAACTGATTTTGAACGGATTAAAAAACTTCACCTATCCCCTCTCTATATTTCGGTACATGCAACAGATGAAAAGATTCGTGCGACCATGCTATCCAACAACAGTGCGCCACCTATACTTTCCGTTATTGACAAACTAATCTCTTCGTCCATACAGTTACATACTCAAATTGTGCTCTGTCCAAAAATAAACGATGGCCCAGTTCTTAAAAAAACTCTAAGCGATCTTGCTCTACGACATAAAAATATTCTCTCGGTTGCAATCGTTCCGGTAGGCCTTTCCGCACACAGAGATAAACTCCCCATAATTAAACCAGTCACTTCTGATTACGCTAAATTGTTAATTGGCAAAATAAAGCTGTTACAAATCAGCCTTCGGAAAAAACTTGGTAGAAATTTCATTTTTTTGTCTGATGAATTTTATATCAAGGCCAATTTTCCACTCCCTCGCCAATCTCACTATGGTGATTTTCCTCAGTACGAAAATGGTGTGGGAATGATGCGAGATTTTCTCTTTAATTTTACAAGGGAGCTGCTAACCAGGAAAAAAAGAACTAAAAGAGCAAACAGTAAACGGTTTGCCGTTCTTACCGGCCGTTCTGCTTATCCATTCATACGAAAACTGTTCAGCAAACTTGGCAGCATAAATGGAAATAAATATGCTGTATTTGAATTAGTTAACACTCTCCTTGGCGACTCGGTTACCGTAAGTGGGCTTCTGCCCGGACACGAAATGGCCAGAAGTATGGCAGGTTATCGTTTCAATGGGGCACTTATTCCGCCTAACAGCATAAATCAGGACGGCTTAACTATTGACGGTTATTCACTTGCGGAGTTATCACGAATTACAGGAATAAAATTTATCGCACCATCAACTTTTATGGAAATCCCACAATGAAGGAGCAATTAGTCCGTATCAACAGATATCTTGCCATGTGCGGTCTTGGTGCCCGCCGTAACTGCGAAGAACTTATTCTATCAGGCAAGGTTTGCATTAACGGGGAACAGGTATCAGATCTTGGCCGAAAAATCAATATTATTGCTGATGCCGTAACTGTGAGAGGCGCGAGTGTTAAGCCTATTGACAAAGACATACATATAGCGCTCAACAAGCCACGCGGTATTGTGGTTTCGCGGAGAGGATTTCCCGGCACCAAAACTGTATTCGACCTTTTACCTGCCTTTCCTGCCAACCTGAACTACGCAGGACGACTCGACCAAGATAGCGAAGGGTTGTTGATCTTATCCACAAATGGCGACTTGTTAAACAAGCTAACCCACCCCCGCTATTCGTATCATAAAATATACCTTGCCACCCTAAGCCGTGAACTCACCCCCGGTGAAATAACCACCTTCAGAAATGGCATGGACATTGGCGAAGACGAAAAAACAGCCCCAGCTCAAATCGACCGGCTCGAAACTGTCGAAGGAGGATACAGAATAATCCTTCATGAAGGGAAAAACCGACAGATACGGCGAATGGTTGAATCTTTTGGTGTTAGGGTTCGCCGACTTACACGGGTCGCGATGGGGCCAATAAACATTGGTAATTTAAAAAGTGGGGCATGGCGACCGCTTACCGAAACTGAATTAGGAAAAATAAAACGAGACCTACGAATTAAAATTTGATGAAAACTAACTTAATAGACACAAAACATATGCAGTGGGAACTTGTATGGTCTGATGAGTTTGACTATGAGGGGCTACCATCAGTAGATAAATGGGGCTACGAAGAGGGCTGCTTTTTAAAAAATAATGAGGAGCAATTTTACAAATGCGCCTGTTTAAAAAATTCAAGAGTAGAAAATGGAACACTAATTATTGAGGCTCATAAAGAGAAAACCCTTAATCCGCTATACAACAAAACTAACAAATCAGAATCTGCGCGAAATAGAAAATTTGCAGACTACACTTCAGCAAGCCTTATAACGAAACATAAAGCGAGTTGGAAATATGGTAGAATTGAGGCAAGAGCCAAAGTACCTTCTGGCAGAGGAACATGGCCAGCATTCTGGATGCTTGGTGCAAATATCAATAGCGTCGGATGGCCTGCATGCGGCGAAATCGACATAATGGAATATGTAGGCTACCAGCCTACGCTTATTCATGGGACGGTTCATACCGAAAACAACAACATTAAAAAAAACAAGGGTATCGGAGGAAAATTAACTCTTCCATCCGCCTCCAGTGAATTTCATATCTACGCGATTGAATGGGAAGAAACAGAAATACGCTTTTATGTTGATCAATTTAACTATCACACAGTTACAAAGAAAGCATCAACCACCAACGAATGGCCTTTCGATCAGGATTTTTTCCTTATCATCAATCTCGCTATTGGAGGAGACTGGGGAGGAATTGAGGGTATCGATAATTCAAATTTTCCGTGCCGATATGTTATAGACTATGTGCGAGTGTACAAATCGAAGCCACTTAACTTGTAATAATTTGCGCAGAAAATGTCATAAATTTTATATTGCTCAGCGAGTTCCTTGAAACGCCGCAGTGGTGAAATTGGCAGACACACTATCTTGAGGGGGTAGCGGGGCGACCCGTACTGGTTCAAATCCAGTCTGCGGCATTTTTAAACTTTGTTAATCTTCTTTTCCATCCGTTGTTTCGATATCATATAAAAAAGTCTGCGCCCTTTCCTGCGTGCCATTTCTGACATGTCTGCCGCTTTATCGAATTCGCCTATTATTTCACGACCAATCATCTCTTCAAGCACATCTTCAAGGGTAACCACACCAGAAAAACCCCCGTACTCATCAACCACACCAAAAAGATGCTCTCTCCTTTCAAGAAAGTCTTTCAACAATTTGTCTGCCCTGATTGATTCCGGCACAAGATGGATGGAACGCATCAGTTTATCAATAGTAATACTTTTATCACCTCTAATAATTGCAGAATGTACATCTCTCCGAAACACCACTCCAACAATGTCATCCTTTGTTTTGCCAAATACGGGAACGCGAGAGTGGACCCAATCTCCCGCTATTTCTCTTGCTTCATTAACTGTTAGCGATGAGGCAAAAGAGAGAACCACTGTCCTTGGTGTCATTATATCGGCTGCCCGTTTCTCTTTAAGTTCAAGTACATTACCAATAATATTTTCTTCCATTACAGATATGTTACCCTCTTTTCTATGCAGACTTGCAAGAGAAACAATTTCTTTTTTTGTTAGCGCACTTCTCTTTCCCCTAGGTAAAATAAACCGTGTAAAAAAACGGATTACCGCCGCTATCGGCATAGTAATAAAGATCATTAGCCGCAGAGGATAAACAATTACAAGAGCAAGCTTCTGATTGAATGTAACACCAATTGTTTTTGGTATTATTTCAGAGAAGAGCAAAATTGCCGTTGTAAAAATGGCAGTAAAATAGCCGAGTTTACCAGCTCCGTAAACATCAACAAGTAGCGCACCAGCAACAGCAGCACCAGCCGTATTTGCTACCGTATTAACCGTTAATATCGCGGTTATCGGCTTATCGATATCCTTCTTTAGAAGGCTCAAAAAAAGACCGGCTCGCTTACCTTCACGCACAAGCGACTCAACATAAGCGTTTGTGATTGAATAAAGAACAGCTTCGGATAAGGAACAAAAAAAGGAAACAACAAGCGTGAACGAACAGGCTAAAATGAGTAATGTCATACCGATACTGGCAATATAATTATTATATTTACTGCTTATGAAACAGATTGTATGCTTACTTTTTTGCTTAATTGCCTTTATATTGGCAGGGTGTGGTACAGATACCAACTCCCCAACTACACCCACCAGCTCGGACACCACAACCTTACAATCGAACAGTTTCATAACAATTATTCCAAGTGCCGCAATAAAGATTGGATCTGATTCTACAAGTTACGGAACAAGAAGCGATGAACGGCCATCCCATACAGTAATTATTGATACTTTTAAGATGTCCGCTTACGAAATTATGAATCATGAGTTTGCTATGGCCATACAATTTTATATTGATTCAATCTCTCTCACTTCTTGGGACACACTGCAACAGGGCCTAAGTAATGATACTCTGCTACTTTTTTGCCAAACCATATACAAAAGCACCGATACTGTCTATGTCAGGCGGGGCGATTCTACAAGAGCTATTATCAAACTGAATGATGTTGCACTTAATCTGACATTGGATACGACATATAAATCAATAGATTCAACTTATTTTATAATTATCAAGCCGACGCTATCGTGGTCGCAAACATACGCGAATTATCCGGTACAAGGTGTCTCTTGGTTTGGTGCCGCCTTTTATTGTTGGATCAAAACCGAAAAAGAGAGACTCTCTCACTGTTTTGATATTGCCGGACTACTTTTTAATGTGATATCACTCGCCAACGATGGTTATAGACTTCCTACAGAAGCCGAATGGGAGTTTGCAGCACGAGATGGCAAAAACGGTGATTCTTCGCTCTATCCCACTGGCAATTTTATTGAACCATCAAAAGCTCGTTATCTTTCAAACAATCCTATTGTTGCAGGTTATTTTTTGCCAAATGGACATGGCATATACGATCTTGCCGGCAATGTTTGGGAGTGGTGTATTGACTCATATAGTGCAGTTTTTTATAATACAACTGCCGCGACGAATCCAAATCCTGTTAACTTGCCCCTATCGGCAATAGATTATCGGGTGCTTCGGGGTGGCAGTTACAAAGACTATCCAGTGACACTGCGAACATCCCGAAGAGGCTATGAGTCTCCCCTTTATATGGAGCATTGTAGCGGGATAAGAGTAGTGAAAAAATAGGTCTGATATTTGTTCTTTGCAGTTTTTGGAGGATTAGGCTAATTGGTAAGTCAGCGGTCTTGAAAACCGCCGTCCGAAAGGACTTGGGGGTTCGAGTCCCTCATCCTCCGTATTTTATTCGAAATTTTATAACGCATCTTTTATTTGGATCAGTAAATGATCAACTGGTTTCTGCAAAAAATATCTAATAACAAGAGAACTATTCGCACACAAGATAATCGCATCACACCATTATCGGTCGATGCGGATGCAATGAAGACCATACGAAGACTTTCGAGTCATGGCCATAAGGCTTACATTGTTGGAGGAGCTATACGAGATACCCTTTTGGGTATGACACCCAAGGACTGGGATGTAGTAACATCTGCCCATCCAGGAGAAATTAAAAAGATATTCCGTAACGCGTATATAATCGGTCGCCGCTTTAAGCTTGTACACATCCATTTTGCCAACAAGAAAGTTATTGAAACTGCAACTTTCCGTAAACATCACGGTAAAGTGGCTATCGATACACCTATCGATGATGATAATGTATTTGGTACAGAGCATGATGATGCATTCCGCAGAGACTTTACAATAAATGCACTTTTTTACGATCCTATTAAGGATATATTAATTGACCATGTTGGGGGTTTAAGCGACATTAGAAATAGGACACTGCGCTGTATTGGAACGCCCGCAATTCGCCTAAAAGAAGATCCTGTGAGAATATTACGGGCAATAAAATTCGCCGCCAAGTTTAATTTGAAAATTGAAAAGCTCCTCGCGAGTGAAATGGTTCGCCATAGAGAATCCATAAATTTGTGCAGTCAACGGCGCCTTTTTGAAGAATTGGCAAAGATCCTGAGGAGCGGAATACTTTCTGACTTTATTACAAAAGCAAGCGAATACTCATTTTTGCCGTTTTTTTTCCCTCCACTTGAAGAACTGCATAAAAAGCATTCCCAACTTCTTAAGCGAACAGCCGACATTTGCGACAAACTCGCTCGCGAAGTTCCATATGATATCACGCTGCAATATTCGCTTCTTCTATGGCCATTTATAAATACAAAAAATGAAAAGCTTATAGATATTCAGCAGGCTACAAAGCTTGTATTTAGGGAATTTTCTGACCATTTCCAGATGTCGAAGGCAGAAAGGATGCGGATGCGCACACTGATAGTGCTTCTTCCACGCTTTACCTATATCCTTTCAATACAACATAACGGCAAAAAAAAGGCAGCACACAAAAAGCTTATCAGCTCACAATTTTATGATGCAGCATTCAGACTTTTTAAACTCACTGAATTAGCCGCTAAGGGAACTACCCCCGATTCGGATGCATGGGAAAAAATGGATACCTTGAGATCGGGTACACCTGTTGTTGACACAGGCTCTAATATTTTATCAGTCGAACAGCGGCCAACTAAAATAAAGCGGCGTTCAATTTGAATAGTAACCACATAGCTTTCTTAATTTTTTTAATATTTCATGCGCTAACATTTAGCGAAGAAACCTTTTTTTTCTCTTCCGACGCTTATATTATAACAGATAATGAATTTTTCCTTGTTGGTTCACCTTTTGGCGGTGTTGACAACGAAAATGGTTTTGTTCATTTCTTGGCACCAATCAATTCAGGAGAAGCAAAGCAAAATCAGTCAAACAGCGATACGACAGCTCCAATAATCGACTTTATTCAACCTTTAACAGTTCCCAATAATGCACAGGGATTTTCGGTAATATTTAGAGTAACCGACGATTCTACAGGTGTCAAACAGGTGTTATTTTGCTACCGAACAGGCGGCGACCCATTAATTAAAACCGAAGAAATCAAACCGGTAATGGGAATTTACAGCAAAACTGTTCAGCCCCTCTATTTTTCACTAAAAGGTTTTGCGTGGTACATAGAAGCTGCCGATAATGCCGGAAACATTGCCCGTTTTGAACCAGATAATTCCACCTTTCTTAATAGTGTTCGAATTGATAACGCTACAAAGTTCAGCATCGAATCGGGTAGAAATATCACCAATAATTCCTGGTCCTTATTCTCACTGCCGTTCTATCCGCAAAATCCGTCAGCAGCCGACTTACTAACGCCTGTACTCGGCAATCACGACTCAAAACAGTGGAAAATGGTAGTATGGAACGGCTCGAGATACACTTCGCTCTCTGATTCTACATTACAATTTACACCTGGACAGAGCTATTATATCTATTCACGCAACAAGGTTATTGATTTTACCATCAATACACTTTACACCACACCAATAAGTTCAAGATACACTATCTTGCTAAGAGAATCTGGCTGGAGCCACATTTCTGTTCCTTTTGCATTTCCCGTTAAATGGAAGAACTTTTTTGAAAACGATAGTAGTCGAATACTTTGGAATCTTGAGGGTCCACTCCCCGATCCTCTGCCTAATGATTTCTCGGGGGTTGCCGATCCCGAATCCGTGCTGTATCCGTGGGGCGGATACTGGGTTTATAACCCTAATTCATTTGTCTGTTCGTTAAAAGTGGCGCCAATTGCTTCAAGCTATGCTAACAAACAAGTAAGAGACAGTACCGATAATGCAAACTACATTTTTACTTCACTAAAAAATGGTAGGAAGATAATCATCGGGAGACGCGAAACTTCATCAACAATTATGGAGCCGCCGTCCGTGTACGAAAACCGGCTGTACTTGCCAACCCCAAACGGTTCGGCTGCGATTGCACGCTTTCACGCTGTAAATAGCGGTTCCCCTATTATCGATTCGTTCATTTCTGAGGATAATTCTGGAAATACACCTGTACTTTTTTCTACAACATCATACAACATTGAGACAAATTTGCTGTGGAACATTAAAACAGGAATGGAATTACCACTATTACTTGACCACGAGAACACAGTACCAAATGGGACTTGGCTTTTCGTTACAGGAGTTAAAAAAACTGTTGATTCGATTATGTTAGAATTAAAGCGTAAAGCGCCCACACACAGTTTTATCTCGTTTCCCTACCCAAATCCATTCAATCCTTCAACCAAAATACGGATAGGCTTACCAAATGGCGCACTTCATAACATAAAGTGGTCACTAGCAAACATTAGCGGCCAGCTAATTGTAACCAACGAAGTAACGGTCGCTTCTGGTTGGAATGAGATTGTTATCGATGCGAATAAAATATCACGCAATCTGATACCTTCCGGAATTTACCTTTTAAATTTACAAATAATAAGCCCAAATACGACTCTATCAAAAAATTTTCGGTTGATATTTTTAAAGTAATATTCCTAAAGAATTTTGGATAACTCAAAATAGCGGTGGTTTCTAATTGGCTATATAGTTAGTGGTAGTATAAAAGCTCAAAAGGAGACCTTGTTTCATGGGAACAGAAATCGGCAATCCATAAAACCTAATCATTTAGCATTTTAATTAGTTGACTTATTTGTTGCAGATAGGTCGCCACTAACCTTTCGTCGCTGGAGAGTTTCTTCTGCCAGTCTTTTCATAACAAGATGTTCTTCGTATGTAGTGGTAAAGTAGTGTCCATTAGTTCCATCATACCTTGCCACGAAATAGAGAAAAGGGGTACTTGCAGGGGAAATTGCTGCTCTCAAAGAAGCCTCACCAGGACTTCCAATTGGACCTGGCGGAAGACCTCGCCTAACTCTCGTGTTATAGGGGTGATCCCGCGATAAATCGGACTTTGTGAGCTGCGGTCCTGTTTTTCTGAATGCATAACAAACCGTTGGATCCGCTCCAAGAGGCATCCTTTTACGCAATCTATTGTAAAAAACACCTGAAATAATCTCCCGTTCTTCTTTTATAACCGCTTCTGCTTCAATAATTGAAGCCATAGTAACTAACTCATGTCTTGTGTACTTTTTTGTTAAATCGTTAACTTTGTGTACCCGACTATAAACTTCCATAAACCTGTTAACCATCTGCCGTAGCGCGGCTTCTGAAGAGGCATTCCAAGGTATCCAGTAGGTGTCGGGAAAGAGATACCCCTCCAGACTAGTAGCCTCGACGCCAAGCGACTTCGCAAACACAGAGTCGTTGATCAATCCGATTATTTCGCTTGAATCCATATCAAGTTTTGCACGCATAATAGATGCAATTTGCCAAGAAGTAGCCCCTTCAGTAATAACAACACTGTTATTATATGTAGTACCTCTTGAAAGACTTCCAAGAATATCTGCAACGGCCATTCTACTTGAAAACCGGTAACGACCAGCCTTAATCTTGGTTGATTCTCCACGCAGCGCAGCTAAAATCTGAAACTGTAGCGGCGATTCTATAATTCCAAGATTATGCAGCAGTTGACTAACTCTTGTCAGTGTTGAACCCCGTTCCACTATGAATACGGTTTCTACTAGAGGTCCCTCCCGTTCTTTTGTTGCGTCTGCCATTATTAAAAACCACCCTGCAACAGCAAGAAGCAGAGAAAAACCGGCAACAACAAAGAACAATTTTAAGAATAACTTTATTCTGAAAAAAGGGAAGAGTACTGCGTAAAGTATAAATCCACACACCATTAGCACAAAAATCAACAAAAGCACTAACAAGTCCACAATTCTATTTGTTATAGCCGCCATATATA
>CAZPWS010000011.1:0-70823 GCA_964590225.1 uncultured Fibrobacterota bacterium
ATCGGGTTGAATTGTTCAACTTGCATTAGACAGTTTATTCTTGACGCACTCATATCATTTACCTTTCAACTCGTTCAACACTCATTATTGAGTAACAAATATATAGGCATTGGCGTAACCAGTGCCGATGAATGAACCATCGCTTGACATTCCACCCTTAGTCGGTTTACCACAAATAACAGTAGAAGAACCGACTTTTTCAACTTCAGTATATCCCGTTGAATACAGGTTTACCTTCTGTTTGAATGTCCGCCCAAGAGCGCCATCTTCAATGTTCGGAAGATTACCAACTGTGTAACCTGGCGCATCTGTGTAGATAATGTATGTGCTTCCGTCATCACGGGAATAAAAATGGGGCTCACCCCCGGCTCCCATTAAATATGCCTTTGCCCCCTGCCTGATCTCCTGAACAAAAAAGACAAAGGTATTTTTGTCAGGAGTAGCCTGATAGGCTACCCATCTGCCGTCTGGTGAAATAATTGGGGCTTCAACATCCCACGCCTCATATCCAGACAGTTTAGACAGTTGAATCGTATCGGGTTTTGCCTGATTCGCACGGTAATCGGCCACAAACAGTGTCTGCAAGCCGCGCACCTTTTTTATATATGCAATCTTGACATTTTTTGTACCAAGAAAGGCCGACACAGTGTCGGAATCAACAAAAGATGCATCGTTTCTACCAGTTGCAGCGATAGTATCCGTGACACTTCCAATCCATAGGTACGGATCTGCCGTTTCGTTCATACCCTCAACATTGAATCGCACGGTATCTTTATCGCTCATACGCACAATGTAGCCATTCCATTTGTTTGTGAACCTGTTTTGTGCAAGAAAAGAAATATAATTACCATTATTCGACCACTCCGGATCCTGCATCTGTTCCCAATCCGGCTGTTTTGCATAATACCATTTTACCGTATTTGATGTATCCACAACAAAAAGATGGTCATGCTGTAAATATTGCGTATTTGAATCCAACCCCGTGGTGCCAACTTTACAATTTAACTTACCCTGAAAATTAAGAAACAATATACTTGCTGGATAACCAACCAAATCTTGTGTTATTGACACATTACATACCTGCATACCACTATTAACCGGTTTCCAAGAACCTGTTGCCGTTCCATCAATAACCACATTAAAACCTGCATCAAACTTTTCCGGCTGATAACAGGCAAAGAACACCATTGCGACTATAATAAAAAGCGCAGCAAAACAAAAAGCTCTTTTTTTTACCATGAATTCACATCCTTTTCTTATCGTTTACTTAATAATCTTCCAGTTTAATACAGAAACATGGCCACCAACCGAAATAACCTTAACATAATAAGAACCGACAGCAATTGGCTTGCCATGTCCGCTGCCATTGACAAGATCAAACGAAGAGCAGCCATTCAACTTCACCCTGTATATCTCTTTTCCATTTACATCAAGCAGAGCTAAAGACTCAAGAGCGAGATTTGAAAGCAGCGTTTTATTTTGGATAAACGGCGCAAAGGTGCTTCGAATACCGTTTACAGACGGGATATATCTCTCGATTGCGATAGGATTATCGAGCCATGTGGTTTCGGTGAAGTTCTGTGGGATATTTAGCCAAAGAGCCGGATAATTTAAATCAACCTGTGTATTGCGGGTAGTGTCCGTAGTTTTAATAAGAGAAAGATAAGCTGAATCTTTAAGATTAATAATGTAAATTTCCTCTCTCTTATCCGCTCGTGACCAACTTTCGCCATCCATCCAACGCCGTGTAATGTTTGTTACTGCCACACCAAAATAGGGATGGTTAGACCACTCTGTGCAGTCCCACTCATATTTTGCTACCGATCCATCTGTTGAACCGATAGTTTTCTCTGGAGTGCCAAATACTCTATATACACTACCATCTTTACGACTCAAGAAAGCGTTCTGGTGAAATCCCCATGTTCCAATTCCTGGCAGTGTAGCCCTTATTGAATTGCCAAAGTCAAGATACAATACGGCATCTGTATAGCGATTGCTCTGCGAAATAGAGGTATTGCATACTTGGGGTCTTATTATGGTGTCTCTGTCTGTGCTTCGTACCTTCTCGTGTAATACATGAAGTCGCGAGGTATCGCCGGTAGAAAGATCTTTCAAATATGCAAGTGTAGCGCCCGATGCAAGATAGCGCCCATCTGTAGAAAGTCCGCCCCAATATCCGCCAGTAGTTATTTCAGTTGCCGATGAAGCTGGAGTGCCGGCAGGGGAAATGAATTTTTTCATTGTTTTGCACGACGAATTCAAATAAAGATTATCGCCTCCAACAGTTGTGTAAACAATAAACAGGCTGTCGTCTTTCGCATAAAACCGTGGTATAAATGCGGGAGTGTCAACCTTTGTCGGCACGGCATCAATAGAACATGGCATTATCCAAGAAACAGCAGGGCCATTTGTTCTATCGCTTCCTACTCCAGTCATATAGGTAACCCATTTACCATCTGGCGAAATTGACGGACAAACCGCGCCGGAAATATTGGTAAATTTCTGTATAGCAGGTGTTGCGATAGTGTAATCGACTAAGTAAAGGTTTCCACTATTGACAAAAACAAGCTTTGCAGAATCCGCCCCCGTAAACGAGAAAATATCGACAGCAGAAGAGGTAAGATTCGCATTTACCTGACCTATGATTGAAGCCGCCAGAAAAATAATAAAAGCAAGCAACGCTTTAAAGTTCAACATATTTCCATCCCTCCGCTCCATACCTGAAATCCCTCTCTACAAATTCCCATATTACAAGTTTTTTGCCATCAAGAATAGTTCTCCGCCCCTCTTTACGGGCATCAACAACCCTCCGCGATAATGTCTCCCTAACAAGTGTTGAGGCACCGCCATCGCTTACGAGGGAAGCCAATGGCTGCGACAATTCGTAGGCTAAATGCGAAATCCAGCCGGCTGACCGCGGTTCGTCGGTCTGATATATTCGTGAAAAACTATCACCGAGTATAAGTATCTTCGAGTTAGGTGAATAATCATCGCGAAACAGCCTTCTGCCGACCTCATTTCCATTTTTATCCCTTGCTACGCTATAAACCTGATAACATAAGGTTGCCTCGGCAGGAAAATCCATTGTAAGATTTCGCACCTTAAAATCAGGTAGTTTGGTCATAACGGCAACATCACCTTTGCGCATTACTGTTAGAGAATCAAGAGCATATTCTACAGCAGCGTTCGACAGCTCTGAAAACCATTCATACTGTTTAACTCTCTCCGCAACAATCCTTGCAGCCAACCTCGCGCCTCTTGACTTCCAGTGAGTATCGGTGCTAAGGTACATTGGATCGCCGGCCGCTTCATCGTTGACCCTTTCGGCAGCAAATGGTGTAAAAAGGTCAACACACATAACCCCTGCCGAAGTAAGCTCTTTAATCATGCGGGTTGAGTGTGAAAGTTTTCCTGCATCGGCCACGGTAAATTTGTCTGAAAGGTAATCGGGATATATCGACGGTTTACCAGGCACAACTACTACAAGAAGCTCTACTCCAAGCGCTTCAAGCTGATTTTTGAATATTTTTATTGCGGCTAAGGCATCTTCGGTTTTTTTATCGTTATAGTCAACCTGCTGCGCCCTTTTATCGTATATATCGGGACGAACAATAAAGTCAACATCCTGCCGGTAATAAAGCCAATTATTCCTGCCATTTACAGCCTTTGAACCGACATCATTCATAGCAGCATAGCGGACAAACTGCATCCACGGCCTTGTAGCATTAGCAAACACCGAAGCCTCTTCCATGGCCTTTTCGTAGGCTCTAAGGTACTTGGCCGAAAAAAATGTGCTTGTGGCGAACGCGCCCGCAGCAAGCGTCACCCTATCCACAGCTCCAACCTCGCGATAATTTGCTTCAATTTCGCGGGCCAATTTCAGGGCGGCAGAACAGCGTTCGTTTATTAACGATTCAGCAGCGCCATCATTAGCGTTATCGTACAGTTCAGTAAGCAGGCTCTTCATGGTTACAATGGCAGAATATCCATTTTCTGAAGTGTCTGCGCGGTAATATCTATTGATATTTAGAAAACAATTTTCAAGACTCTGTGTAATACCTAAAACATTATCAACCGCACTGACCATATCGTATGACTCGGTATTTTTGTCTTTTACTATTAAATTGAGCGCGTCCGCCAGTTTTTTTGCCGATTCGTTAAGCTCCTTTGCTCTTTTGACGGGCGAAACAAAGGTATCAATAAAAAATTCTGCCATCTGGACAGTGCCTTTGGTTTTCAGCTCTACAATTGCCTGAATACCGCCAACCGAGAATAGCAGAAGACAGAAAAAAATAATAAAGACAATTTGATTTTTTTTACTCATAATCTTCTCAAAATTGAAAGTAGAGGAACGGACTGAATGTCTGTGTGAACATCATTATTATGGTTAGTGCAAAAACAGCCACAAGTAAAACAAGTTTGGATACCGAAAGTTTTTCAACCCAATGGTGCGCCTGTACGGGCATCCATGTGAAAATTGAACAAACCACAATAGTTATGATGTTCTGAAGTGTAAAGAGATTCGCCTCAAGCATAGCTGAAGCTGGAGCAAGCTCTTTTAGTCCAAGCATAAACCCCCAATAATCCCAGGCCTGTCCTAACGAAGGAGCGCGGAACAGCACCCATCCGAAAAGAACCAGTATTTGTGCAAACACCAGTTGGCCCCATGCTGGCAGAATGGCATAAAAGGGCTTTTTGCCCGAAAGCCGCTCAATCAAAAGCCATGCCCCCTGATAAATTCCCCACATAAGAAAGTGCATCTGGTTACCATGCCACAAACCACAAAGGAAAAGGGTAACCACCAAGTTGAAATAGGTCCGTGCAACACCTTTCCTGTTGCCGCCAAGCGGTATGTAGAGATAGTCCTTTATCCAGGTTGAGAGCGAAATATGCCATCTACGCCAAAATTCAGTAATTGATTTCGAGTTATAGGGCGAGTCGAAGTTTTTAATAAATTCAAAACCGAACATCCGCCCAAGCCCAACTGCCATATCGGAATAACCGCAAAAATCAAAATAAATCTGGAAACTATAGCCCAGTATTCCAAACCATGCCGTAAACACCCCCGGGGTGTCTGCACCAAATGCGGTGTCGGCAATAACCGCCGCAGAATCAGCTAAAAGAAGCTTCTTTGCAAGTCCAAGAACAAAGAGGGCCATGCCTCTTGTAAACATCTCTACTGAATGTTTTCGGTGGACAAGCGCATCCGCAACTGTTTGATAACGGATAATTGGGCCGGCAATCAGCTGCGGAAACATTGCAACAAAACAGGAAAAAGAGGCCATATCCTTGATTGGACGGGCATCACCGCGCCACACATCGATAGTGTAGCTCATTGTCTGAAAGGTGTAAAACGAAATTCCCGCGGGCAGAAAAATTTGCATTACCGGCAGCATGGCACCATCAGCACCAAGAAGCATGGCAAGCTTATTTACGCTGTCCGCAAAAAAGCCGGCATACTTAAAAAAACCAAGCATACTTAGATTGCCAACCATCGAAAAGGTCAAAAACAGATTTCTTCTGAACTTTGTAGCCCCCTCTATAGTTATGTTTTTGCCGCATGTGTAGTCGAGGAGGGTTGAAATCCACATCAATGACACATACCAAGGATTAAGCCAACCGTAAAATATGTAGCTGACTACGGTAAGGAAAAAGTTGGGGATGCTAATATTAACCCTTGAAGCTACTAAGGCATAGTACAGGACAAGGGTAAGCGGCAGAAAATAGAACAAAAAGATTTGCGAACTAAAAACCATTTGTAGAATTGCTCCTGAAAAATTAGTGGGTTATTTCACAATGTCGGCTTTAAGTGAATAATACTTTGCCAATTCAGAATCAAAATATTCGTCTTCAACGGCATCGTTCCAGACAAGAGAGATTGGTTCGATAAGGGTAAGTTTATGTAGCTGCCCTTCTTCAAATTTTGCTACTGTTCCAATGGTAAGCTTCGCCATTGCATCCTTAACTTGGCCCCTTGCAATTCTCGGATTATAATGGCCTACAAGAAGATCTTTACCAGCATAATTGCCGCTCAACACTTTAACAATACGATATTTCATTATATAAACATAATTGTACAGGTCGTTTGGGGCAAATTTACCAGGTATTTCAACAAGTCGAGCTTCAACTACCAAGGTGTCAACTTTTTTTGCGGTAGCTTTGTTAACTTTCTTAGCTGGTTCCGCTGCATAAGAGGCCAAAAAAAGTAGCGAAAAGATAAATACAAGAGAAATTTTATTGACCATTCCAACCCCTTTCATGAGAAAATCTAAGATTCCACTAAAAATTAATCCAAACTAATACGATTAACAATAATTAATTCACATACCATAATCAATACTAACGGCCACCATTTTTCTGCACTACTACCGTAAAACCATTACCAACTTTATCATCAATATCCTGCACTTCAACTATATTGAAATTCAAATACTTAACAACCTCTACAAGATCCTCAGTTATCCAGATGTTATGATGTCCATAATCGGTACTCTTAAAATCGGTTTCAAACCTCTTTATAAGTTCTTCAAGAGTGGTTCGCGGTAAATCTTTATCGAACATCCTCTCCTTATGAGGGACAAGCAGAAATAGAAATCCACCTGGCCTTATAACTCTGTGCCATTCCAAAAGACCTTTAATGGGGTTAGCTATATGTTCAAGGACATGGGAAGTAACAATAAAGTCCCATGAATTATCGGTAAAAGGAAGCTTTTCACCAAAAGCAACAATATCAACCGGCATATAGTCACCGCATGTTCTGATTTCATCAAGTTTATAAACGGTCATAGCTGGCGTATAGTCGATGTTTAGCGTATTTAACCCAAACGCATTACTGGCAGAGCCGCCTATTTCAATGCCACGCAAACCATCCAGATACTTGTGGGCAAGCACACTTTCTCGCACACGGCCAGCAATTGGCCACTTTATAGTATTGTCAAGTATAGCCGCTATCGCTTCCGGCAATTTCTCGACCTGTTGGGAAAGCAAGGCCTGTGCCAATAGAACCTGCAAATCTTTATCTGAAGGGTTAGCGTCCAGAGCTTTTCTAATTAGAGGTATCATCTCCCATATTGAGCCAAAAGAACGGGCAACTTCGGATAAATTTACTACAATATCCGGATTTTTCTGATCGAGTATATGGGCGTGCAGCAATATCGCAAATGATTCGCTCTTCATGCCAAGATAGTAGTTAATCAAACCCATGCACTGATAAGTTGCTGCCGTGTTCCCGAATTTAATCCGAGCCTCCTTAACGGCATCCATAGCAGAGCGAAACTCTCTTTTCTGTATGTGGCTATTTGCGAGATCGATTAAGCCTGCAAGTTCATCGTTCTGCATAACACATGTCCCCTACTAAGTTAGTGATTTTCGATACTCATTCATGCGCTTGCCATGATGGATAAACTCCCGCAGCAAAACAAAGCCGGCAGAACGGTAAAAAGCGTTCGATTTATTGTCAAGTGCGCTTGTAACGACTTTATACTCTTTTATACCGCCCTTTTCTTTAAAAAAGCTGTCAAGCCTGCCTACTAATTTTTTGCCGAGTCCCCTGCCATGCATTTCTGGTGTAACCGCTACCGACAATAATTCCGCATCGATTCCCTTACATTGAAATGTATTTGTTGAGGGCTTTGGAGAATGCGATACAAAAGGATAAGCCACTGTTTCGATAATTTTCTTAAGCGTTACAATAGAAAACAGCTTACTACTGATAGCAATAATAAAAGAAAATCCATACCGTCGTAAGGCATACCTATAAAAGCGAGGAAGAGAAAGAGTACCAGCCAGAAAAGCAACAACAGAACTGCCAGCGTCCCGTTCTAAAAAAAGCACACTATCTTTGTGCGAGTCAACCGATTCATACAGTTTCGATAAAAAACCTACCCCAAGCGAGGAAAGAAATCCTTCGGGAATACCCTCGATATGAAGTTCCGCAACCCGCCTGTAATCTTTTTTTTCAACCATTTTTTGCAAGTATAAATTTGGCTCTTATAGGGGCAGAATTTTATTGTATTCATTAACCTCAACAGCCGTCCACGGAAGACCATACTTGTTAAGGTCGTCCATAAAAGGATCGGGGTCAAACTCTTCCATATTAAAAACCCCCTTGCCGCGCCATTTATTTTCCAAAATCATTTTAGCGCCTATCATTGCTGGAACGCCAGTTGTGTAAGAAACAGCCTGAGCCTTCGTTTCACGGTAACATTCGGCGTGGTCGCAAACATTGTAGATGTACCAGACCTTTTCTATGCCATCTTTTTTGCCCTTTATTAGACAGCCAATATTTGTTTTACCGGTGTAGTTCTTGCCAAGCGAACCAGGATCGGGCAAGAGCGCTTTAAGAAATTTTATTGGCACTATCTTTTTTCCCTCAAACTCAACAGGATCGATTCTGGTCATACCAATATTCTGCAATACTTTAAGGTGTGTGAGATAGTTTTCTCCAAAGGTCATCCAGAAACGGATTCGTTTAAGACCTGGCAGGTTTTTTGCAAGAGATTCAAGCTCCTCATGATACAAAAGAAAGCTGTTTTTATGGCCAATTTCGGGGTAATTATAATGAAAATTTAGCGACATAGGAGGAATTTCTATCCATTTTCCATTCTCCCAATACTTGCCCTTCTGGGTTATTTCCCTTATGTTAATTTCCGGGTTAAAGTTTGTGGCAAATGGATGACCGTGGTCACCTGCATTACAATCAAGAATATCAACAAAATTAATTTCATCGAAATAATGTTTAAGTGCATAAGCACAAAAAACATTAGTTACTCCCGGATCGAAACCGGATCCAAGAAGAGCCATAATACCTTTGGTTTTATACTTCGATTTGTATGCCCATTGCCATTTATACTCGAATTTGGCTTTTGTTGGCGGTTCATAATTGGCAGTATCTAAATAGTCAACACCTGTTGCCAGACAAGCATCCATTATTGGCAGATCCTGATACGGCAGAGCAATATTTAACACCAACTTTGGCTTATGCTTTTTTATAAGGGCTATAACCTGCTTAACATTATCGGCATTGACCTTATCGGTTTTTATAGTTCTCTTTGTTGCACTCTTTACATCTTTGGCGATTTGCTTACACTTAGACTCCGTGCGGCTTGCAAGAACAATTTCAGAAAATACTTCCGGCAATTGAGCGCATTTGTGCGCAACTACATTTCCCACTCCACCAGCCCCGATAATCAGTACCTTTGCCATTTTTTGCCCCCTTATGTTCTATACAAAAAGTTTTATTTCGACCCGCTCTTTACCCTCAAGAGAGAATATTTCCGTCTGGTTATCTCCACTCTCTTTCCCCCTCTTTGGAGCCACTGTCACGGTAAGAGCTATTTTGTCGTACAAACCCTTACTGTTTTTGCGGTGTATAATGCGCTTGAATACCATCTCTTTTTTTAATTCCGAAGGAAGTATGGGGGCTATTTCAATGTCCGGTTTATCCGGGTCATGTAGATTAAGTGAAACTCCGGCGATTTTCTGGAAAATTTCTACAATCCAGTCAACCGATCCAGAAAGGCCAAAATACATTCCTTTCCCATAGTGTGGGTCATCCCTGTCAGATACATATGATGTGCTTGGAGTTTCAAACGGACCACATAGAGACTCATCGCGTAGGGCAGACATCATCGGTTTAAACTGCTTCCACACAGTATCCACCTCACCGGCAATAGATAACCTATACCTGTGCATCATTACCTGACAGTGGTGATACTCACCATTTTCTGCGGTACCGACAGGCAGCACCCCCATCCTTCCGGCAAGCTCAATAGAGCGCTGGTTATTTGCGATAGGTTTTGTGAACATCACAAGTCCAAGTTTTTCATCAAAAAACAGCTTGTCGGTTGTTCGTAATACCTTTGAAATTATTTCACCGCCATTGTTTACTTCCGGCAACCAATCCCGTTTGGTGTTAATCATCTCGATGCAATATGCCTGACAATTAAGCTCTCTTCTGTTTATGCTATCAAAGTCTCTATTTTTGAGAGAGCCAAGTGTATAACCTGTTTCACCATTTTTGTAATTTGGCACAGACCCATCAAGGTGGAACTCATGGATACAATTGAGGAAGCCGGAGTTAAAAGAGTCCGGACCATCTTCGTATGCCCATTTAATAATATTGGTTCGTAGTGCTGCTGCAAAATTTTTCAAAACTGAAAGGTCAACAAATAATGAATTATTTCGTAAGGAATCAGCAATATGCCTACTTTCAAGAACATCCACAACCTCAACAATAGTCAAAAACAGATGAGCAGAAAGCCTTGTTTGTACTCCCCTACCCTTTCCCCTTGTTGACGCATCTCCTACAACCGAAGTTCCAAACATATCAATGGGATCACACCAGTCGCCGTAAAGAATTTGCGCCATACCATACGGCGAATCGTCTGCATGCCGCTTAAAGCAAAGTAAAACTTCTTCTATTACTTTCACAATGGGCAATACCCTCTCACCGCCGATAATCCCTGATACTTCGGGTTTTTCAGGATTTGTTAATTTTATGGTGCCAACGGATTCAAATAGTATATCGGTATCTCCCGTTTCCTTGATATACATACAAAGAGAGTTTAACAACCATAATGGGCTATCGGTATAGGGTCTGTTATCGTTTTTAATCTCGATGGTGCGATTGTTCCATGAGCTCGGATATTGCCGGGGGAACATTCCATGCAGCTTTTCTTTGAGTGTAAGCGGTCGCTCGTCTTTTTTTGGAAAGGAGTCTGTCGTCTGATAGGTAAACCCAAGTGCGTAAACAAGGTCGTCTCTAACGCGGCCGGGATCCTCCTTCATTTTAGGCCACATATCCTGCCCCCGATCCCGTGTCCCAAGTTCAATACCATCAGCCAATTTAGCGCCATGCGCACGACAATTTTCGTACAGCTCCTTTACGCCAGTCCAGACTGAATTAGCATACTCCGATACCGCTTTTTCCGCTGGCAATTGTAGTTCAAAGGGGGGAAAATAGTTTTCCGCTTTATCTTTTTTTGCAGCTTTTATATTGTAAACTTCTGAATTAATATTCGTTACCTTGAGAAGAGAACCTGTTGCTTTTCTAAAACTCTTTTCCATCGCACTAAAAGTAGGTTCAGTATGACCAGCTTCCATTCGGTATTTCTCGTTGATTGCATTGTTGTCGATATAAAGTAAATACTGCTGTAAATCTGCACTTTTTTTAGGCGCAAGAGAAAAAGAAAATCCCGATGCACCTATCGCAGCAGTAGCAAACCTATTAATTCGCGTACCCGCACCCCCCTTTACCATTTCCCCCTTTAACACAGAGGCTGGCAAAAGCACCGAAATAGAAGTATCGCCAACAAAGGTAGAATAATCGCTTGTAGAAGCTATATGGGTAAGATTATTGTATTCACTATGAAGCCTCTTTATTTGCACAATCTCACTATATGGAACCCGTGCAGTCATTATAATATCTTTTTCCGTAACAGGCGCTCCACAGTCGTACCAGATTTCTTTATTGTACACAAATTTCTGTGTACCATGCAGTGACGAGTAGGACCAAAGTTGGCCGTTAATTTTCGTACTTCCTCTGTTAAATATCGCCGCTGACCTTACAATAGCCGGTCCCTTTGAGGTGTACACAAGCGACAGTTTAACAGCCGTCTCAAATGTAGAATTAAAGATTTTAAAGGCTGAACAGTACCACATTGCCCTTTCAGGATCGCCAACCTTTACTATCTTTGTTGAAATAGGAATACAACCGAAATTAATAGCAGGATTCATAAGAGAAACAATTTTTAGCTCTTTCCCACGGTTTAATCGCAGCCAAAGATTGGTGGATGGAACTCCAACCTCCCGTTTTTCAACCGGATCAAAATGGGAATCAAGCACCTTAACATCCATGCCATCTTTCAGCTTAACAGTGAACCCGACACTGCCATTAGACATGAAAGTAGCGGTCGCATTTAGTATATTGTCAACAATAACGGATGGACACCCTGATGGATGCGCATTGTATATTACCTCGCTTGCAGGACCATACCCGCCGAGACGATTAACCCTGTGGACAACCTTAAGTGAAAGAATTCTGTTTGCCTCAGCTAAGAATCCATTTTGTTTGTCTGCCATTTATGCACCCTTATTAAATCCTGAAGTTAACGCAATAAACCGTTCCTGAAGTTTGTAGTTAGTCGCAAGAAAGGTCTCTCTATAAAGATTATCGTTGGCACCAAAAAAATCGCCACAAAAACCGCCCGCCTCTTTTACAATAAGCTGCCCAGCTGCAACATCCCACGGTTTAAGCTGGAGCTCGTAAAAGGCTTCTGCCCGTCCGCAAGCAACAGAGACAAGATCGAGTGCTGCCGAACCTTCGCGCCTGTGGTCGCTCACCGCATTTTGAACACGCCCATACAAGGAGGCAAAAGCATTAACAATGTCACTATTCTGACGAAATGGCGTTCCAAATAAAACCAGTGCGTTTCGCAAATCCGCAGTTTCAGAGACTATAATTTTCTTGCCATCAAGAAAAGCCCCTTTGCCATTAAGCGCCGTGAATAGTTCATTGTGCATCACATCCATTACAAGGGCAGCAGAAAGAACCCCTTTTATTTCCGCAGCAATCGATACAGAGAAGCGGTGATGCATACGAAGGTAGTTAGTTGTTCCGTCAAGCGGATCGATTATCCATCGCACATCTCCGCATCCATTTTGTTCAGCCATGCCTTCTTCAGTTAAAAAAGTGTGATCTGTAAATTGGCTGAGGATGGTATTTACAATGGCTTTTTCGGCCTCTTTATCAACAAAAGAGACGAAGTCATTTTTCGCCTTTATCTCGATCTGAGTCTGATCAACCTTTCCATAATGCTTTAGCAGCACAACCCTTGCTGCTAAAGCGGCTTGTTCCGCAACTTTTAGTAAATCGTCATTCATTTATTATGGTTCCATGCTTTATGCTACGGAATATTTTGAAGCGACATCATTAATTGCTTTTTTATAAACCTTTTGCGCCTGTCTATACCAGAACTCATACTGCCCAGCACCAGCCTGCTTGCCTGGATCAGCACCCGCTTTTCTAAACGCATCGATCAAGTTAAGCAACTGTGGCTGTTTACCTCTGCACACTTCCACAACAAGAAGGTAGTAGTACGACTGCCAAATTCTATCCGGTATATCTTGAGGGGGGAAACGGATACAGTCTTTAAAACTCATTTCCGCTTTTTCAAGCAACTCGCTATCTTTTTTAGCGCCATTCATAAAATTATAAACAAGAAAATGGGCAAGTCCGACCTCATAAAAACGGTTTATACCTCTATCAAAGGAGGTTGCAGTAATGCAATCGGCACATAACCGATAAGCGTAATCGAGATGTTCCCTATCCGCAAAAAAAGAAAGATAATCCCCCTGTTCAACGCCGATTTTTGCAAGCATATCCTTTCTTCTGTTTGTGCTTTTTATAAGTAGCGTCCGTGCATCTGATGAATATATAGGCGGAAATTCCTGTCCTTCAGAGTGACAAATGAAATCTTCCTTATAAAACGATGTCAAAAGACATTCGCTGCACATTATAAGGGTATCACGATAAAAATCGATCTCTTCGTCTGTTGTACTATTTACAGCTACGGGCAGAAGCGAATGTTCTTTCCAAATAAACTTGATGGCTTGCTGGTTTAGAAATTCACTTGGGAAATCGGTATTATGACACACTGGACACTCAATAGTTGCATTAACCCAGTGAGTCCCCTTTCTTACACTGCCATAAACGGAAGCGCCAGCATCTCCATCAACTAAGGAAATATTTGGCAAAACCCTGCAAAATTGTTCGGCAAGTTCAGCCGAACCACAAAGAATAGAAAACGAAACGCCCTGCTTTTCCAGAGTATTATACACATTGTTAATTAGTTTAAAGCCAACGCTATCAACACTCTTTACTCTCGACAGGTCAAGCAATACAGAGTTTCCAGAACGGACATCAGATAGCATCGTTGTAAAGAACGATTTTACCTGAACAAGATTTTTTAAATCAAATGAAAATTCTGGTCTGAGTGTTTTAAACTTTTTTGTATCCATATACTCTTTGGTAATTTCTTAACAACAGGACGAGTAAAATATAAGTGATGTATTTTACATTCACCAAGACAAATGGTTGTATCCGCTGCGAGCCAAATCCACCAAACCCATTGTTCCTGTTTGCAATAGTTTAACAGAAGGCCTGTTTGATTTTTTCTTCACAACACCAATCCTGAAACATTCACAACATGGTTTCCAGTCTGGAGAGGCGGTAAACAGTAGTTCGTATTCCTCACCGCTTTTTAAAGCGAGAGAAAGGGAGGATTCACCAATTAATTGTGCAACTTTTTTTAGTTCGCCCTCACAACCAATTTTTTCTGCCTCCACCTCAATTTGTACTCCTGACGACTCGGCAATATGCCATAATTCGGAGGAGAGGCCATCGCTTATGTCGATCATAGCGTGAACCTTCTTTTCTCTTCCAAGCAGCTCTCCTTTTAAGCAGGGCAAAGGCATGATGTGTTTTTTTATGGCATTTTTTGCTGCTCTTGTTCTGAATTTTACCTGCTTATTATCCTCCTTCATAAGTAGGCGAAGACCTGATTCCGACATTCCGACGCTACCAGTTAAATAAACGATATCGCCTGCCTTCGCCATCGACCGCATTTTAAGTGAAGAGCGGTCAACCACCCCACACACAGTTATAGTCGCCGAAAAATGGTCAGACGGGGACCTAACTGTATCTCCCCCTGCCACCACAGCTCCACATAAATCGGAGATATATTTCATACCCTTATAGAATTTGAGAATTTCCCTTTCGGCCAATCCAAACGGAACGGATATTGCCGAAAACAAGTAGTCACCACCGCCCCCCATCGCATACATATCACTAATGGCTCCACTTGCAGCTTTTATACCAGCCTCGTAAAAAGAGGACCACTTCCTTGTGAAATGGATTTCCTCCACAAAGGAATCTGTTGAGACAATTAATGCCTTTCTATTCGGCAAAGGAATAACTGCGGTATCATCGCCTATGCCCATATAATACATAGAATTACAACAAACACCTCTTGTAAGTAGTGAGGATATTTTTTTAATTAAACCAAATTCGTTTTTCATATAACTTTAACTTTTTCTTTAAGTGCTACCACTTATTAACCGATAGATTGAAGTAAAGGGGGGCATAGCTATGGATTTAGGCGCAATAGCATTAAACAATTCTTCGGCAGCACAAAACGAGATATCAATAGCGCTTTTAAAAAAGGCGCAAGATATTTCAAAAACAGAGGCGTCCCAATTGATTGAGTCGGTAGCTGTCGCTTCGCCGAAAAACGGCAAGATCGATTTATTAGCATAATCTTTGTTTACCTCAGGTGAAAACGATAGGGCATGATGGCAAGCATGGAGCCGTCGCGCGCCATTTCTGTAACCGCCCCTAGAATTCTTCGCTTCACTTTGGCCTCGCCACCCGAAAGTTCCGCAAAAAACCCCCTCGGTTTAGGATATAAGTCTATTCCAATAGGTGCAGCTTCATCAAATCCCGCCCTAACTTTAGCACTGTTTATAGCCTCCGCAAGTCCCCCTATCTCGTCTATCAACCCCCTCGCTAATGCCTGCTCGCCACTAAATACCCTTCCCCTTCCAAGTACATTAGCGCTGTCCTTTGATATGTTACGCCCCTCAGCCACCCTGTTTAGGAACCCCGAGTAAAATTCCTCAAGCGAAGCCTGCATAGTGGTCACCTGTTCCTCTGAAAACTCTTTATAATCAGAAAACAGATCAGCATTTCTGCCAAATGTAATTAACTCTTTTTTTATGCCAAATTTATCGTACAGCCCCTTTAGTACAAATTTCCCTGCAAAGACGCCTATACTACCAATAACCGCCCCCTCACCTGCAAAAATGGCATCGGCTCCCGCCATAACGAAATATCCACCAGAAGCGGCAACATCTCCAACAGAGGCTACAACAGGCTTCCCACTCTCACGAAGCCTTTTAACTTCACGCCAAATCTGATCGGATGCAGAACCCGATCCCCCTGGGCTATTAACACGCAGCACGACGCCCTTCACCCGTTTATCTTTCCGAATTTTGGCAAGTATATCACAAATCGTACGGGAACCGACAAAGCTTTCTCCGGAGAAAAAATCGGTAAATGACTCACCATTGACTATTGTCCCTTCAATTACAACAATAGCAATTTTGCTACCTCCGCTCCACTCCCTTTTATAGTATGAGCGGTTACGCAAATTTACAGGCCGTTCCCTTTTCGGAGCCAATTCTTCGAAAATATCTCTATAATAACCGATTTCATTAATCAGCCCTATTGAGCAGGCCTCGGAAAGCGGTATTGACCCTCTGTCAAGTACAGCAGCAAAAGTATCTCTATCGACTCCCCTATCAGTTACAATGTTATCAATGAAATGGTTATACCACGAAGACAACAACATAATTTCATTTTCACGAAACTTGGCCGACATCGAATCGTCGGTAAAGACTTCAGGATAGTTTTTATACTCTCCCACCCTTAGAAAATTAGCTTTAACTCCAAGCTTATCAAAAAGTCCCTTATAAAACGAAACTTCCGCGCCAATGCCAGTCATAACCCAGGGTGATAACGGTTCAACTATTATTCTGTCCGCAGCAGCAGCAAGGTAGTACGAACTTGGTTCAACACTTTCAAGACAGGCCGTTATCCGTTTGTTTACAAGCCTTAAATCTTTTATGGCACTGCGGATTTCGTCAAGCATGCCAAAACCGGCTCTAATTTGGCCTATTCTTAGGATTATTTGTCCAATGTCCTCATCTCTCGCGCCATTTCTGAGCTGAATTAAAATATCGCTAAGCCTTTGCGCGCCTCCTCCAAACAGCGAAAAATCGGATGCCCCATCTGTTAACACTCCACTAATTTCAATTACTGCCACTTTACGCGGTCCGTTAACAACAGGTTCTTTGCGGTCCTTGCCCATCCATAACGCAATGGAACCATTTTTACCAGCACCATCAAGTGGATGCGAATAGCCAAATTCAGAGTTGGATAGAGAGAAAGAAAGAGCAGCATTCCATTTGTTATCGTCAGGGGAATAGGCCGCCTGAAGTGCCATACCATTTAAATCAAGGGCAAGTGTAATAGCCGTACCATTAAAAGCCGCATCAAGGTATTTTGATGATGCGCCTATTGTCACAATATTTACTGGTCTAACAGCAACACCGCATTGAAGGATATGGGCTCCTCCTGCACCAATCAATCCATCCGTTGTAATCCCAAGAGAAAGCCACTGAACTGGGCGGAACAGCGTTCCTATGTCAAATTGATAACTTGAATTGGAGACTAATCTGTTTTGAATAAAGCCAAGTCGTGTTCCAAAGGAAAGAGCTTTCGATGTACGATGCCCTGTACTGAAAAAGAATGCATCCGTCTCCTTTTCTCTTCTAAAGCCCATGCCCACCAGACCTGTAGCTATCGCGGCCTCAATGAGAGAATCCTGCGCAAGAGAGGAATGTAGCGCTATATTGGCCCCTCTGCCTTCTGCGAGTCCGGCAGGGTTAACTATGACAGATAACGCATCGTCTCTAATGGCCGGCGAATTATTTAAAACTGAGGACGAAATAATTGAAACGAACATCAACACAAAGAGCAGAATCTTCTTTTTACTCATTTAATTTCCTTTTCTATGTAAAATACAAAATCAAGCTTTCCGTAAAATTCATTTTCTTTATCTTGCATATCGACCTGCAATACAGAAATATTTTGACTGCTTTTTTAAATTGCAGAAAATTTTAAGGAGGTTCCGTGCAAATATCAGAATTACTCACTGCTTCATCAATAGTGATACCTTTGCGCTCCACCGACAGAGATGGTATAATAGCTGAGCTGGTTAAAGCCGCCCCCTTCAGCAGAAGCCATATCAATGAAGAAACAGTCGTAAAGGCCGTCATTGAACGAGAAAATGTTACAAGTACCGGCATAGGAGATGGCGTGGCCATTCCACATGCAAAATGTGATATAAAAGAAGAATTGTTAATGTCGGTTGGCGTGGCGGATAATCCAATAGAGTTCGCAGCAATCGACAATAAACCGGCCAGAATATTCTTCATGCTCTTGTCACGCAAGGATGTTTCCGGTCTGCACATTAAAATGCTCGCCAAGATTGCAAAGCTTGCAAGACTCGATAATTTCAGGGAAGGTGTGCTTCTTTGTAAAAACGCAGCTGAACTACTTGAATTGTTCAGAAAAGAGGAAGCTGCTATTCTGTAACGAAATAGCTGTCAAATTCGGAGGTTAATTTTGTCACGAGTGAGAGTCAGAATAGCCCCATCACCAACGGGCGAACCGCATGTAGGCACCGCTTACATTGCCCTGTTTAACTACTGTTTCGCAAAAGTTAACAATGGTGATTTTATTTTAAGAATTGAAGACACCGATCAAACCCGCTCAACAAAGGAAAGTGAAGACTCCATATTTAAGGCTCTTTCATGGCTTGGGATTAAGTGGAATGAGGGGCCTGATATTGGAGGACAATACGCACCATATAGGCAAAGCGAAAGAATTGCCATTTACAAGGAGCAGGCCGAAACTCTTCTTAGTTCGGGCAAAGCTTACCGTTGCTTTTGTTCCGCCGGTAGGCTCGAAGAAATGCGCAAGAAACTTATAGCAGAAAAAAAGAACTACTTTTACGACGGGTTATGCCGAACTTTATCACAGGAAGAGTCGGACAGACGGGCCAACACGGGTGAACCATTTGTAATACGAATGGCAGTACCGCGACAAGACGGGGCAACAACGAAATTCTTTGACGAAATCCGACAGAAAGAGATTGAATTAGCGCATACGGAAATTGATGACCAGATATTACTTAAAGCAGATGGCTTTCCTACTTACCATCTTGCCAATGTGGTTGACGACCACCTAATGAGAATTAGCCATGTCATACGGGCGGAAGAATGGATAACATCAACACCAAAGCACATATTGCTATACAACGCGTTCGGATGGGAAGCACCAAAATTTGCCCATGTTTCATTGTTGAGAAACAGCGATAAGTCAAAGGTAAGCAAAAGGAAAAATCCTGTCTCCTTAAATTGGTTCCGTGCGGCTGGCTATACCAAGGAGGCAATAATAAACTTCCTCGGCCTTATGGGCTATTACAGCGGCACAGATAACGAGCGATTCGGCATAGCGGAACTCTCCAAGGATTTTGCACTCAACAAAATATCCACCTCTGCCCCAATCTTTGACATGAATAAACTGAACGCTCTGAACGAAGAGTATATCCGTAAAATGGAACCTGACCAATATGCCGCTTTTCTTGGCAAAAGAGCTTTTTATAGAGCTAATTATCTTAAGCCTGTTCTTCCTCTTGTCCAGGAACGGCACAAAATAAACAGCGATTTTGAATACTGGACAAATTTATTTTTTATCCACAATTTGTCCTACAACAAAGACTCTTTCGCCATTAAAGGGGCTGAAAAGCAGGTAATTGAAAAAATACTTAAGGAACTCCCCGAGGAAATAGATGCCGCTAAACCTCTTTCTTCAGCTGAGTTTGAGGCGGTTATTAACAAAGCAAAGGAGAAAAGCGCTCCTGATAAAAATAGTCCATTCATGACAGTTATTAGGGTCGCGCTAACCGGATCAACCGTCTCGCTGCCCATAGGCGCTGTTATGGCTACTCTTGGAAAGGATAGATGTATATTGCGCCTGAAGGAGGCGGCCTCTTTTGTCAGAAACAACCTAAAATCAAGTGATACAGAAAAAAGGTGAATTATGTCTGATTTTATTAGTGAAGCAATTAATGAAGATCTCCAGAGCGGAAGATTTACAAAAATACACACCCGTTTCCCACCTGAACCAAATGGTTACCTCCATATCGGTCATGCAAAGGCCATCTGTATCGATTTTGGCCTCGCAGAAAAATTTGGGGGTAAAACAAACCTCCGTTTTGATGATACTAATCCGGTCAGAGAGGATGTTGAATTCGTCGATGCCATAAAGGATGACATTCACTGGCTCGGTTTTGACTGGGAAGAAAGACTCTATTACGCCTCAGACTATTTCGACCAGATTTTTGAATACGCTGTAACGCTTATCAGGAAAGGCAAAGCCTTCGTTTGCGACCTTTCGTCCGATCAAATCCGTGAATATAGAGGTACGCTCACAGAGCCAGGCAAAGAGTCCCCTTTTCGCAACCGAACAGTTGATGAAAATCTTGATCTTTTTTTAAGAATGAGAAACGGAGAATTTGCGGAAGGAACAAAAACGCTTCGGGCTAAAATCGATATGGCATCGCCAAATATCAACCTACGCGATCCTGTAATGTATAGGATAATAAATACACCTCACCACAGAACAGGCACAAAGTGGTCTATTTATCCCATGTATGATTTTGCACACGGCCAGAGCGATTCCATAGAGGGAATTACCCATTCCCTCTGCTCGCTCGAATACGAAGACCACCGCCCCTTATACGATTGGTACATTAAAGAGCTTGGCATATTCCATACTCGCCAAATCGAATTTGCGAGGCTTAATCTCACTTATACAGTTATGAGCAAAAGAAAGCTAATGAAACTTGTTGAGAGCGGCGTTGTATCCGGCTGGGATGATCCACGGATGCCCACTCTCGCTGGTATGCGGCGCCGTGGCTATACTGCAGAATCTATAAAGAATTTCTGCGATAGAATTGGCGTGGCAAAACGGGATAGCACCGTTGATTTTGCTTTTCTTGAGCACTGTGTCCGCGAAGTACTTAACCGTGACTCTGCCCGCATGTTTGCTGTATTACGACCATTAAAAGTGGTGATAACAAATTATCCCGAAAATTATACCGAAGAATTTGACGCAATCAACAATCCTGAGAATCCTACAGACGGAACACGCAAGGTTCCCTTCTCCAGAGTACTTTATATTGAACAGGATGACTTTAGGGAGGCTCCTCCTCCAAAATATTACAGGCTTTCTCCTGGTAAAGAGGTACGACTTCGCTATGCCTACTTTATCAAGTGCAACGAGGTTATTAAGGATGGCAATGGTAACATTATTGAAATCAGATGCACTTACGATCCCGCAACAAAAGGTGGCGAGTCGCCCGATGGACGAAAGGTAAAAAGCACAATTCACTGGGTGTCTGCACAACATGCCGCCAGTGCTGAAGTAAGACTTTACAGCGTTCTCTTTTCAAAGCCAAATCCGGAAGATGTGGCTGAAGGTGGTGATTTTATCGATAACATTAATCAAAATTCAATAGAAACTGTTAAAGAGTGTAAGATAGAACCTCTTCTTTCAAAAGTAAAACCAGGAACAAAAGTTCAGTTTGAGCGGATTGGTTACTTTTGTGCGGATACTGTAGATTCCAAAGAGGGAGCACCAGTGTTTAATCGGATTGTGACACTAAAAGACACATGGGCTAAGATTGAAAAAATGGGTTGAAAAAGCGCAAAACCCGTAAAACCTCACTTGAATATTGCTACAAAAAAATGATTCTTTAAAAAATGCCCAAGGGGGGACTTGAACCCCCAAGCTCTTGCGAGCACTAGTACCTGAAACTAGCGTGTCTGCCAATTTCACCACCTGGGCAATCATTTTGTGCTAAATATACATTTATGCTTATCCGTTAAGCTTTTCTTTAGTTGTCCATAAACCGGCAGAAGGGGTACTTATGAAATAAATTTCTTCGCCGTTAGGTAGTTTGTTAAAACCATTTTTTAGTTTTGCCGGATTATAGAGTTCCATAGCTTTACTGTAATCCATATAGCCGAAATTTACAGATGTTACTTCCTCTTCTGTAAGGTGCCCGGGAGCATAGGTGATTTTAAACCGACCTTCGGAAGAACCGTGTATAAGATGAGCGGTTGCGTGGGTTAAGTCCTGTAGGTCGTCATTTTCCTTCCAAAGCTTCATTATTTTTTCGGTGCCGCAATAGCCATATTTTCTTATTATTTTATCAACCGAATCCTGTTCGCCAAAGCGTTTTAACCCTGGAGCAAGAACAATGAGCTCTCCCCCATCTGCCATTGCCTTTCTGGTTCGATATATTGACTTATTGGCCACCCATGTACTAAAAAACTCATCACCCTGCATAACAGCAACTACCTTTTTAAGGGGCGGCACAACCGTAATATTCTCTGACATGGATTGCTTTGCTGCAAGCAAATAGGTATCGACATCATCCCCGCAATAAAAGCCTGTGTGAACAAGCTCTCCTGAAGCGTTGTAGGCCATTGTAACTTGAATATAAACATCCTTGACCTTACCGAGAAACTCCTGTTCGGCCTTGTTGTAGCAGTGCCGCAATGGAGTAACTAGTGTTCCAAGGTTGTTTTCGATCCCGTAGCAGGCAGCAGCCATATGGGAGGCGCAAATCATCTCTTTTCCGCCAAGACCGATGAAATAATTTTTGTTATGATTGGCAAAACCAAGTACTTCATGAGGTACAACATGACCAACATTAATTACAAGATCCCAGTCGTCCTGTACAACCGCCCTGTTTATTGACACAGGAATATCCCAATCAGCACGGCCACTGGTAATCGCTTTTACATAATCAGCAGGTACTGTGCCTATACGGTCACAATCCGTAAGCCAATCGTGCTTAAGAATTCTATCCTCCGGAATATCTCCAAACATCCATTTATTTTGCTCTTCGGTGTGCGGAACATGTTGTCCAAGGGTAGGAATTAAGTAAACTAATGCAGATTTCGAAAAATAGTCATACAAAATTTTGGTAATCCAGCCTGCACCGCTATGCGCCCTTGTAATATCAGGCGGGAGCAAAAGAACCTTCTTGGGACTTTTACAAACTCTCTTCACGCATTCATCAGCACTTTTTAGAACAAGCTGCTCTATCCTTTTCCTGCCAATTTCAGAACTCTTTTCAAAAAACCATGCCATTTGTCACCTCCAAAAAAAAGTTGTTAAGAGATAAAGAAAATAATTTTTTTTGACGGTAAGTATAAATAAAACTATATTTTAAGCGCTTAAAATGGAAATAACACTATCTACCCATCACGCTTTCAGTGTGGTTGAAGTAAGCGGTCAGATTAACTCTCTTAAGGATTCAATACAACTGAAATCCATCATAAATACACTTTTTGATGATGGAAAACGGAATATTGCAATTAAGCTGAAAGATGTTGAGTATGTCGATAGCGCAGCAATAAATGTGCTTATATATGCGAGAAACATTGCAGACAAACTTAAAGGCGAACTTGTTATTCTCGAACCCAACGAGTACATCCTAAACATGCTCTCAGTTGTTGGAATATCAAAAATTTTCACCATTTGCGAGAATTTAGAAACGCTTAAACGGTAACACATAAAAGAATCTTAAGGTATAATCGCGTATCTTCCGATAATTTATATATAGTCCTATGAGCGATGCCAAAATTAGGCCTCTATTTTTTGTGTTATTCTCCATATGTGGTGTTGTATATGGGCAACTCGATTTATTGTTTAAGAATGGCAGCGATGGAGCTGGTTCAACCGCCTTTACAACTTTAAATCTTAATGATGGTGCTAGAAATGAAGCACTTGGCGGAAATGCGGGTAGTCTTCTTTATGGCAGTGAGGCAATCTCCGTAAACGCAGCGATGCTTGCACATACTAACCGAAGCGACCTATCTCTTTCGCATAAAGAGATGCCTATGGGTATGCGCATGGATAAGGTCTCTTTTGTTTACCCAACATTTGAATACGGAACCTTTGGCTTCCAATGGAAAAGTTTTCGTTCTGGCTTAATTACGGATGCGCGAAACATAGACGAAGAAGTGGTAGATGTCTCAACGGGAGACATGAGTCTTGGTGCAGCATATGCGATTGCCTTTATTGACGGAACTCTCTCTGTTGGTGCATTCGGCCAGTTTCTTCAAAGCAATCTCGCAGATGCAAGCGCAAGGGGATTTTCGTTTGATATTTCAACAAGTGCGCTTATTCTACAGACATTTCGAACAACATTATCACTTCACAACATGGGAGCCGGAGTATCCTTTGGTAATGTAAAAGAACCGCTTCCGCTTGGAATCTCGACAAATATTGCGTTACCAGTTTTTGAAAACAGGGTGTCAATCACTGCGGGAATAAAAAAGAGCGCCGGTAGCGATCTTGAAAGTGGATTTGGGATAGAAACGCACATTCATTCACTGCTGTCCTTACAAATGGGATATGCACATAGAACCGGCGAAACCGAAAAATCTGAAAAAATTTTTGATGGCCTCCGCTTCGGCACCGGAATAAACATTGGGGATTTCAAAATCAATTATGCATATTCAAAAATCAACGCTTTTCTTGGCCTAACTCACTCGATTGAAGCGCGCTACAATTTCTCTCCGCTCATACCACCTAATGCGAGCGACTACCTTCGTCGTGCCGAGCGACAATTCCGCGAGGGCCGGTTTAGTCGCTGTATTTCTTCCGCAGAGCAAGCTCTCCGGCTAAACCCCAATCTATGGCAGGCACACGCGCTTATCGAAGAAGCTCATCGACGCCTTAAAGTCAATGAAGGAAGTATATTCGCAGTGTTCTATACCGGCAACACAAATGGTGTGTTTGTTCCAAGTTTAACCAACGGACTTGGCGGACTTGCGCGGAGAAGCGCACTATTGAAAATGTTAAGAGATGGCTACCCTTACTCGGTAACTGTAGATGGAGGAAACCTCTGTAAGCAGGATGCTGATTCTGTTCTCTGGAAAATTGGCTTTGATGTCCTGAAGGAAATGAACTATACAGCAGTATGCGCAGGCTATAACGAAGTAGCGGCTCCAATTACCAAGATACTACCTTATATCAAGAAAAACGGTACGCCATTTATCTCTTCAACCGGAACCAAAGGAGTTGAAGCATCAACAACAATCGATGCCGGAGGAGGATATAAAATAATCGTTTCCAGTGCACTTGCAGCCTCGCGAAAAATTGACCCCCTTTTAACTTCATCAAACAGTGGGGCAACAATCAAGCTTTTACTGTTCTCAGGTACAGCTTCGCAGGCTAAATTAATCGCTCGTTCCAATCCACTAATTGACTTAATTATTTGCAGCAATGACTTAATTCCCACCTATAAAGCTATTCAGGAAGGAAGGACAATTATTGTTTCTCCAGGGAAAGATGGCAACTACCTTGGCCAACTATTGCTTCAATGCGATAAGAATAGAAAAATAATTGGGGTTAGCAACAGACTGCATCCACTTGATGCTTCAACACCGGAGGACGAAAGAATCAAAGCAGCGCTACGGAGCCTTGTAGCTAAAGGTGATATAGCCACAATAAACGACTCCCTATTTAGACAGGAAGATACATGGCTGCCATTTATATCAAAATATGACTTTACACTTCAATACAAGCCGAAAACCGTAAAAGATACATCTATAAATGCAGATATGCGCAGAACAGATACTACTAACCAGATATATCTTGCCTCTGTAAGGACCAATCAAAAAATACGAGTAAGCCATAACCGCCGACATAACAGGCTACCAGAAATAAACAGACAAAAGAGCGGAGTCATTTATCTTTCAGACTCAATATCAACTGGATATAACTCAACCGATCTGTTTGTCTATTTTACTCTATACAACATAACAAGGGCAATAAAAAAAGACGACCCTTTCGCGATCCCCTTAACTGCAAAATGGTCAGCCGAAGGCGACGCAATTTATTTAATCGAAAAAGACAAAACGGGAAAAAGTGAATTGTTCCTGCAATCTGTGCGTGGAAATGGACGAATTAATATTTCAAGATCACCTGAATCATCCGAGTTTGAGGTGGCGGTTTCGCCAGACGGTAAAAATATTGCTTTTACTTCCGACCGCGAGGCCGGACAACCCATCTATATTTCAGATCCCTATGGCGAAAAACCCATGAGATTACTCAATAGTCAAGCATACTGCGCAAATCCGGAATTTTCGGCATCGGGTAGATATCTATCATTTACCGTTAATGGCAACAGGGCAACTGGAAGCGGAGACCTCTTCCTTTTTGATACAAAAACAGGTAAGATTGACACTTTAATTGCAGGCCAACCCGTTAGTGAGGCTAAATGGGCAAATGACGAAACCATATTAGCCGTTCAGGGAGAGCTATATACTGATATCATTAGAATCAATGTACGCGAAAAAACTTTTCACAGGCACACCGACAGAACACGGAAAGCACCAGTAAAAGAACTAACCCCCCGCCCCTTCATGGTTGGCGACACACTTAAGGTCTATTACGAACAGGAAATTGACGGAAAAAATGAAATCTACTGGACTGAATCACCAACAAATCGCCCAATTAAATTTTACAATCAATCAGGCGTTGTTCATTTGCGGTAAGCCGCTAAGGCCATCTCTTCCGGCATTGGCGCTTCCACAGATATCTTTTTATTTGTAAACGAATCCGTAAATTCAATCAGAGCTGAATGAAGCATTATGCGGAAGGCCTGCTTACCGCCATACTCGGTATCGCCAATAATTGCCATGTTTTCGCCGGAAAGGTGGCGTCTAATTTGATGCATTCGGCCAGTGTAAAGCCTTACTCGAAGAAGTGCGCCCTCACCTCTCCTTTCAATAACTTTCCACGCTGTTTTTGATTCTAAAAATTTACCGCTTTTGTCTTCGAGCGGAGTTTCAATAACGCCTGAATCTGCAAAAGGTGCCGTGCCAACAAGCGCAAAATATTCTTTTTTTACTTGCGATAAACGAAAAAGCTCAGTGGCTTTCCGAAGAGCATCAGCGCTCTTTGCGGCCAAAACTGCTCCCGAAACTCCCTTATCAATTCTGTGCGCCAATGCCGGCTCAAATGTAAAAGAGTCTGCATTTCTACCTACATGCTGCTTAATTAAATCTATCAGTGTGTCACCATGGTGAAAAGCGCCGGAATGAACAGGAAGGCCTACAGGTTTATTAACTACAATAAATCGCTCATCTTCGTAAAGAATCATAGGGGTTAAATCAATTGAAAATTCCTTTACCTGTTCATTTACTGAAACTATACGCCTTAGGGCAATATCTCTGGCATTAAGCGTATCGCCAATTTCAAGCATCTGTTCTGCTTTACCCCGCTTACCGTTAACTCTTACTTTACCTTTCCGTAAAGACTTATGAATTAAAGAGAGCGGTGTAGCCTTAAATGCTTTTCGTAAAAAGCGGTCGAGCCTCTGGCCGGCATCATTTTCTGCGATTTTTATTTCCACTACTTATTCCATTTAAGCGCATTTACCGCTTCGCTGACGCTCAATTGCCCTGGAGCCACGCCTTCTTTTCCTACAAATGCATATGTAGCGAGTGAATTGAAAGCTGAAGGATTTAATCTTGATTCTACCCCCATACTACCCATAGCTATAATGATCGATGGCATGGATAACATACCACTAAATTCCTTTATGCGCAACAAATCTTCTTTTGTGTTGGCTGTAAAGGCAAGCTTTACAACATCTGCGCCAAAAGATCTTGCAGTGTCCGCCCATCTGCAAATTTCATTAAGCGGTGGCGTTTGCTTATAATCATGATGAGAGACAATTCGCAGTTTGTTGCTGCATTTTTCCAAGGCGACCTTTGCCGTTGGACACGAAACCTCTTCGTCGATAGCGTCAATATATGGTTCTATAAGCTCTATCAAGCTCAACCTGTCATCAACATCGGCAGCAGTTTCTCGCGCTGTTCCAAGAACTCCAAAAAAACCAAATTCCTTAACTAATCTGGCAAACTTTACCTTTTCGGATATGGTACCATGCAGCAAATCAAATCGGATTTCGACAATTTCTGCACCATCAGCTTTAATCTGTTCTAATTTTCCCTTGTTAACAATAGAATCAAGAACTGCAATTACACAAGGTGAGCTAACGGAAAGTTCAACGGTACCAAGCCTAATCACAGTTATCCTTTTCAACTACAAAAAGGCCATGCTCCGAAAAAAGGTTAGGCAGTGTGGCGTATATCCCCTTTAAAACTCCGCTCACTCCAATATGTTGCTCATCAACTATTTTGATTCCAAGTCGTTTGCATATTATTCGAAAATCTTTTATTGTTGTGAGTCGGATATTTGGTGTATTGTACCACTCATAGCCATAAGCGCGTGTTACCGGAAGCCGTCCTGTAAAGCCAAGAACAAACCTGATCTTCCAGTAGCCAAAATTTGGAATGCCCACAACTACCCGTTTCCCGACCCTTAACGATTCTTTGAGTAAAAGCTCTGTATTATAAACAGATTGCAGGGTTTCGTTAAGCACTACCCAATCATACGACTGATCGGGATACTCTTTTAGCCCTTCTTCGATGTTACCTTGAAACACTGATAAACCTCGCCTTATGCACTCAATAACATGATCTTCGTTAATTTCAACGCCCCGTCCTTTCGCACCACTTTGAGTCAAGACCTGAAGCAGCTCTCCACCGCCGCAACCAAGGTCGAGGACACTGCTGCCACCTTTAATAATTGAGGCGATAATCTCCTGAGAAACTGAAAGGGGTGTACTACCACCTTCTTTTATCATGTTTTCCTCGCAGTGGCAAGAAAACTTTCTATTATTCGCCCAAGCTTGTCAACTTCAAGCAAAAAGGCATCATGCCCGTAAGATGACTCAATCGCACAATACGATACATCTTTTTGATTCCGCATTAATGCCTTTACAATCTCCTTCGACTGATATGGAGGGAAAAGCCAGTCCGATGAAAAAGAGACAATCAGCATCTTGGCAGCTATATTGCGCACAGCCGCATCCATCGATCCATATTTTCCAGGAAGATCGTAATAATCCATCGCCTTTGTAATATAGAGGTATGTATTGGCATCAAATCTTTCAACAAAAACGCCTCCTTGATGTTCAAGATAACTCTCAACGGCAAATTCATCGGCAAGTTCAAAGGAAACCTCATCCCGCGATTGCAGATTTCGCGAAAACTTTTTCCGCATTGACTCGTCGGAAAGGTAGGTAATGTGACCAATCATTCTTGCTATTGAAAGTCCCTTTTCGGGCGCCTTTGCACCATAATAGTGGCCTTCCTGCCAGTTTGGGTCGGATGTGATTGCATTTCGCCCAACCTTGTTAAAAGCAATCGCCTGTGCAGAAGTATATGCTGCACTCGCGATAATAACCGCCGACCTAACTGTCTCAGGGTATAAAATCGACCAAGACAATGCCTGCATTCCCCCCATAGATCCGCCAACAACACAGAGTAGTTTATCTATTTCAAGTGTGCCAATAAGCTTTTTTTGCACCCTAACCATGTCATCAATTGTAAATACTGGGAAGGTTGATGCGTACTCCTTACCGGTATCAGGGTTAATGCTTGCGGGGCCGGTACTTCCCTTACAACCACCAATCACATTCGAACAGATAATAAAATATTTATCAGTATCAAAAGTTTTTCCTGGCCCGACCATAGAGTCCCACCAACCACCTTTTTTGTCCGTAACGCTATACTTTCCTGCAACATGGGAGTCGCCTGTTAAGGCATGGCAAATAAGAACTGCGTTATCACGCTCTTTAGAAAGTGTTCCAAGCGTTTCGAATGCCACTTCAAGCGGAGCAATGCTTTTACCACTTTCCAATTCAAAAGCGCTCTCCTTTGTGAATAATTCAACGATTTTTTTTTCTACAATCAATTCTTGCAAAGTAGCCGCCTTTAGGATCAATTATTCAATTACGATTTGCATACAAAATATAATGAATAAATTTTGTGGGCACAGTGCTTAAACAAGAGAAAAGGCGATTATTCCAAACGCAACTGCAACATTTAATGACTCAACATCCTTATGTAGCGGTATATGAATCCGCTCGTTCGAAAAAGCGGAAACGGCGGCGGAAACTCCCTCCCCTTCATTTCCCATAATTATCAGCCTATTCTTTTTTTTATCCATTTGACGGTAATCCTTACCTCTTTTAACATCCGTTACAGTAAGCATAAAGTTTTTCTGTTTTAACCGAGGTAAAAGAGTTCCGGATGTGTCCTCAATTAAATCAAGGTTAGCAAAAGCGCCAGCTGTCGATCGAATTACTTTAGGATTGAAAAAATCAACCGTCCCTTTTCCTGCTATAACATTCCTAAACCCAGCCGCCGCCGCAGATCGGATGATTGCACCAACATTACCTGGGTCCTGTACGCCATCAAGATAAACCGAATTGCCGCCCGTTACAACCGTATCGGCCTTAATATCGGTAACGCCTACTGCAAGTATCCCCTGCGAGTTTTCTGTTTCGACTAAATTGTCAATATTTCGCACCTGCACAAACCGTACCTCAACCCCTAATCTACGGGCACCAATTGCAATATTACTATACTTGGCTGACTGAGTTTCGTCAATTAGTATCTCCTTTATGGGAAATTTCATATCGATGCAATGAGCGATAATAGAAGGCCCTTCTATCAAAAAAAGATGGTATTTATCGCGATATTTTTTGTGGGATAACGATGCTATAACTTTTTCAGACAACATTCTATTACTTCCTCATTTTAAGTATCTCTTCGCCACCTTGCACGCAGAATATGGGCTGCCATTTTAGGCTGCCTTTGCCTCGTAAAAACCCCTTTTTTATTACCCGCCACACGGTTAACTGCTTGCTTTGTAGCAAAGTCAGCAAAATTCCACACATGCTCGCCAATCATAAAGTCACATTTATCAAAAGCCTTGTGGTAACATTCAAGTATGGCACATTGATATTCTTCCGAAAACATAATAGCGGGCTCCTGATGTAGCCCAGCTATGGTATCTGCGCCGTATTCCGCACATAGAACCGGTTTACCGTACTTTTCCCACCATCCAGTTATTTCGTTTGTAACCCGCGCTTCTGCAACTGCTAATTGGCCCGGTTCTGAGTACCACGCATAGTAACGGTTAAAACAAATTACATCACAAAGGTCACCAACCAGATCCGGTACGGGATACCATGCCTCGTAAGTTGGAAGAGACGACTGCACTATGGTAATAGGGCGCGATGAATCCAATTCCCTTGCACGCTTAAAAAGTGTTTCAAAATAGGGTCTGGAGCTCTTTTCGTATGTTGCAGCTTCGTTTGCCAGGCTCCACATAACCACACACGGATGGTTATAATCTCGTTCAAATGTCGCATTCAAGGTATCAAGATGGTGGGCAAGTGTAGCATCTCCGATTACCTGACTGTTAAATACCTCTTCAGGTTTGTGTGGATGCCAAAAATTCATACCAACGGCCGGCAACTCATCGATCACGAGAATACCCCTTTTGTCTGCCAGTTGAAGGGTTTCTTCGGCATAAGGGTAATGTGCAGTACGAAAACTGTTTGCACCAATCCAGTCAAGTAAATTAAAATCCTTAAGCATTAACGCCATATCAAAACCACGGCCATTGATATCCATGTCTTCGTGCTTACCAAACCCCTTAAAATAAAAAGGCTCACCATTAACTAAAAACTGTTTACCCTGTATCTCTATAGACCGAAAGCCAAAATTTTCCCTATACAAATCACCTTCATCACTGTCTAACCTGATTTCAAAAGTGTATAAATATGCCTTGCCTGGATTCCATAAACATGGATTTTTTATTGTTATAGAACCATTAAAACCACTCCCCACTGCAACGCAATTATTTGTCTCATCTATGACCCTGATAGCAGTGGTTGCATGAGTTGCGCCATCAACATCTACACTGTATAAAAGCGTACCTGTTTTCCGTTTAAGATCAATATTCGGCTGTAGGCGAATTCGTTGTATTTTGGTTTGTGGTGTCGTATATAGCGTAACAGAGCGGTGAATTCCTGCATAATTAAAAAAATCGAAAAAAGTTTCCTGTTTAGGCAATGCAATAGAGTCACTAGGAGGAATAAGTGTACCAGTTGGTAAGCAGGTATAGTCAAGACGGTTGTCAACAACAACGGACAGACGGTTCTCTTTTCCGGAATTATAATGGGCGGTTATTTCAAATTCGAACGGAAGAAATCCCCCTTTATGAGAGCCTAGCTCCTGTCCATTTAACCAAACAGTTGCATGATGCGTAACCGAGCCAAAACGCAGCCATACCCGTTTATTTTTCCATGTTTGCGGCACAAAAAAAGTTCTTTCGTACCATACAAGACCTATATGATCACGCAACGATGGATCCTGTGTAATGTCATTATAACTCGCCGGAACAGCCATTTCAGTTGAACCTAACAGGTTTGATTTGTACCAGCCAAGCTCAACCCCATTCCCCCGTTCATCTTTTTTAAATGCCCACAAGCCGTCCAGCTTATTTGTTTCTCTGACCTCATTGGACTGCGGAAATAGCATTATAAAATCCCCTAAATAAGATTAGAACCATTGCGTGCAATTGAGTGTTAATTATAAATAAAGATGGCTGGAAGAATCAAAAATAGCAAAAAGAATTTATTCGGTTTTTTTTATATTATATTTAGCTGACGGTTCAAGACATTGTCTTTGGAAATAATGGGGTTTTAGCTCAGTTGGTAGAGCACAACGCTGGCAGCGTTGGGGTCAACGGTTCGACTCCGTTAAGCTCCACAAAAATATAAGAGATTCCGCTTCAAAAAGCTGGGTCTCTTTTTTATTTTATACCTATGGCACTATTTAGCACTATGCTGCCAAAGGCAGCCCTTTCCACTCTTGTTGACCGTTTTCCGGATGGCCTGGCGATTTTTCTGCACGAAAACAATACCCCCATTTATGTTAATGACGCTTTCGCAGCCTTACTATGCCTATCAAAAGAAGCACTTCTAAGCGGCGACGCAAGGCTCCCCTTTGCAATACCGCAAAATGGAACCCAGCATATCGATTTTAGAAGTCCACTTCGAAGCATAACTCTTGACTGTAAGGTTTTTAACATTAAGCATGAAAACTTCAATTTTAGGGCTATCACCATAAGGGATGTTACGGATGTCGTTTACAAGGAAAACATGCTGAAGGAAAAAGAGGAAAGACTCAGACTTGCTTTTCAGGGTGCACAAAACGGAATATGGGACTGGGACTTACGAACCGGCAAAATGCATTTTTCGCCTGAGTGGAAGATTATGATAGGTTGCGCGGAAAACGAAGTTTCAGACCATCCGGATGCATGGTTTAAACGAGTTCATGACATGGATATGCCGGTTCTTCAAAATGCCATACAGGAGCATCTCCGCGGTAAAACACAGCATTTCAAGTGTCAATACAGAATTCTCCACAAAGATTTCTCCTATAAATGGATGCTTTGCAGTGGCGCCGCAATTAACGGACCCGATAACCGACCGGCACGGCTTACAGGTGTCCAAGTTGATATTACCTCACAAAAAGAAAATGAAACAAGGCTCAAGGAAGCACTTGATGACTTGCAATTAGCACTCACATCCGAAAGGCTCCTGCTTCAAGAGCTTGATCGAAAAAACAAGGAATTAACTGAGCTGTCCATTACTGATGGTTTAACTAAACTTTACAATCATAGATTTCTTCAGGAAAGATTTGATTTTGAATTCGGTAAAGCAAGACGCTATGGTCAGGTACTATCATGCCTTTTAATAGATATTGACCATTTTAAAAACATAAACGATACATACGGCCACCAGTTCGGCGATTGCGTACTACGAGATTTATCGCGACTACTCAAAGAAAATTCCCGCGAATCGGATATTTGTGGAAGATATGGAGGCGAAGAGTTTATGGTTGTATCGTCAATATCTATTGACGACGCGCTGAAATTCGCGCAAAAACTTCACGATGCTGTAGCCTCTTACCCATTTTCTGACGGTACAACAACTATTAAGGTTACAATAAGTATCGGCGTTACAGATTATAAAAACGATATAAAAACAAAGCAGGAAATGATTGAGCGGGCAGACAACGCTCTTTATCAAGCCAAGCACGAAGGGCGTAACACCGTGCGACAATGGAAGGAAAGAAATGACAACGACGACAAAACTATGGACCCCGATGCAATAGAAGGTTTGCGTAACAGTTTTAACAACCTGACTGAAAAAATGCGTACAACCTACATAGAGTCAACAAACGCACTGGTTAATGCCATAGATGCGAAAGATCACTACACCATGGAACACTCGCAAAATGTCGCCAATTATGCTGTCGCTCTTGCGAAAGAAATTCACTTGCCAGATAAAACTATCGAGACCATAAAGAACGCCGCCCTACTGCATGATGTTGGTAAAATTGGAATAGCACAGGAAATACTTCTTAAAAACGGACCTCTTACAAAGGAAGAATTTGAAGTAATGAAACGGCATCCTGTAATTGGTGTCAATATTCTTAAAGATGTAAAATTCCTTGAGAAGGAGTTGCCAATTATCCTGCACCATCACGAAAGATTTGATGGAAAAGGATATCCACACGGTCTCAAAGCGTACGAAATACCTCTGGGGGCAAGAATTCTCGCTGTGGTGGATGCTTACGACGCAATGACTACAGACAGGCCATACCGAAAAGCGTTATCAAATGAAATTGCTATTGAGGAGCTTAGGAAAGGGGCTGGCACCCAGTTTTCAGAAGAGCTAATTGATGCTTTCATAAGAATTATCCGAACTTCATAATGTATATTACCAGTATGAAGAAGTTTTATTTGATATTGCCATTTCTTCTTTCTGTGATCGGGTGTTCCGGCAGGGGTAAGGAGCTAAAATTTTCCTTTGCGGTTCCCGATACTGTCCGATATAAAGTCCTTTCTCAGGCAAGCTCACGAACCACTACAGCTTCTTCCACAACTGCCCATTCAACAAGAATCGAAATGACTGTATCGTATTTTGTAAAAGAACAGCTTGCTAACGGCGACAAAAGGCTACAATTTTCATACGATGATATTAGTTACGAAAATTCACAGGCCGATAAGCATAATACCGATTCCATTATTAAGGAATTAAAAAGCACACCAATAACTGTAACAATGTCTCCATACGGGGATATTGCCGACGCTACTGGATACGAACAGATACCACGGTTTATGGCGGAAGATTTTAACATTTTTACTCTCCTTCTTAAGGCTCTGCCCGTATTTCCTCGTTCGCCTGTACAACCGGGAGCGAAATGGGAAAGGGAACAGGAATATCCAATCGAGAATGGCCTTATAAAAGGAAGAATGCTTGTATATAAAAGATTTACACTTATCGATTCTTCCGTGAATGAGAATCCCTTTCTTTCGCTTGTTTCAACAGACATTTCAATGCGATTTGATGTTCCTGATAATGAAAATTTCTCTATACAACGGGACGGTCAGGAAGAACTTGGCCTTAATGGCCGTGGCGAAATTCGTTTCGACAGCGACAGAGGCATGGTAACAGATGCAAGAGCGGCCGTATTCGGAAAAATGATAATTGGACTTAAGCATCCAATCACCAAAGAGTCCATTTTAACAAAAGTGGAAATTGCTCAAAGTATCCAGGTCTATGAACCATGAAAACAAACACTATGGCTATTTCTACTATTGTAATTGTTTGTTTTCTTTTCCACTCCTTGCAAGCTATTAGCATAAGCGGCACACTGGAAAAAAACACTACATGGTCTTCCGCCGACAACCCTATTATTATTACGGGCAACATTGAAATTCCAGACTCGGTTGCACTAAAAATCAAGAAGGGAACGATAATTCGCTTCGACGGTTACTATCGTTTACTTGTTCGTGGTTCTTTAGAGGCTGATGGCGAGGCAGGCAGCGAAGTTGAATTTTCTTCAAATAAAGAGAAACCCTCTGCAAGCGACTGGGAAGGCATAATTTTCTACGGAGAAAAAAGCGGTGGTTACCTAAAGTATTGCAAGATTCGGCACGCATACAGAAATTTTGTTTGGAAATCTTCGCCCTTTATTCAGTCCTGCACCTTTATAATGAACAATTATGCGATATACTGTTCATATTCTAAATCTGCTAAGATTATTGACAACTCATTTACAAAAAATAACTTTGCTATCTATTGTGACTATTCAAGTCCGGTAATACAAAAAAACACTATTACCGATAACTCTTACGGCATTTACTGTGTTCTCTCATCCGCGCCAATTGTTGGTGAAAATAGAATTGCGGCCAATACAGAGAAAGATATTTACATGGACGATAGTTTGGGGAAAAATGGTGCAGAAAATGTAAACAACCATGTTTGGGATTTGATGAAAGGTCTTTTTTAATTATGGCAAAAACACACCCTGGATTCGATCAAGTAGCGAAAGGTTATCTTTTTCCCGAAATCGGTCGGCGTGTCAGAGCGTATGCTTCGGCAAATCCAAAAGCGAAGATAATGCGACTTGGCATCGGGGACACAACACAACCACTACCTTCCATTGTTATAGCAGGGCTCCTTAACGGTGTTAATAAACTCGCAAAGATTGAAACTTATACCGGTTATCAGGACGACAGTTCCGGCATCCCATCTCTTAAAAATGCCCTTAAGACACGATATCAGAAATTAGGAGTAACCCTTGACCTTGACGATATCTTTGTTAGCGATGGAGCTAAGTCCGATTCTGCCAATATCCAGTCGATATTCGATATAAGCAATATAGTGGCCTTTCAAGATCCGGCTTACCCTGTATATGTCGATAGCAACATAATGGCGGGCCGAAATAAAAACAACTTCGTTTATATGCCTTGCTCAGAAGAAAACGGCTTTTTCCCTGCCATACCTAATGAAAAGGTTGACATTATTTACCTGTGTAGTCCCAACAACCCAACGGGTGGAGTAGCAACCAAAGAACAGCTTAAAAGTTTTGTGAACTACGCTATTGAACAGAAAGCGGTTATTATTTTTGACGCTGCATACAGTGCATATATTTCCGATCCACTACTCCCCCGCTCAATTTATGAGATACCAGAGGCTAAAAAGTGTGCAATTGAAATAAACAGCTTTTCAAAAGAGGCAGGTTTCACAGGTGTCCGTTTGGGCTGGACAATTGTACCCAAGGCAATTGTGTGCGAAGATGGCGAAGAAGGAAAGCTGAACAGGCTTTGGACTAGAAGGCAAAACACTATGTTCAATGGTGCATCTAATATAGTTCAAGACGGCGGCATAGCCGTTTTGTCCGATGCCGGACAAAAAGAGTGTAACGAAGTTATCGCTTACTATATGGAAAACGCAAAACTGATCCTTAATGGCGTAAAAGAAAAGGGGCTCGTTGCCTTTGGTGGTATAAACGCCCCATATATCTGGATGAAAACTCCAAATGGAATGGCATCGTGGGACTTCTTTGATAAACTATTGAACGAGGCTCATGTTGTCGGTACACCCGGTAGCGGTTTCGGCGCAAGCGGAGAGGGATATTTTCGTCTGAGTGCCTTTGGTATTAGGGAGAATGTTATTGCGGCAATTGACTCTATAAACAAAAATCTTAAATTATGATAAACGAACAGTCGGTAGAGGAATTTTCCTCCATTCTTCATGATCTCAACAACATTATTAATACCCTCAACGGCTATGCCGAACTGCTAATCGAAGCCTCAAAGCAGAATAGTCAGGATGAGGTGCAACTCTATAAAGAAAAGATAGTAGCAACAGTAATTAACAAGCTACCTCTTGCAAAAAGCATTGCTCAACGGATGCAACAGTTAGAAATTTAATCTTTGGGATACTAAAAACTATGAAAAGAAAAGATCTCCTTACCCTATTAGACTATTCGGAGCAGGAAATAATAAACATTATAAGAATGGCAGCATCACTCAAAAAAGAGCTTAAAGAAAAAAAATTTCCCAAACCACTGAACAATAAAACAGTTGCGCTAATATTTGAGAAACCTTCACTGCGGACACATGCTACATTCGAAACTGGCATTGTACAGCTTGGTGGCCACGCACTCTATCTGCCTCCTTCAAATATCAAGATAGGCATTAGAGAGAGCGTAGTGGATGTGGCAAAGAATCTTGAAAGGTGGGTGGACGGTATAGTTATTAGAACATTTTCGCAAAAACTTGTTGAAAATTTGGCGATTGCCTCTTCTATACCTGTAATTAACGCCCTTACCGATGAAGCCCACCCATGCCAAGCGCTTGCGACAGGCCTTACAATCAAAGAGCATTTTGGCAAATTCGACAAACTAAAGGTTGCTTTTGTTGGCGATGGAAACAATGTGGCATCATCTCTCCTAATTATGTGCGCAAAACTTGGTATGAACTGCGTACATGTCGGACCGCCAAGGTACCAGCTCCCCTCCAACTATCTTGCAATAATAACTGAACTTTCTAAAAAGAAAAAAAGAACCTTTGAGTACAGCCAAGACATTAAGAGTGTAGCGAAAGCTGACCTCATATATACCGATGTCTGGACAAGTATGGGCCAAGAAGCCGAATCTGCCCGAAGATTGAAAATTTTCCGAAAATATCAGGTAAATAGCGCCTTAATGGAGATTGCAGGACCGCAAGCCTTATTTTCACACTGCCTACCTGCGCACAGAGGTGAAGAAGTTACCGCCGATGTGCTTGATTCCAATAAGTCAATAGCTCTTGACGAAGCAGAAAACAGGCTGCATGTTCAGAAAAGCGTCCTTACGATGCTTCTGGCAAATAACCACAAACGATAACAGTTATTAGTTTACAGTTATAGCCTTACCCTGTCCTCTATAAAGGTCAAGTTCACCTTCTAACTCGATTTTTATTACAGTTGCGTATTTGTCTATCTCAGATTCTGGTATGTTTATCCATAGCACACCAGGGATGGGAATTTTCATCCAAGGCGCTCCTCCAATCATTTTATAATCGAGTTCTCTCCCACTCTTAAGAGCGGAAATCCGCTTAATTCTATTATTGATACCCTTTATAGCAACTGCGTCCCACGGGCGATCGAATAGATAGGCATAAATTACAGTACGATCCTTAGATAGTGTAGTTGCCCCATAAAAATGGCCTGCTGGAAGACCGGCAACCGTACCATAAACAGCCTCAGAATGATTTTTTATCCAGCCTCCAAGCTCTTTTAATACCGCTACTTGCTCTTCAGGAATGGTTCCATCTGGCTTTGGACCAATATCAAGCAGCAGATTTCCTCCCATACCAATGCATTCAACAAAAGTTCTTATTATTTGTCGTGGTGTCTTGTAGTTTTTATCACGAGGTTGATATCCCCATGAGTCGTTGATGGTCATGCAAAATTCCCACTGCCCTTCCGGAGCTATTATAGGAAAAGCTTGTTCGGGAGTTTCATAGTCACCATGACCATGCATACGAGAGTTAAGAATAACTTCCGGCTGCCAACTGTGAAGTAAGTCCCTCAACTCCTTCATTTTCCACTGCTCGGGACTCGGCCACCAGTCACCATCAAACCAAAGTAAATCTATTTTTCCAAACTCTGTACACAATTCTTTCAACTGCGCACGATGAAATCTTAAAAACTCTTTCCATTGTGGATCATCACCGAACTTATAGGGGTGAGCTGGTGAGCAAACGGTCTCTTGGGTCCGTTTATTTACTGGTACCTGAGGTGCATATCCTGGGTGTGACCAGTCAAGTTGTGAAAAATAAAGTCCTACCTGAATCCCTTCAGCACGAATGGCATCACAATAGGGCGCAACAAGATCCCGACCAGCAGGGGAGCTTTTAACGCAATTTAGATCGCTCTCCTTCGTGTTCCAAAGAGCAAATCCATCGTGATGTTTTGCGGTTAGTACGGCATATTTCGCGCCCGCTTCCTTAAAAAGTTTTGCCCACTCATTGGGGTTATACTTTTCACCAGTAAATCCATCCTTCTGTTTAAAGTAATCTTCGTAGGAGATTTCCCCGTTAAAAAAAGACCACGACTCAGCTATTCCGTTAACAGCATAGATTCCCCAATGGATAAAAATACCAAGCTTTGCGTCAGTGAACCACGGTTGCATCATAACAGACCTCCTTTTTATTGTATTTCAAGTATAGTAAATCATCATGAAATTAGCTATGTAATATGGCACTTTATTTGTGTAGATTTCTGATATGATGATATCCTATACAGGTAGTCTTAATGTAACTTATATTTCGATCAATGCAGCAGTTATTTGCGCTACTCTTTTTAATTTTCTCGTCTGTTATTCTCGGCGATAATGTTTCCGACTCTATGCTTTTATCGTACTTTGATGCATCTCTTTTGCCGGTAATGTTTATACTTAACGCAATCCTACTGTTTATCGTATCTGCCTTTTTTATGACCTTAATAGATAGAGTTGACCGCGGCTACTTACTAATAGGCGTTCTTGTCAGCCACCTAATAATACTGTCTGCAGTAAAAGTTGCAATAACATTAAAAATATTCGTAGCCTGTCCATTTTTGTACTCTTATTCCTATTCATCTAAAATGATTTTATTTATGGTTTTCTGGACAGTTGTCAATGATATTATTGATGCACGGGATGCAAAAAGGCTGTTCCCACGAATAGCAGCAGGTGGCGTACTTGGTGGAATCACAATCTCCTTTGTTGCGGCTATATTTGCCCCTAGCCTCGGCGCAGAAGGGCTTATGGTTGTATGGCTTGCAATTGTTAGCGCAGCTATTCCTCTCTCGTTCGCGATACATAAAAAATTCATGCCACATTTAAAGGCTACACGCGAGCCATCAACATCATCATCTCTTTTTCAAAGGCTAACAGACTTTCGTTTAATCCGCAATGACAATCTGCTACGGCATATGGCGATTATCTATTTTCTTACCTTCATTCTCTTATACGCGAACGATTTTATATTTCTTTCAACACTTAAAGAAAATTTTCTTTCGGCGCGCAATAGCCTAATAGAAGCGATCGATCCATCGCTGATACTTGGCCTATTAAGTGGCGGCGATGCCGATGCACTGATCTTAAAAAAGGCAGTGCCAACTTTTCTTGGACTTTTTAAAGGAATAGCAAACACACTTACCTTGATAATTCAGTTTACAATAGCAGGTTTTATTCTCCGTAGTCTTGGAACCGTAAAAGCTATGCTTGTTATGCCAATTTGCCTCTTTTTTATTTATGGTTCAATGGTAGCGGTCAAGTTTCTTAATTTTCCAGATATTGCCCCACTAGGATATCCTTTTTTCGGAAATCTTTTATTCACAACTGTACTATTTGGTCTTACCGCGAGAATCGCGCTTTTCGACGCGATTTATTCACCCAATTTCCAAATTTTCTTTTCTGCACTAAATAAAGACATTAGGGGAAGAGGAAAAATCCTTATCGAAGGCCTTATAAAACCATTCGCCATTCTTGCAGCCGGACTTTTTATACTTACATTTTATGAATCCCACCCTACTGGTTCGCTTATCTCTCTATTTGTTTTTTCGTTTGTACTAATCGTGATATGTCTTTTAATAAAAAAATCATATACAAAGAGCATTGCGAAATCGCTCGGAGACGGTAGAGAGGAAAGACTTGAAACCCTGCTGCACTCCGACAAAGAGAAAGAAGAAAACGCCATCCCCTTTCTTCAGGACTTTATTGAGGACACCGATACAGAAATAGCTGAATTCGCGACTTTCACGCTAGCTTCTTTGAGTGGAGATGAACCCCCAAAGCTTCTATGGGGACGCTTCTCTCGAGCGAGTGAGTCTGAAAAAATACACTTTCTTCGTGTCATATTACCGCTAAAAGATATGCGATATATACGGCTCTATGAAGCTGGTCTTTTTAGCATCTCGGGCGATGTAACGGCAACATCACTTGAGGCTATTATTAAATTAGGAATACCAATAGATACTTCTCGCATATCCAGATTTGTCAACAGTAATCATGACGGAGTGAGAGCGGCAGCGGCAGTTGCACTATGGAAGAATGGTTCTGCAAGCGAAAAACAGATGCTGCAAACTGTTTTGCGTGAGGTGCTATTTGCATCCGATACATCTTATCTTAAATTTGGTATTAGAGCACTTGCAGCCTCCTCTGATTCTTCGCTCTGGCCCTTGCTTGAAATGGGATTAAATAGAGCGCTACTGCTCGGTACAGACTATACGAGAATAGCAATTGAGGCCGCCTCCTCCATAAACGATATCAGGGCATGTAGGTGGTTAATGACACAAATACCTCTTTTAGAAGGAACCGTTCTGGATCTTATTGATAAACATCTTTCACTGTATTTGCATGAGTATCCTGAACTTGTTGAAGAGGCTTTTAATAGTCCATGCGCGGTTCTGCGAATACATACCGTCAAGGCCCTTGTCAACAGGAGTAAAGACAATGACGAAGCAATTACAACTCTACTTGAGGATCTGCTTGAAACTGAAGTACAACTTATGTTTCGCTATGCGTCGTACACATCCATACTGCTGCCAGAAAGCGATGGTGAAAAACTTTTATCTGATGCTGTTAACGAGCGAAAAATATCCACCAACTTATCGCACTTTCTAATGATATGCGCGGCACTCTATCCAAATTCGGGACTAAAAGCTGCGGCGAATAGAATTAAAAGCATAAATAAACATGTAAGAGCCTCAGCCCTTGAGCTGCTTGATAATACAACATCAATCCGTCCTGTTAAGCTTTTTCTAAAGCTTATCGACAAACCGGACCATTCGTGGATACGAGATACGCTTCGCAAGGAGTGGCGAGAGGAAACGCCAACGCGCCTTTCCGTTATCAAAACATTATCTGAAGAGTCTGATGCATGGATACGAATGCTCGCTATTTACGCTGCATTGGAACACGACAGAGCTTTTGGAAACACAGAATTTCTCGATGCAATTGACCTAAACAGGGTAAGCGCTCTTGCACTTATGGCGGAGGTAATTGAAGATGGCTGATCAAAAGATGGATGCCTTGCGGTTTCTTGAAAATGTAATTTTCCTGCGAAAACATACGCTTTTTTCCGGCTTACAAACTGGAGAACTGAGAGCCCTTGCCCTCATTGCAAAAGAAATACCCTTGATAAGTGGTGAATACGCAGTAAGAGAAGGAGATGCCGGAGATTCTTTTTTTATTGTTAAGTCCGGTACTCTTCTTGTTGTTAAGGATGAGGGAAAAATTACTCTAGCCCGCATCGAGCAAGGGGGCTGTTTTGGAGAAATGGCATTATTTGAAGATGGCACACTTCGTTCAGCAGATGTCAGGGCAGATGGGCCAAGCATACTTCTTTCCTTTCAACGGGAAGACTTTTTTGATGTGCTAAGCCGACAACCGAGAATTGCAATTGAGTTGCTTGTACTGTTCAGTCGCCGTATCAGAGAACTCAACGAAAAGCTATCTGCGGAGAAATTATAATGGGTAAAACTGGATTTGCTACTCTATTTATAGTAGCTACAATGTTGCTTAACTGTGTAGCAACGCGACAGGTTTCGATAACGGTTCGAATGATGCCAGAACAGGAAAAATATTTTAAAGAGAACATTCTTTCTCCTTTCGAAAAGAAGCATAAATGCCGTATTACGGTTAATTCCTACGATCACCCAGCATCATTAGATACAATGCTTATGGATGGTGCAAAAAATACTATTCTTGTTAAAGTTCCCTTTGAAGCCACCAGGCATGTCGCCGAAACCAAGCTATTAAAACCTATCGACTCTATAGTTAATACTAAGGAATTTACAGAAATTAAAAACCGTTATTTTCTGATGCAACTCGCGGCTTTTGATGGCCAAACATATTACTTTCCGAGAAAATTTGAAACAAGAATAGTTGTAGCATTAAAAAGTAAAATAAACGAAGCTATTAGGATGTGGGGCGGACATCGAGAAGCAATTGATTCGGTACTTAAGACATACAACGGATACGGTCTTCCGAGCGGATATACTTTGGAAGCTAATCCCGATGAATGGGACTATTTCGATGTATTTGTCGCTGGCTGGTACTGGGCAAGATCTGACTCAACAAAGTTTATGCCACGAATTGCGCATCGAAGCAAAAGATACTCAGGCACATGCCAAAGACTTGTTGATAGGATTATATCGCTTGGAGGGAACAGTAGCTCAATAATGAAAATGGAAGGACCAGAAACCGATGGCTCCTTTATATGGGAAGCGCTCTATGCACGAGAAAAAATTTATCATCCATCAATGATCAAAGATGGATGGTCGGGAGTGGACATATGGAATGGTTTTAAAAAAGGCGAAGTATATCTTGCTTTCATGACACAACTTGATGCCTTTTTTATACACGGCGATGACGCAGGAAAACAGGCTGGTTATATTGCGAATCCTGACGATCTTACTTTTGCTGTTATGCCTAAAGGTGTCTCGCTTGAATTATCATCGGAAGGAAAGCCCCTGTTTGTTGGAACAAACTCCGTATCAACTGGTGGGTGGTGGTGGGGTATCCCTGTAAATTCCCCCGACTATAAACTCTCTTTACTCCTTGCAGAGTGGATACTCGCTTCTGCCAATCAAACAACCGAAGCAAGCAATTTTGGAATGATACCAGTGCGAAAAGATATCTTGAGTGACATCGGGTTGCTGTTTGGAAGAACATGGATTGCTGATATCTATAACACTTCACTCAAACAACTCGTTTATAACCGTTATAATACAGTTCCTGTTCATGATAAATATGCTGAGGTAGAATCAATTTATCTTGACGCTTTCGACGACATAGTAATAAAGGGAAACAACGGTCCAACAAACAGTGGCATGATTTCATACATTGGGAAAATATTGGAACCTTACCGATCTAAGGCATATATCATTTCAAACAAGTAATATATTAACGGTGGCCTGCTACGAGCCAACAATTACAGAAATTATTCCACCGATCAGCACAACTTTAAGAATAGTAGATAAAATATCGCATCTATTTTTGATATTTTTAGTATAGGTCAGTAAAAGAAATATTGAATATATAGTTGCTGCTAATATAATGGGAGCTGCTATCAATAGATATCGTAAAGAGTACCTTTCTGTTAACCACGGTAATGGTATGAGAAATGTCAGCAGTAGCATAAACAAAACAACTATTAGCAATGCTCGATTAACACCATAGACAATCGGAAAGGTAAGAATTCCGGCAGATTTGTCGCCTTCAACATCAGCGATATCTTTAACAATTTCCCTGCAAAAATGAATTATCAAGGCAAATATTGAAGGCCAAATAACATGCGTAACCGCCGTAACACTAAGCAATGCACCATACAGCAGAGTAACAGTTGACAAGAGTGCTACAACAAGGTTCCCCCAAATCACGGTTCCTTTAAGATAAAAGGAGTAGATCCAGAGCAAAAACGCTATGCATAAGGTAGTAAGAAAGTAGTGAAGACTAACAGCACGAGCGAGGGAAAATCCAATAAGTAATAGCAAAAATGAAAAGTTATGCGCGCCCTCTATTGTTACCATACCGGATGGCAGCGGCCTGTTAGGACGATTAATTTTATCAATATCTATATCAGCAATATCATTAATGACATTTCCATATGCGGTTATTAGAAATGCTGCCCCAGAAAGCAAAAGTAGTTGTCCTGTTACTGTAAAAGTATAGGGATTAGAAACAAGCACATACCCGGTTACAACTCCAATTGAAGCAAGCAGTGAATTTATAGGGCGTATCATCAGCAAAAAATTGATCACGAAACCAACCTCTCAGTTTCGTTAAAATCAAATGGTGGCTCAACAAAAAACTCCATCTTCTTATCACTGATGGGGTGATTGAAAGAGAGATACTCTGCATGCAGCATCACCCGCGCAGCGGAATCTGCTAATTTGGCCGCTTTTGCTTTATAAAGAGGCTCAATCTGCTTCATTCTGTTTGCACGCGATTCGCCATATAAAGAATCACCGGCAATGGGGTGACGCATATATGCCGCGTGAACTCTAATCTGATGGGTTCGACCAGTTTCTGGATACGCATAAACAACAGCTGCAAAAGGTGCTGAACGAATAAGCGCAAATTCTGTTTTTGCAATCCGTCCGTTAACATTGGCTGCGATTTTTAGCGGGTTAGAAGGGCTTCGTTTCAAGGAAATGTCAACCATAAAACCCGACTCAACGCATCCCCACAATATTGCACGATACCTCTTTTTAATTTTTCTATCGGAAAAATAGTTAGCCATCACGGTGTGAGACTTTTCGTTCAGCGCTATAACTAATAAACCCGAGGTCTCTTTATCAAGACGATGCACTACGCCAGGCCTATTTGATGATGTTCTTTCGGGCATCGGCAGGGAATTACCGTACCTGAATAATAAAGCATTTACAAGAGTACCTTTTTTAATACCTGCTCCAGGATGCACTACCATACCGGAAGGCTTGTTTATAACAAGAATATCACTGTCCTCATACACAACATTAAGATTGATGTTTTCTGCTTCTACGGCAAGCTCGTTTATAATATAAGAAGAATCAAAATCTATCTGATCGCCATGCCTTACGGAATAGCCTGGTTTTGCAATGTCACCATTTACCTTAACTTTTCCTAATTCAATAAAACGCTTGATAGCGGAACGCGATAGGTCTGGTATTTCCGGCTGTGCCTTTGTAAGCCAAATATCAAGCCGTTGATCCGCACTATCAGGCGGAACAGTCAACTTTATCACAACGGCTTCCCCTTTTTTGGAAAAAAGAGACAATTACGAGAGTAAACACACCAACCGTTACACATGAATCGGCAAAATTAAAGATAAAAAACCGCTCCATAATAATATCGGGGAGGTTGACATCTATAAAATCAACAACTTTTCCATGCATAAATCTGTCGTACATATTTCCCAACCCACCACCAAGAATCAGGATAAAACAGGCCATTCCTAGTTTGCCATTATTTCTATCAAAATAATAGAGATATAGTATCATTAATACCGCCAAAACAGAGAAAATCGTATAAAACAGCTTTGAGCCAATAAATGGCAGTACGGCACCAGGATTAAGACCGAAAGCACCATTGTAATTATACACAAAAGTAAAACGGACTGCATCACCTATTACCTCAATCGACTCGTGCAGCGACATACGCGTAACAACAAGCTTTTTAGTGTACTGGTCAATAGCAAAAATTGTCGCAACACATACTAACAATAGAATTGTTTTTATAATATTTTTACGAACTTTAGGGTTCATTAATTACCTTTCTTGCTCTATTAGAGGTAGATTTCAAATTATTAATTATCTCAGTAGATTTATTATCGGTACCGTATAAATGGCCGTAAAGAGCAATAATCGAATCACACCTTTCTGCGCTCATTTTATAGTTTTTCTCATCAAACTCCAATTGCGCAAGTGTGCTATGAATCGAAAGTCGGTTATAGGCAAAATCCATTGGTATTAAATCAACCAAAGGCAGTAACTCATAAAAATACCGCTTTGCAATATCCTTTCTCCCTGCCGAGATTGCCCCCTTGGCAGCAATCCACAAAAAAGACCTGTTAGTAGGGTATTTTTCCCTAAAAACAGCAAGAAGAGAATCCGCTTCTGCCCATTTTTTTGAACTACAATAGAGGTTTAGAAGTATTTGCGCAGAAACAATTTTTGAAAATAATCCATATGAAATTGAATGACGCATTTGATTTTCCATGCTGTGGAAGCCATCATCAACACCAGGTAACCAGCTTACTATTCTTTTCTTGGCATATCTATATACTGTGATGTAAAAGAGGGCATCAACCATTGCAGGATCCCTCTTAAGAGCTGTTTCAATATGTCCAACGCCTTTAAGCATATTCTTGGCAAAATCATAGTATTGCGCAAATCTTACCTGATGTGCCCCTTTAGTTATAAGTAGAGAACCAAGATAAAATGGAATCCATGGTGACGCATTATGCTTTCGATAGATACCACGAATCAAGGTTTCAAGTGCGGTTGAAAGGCTATCAAATTCTCGGCCGTATATGTCGCTTTCATAATCGACCATTGCAGCTTCGTAGGTAATTATCAGACAAAAGTCTTTAATAATTTTTTTTTCGTTACAGTCATTTTTTACGGATGAGAAGATTGCTATTGCGCTGTCGTATTCTTGCGTAGCCACAAAATCCATGCCGCGCAAAATATCCGCTTCAATATCTAAAGGGGAAAGATAATGATGAACAGAACTCGCGTTAACCGACAAGAAAAGGGCTAAAATGATAATTAACATAACGGTTAATAATTAAAACCGCGCCTTCATAACCAACTTGTCAATATTTTTTATTTTTGGCGATGCAGTACAAATGGCCATATTACTGTCCGAAAAGTAACGGTTAGCCACATCAACAATGTCCTTTTGAGTGACCTTCTCAATTCTTTTAATAGCTACCTCAACAGGCTCCAATCTTCGCCAATAAAGTTCACTTTTTGCAATCTGCCCCATGCGATTGCTGGTATTCTCCATTCCGAGCATTATACTACCACAAAGGTAAGTTTTTGCAAAATCAACCTCCTTCGCACCCACTCCCCTTGTTTTAATGGAGTTTAATTCCTCAAAGAGAGCATTAAGTGCTTTCCCGAGGTTTTCAGGATCGGTACCAAGGAAAAAGCCAATAATGCCGTTGTCGATATTTGCTTCCATAAAAGAATAGACAGAATAAGCAAGTCCAAGACGCTCCCGTATATTTTGAAATAGCCTGGAACTCATACCGTCACCAAGAATGGCATTTAGTACAAGAAGTGGGTATTTATCTTTGTGCACAAAAGATGGGATTCTGAAAGCTGCAGAAAAATTAACCTGCTGAATGGGTTTAATAAAATACTTCCGTACAGGAGAAGATAACTCGGGAAGCATCCTTTTACTCTGCCCCATTTTAAGTGCGACAAGAGGTTTGGCATACAAGCATAACTTCTTGTGGTCCACATTACCAGATGCGGCAACAATAATTCGACTCGAACGCATTAACTCACTCATGTGAAGTATATCTTGCCTGCTAAAGGCACGAACATGGTTGTCTCTGCCGGTAATGGGCCAACCAAGAGAAATTTCCGGCCAAAGGCATTCCATTATACCATCATGAACAAACTCTTCCGGATTATCGTCACACCCTTTAATTTCCTCAAGAATTACCAATCTCTCTTTTTCAAGTTCACCAGCATCAAAAGAGGAATTGAGAAAGATATCATTGATGAGTTCACACGCAGTTCTTAGTTCCTTATCGACAAACTTTGCATGTACACAGACCTGTTCACGGCCTGTAAACGCATTAATGGACCCTCCACTTCTTTCAAGTGTACGAGCGATATCTTCGGGTGAGCTCTTTGCCGTTCCCTTGAAAATCATATGCTCATAAAAGTGCGACAATCCCATTTCCCGCTCGTTTTCATCTCTTGATCCCCTATCGATCCAGACCCCCAGGGTAATGGATGATACATGGGGCAGAAAATCGGTTACCACAGTAACATTTTTTCCGATCTTCGTGCGGGAAACGGACTGTCTCATTTTCATCCTGCCTGTTTTTTACTCAGGCGAATCTTTCCGCTAATTGGGTCAATATCCAAAAGTTTTACCGAAATGGTGTCGCCGATATTTACCACATCCTCTACCTTTGCCACACGCGTGCTGGCAAGTTCGGAAATATGGACCAATCCTTCGCGGCCAGGCATAAACTCAACAAAGCAACCAAAATTTTGTATGCCTTTTACGACACCATTATAAACTTTTCCAATTTCAGGCTTCATGGTGATCCGTTCGATCCACGCCTTTGCTTCGCTGCCTCCCCGACCACCTGTTGATGCAATTAATACCGTACCATCATCGTCGATATTTATTACCGCACCTGTTTTTTCCTGAATTTCCTTGATCACCTTACCTTGCGGACCTATTACTGCACCAATATCGGCAACAGCAATTTTTATATTTATAATACGAGGTGCAAACTTAGAGAGTTCTGTCCGCGGTACACTTATGGCTTGCTCCATCTTTCCAAGAATGTGCAATCTGCCCTCTTTTGCCTGTTGTAGAGCTCGTCTCATAAGGTCAGGAGTAATACCGTTAATCTTGATATCCATCTGGAATGCGGTAATACCTTCGCTTGTACCTGTTACCTTGAAATCCATATCGCCAAGGTGGTCTTCATCCCCGAGAATATCAGACAGTATAGCTGTCCTATCGCCTTCCTGAATGAGTCCCATTGCTATACCGGCAACGGGGGCCTTTATTGGAACACCCGCATCCATAAGAGAGAGCGAACCACCACAGACTGACGCCATTGAAGACGAACCGTTCGACTCAAGAATATCAGAAACAACACGGATAGTATATGGGAACTTATCCTTGCTCGGCAACACAGCAGCAAGCGACCTCTCCGCAAGGTGGCCATGACCGATCTCACGGCGGCCAGTTCCTCTCATCGCCTTAACCTCGCCGGTCGAGAATGGAGGAAAATTATAATGGAACATATAATCTTTCCAGCTTTCACCATGCAGAGCATCAATTTTTTGTTCGTCAAGCTTTGTTCCAAGAGTTGATGCGACAAGCGCCTGTGTTTCACCTCTGGTAAATACTGCTGATCCGTGCGCTCGCGGCAATACGCTTACTTCGCAAGTAATTGGACGAATCTCATTTGTAGCCCTCGAATCGATACGGATACCTTCGTCGAGAATTCTTGCCCGCATTATATCGCTTTCGAATCCGTGAATAATCTCTATTATCGCCTTTTCCTGTTCGGGATATTCAGCAATTAAAGCAGCGACCGCATCCTTTTTTATAGTCTCAATAGCAACTCTCCGCTCCTCTTTTTTCGCTATCTTATACGCCGCTTTCAGCTTATCCACGGTTATAGCCGAAATTTTATCCTTAAGAGCTGAATCCGTTTCGACTTTTTCAAATTTGAACTTCGGCTTACCTACTTCCTTAACAATTTCATCCTGAAGTGCACAAATCTTTTTGATAGCTTCGTGTCCGGCCAAAATTCCCTCAATCATTTTTTCTTCGGAAATCTCGAAAGCGCCGCCTTCAACCATCATTATTGAGTCTCGGGAGCCAGCCACTACCATATCGGCTGAACTTTTCTCTAGTTCTTCAAATGTGGGATTGATAATAAACTTATCATCAACGAGTGCGACACGGACACCAGCAACCGGACCGGCAAAGGGAATATCTGAGATACAAAGTGCAAGACTTGCAGCAGAGATAGCAAGCATATCGGCGTCGTTCTCTTGATCCTGCGAAATTATAGTCGCTATTACCTGTGTATCGTTCATAAATCCTTCAGGGAATAGCGGACGGATTGGTCGATCGACACAACGAGCAGCTAAAATCTCTTTCTCTGATGGTTTTGATTCCCGCTTAAAGAAACCACCGGGGATTTTTCCTGCGGCATAAGCCCGTTCCCTGTATTCAACCTGCAATGGGAAAAAATCCTGCCCATCTTTTACTTCTTTAGATACACAAGCCGTTACGAGCACCATGGTCTCTCCCATTCTCGCAACCGCCGCGCCATTAGCCTGTTTTGCCCATTTGCCTGTTTCAAGTGAAAATGGATGCCCATTAAGCTCCATCTCTTTTCGTATTAATTGCATTTTTACTCCGATTTAAATTTTTTAGCGGCGAATATTAAGTTCCTTAATAACAGCACGATATCTTTCAACATCCTTTTTGTGCAGATATTGGAGGAGAGAACGACGCTTATTGACCATCATTATGAGACCTCTCCGCGAATGGTTATCCTGAGCATGTTCCTTTAAGTGCTCAGACAAGTGGTTTATTTTCTCAGTAAGTATAGCAACCTGTACCTCTGTTTTACCAGTATTGTTCTCGTTTCCACCGAACTTAACAGTAAGTTCCTTTTTTTTCTCAACAGTAACTTTCAAGCGACTCCTCCTTTTGATTTTTTTTATTTATCATTACAGCAATATCATCTGTTATTTTCTTTTCAAGTTCTTTGATGTTCCTAAAAACCTGCTGTTGCCGTATAAACCCTTCAACAAACAAATCTACCTTTCTGCCATAAAGGTCCCCCGAATATCCGGGTATATGCACCTCAAGTGCCCTTTCGACTGCAACACCAAATGAAGGGCGGCTTCCAAGCGAAACAACCGCATTCCACTTTTTCTTATCTATACAGATTACCCCGTAATAGACTCCATCGGGCATGAGGAGCTTCTCTCTTTCGACCGCCACATTGGCAGTCGGGAAGCCCAATTGGCGACCCCGTCCGTAACCTCTCACAACCGGCCCCCTTATAAAGTAGGGACGACCAAGAAGCGATGACGCAGCCTCCATCCTGCCCAAGGCTACAAGCTCCCGTATTACGGTACTGCTTATTGTGTAACCCTGGAACCCCAAAGAGCGAGCCCGATGGACCCGCACCCGATACTTTTCGCACGCCTTACGAACAAGATCATAACCACCCTGTCGCTTGGCACCAAAACGGTGATCGTAACCAAGAACGATCTCCTTCGGGGCAAGATACTTAAAGATAATATTTTCAAGGAATGATATTGCATCCATTTTTTTCATTCTGCCACCAAATGGAGCCAACACAAGAGCATCAATACCACTTTTTTCTATAAGAAAGGCTTTTTCATGACTTGGGGACAAAACCTTAAGCATTCCTTCAGATGTACAGCTTGGCGCAAGAACAGATTGTGTATGAGGCTCAAATGAAAGTACAACAGAGGGGCCATTAACAGCTTTGGCTCTTTCGATAACCTTTTTAAATACGAAAAGATGGCCACGATGACATCCATCAAAGTTACCGACGGTAACCACACCACCACGATACTGAGTGCAATTAGCGAATCTCCTAATGACTCTCATACAAGCATCCTGTCGGGTTGAAGTACAATACCTTTACCTATATCTTTTGCTATTGCAATGCAAATAGGCTTGTTTTCGGCACTCTTAACCAATATGAAGCGACTAATGGTATTCTTAGCAAATTCGCAATCTGTGCAATGAATGTACGCACCTCTCCTTATGCGTGCCTCTTCCTCGTTATTCACGCAATACGACCTGAAAAAACTGAGCGCAACAGAAATTGGAATAACCGCCCGACAAACAGCTTCACTATCGACACGATCTGTAATCTGTATTGCTTTTTCGATGTTATACTCACCAATTGACTCCCTTATTAACTTTGTTAGATGGGCTCCACATCCAAGTTTATCACCAATGTCTCTCACAATAGATCTTATGTATGTGCCCTTCGAACACTTTATCCGGAAAGAGGCAACGCCACTGTTCCGATTGTATCCACAGAACTCAATATTGTAAACAATAATCCGTCGTTCTGGAATATCAACCACACTTCCACTCCGTGCTACACTATATGCTCTGCGCCCATTTAACTTCACAGCAGAAAACTGCGGTGGTCTCTGAAGCTGTTCTCCTATAAAACAATTTAGCAACTGGATAATTTGCGCCTCTGAAACATCTTTAAAGCTACCATTAAATATAACCGTACCCTCTTTGTCGTCTGTGTCGGTTTTTTTGCCAAGCTGGAATTCAACATAATAAGTTTTATCCATCCCTTCAAAAAAACGAAGAACCCTTGTTCCTGTACCAACGCCAACCACAAGTACGCCGCTTGCCATTGGATCAAGCGTTCCGGCATGACCAGCCTTACTAATACCGTATGTGCGGGCAAATTTTCTGACAAGAAAAGCCGAAGATATTCCCTCTTGCTTATCAATTATTATCAGTCCGTTCATTTCCATCTGTTAATTGAAGATGCCTGCTGCCACTGAGAGGACCATTTCTCTGGCCTTATTAATGTCGGCCACAATTGTACAACCGGAAGCGGCTTCATGACCGCCGCCATCAAAACGAGAAGCCATATTCCTCACATTTACACCGCCGTAAGAACGAAAACAGACCTTTGTTTTTTCTTTTTGCTCAATAAGAAGAATACCAACCTCAACACCTTTAATAGAAAGTGTATAATTGGAGAGTCCTTCAAGGTCCGACTCCCTCGCGCCCGATTCAACCATATCCGACAAGCTTATTTGCATTACACAAAGTGCCCCACCAAAGTAAATTTGCATACTGCTATACATCTTTGCTTCAATTAGAATTCGAGACATTTCTTTATCGAGAAAAATCCTACGATATAACTCATGAGGCTGCGCGCCATATTCAATTAGTTTTGCGGCAATAGATAATGTATTGGCAGTCGTATTAGAGAAACGAAATCCTCCCGTATCCACAAGCAGACCGGAATAAAGTGCAGACGCAGAAATTGCATCCGGCACGACACCAAGCTCCGTAAATAATTCATAAATCATTTCAACAGTAGCCGCAGAATTACCGTTTATCCAGTTAACATCACCATAGGCCGGATTATCACCGTGATGATCGATAACTACAAGCTTTCTGCCCGCCCGTAATTTTACAGTACCAGTCCTCTCGTATCGAGATGTATCGAGAACAATCCAGGTATCCGCGACCTCTGCCTCCGGCGAGACAGCTGTCTGAATATGAACTGTTTCTTCGATAAACGAATGCGGTTTGGACAATCTGCCTTCGTTAATTATAAAACTCTTTTTACCCAACGCCAATAAGAGCCGTTGAAGTGCAACACACGAACCAACGCCATCGGCATCAGGGTTAATATGAGTTGTAAGTATGAAGGTTTTACCTTCATGAATACTATTCAGAACTTGTTGAGGAATCATTTTTGCCAAGATTATTCAAAATGGAAAGGACTCTATCTCCACTCTCAAGGCCATCGTCATAAATAAAACGAAGTTCGGGCATATTTTTTATTCTTATTATGGCAGCCGTCTCCCTCCTTATATAGGAGGCCGACGCTTCAAGACCCGATAAAAGTGACTTTCGTCCGTTAGACGAAAATGAACTTACAAAAATAGTAGCATTGCGTAAATCAGGGCTAACACTAACAGAGGTAACTGTAACCGAAACAATTCGGGGATCTTTAACTTTCCTCTGTAAAACTTCCGTAACCGCTCTCAATAAAGCATCTTCAACTCTTTTTGGTCTAACTCCCACCTTTACTCAGCTTTCTTAATTTTTTGTATTTCGTAGAATTCAAAAATATCGTCAACTTCACAATCATTGAAACCATCAAGTACTATGCCACACTCAAAGCCAGCCAAGACTTCACCTACATCGTCCTTGTGTCTTTTAAGCGAACCTACCTTCACATCGGCAATTACTTCGTCTTTCCGTATAACACGGACACGAGCCGATCTCTTGATAGTCCCACTTTCTACATGCGAACCCGCTATAGTACCAAGTCTGGAAATCTTGAAAAGTTCCCTAACCTTTGCGGTACCAAGAATCACCTCTTTCTCAACGGGCTCAAGCATACCATCAATGGCCTTTTGCAGTGACTCTATCGCTTCGTAGATGATTTTATAGAGCCTGATTTCCACACCTTCGCTCTCAGCAAGTTCTCGCACTTTACTATTTGGATTAACATGGAATCCAATTATAACAGCATTTGTTGTAGCAGCAAGTAGCACATCGCTTTCTTTAATTGAACCAACGCTTTTATGAACAATATTTACTTTAAGTTTATCGTTAGTTAACTTGGCAAGCGAATCAGAGAGCGCTTCAACTGAGCCATCAACATCTCCCTTAACAATAAGATTAAGATCCTTAGCACCCTGTTTAATCTCCGAATACAAATCATCAAGGGAAATGTGCTTGATCTGCCTGATCTCCCGTTCTTTTTCCGCCTGTGACCGTTTTACAGATATATCCCTCGCCACCCGTTCGTTCTCAACAACAACAAACGAGTCTCCAGCGCGAGGGGTGCCGGAAAGGCCAAGTACCCGTACAGGAGTTGAAGGACCAGCTGATTCAATTCGATTAAGGTGTTCGTCTGTCATCTGCTTAACTCTTCCATAATGCGAACCCGTAACAAAATCGTCGCCAAGCTTTAGGGTTCCGTTTTGGATGAGTACAGTAGCTACGGCACCAAGACGGGTATCCATACGAGCCTCAATAATAGTTCCAATCGCAGCCTTGTTTGGATTGCCCTTTAATTCAAGGAGTTCAGCCTCCGCAGCAACCATATCAAGAAGTTTTTCAATATTAAGCCCACTCTTGCAGGAAATTTCTACGGACACAACATTGCCTCCGAAATCTTCGACAACAACCCCATGCTTGGTAAGTTCCTGCTTAATCTGCATAGGGTTAGCAGTCGGCAAGTCAACCTTGTTAATTGCCACTACAATTTTTACACCAGCAGCCTTTGCGTGGTCAATGGATTCAATAGTTTGCGGCATAACATGGCTATCGGCGGCTATCACGAGAATTATTATATCGGTTATTCTTGCGCCACGGGCACGCATTGTTGCAAAGGCTTCGTGGCCAGGAGTATCGAGAAACGCAATTGGGCCATGAGCCGTATTCACTCTATATGCACCAATATGCTGGGTTATGCCACCAGCTTCGCCTGCCATAACATTTGTTCTTCTGATATAATCAAGAAGAGAGGTTTTGCCATGGTCAACATGACCCATAACGGTAACAATTGGAGCCCGAAGTACAAGCTCCCCCCCCTCATCGTCACTACTCTCTTTCAAAATATTCTCTTCTGCGTATTCTTCCATTAGCTTGGCTTCATAGCCAAACTCATCAACCACAGCCGCCATTGTAGTAAAATCCAGCCGCTGGTTCATTGTTGCCATTATTCCAAGCCGCATACAAGCAGCGATAACTTCAGCTGGCTTAACATTCATAATATTAGCCACCTCGGCAACCGACATAAAGTCGCTTATATATAGAGTTTTATCATCTTCTAATTCTCCTGCATCATCATACGCTTTACGATATCTCTTTCGCGACGCAGTATTTTCAATATTGATTTTTGCCATTGTCCGCTTAACAGCATCTTTCGCCGCAATTGTATCTTCGACTGTCTTTTTCTTTTTCTTTTTTCTGCGTCTTTGACCGCCGCCGGAAGCGCCACCGAAAAGCGCTTTTGGATCATCCTTGGCTCCCTTTGGTGATTGAATTGGAGCAACCACCTCATCTTCATACTCAATTTCTTCTATAACCTCCTGTACCTCTTCCTCAACTTCTTCGTACTCATCCTCATTTGCTGCTATTACAGGTACTTTCATCGCCGTAAGCGCCTTTTCGAGTCTTGCCACTGATCGTGCCTCAACATCCAGCGCCTCGCGAGCTAATCGCTCCTTTTCTTTTTCCTTTTCCCGTTCTTTCTCTTTCTCTCTCAACGCATTCTGTTCAGCGAGCTCCTTAAGAGAAATTACATCCCTGCCAGAGTGCGGCATAACGGGATCTGTGTGACCATGCCCTGCCGTTTTTACCAATGGGTCCGTAGCTTTGGCCGCTGCAGCTTCGACAGCAGTAATTTCCGCTGATACAGTTTCTTCTGGTATTGAAGCAATTGCAGCAACAGCACCTTTTCGGATTACTGTTGACTTTTTTCCTGCGACAGCCTTATTGCTTTTGGGTGTAATTGAGGACTCAGCAGAAACAACAGTCTCTTTTTTCAGACTCTTTTTGCGGCTGACCACACCATGATGTGCGACAGGAGTAGCTGGTGAAGCTACATCGCCTGAAAGAGAGCCAAATAACTCTTCCTCAATTTTTTTTCTGTCTGCCTCAGTTACTTCAACCTTCGCAGAAACAACCACCTTCTTATCGCTTTCGCTCTTTTTTATAACCGCCATATTACACTTCCCTTCAGTACAATAGCACCAAAACAACTACCCTCTTTTAGACCGCGCCGATGTAGATGCAAGAGGATCAGCGTGAACATCAGCCTCAGCAACAGTTATATCTTCTTCGGAATCCTGCATACCTTTAGTTAACGCCGCCTCTCTCTCCTCTTCCGACATCTTTGCAAAATCATCTGTTCCAAAAACATCTATCTGCTTCTTAAGCAATTTACTTACAAGGCGAATATTCTGCCCACTCTTACCTATGGCCTGCGCAAGATTTTCCTGCTGTACTATAGAAACAATTTTGTTGTCTCCGACGAAATAAATTTTCTTAACTTCGGAAGGCTGAAAAGCCCGCTTAACATATACATCAAGATTATCGTTCCAGTGAACAATATCGATTCGCTCACCTGACAACTCCCTAACTATTGCTTGTACCCTGTTTCCCTTCATTCCAACGCAAGAGCCTACCGGATCAATCCTATCGTCCTTGGAATACACAGCAATCTTCGCTCGCTTGCCAGGATCCCTTGCTACACCTTTGATTTCAACAATTTTATCGTAGATTTCAGGCACTTCAAGCTCAAATAGTTTTACAAGAAACTGCGGATGCGTTCTGGACAATATTACCTGTGCACCAGATGTACCATCATCAACTTTGAGTATATATGCCCTGATGGTGTCGCCTTGCCTGTACTTTTCTCCACGGATTTGCTCGTTTGGAGGAATAATTGCCTCTGTACGGCCAAGATTAACAAGAATAATTCCACGGTCAACTTGCTGTACTGAACCGGTAATAAGCTCACCAACCCTGTCCTTATAGTCCTCAAAAATTTTCCGTCTTTCGAGATCACGAATCCTTTGCACAACCATCTGCTTTATGGAGAGTATGATAGTGCGTCCGAATTCATCAAGGGTAATATCACGGACAATCTGATCGCCTACCTCAACATCCGGTTCGATCTCCTGAGCCTCTTCAAGAAGCATCTCCTTTTCTTCGTTTCCTTCCGTGTAGGCATCAACAACATTTACAACAAGTTGTATTTCGATTCCGCTTGTTACTCTATTGATTTTTACATCAATAAACTTATCAAGTTCGAGATATCGCTTAGCAGCGGTGACAAAAGCCCCCTTAATTGTGTCCTCTACTACACCCTGTGAAATGTTTTTCTCTTTTGAGATCTGCATTATCAGCTCGTTCACATCAAGATTCATGTAGCTCCTCCAAATTATTTAACAGCTAAAATTTAATTATTTGCTTTGCCTTTATAATTGCCGTTAGTGGTATTTCTGTTTTCTCACCATTTTTACCAAGCAGCACAAGCTGTCCACTATTCACAGAGTTTATAATACCCTCAAGCTCTTTTTCTGCACCTTCTATCAGGTACAAGAGTCTTATATGCCGTCCTTCTTTTCTGATAAAATCAGCCTCTGATTTAAGTGGGCGATCTATACCTGGAGAAGAGACCTCGATCAGCAGATTATCGGGAAGATCCGCCTCGACAAGAGAGAGAACGGAGAGTTCCTTTGCTATTCGTCCACATTCATTAACCGTAATACCGCCCTTTTTATCGACTATTACTCTCGCAATGGACCTTTTCCCTGAACGAAAACACGACACCTCAAGAATATCAACTTCTTGTCTTGCGACAATAGAACTAAGTAGAGCAGCAATTTTTTCGTTCATGCCAAAAGAACCTATCTTCTCCACAAGAAAAAAAAATGGGGTCTTTGGTCAAGACCCCGAACCCGTAAACAACGATTCATTGTAAAGATAATCAATGTTATTGGCTCAACACAAGACTTGGTTTATGGATAATCAACCCGTACCAGAGTTAAACCGTGAGCAGGAGCGCAAAATGTCTTTTTCCCCTCGTCTCCATTTAAAAGCCGCTCCAAAATCATGGGGTCTGCCCTCCCCTTGCCAATCGCAAGTAGTGTCCCTACAATAATTCTAACCATTTTATGGAGGAACCTGTTAGCGGTAATGTTAAAAAAAAGCCTATCCCCATCTGTAATGATGCTTAGTTCATAAACGGTACATAAGGTTGACTTTTTCCCCGGATCCACCGATAATTGTTTGAAGTCATGCGTTCCGAGAATAGATTGAGCGGCATTTCGCATTAGCTCAATATCTATGCCACACATTACCGTATAGCATTTTCGTCGATCGATTGCTACCTTTCGTCTTGAAACTGTATATGTATAGGAACGAGCGAGGGCAGAGTATCGTGCATGGAAGCTCTCATCGACTTCCGCCACACTCTTTATGGCTATTCCCTCCCTAAGTATCCCGTTCAGAGACTGCATAAGCTGGTGCATAGTCATTAACAGCTTATTAACCTTAAAATTGGCAACTTGCCCAATCGCGTGAACACCGGTATCTGTTCTGCCGGCACCAATTATTGTAACACGCTCCCTTAAGATGATTTCAAGAGCTTTTTCAATTGATTCCTGCACGGTATCCGCATCTTTTTGAATTTGCCATCCGTGATACAAGGAACCGTCATACTCAATATCGAGTCTTATATTCATTCAATAAGCTTACTTCGTTACTTTTACGCAGAGCTGACCACAAGCCGCGTCAATATCCCTGCCCCTGCTCTTTCTAACTGTAACTATTACAGGACTTCTTAACAATGGAGCCATAAACAAATCAACCTCTTTTTCTGTTGGTGGATGAAATTCACTTTTTCTATATGAATCGTTATAAGGAATCAGATTTATTTTTGATGGTAACCGGGAAAGCCTTTTAGCAAGAGTTGCCGCGTCACTTGGAGAGCAATTTACCCCCCCAATCATCACATATTCAAAAGTAATCTTTTCTCCTGTTATTCTCGCATAATTTGCAGCATGTTTTAAAAGAGTATCCATATCAAGCTCATATGCGTGAGGTATCAGAGTCTTTCTAATTTCATCATTGGGGGCGTGCAATGAAACAGCAAGCCCAACGCCTCCCCCCTCTTTTGCGAGCCGTTCGAAACCCTCAATAATTCCCACCGTGGAGACCGTTATTCGCTTTGGGCTTATGCAAAAGGCTTCTTCAGAAACAACAACTTTTATTGAAGCCAAAACCGCATCGAGATTGTCTAATGGTTCACCCATTCCCATATAGACTATATTTGATATTCTCTCTTTCGTCAATAATCTTTTTGCTGCAATTATCTGGTTAAGTATTTCCCCTGTTGATAGGTTTCTTTTAAAACCCATCGATGCAGTTGCGCAAAGGCGACAACCCCGGGCACAGCCAACCTGAGTTGAAATACAAAGAGTAGTCCTCTTTTCGTCTGGAATAATTACACTCTCTACCGCAAGCCCATCCCTAAGACGGAGAAGAAATTTTTTTGCACCATCGCTGGAAACCTGCAAATTCTCAATAACCGGTTCGTCGATATCAAATGAATCCGACAATGTCAATTTGAGTGCTGAATTAAAATTTGTTATGGACTCAAAATCAGAAACACACTTATTATAAAGCCATGTAAAAAGCTGGCGCGAACGAAATGCTTTTTCTCCTTTGGTGACAAACCACTCCTCAAGTTCAGCAAGCGGCAAGTCCTTTACAGAAAGCCTCATTTTTTTTTCTGAAGCGGCACAATATCCGTTCCACCATACATTCCAATGTCATTCACCGTGCCATCATTATCGTTGTACGCTCTTCCTTTTTCACCAGCATCAATAAGGCGTGAATAGCGGGAGAGCTGCCACGGCTTGTGCGGTTTCTTCCATTCATTTTCCCTTTTTACCGAAGCGGGAATTGACTCAACAATTGTGCGAGAAAGCCGCTTATTTGCCACATCAGAATCAATTGTATCGGTGGCGACAGTAACATCCCTTCTTATACTATCAAGATGGCTATTCGAACCCATAAAAACCGGATCAATAAAAATGTTTTCACCGTCGTCGCACGCATCCTTTCTATGATTTATCTTCCGTATAAGTCCATACTCTGGCGGACAGTCGATAAGATGTCCGTCGAAATTGCCCCAGAATGCGTTATTTTTGACAACAAAGCGGCTCAACTTGTCACCAATAATGGCCGCGAAATTATAAGCAATTATATTGCTTGACAATAACGGATTAGAATTTTTTATTGTTACCGCAGCAGCCCGATTGTATAGCACATTGTTATTTCTTATTTGCGCTATACTGCCATTTTCAACTACAATTCCCTGATGATTTGCCACTATAAGATTATTCCTAATAATTGGAGAAGAATTCAGCAGTGTTACTGCTCTAAATGCACCTCTGATATCGGTATAGGCGACTGTTCCGGTACTCGCTCTATCATCTTCAAATATAATTCCATACCAAACTGGTTCATTGGCGGCAGAGTCGGAAATATCAGGACCAATCGAAATCCTGTTATTACTTGCGCCTACGCAATCAAGCCTTCCCTTGACTATAATTGCCGGCAATTCGCTTTCCTTTGCAATTGGATGGTCAACTGCTACCGTGCATAAAGTGGATTTTTGAATACGAATAACTGTTCCGGGCATAACAGTAACTGTAGTTTTATAGGGTATCAATACTGTGCCCGTAATCGTATATGGCCCTTTTTGAGGCTGCAATAACAGATCGTTATCTATCACACCACATAATTTTACTTCTGCCCTCACAGTAGCGAAAATGAACAGCAAAAACGCAATAGCGGCAAAACGGTTCATCTAATCCTCCACAGATATATCATTGAGCCTAAACATTGAGGCAGCAAGAATGGCTGCCACTTTTTTTGCATTTACAGATATCTTTGCGGTCTCTTTAGTTTTGCCCTCAAGCAAAGTTTTTTCATCAAAATTCACCACTTCCATCTGAGCAAGTTCTGTCATGAAATCACCATTAGAAAACAGCTTATCAGCACCTTCACCAAGCTTTGTAAGCGATAATTCACACATGCCATCTTTCTCACCCTTGGCGACCTTCACTGCATCGTAAAGAACCCGCAGTACGGTGATTGCCTCAACAGACAATGGCTGACTGGCTTCTATAGAAGAATCCGCAATTTCTCCCCGCTTATAACTGGCAAATAGCTCGATGGCCGATTTATCCGGAACCTGAATACGGTTATTACCGATAGCTATTAGTTTATGTCTTTCAATCTCCTTTAAAGCGGCAAGAACACGGTCGTGCGGTAGGCTCATTATTTCCATTATTTCGTTTTTTGCAAATTTTAGATCAAGTTCATCGTGGCCTGATAACGAATCTTCCTTTTTCCTGTTTATCATAAGAGTCAACATAGTGGCAATGTTTGCCACAGTGTCCGAATCGAGGGAGGCTCGCACCTTTCTATCGGTATCCCTAAGGCGAGTGCATAATATCCTAATGATTGCCAAAAACCACTCGGGCATCTGGTGTGATCGCTTCTCAAACTCCTCAACAGAGATAACCGAAGCCTCAACCTCATCAATTGCTTCTACCGTTGCAGAACGGGAGCGGCCATCAAGCATGGACATTTCACCAACTATGCCACCCTTGCCAATTTCACACAAGTCAATTCGTTGTCCCTTTTCCGTCCTGTAAACTTTCACCTTACCGCGGTGTAATAAATACATCTCACGACTTCTATCATTTTCTCTGAAAAGAACTGAACCGCTTACAAAAATTTTATTTACAGGTGCCATACTATCTGTAAAATTAAGGCATTAGCGCATAAGTTTGCAAGTTTCACCTGAAATATCTGATTATATTTGTTAAATATGCTTCCATTTCCCCCAATATCCTTCGCATATGTAGAAACTCACTTTAGAAAACGCCCCCTCCCCTCTTTCCTGTACAGAAAAGAGCCAGAAATCCTCTTTGATACCCCTTCCCGACTTGAACCAGGCAAAAAACTTCCGGCCATGCTACTAATAAAAGACGCTAATCTCTTCCCTATTGAATTAATAAATATTACAGCAGCAATAGGACTAATAGAACAACACCGAATATTTTTTAAGGAGTTTGTGCCGGAGCAAAAAAAAATCAACTCCAAAATTTACTTCCAGACAATGGAAATTCCGCTGCCCGTTGATTACTCTGGCCAGCTACATATAAATTTCAAGCTCGATTACCGGATAGGAAATTCTTTGCGATTTGTTTTGAATGATAATATTCCCAGCTTACTCCATGCACCATGCTCGCTTTTTATTGCAAACACCCCCCTTCCCGTGCCTTATGGCTGGATTACCGGCGATATGCACACACATTCGATATTTACAAATGACGAAGTTGAATATGGTGCGCCAATTGAAGTGATGCCCATGATGGCAAAAGCGATGGGTTTTTCTTTTGCTGCTTTACTCGACCACAGTTACGATCTTGACAATAAAAACCCATTTTCTGAAAAAGATTCTTTTTATTTACAAAAGCAATTCGCAAATAAACTTTCGGACGACACTTTCGCTCTTTTTTCGGGCGAAGAGGTAAGTCTTATTAACTCAAAAGGCAAGACAGTTCACGCAGGTGTTATAGAACCGTACTCATTGATAAATGGTTATAGAGACTCAGGGCGTACTTTTTCTACAAAAAATGATGCAAGAATAGATGATCTTTCGCAAAAGAGCCAAGGTAAAATCATTTTTGCCACCCATCCTTGCCATTCTCCAGGTCTTTTTGAACGGATTCTCTTGAACCGTGGTTCATGGAGCAGAAGTGATATCGATAATGTCAGTCACATTCAATTTATGAATGGAGCAATTGATACCTCCTTTTTTAAAGGTCGAGTGCTTTGGATAAAATCTCTTTTGAGAGGTAAAAAACTGTTTGCCGTCGCGGGAAGCGACGCGCATGGCGACTTTTCACAAACCCGAAGGATCGGCTTGCCGTTTATAAACGCAAGGAAAGATAACTCTCATAACTTTGGAATAAGCAGAACTGTCATTCCTTCAAAGATCAATAAAAACGATATACTTGATGCAATTAAAGAAGGAAGAGCAGTAATATCAAATGGACCATTTCTATCTCTCCTTTTTAAACAGGAAAACCATCAGATTGAAACCGGACAAACATTTAGTGGAGAAGGTATTTTTAAAATAACTGCTATCTCGACCAGTGAATTTGGAGCCATCACCGCCATCAAGCTATACCACGGCATTATTGGCACAAAGCGCGAAGAATTAATTTCAGAATGGAAACCCGAACCAAATATATTTTCAATGGATTGCGAATTTGCATTTGTTTCAAAAGAACATGGATATACAAGAGCTGAGATATATACAGGAAAAGGGCTAAACAGCATTACTGCTGGATACGCTGCAACTAACCCAATATGGAATGTGGAATGATATACGGGATAGGCACAGACATAATAGAAGTTGATAGATTAAAGAAAAGTCTGCAAAGAACTACCGGCCTGATCCACCGTATTTTTTCAGCAATAGAAATTAGTCATTGTACCAGCAATAATCAGGAGAGAAACCTAAATTTCGAAAAACTCTCTGCCCGATTTGCGGCAAAAGAGGCTTTCCTTAAAGCTTGCGGAACGGGGCTTCGCGGCGAATACAAACTCACCGAAATCAGTATTACAAATGATGAACTTGGTAAGCCGGCTATAACGCTTACAGGTAAATCCAAGAAAGAATTTGAAACAAACATCAACGGGAAAATATTTGTGAGCCTCTCCCACCTTCAGTCCATTGCACAAGCTGTTGTAATAATCGAAAAAAATTAACTCTCTGTCCCATCCTGTTCGCGGAGAACTTCTGCCTTACACTTAATACAGCGATAAAAACTGCCTTTTGTCTTAGTTGACATTTCCATCATGATAGGATTTTCGCAAACTTCGCATTTTTTTTCTACCGGTTTGCTCCAGCTTGCAAATTTACATTTAGGATATTCGCTACAAGAATAAAAAACTTTACCTCTTTGAGAGTACCTTTCAGCTATATAACCCGTGCAGTTTTCCTCTGGACATTTGACACCTATGGGAAAAGGCATTACACCCTTACATTCCGGATATCTTGAACAGCCCATAAACCTGCTCTTGCGCCATCTTTTTACAACCATCGGTGCACTACAAACTTTACATTTAATATCCGGCACGGCAGAATCGGAGGCGATATCCTCCTCAAGAGGTTTGGTAGTTTTACAGGCTGGATAGGCAGTACAGGCAAGGAAGCGGCCATTCCGTCCCCATTTTACAACCATAGGCTGGCCACACTTTTCACAAACCTCATCACTTTTTTCTTCGAGCGCTTTCTTAAGTTCCTTAGCCTTATTTTGTGCATGTTCAAGATCTTTACTCATTGGTTCATAGAACTGCCGCAAGAGCTGAACCCAGTCATTTTCTCCCGATTCGACTTTGTCAAGTTTTTCTTCCATATTAGCCGTAAAACTGACATCAAAAATATCGGGGAATTCTTTAACAAGAAGCGTATTAATTGTTTTTCCTAAAAGTGAGGGGGCGAAACGACGCTGATCCTGCTCTACATACTCTCGCTTTTTTAGGGTATCGATTATTTGTGCGTAGGTGCTTGGACGGCCAATGCCCTGTTTCTCAAGTTCTTTAACAAGTGTAGCTTCACTATAGCGAGGCGGCGGCTGGGTAAAATGCTGCTCTTTGTCAAACTTTTCCGGTTTAACAACCTCTCCTTCGGATAAATCAGGGAGAATTACTGTGCCATCATCTTCAATGGCATCGGAATCCGATTCATTTTTGTTTTGCTGTTCAATTAAACCATAAACCCTAAGAAAACCATCAAATTTCATTACCGAACCAGCCGCTCTGAATATTGTATTATCTATCACAATATCGGCAGTAGTTAGGTCAAATTCGGCTGGTACCATCTGTGAAGATAGAAAGCGACACCATATAAGCTCATATAATTTGTACTGGTCCTTAGATAGGAAACCTTTGATTTTTTCGGGTGCATAATCGGCAGAGATATAGGTTGGCCTTATAGCTTCGTGTGCATCCTGCGCCATTTCATTCTTTTTGTATTCTCTGAATGATTCGGGGAGGTAATTCGCACCAAATTCAGACTCAATGTAAGCCGCCGCCGCTGTTTTTGCCTCGTTAGATATACGGGTAGAATCGGTTCGCATATATGTTATTAAGCCAACTGTGCTTTCGCCGAGATCGAGTCCCTCGTACAATTGCTGAGCAAGCGACATGGTTTTGGAAGCCGAAAAATGGAGCCTACGAGCAGCTTCCTGCTGAACCGTACTTGTTATAAAGGGTGGTAATGGATTCCTCTTCTTTGATCGACGGGAAATATCGCCTATACGCCATGAAGCGTTTTCGACCTTTTTTACAATATCATTAACAGCTGATTCATTGGGTAACGCAGGATCCTTTCCATCTACTTTGAAGAGATTAACAAAAAATTGTCTGCCAGCGCTATTTTTTACTGTTACCGCAAGAGTCCAGTATTCATCCTTTTTAAATGCCTCCCGCTCAGCTTCGCGCTCACAAATTAACCTCAGCGCCACTGATTGTACTCGGCCTGCAGAGAGGCCTCTATACAATGCCCGCCATAGAAACGGACTAACCTTGTAACCCACAATTCTATCGAGGAGCCGACGCGCCTGCTGTGCATTAACCTTACTCATATTAAGCTCTCGCGGCTCTTTAATGGCAGCGATAACGGCATTCTTTGTAATCTCATTAAGAAGTATCCGCTGGATGCGTGCTTTCGGATTTGACTTACCGAGGATTTCCGCGATATGCCATGCAATAGCCTCACCTTCACGGTCAGGGTCGGGCGCAAGATAGATTGCGGATACCTTAGCTGCGGCTTTCTTTAGATCGGCAATTATTTTTGCCTTTCCCTTCATAGTTACATACTTGGGAGCAAAATCATTATCGATATCAATACCAAGTTCCTTAACGGGTAAGTCAATGATATGCCCCATCGATGCTTTAACTACATAATCCTCTCCCAAATATTTGCCGATTGTCCGTGATTTAGCTGGAGACTCTACAATTATTAAATTCTTTGACATTTTACTCCCTGCAAATATCAGTGTCTGAAATGACGGGTTCCGGTAAAAATCATCGCAATACCTTTTTCGTTACAGGCCGCAATTACTTCATCATCCCGTTTTGACCCACTTGGCTGCACAATATACTTAATCCCAACTTCCGCAGCCTGCTCAATAGTATCAGCGAAAGGGAAAAAAGCATCCGATGCCATTACGCATTCGGCCATTCTCTCCCTTAGAAAAATATCAAATGGGGTTTCCGGTTTTGTTTCGTCGTACAACCTGCGAAAGTTTTCTTCTGCCTTAACTGCGGATAGTTTCCGTAGAGAATCAATTCTGTTAGGCTGCCCCGCTCCCATTCCAACCACACGATACAAACCGGGAGAATATTCATGAGCCAATACAATCGCGTTACTTTTTGTATGTTTACAGGCTTTATAGGCAAACTCCGCAAGTCCTCTTTTACCATCATCAAAAACAGTTTTTGTAACCGTTTCGAATTTCTCAAAAAGTAATGTATCCCTATCCTGCTCAAGCATACCTCCTATGATATGCCTATAAACCTTACCCTGTAGCGGAGCGGCAACCTGACCATTCAACTTCAGGAGACGAATATCCTTCGATTTTGTTTTTAAAAACTCAAGCGCATCCGAATCGAAATCGGGAGCGATGAGAATCTCAACAAATCTGCCAGAAAGACGGCGCGCTGCTTTAATATCAACAGTATCGGTTACAGCAATTACACTACCAAAGGCGGAAATTATATCACCACTCCATGCCATTTCAAGTGCCTGCTCAATTGAATTGCCAGTTGCATAGCCGCAGGGATTTGTGTGTTTAATAACGACAGCGCCCTTTTTACCTGCAAGTTCCTTAACGGCTTCAAGCGCCGCATCACCATCTACAAAATTATTGAATGAGAGTTCCTTACCATGCAGTTTTTTTGCGCTGCCAAGAGTCGCTTCTTCACTCTTCTGCCTGTAAAAAACCGCTGTCTGATGTCCATTTTCTCCATAGCGCAGTTTTTCACCAGATTCAAAAGAGAGATGTAGTCTTGGCTCATTAAGATACCTACTGCTAAAAAAAGTGTCGATTGCTGAGTCGTATTTAGCCGTAGTCGCAAACGCCTTTACTGCAAGCGCCTGTCGTGTTTGAAGCGATGTTTCACCCTTGATATTGATTTCTTCAAGCACCTTCCGGTAATCGGAGGGATCGACCAAAACTGTTACGAAGCGGTGATTTTTTGCCGCGCTCCGTATCATGCTCGGTCCGCCAATATCAATATTCTCAATTGCTTCCTCGATAGTAACAGAGGGGTTGGCAACCGTCTGTTCAAAAGGATAGAGATTAACAACAACAAGGTCGATCCACCTGATACCGTTATCTGTGGCAGCTTTGACATGCGACACATTATCCCGAACCCCAAGCAAACCTCCATGAATGCGGGGATGCAGTGTTTTTACCCGGCCATCCATCATTTCCGGAAAACCGGTAATGTCCTGTATCGGAGTAACTGGAACGCCAGCTTCCTGCAAGGCTTTTGCTGTACCACCTGTCGAAATTATTTCGTAGTTAAGCTTTACAAGTAACTGAGCCAAATCGGACAAATGTCTTTTATCCGAAACACTAATGAGAGCGGTTTTTTTAGCAGCCATTTAACGCATCCTTATATTTCTTTTCCACACAGTAATTTGTATGCTTCACGATATTTCTGAACCGTCTTTTCGACAACATCGTCCGGCAATAGTGGCGCAGGAGGAGTTTTATTCCACTTTATTGACACAAGATAGTCGCGCACAAACTGTTTGTCGAAGCTGTTTTGAACCTTTCCGGGCATATACTCCGCCTTTGGCCAAAAACGGGAAGAGTCGGGCGAGAGAATTTCATCGATAAGAATAATCTCGCCATCGCGAAGTCCAAACTCAAATTTTGTATCGGCAAGAATAATTCCCTTCGATTCGGCATACTTGGCAGCTTTATTGTAAATAGCAATGGTGAGCTCTTTTAACTTATTCGCTACTTCACTACCAACAATTTCTACTGTTTTATTGTAATCAATATTCTCATCATGTTCGCCTTGCGGAGCTTTAAACGCTGGTGTAAAAATTGGCTCCGGCAGTTTATCAGACTCTCGCAGGCCTACGGGAAGTTTAATGCCACAAATTTCACCAGTTGCCTGATAATCTTTAAGCCCAGAACCCGTTATGTATCCTCTAACAACGCATTCGACATCGTACCTATTCGCCTTTTTAACGATTACAGCTCTATCGCGAAGGTCGTTATCGTACTTTCGCAAATTGGCTGGAAAATCCTCAACCGAAACCGCAACAAGATGATTTTTAACAACATCCTTAACTAAATCGAACCAGAAAAGAGACATCTGATTCAAAATTCTTCCTTTATCTGGAATTCCATTTGGCATAACAACATCAAACGCCGATATTCGGTCTGTTGCAACAATTAGCAAATTATCGCCCATATCATAAACATCCCGCACCTTCCCACGGGTAAAAACGGGGTACTCCACGATGTTCGTTCTAACAAGCGCTTGCTTCATAAATTGTGTGTCTCCATTAAGGTTTTATATAAGAACAACGGGGTTAAAATTCTAAATATTGGCATTGGTAGTCAAATGCTTTTTAAAGGGGTTACTCAGCAATTCGATCAAAATGGGTAAATTTTAGCCGAGTTCAGATCTGTAATTATTTGGTAGCGTTTATAGCTGCGATAGTACCTTCCGACACCGCAACCGTAATTTGCCTTATAGACTTTTCTGCTACATCTCCAACAGCAAAAACGCCAGGGATGGTCGTTCTCATTTCCCTATCAACTCTAATGTATCCCCACTCATCGGTAGAAAGAGAATTCTTGAAAGATTCGGTATTAGGAATCATTCCTATAAAAACAAAAATACCATCTGCTTTAGAAGTGATTCTATTGCCATTTGTTACATCTTCAAACGCAACGGTCATTGAGTTATCACCATTCTTGCTAAATTCCAGAGGTTTCCTCAAGGGAATCAGTGTTATTTTCGCTGTTTTTTCGACCTGTTCCACTATTTCTCTTTTCGCACGAGGTTTTTCAGCCCTGAAAAAAATTGAAACCTTTGCGGCAAACTTAGCAATAAAAAGCGACTCTTCTAATGCGGTATCTCCTGCACCAATAACAATTACCTCTTTGCCTTCATAATATTTAGCATCACAGGTAGCACAATATGAAATACCTTTACCTCTAAACTCATTTTCCCCTTTAATGCCCAAGGGCCTCGGCGAAGCACCCGTTGCAATTATTATTTTTTTAGCCCGAATTGTTTCGTACTCATCGACTGTAATCTCTTTTTTGGCAAGATCTACGGCCGTTATATCAACTGCCGATTTGAATTGCGCTCCCGATTTAGCTGCCTGCTCACTCATATAGTGCGAAAGCATATAACCTGGAACTGGATCTATAAATCCGGGATAATTGGACACCTGATGAGTTATTGAAATCTGCCCGCCTGGAAGGCCCTTATCAATAACCACTGTTTTCGCTTTGGCCTGAGCTGCATAAATTGCCGCAGCAAGACCGGCAGGCCCTCCTCCCAGAATAGCAATATCAACTTCGGTACTGATTTTTTGCATGGTTGAATGAATTTCTGCTGCCCTCTTATTCCCTACTCGACAGTCATAAGTTATTTCATGCTGCTTCTTTCTGAAAATCGCTTTCCGA
>CAZPWS010000012.1:0-41414 GCA_964590225.1 uncultured Fibrobacterota bacterium
ATGTTGTTGCAGTAAATTGTACCTTGGCAAGCTATCATGTTGTTTTTCTTAGGGCTACAAATGCAGTTATTAATGGTGCCTTTTTTGATACTCTCGTGAACATGCCAACAAGTAGTGAAACTCACAAGCGCACCAGTAATGTAGATGACGGTATAATCTTGCGGGGCACTCCAAATCCTTTTCAAAGTAGCATCTCTTTTGAAGTATTTGGAGAGCATTTGGTTAAGGATAGAACTCTCACTATTTACGATGTTGCCGGGACAAGAATAGCTGTTCTTTCTGGTACAAATAGATTTGTTTGGGAGCGGGGAGTTTATCCAAGCGGTGCTTATATTGCTGTTTTAAGAGACAGGCAGGGTAAAGCCATTGTTTCAAAACGATTTCTTTCTCTTTAAAAAATATAGCTGTACTTTCCGGGACGAATCATGACTGTTTCGAAACATTTTTTTCCTTTCTAAATCACTTTTAAATTTGACCAAGAGCATACGGAGGTATTTATGAACGCACTATTGTTAGGATTCTTAGTACTTAGTCAGGTTGTTCTCGCAAAAAATGTTGAAAACAAAGCAGCAATGGAGTATTTACAAAGAAGGGGTGAGGTATACTTTAAGTTTGAAATATCGAAAAAAGAAGAGTTAGCTTTTATAACGAGGACTATTTCTATCGCGAAAGTATCTGGCTATACAATCTACGCATATGCCAACAGAATTGAGTTCGAACGCTTTTTGTTACTTGGTTATGATTATGTAGTTCTCCAGCCGCATGGTGAAAGTATAGCAGTTCCTACGGCAAACAAAAGCAGTATTGAGAATTATGCATTTGTAACATATCCAACATACGATATGTATGTCTCATTAATGAATAGCTTTGCCTCTAATTATCCTGATTTATGTCAAATTATTAACATCGGTACATCAGTTAATGGAAGAGCAATCTTATTCGCAAGATTAACATCAGGTATATCTGTAGGGCACGATAGGCCAAAGGTACTATTTTCGTCAACTATGCATGGTGATGAGACTGCAGGTTATGTGATTTTGTTGCGCTTAATAAATCACATTCTAAGTGGATATGCTTCGGATACGCGATTGACAAATATGCTTGATGCTGCTGAAATATGGATAAATCCACTCGCAAATCCAGATGGCACATATTTTGGGGGTAATGGTACTGTGTGGGCAGCAACGAGGTATAACGCAAATAATGTTGATTTAAATCGAAATTTTCCTGATCCTGTTGCAGGGGATCATCCAGATGGATTTTCATGGCAGCCGGAAACACAGGCCTTTATGAATTTTGCTTCTTTGCATAAATTTGTGTTAGGCGCAAATTTTCATGGAGGAGAGGAGGTTGTTAGTTATCCTTGGGATGACCGTGCAGCACCGCATGCAGATGCGAATTGGTGGGTTTATATAAGTAGAAAATATGCGGATGAGGTGCATAAGAACAGCCCTATTTATTCCGGCTATATGAGAGCATTTAATAATGGTATTACTAATGGATATGCTTGGTATGGTGTTTATGGAGGGCGTCAGGATTATATGAATTTCTATCACCACTGTAGAGAACTTACCATTGAACTTTCTTTGGATTGGATAGTTCCAGAATTGTTGTTGGAAACACTATGGAATTATAACAGAAGTTCACTGTTGGGATTTATTGAAAACGTCTATTTTGGGCTTAGAGGAAAGATTTATGATGGTGAAACGAGTGCGCCAATGGTAGCAGAAGTATTTATACCGTCACACGATAACAGTCAATCACAGGTATATTCTGGGGCACCATATGGTTCGTATTATCGCCCCTTATATCAGGGGGTATATGGCATAAATGTTAATGCTTCTGGGTTCTATACGGGGACATTTGATGCAGAAATTCACAACGAAAGCATTTTAACCAAAAATATAGCTTTACCACGAGTTTGTGTTGTTGATAAATATATAACAAGTAATCTAAATGTTAATAATGGTTATTATGCATATAAAACAACTCAAAACATATTTGCTTTAAGTGAAGTTGGAAACTCAGCATCAGTAAATCTTTGTGCAGGGCAAACAATAATACTTGCGCCTGGATTTCAGGTGGGAACGGGATGTAGTTTTAGTGCATCAATAGCACCTACGCCATTCGGAAAACAGATTTCATCAGAATATAAAAAAATTGATAAATTTGACAGTGCTAATTTACAAAGAGATTCTATTTATGGAATCAAGGGAAATGTTGAAATTTCAGTTTCTCCTAATCCATTCAACCCGTCAACAACTATAAGTTTTATTGCCAAGAATATTGCTGGAAACACATGTGCAAGGATATCTATCTATTCTTTGGCTGGTGCGATAGTTAGGTCTTATGAAGTTAGCTTGAAAGAACAGAGTGGCTATACTGTTGTATGGGATGCCAAAGATAATGTGGGGGAAAAAGTCACGAATGGGATATACATAGTAAATTTATCAGTTGGATCGTTTTCGAGATCTGTTAAAGCTATTTATGTCAAATAACATGTTTTGCAATGGCTAAGAACAGGGGGCCTCATGAATATTTATCTTTCGAACTTCTCATTTTTGTTGTTGATCTTCTCTTTGAACTCCTTTAGTGCAGATTTCTTATACCACATCACGGCATCTACTTGCTATGGTAACACTGTTGATACGACACTATCCGATTCGTTTTATCTCTCTTTTGAGAATAACACAATAAATCTATCCGGCAGAACCGTATTTAATTGTGGTGGAGATCATTTTATTCTGCAATCTTTCAAGTCTGATACCATTTATCTTCAAAGGCGTGATACGGGAAGATTGTTGCGTTGTGAGTGTTTGTATGAATTTGGTATCTCGATTCCCTCTTGTTCTTTGAACTCTTACAGGGTGTTACTATGGGATGAAGGTGATGACATACCTACTTTAGATACTCTCTTAACTTCTCATGTACATGCAGAGGCGGACAGAATTAAGTTCGCTTTGACACCATTGTTAGAATGTAACCCCAACCCATTCAGTCCCCAAACTACAATTACCTTTTCGGGCACACAGGACAGGGAGTCGGTCAAGCTAAACATTATAGATCCAACTGGTCGAGTTGTAAGATCGATGTCGGGTAGTGCAAATGGCGGTAAGGTTTCGTATGTCTGGGATGGAACTGATAAAAATGGAAAAGCGCTGGCAAGGGGAGTTTATGTTGCAAATGTTGTTGGCAAAGGTGTTAACTTGAAAAAGTTGTTAGTATTGACAAAATAAGTTTACGAACCCCCTTTCCCCCTTTTTTCTAGCAAAAAAGGGAGGCTTGATATTCTGCTAATTTACAATAGATATCTTTGTGCTTAACTTATGCAAAAACAATGAGTTAAACTATCTTTGTCGCGCTTGACTTGTTTTTTTTTCTTTACTGATATGCAATTATTTTCTTGACTCGCGGTTTTTTTTTTTTTTTTTATAATATTGCCACAATGCGATAGTTGCATGGTAAATTAACTTAATTGTATTAAACAAAATCGGCCAAGGCCGAAATAAGACTCTGTAATCGTCAAAGATATCCGCAAAAGCGTCTATCTTTTCGATACAGAGTCTAAAAGGAGGTTCTGTGAGGTTCTTTTTAGCGGTAATTTCTGTTGCGGTTTTTTCTGCTGCTGTTTGTGCTCAAACTTATGGCGGTCAAAAAATAGAGGCAAATAATTCAACTCCATTAGTTGCTGATTATACCGGACAAGATCAAGCGACAGCCATATTGGGTAGATGTACAAGTTCAACCGCAATGACAACTGGCATACAAGGGGAAGGGGGAAACTTTGGCGTAAAAGGATATTGCAACAAGGGGGCTTCAAGTCGCTATGCACTATATGGGTTTGCATCTGGGGGCACAACAAATTATGGAGTGTACGGAAAAGCATCTGGTGCAAGCGATCCAAATAAGAATTATGGCGGATATTTTGTTGGTAAAACTTACTGCACAGATGGTGCATGGTATTCATCGGATGAAAGACTGAAGAAAAATATTACCAAGCTTACGACAGTGCTTGATAAAATAAAAACTGTCGAAGCCATCAGATACGAGTACGATGTGAGTAGTATGGATGGACTATCTTCGGGACAAAGAATAGGTTTCTCTGCGCAAAATCTTGAAGCTGTATTCCCTGAATGTGTTATGGATGTTGATATTCCTGTGTTTGATGCAAAAGGGGGAGTAGTAAAAGATGCTTCAGGTCAGCAAGAAAAAAAGACATATAAAGCAGTAAACTACAATGATATGATCCCAGTTCTTCTTGGTGCCATTCAGGAGCAGCAAAAAGAGATTGAAGAACTCAAGTCATTAATAAAGAAGTAACTAAGAATTCAAGAAAGGACATATATCATGAGAAATACAATACTTTCCCTTTTAGTGCTAACCGGCATCATATTCGGGCAGGCAATAACTGTAAAGGCCGATGGCTCTGTTGGAATTGGTACAACAAATCCAAGTTCTACATATAAACTTTCGGTTAATGGAAAAATCAGGGCGAAAGAGATTAAAGTGGAGACAAACTGGTCTGACTATGTTTTTGAGAAGGAGTATAAGTTACTATCACTGGAGAGCGTGGAAAACTTCATAAAAAAGAATGGCCATTTGCCGGATGTTCCAAAGGCTGAGGTAGTAGAGAGTGAAGGGGTAGATATTGGACAGGCGACTTCATTGCTCCTGCGAAAGATAGAAGAATTAACGCTTTATGTTATTGAGCAGGATAAGAGGATAAAGGAATTGGAAAGCAGATAGAAGTAATAACTTTGGGCGTGCGCTATGTTTGCAAGGTAAAGAACACTATTAATGACTATGGAGAATAAATGATTATGAAATATATTGTTTTCATGAGCGCGACAATTTTTCTTTTATTGATGTCGAAGAATACATATCCATCTGGAAACTTAGGATCTCCTGTAAATATTTCTGTGATCAATGATAAACAAGACGAGATAACATTATCGGTAGATATCAGGTCGTACACTATCGATTCTGTGATAGTTAATTCAGGTATGCTAAACAAAATTAATCTGAGAGGGTATCCGAGTGTATATACACCGGGTGAACCAGATCTACCACTTATATCGTTGTCTCTACAGATAGATAACAATATTGAACCTCGGATAGTTTTCCTTCCAATTGATTCAACTGAAATTGAATTGGGAATTGCACCATGTCCTCAAACGATGTATAGGAGTTCTGCTACTTCAAAGACTGAGTATGTTTTTTCAAATTCATATGAGGTGGATCGCTTTCTCGTTGACTCAATAGTAAGAGTATCGGAGCCATATATTTTTAGAAAAATACGTGGGATAGACATTCGTTTTATGCCATTTGTCTATAATCCTGTTAAGAAACGAATAAAGTTTTATTCAAAAGGTATTATCAAAATATTAAAAGGGTATAATAGTGCCACAAAAAATAATGTCATACATTCAGTAGAAACGAGTACAGAGTTTGAAAAGCTTTATTCGCACCATTTTATCAATTATGCGACAAAATCTGCGCTTGCGAAAACTGTTGGTTTGGTTGATGGCAAAAAAATGTTAATAATTTATCACGACGATTTTTCGTCAATAATTCAACAATTTGCCACCTTCAAAAGTAGTTGCGGCTATAATGTCAATGCTATACCTCTTTCTAATGTTGGTGTAAGCGAAGAAGATATCAAGGACTATATAACCATATACTATAATTCAAATCCTGATCTGGTCTATGTATTGTTGGTTGGCAATCATGATTTACTACCGAGCTTCGTATATGAAAATGGAGGTATGATAACAGCAGATCAGAAATATTCATGGATTGCAGGCGATGATTATTATCCAGATATAATCTTGGGGAGGTTTGTTGGCTCCACTGTACAGGAAATTGAACGCCAAGTGAATAAGACAATATTTTATGAATCGCAAATGACTTCAGGCGATTGGTTTCATTCTGCGTTATCCATAGGTTCCGATTGTAGAATTGGACACAATAACGAAAACGATTGGCAACACTTAAGGAACATTGATGATAATGTCCTATATAGCTATTATTCAAATATATTTGAAGCTTTTGATGGTTCAAAAGGCGCACCGGATTTATCCGGAAATCCTAATGTAAGCTATATCACAGAGAAAGTTAATGATGGAGTATCTCTAATTAATTATGCAGGACATGGTGGTCAATTTGGTTGGCGAACTTCTGGGTTTCAATCGGAACATGTTGACAACTTACAGAATGACAATAAATTGCCTTTTATCTATTCTGTCGCTTGTTGGAATGGTTCTTTCGCATATAAAACTTGTTTCGCAACAAAATGGATGAATGCATGGAATAACTCGACATCAAATCCAACGGGTGCCATTGGATTCTTTGGAGCCGGTATAGAAGTTAGTTGGGATCCGCCGATGCTTGCGCAGGACGAATTTAATCGTATGTTGATTGAGGGCGAATTTATATCATATGGTGCACTTTGCATTAATTCAGTTGTCTTAATGGCGCAAATGTATTCAATTTCAAGTACGCTGGCTGACTGGATTTATTTTGGTGATCCGTCTGTTAAGCCTATCACATCGCATGGTTCGTGTCCATTGAATCTTGTCGTACGAAACACTATCTCGGCGGGTGTAACAAATTATACTGCTAATTCAAACATAACCGCAAATAATATTGTTCAAGGTAGTGCAGTAGTAAGTCTTGGTGCTAATTCGTCGGTGATTTTATTGGATGGTTTTTGGGCAAAGGAAGGTACCTCTTTGACTGCTAACACAAACGGATGTGCGTTATTGACAAAAGAGATGGAGTATGATTTCAGTTCTGAGGATTTAGATACGATTTCGCATCAATGTAATGGAAAGATAGTGTTGTATCAAAATATACCTAATCCATTCAATCCTACGACAAAGATACGCTTTTATGCCAACAATACTATGCCGGAACATCAGAAGGCAAGGGTGGACATCTTCTCCGTAAAGGGGGACTTGGTAAGATCATTTAATGTGAAGATATGTGATAATAAATATCATGAAATCAATTGGGATGGACGCAATAGAAATAATAATCAAATTGCCAATGGTGTGTACATAGTGAAACTATCTGTTGGGCAGCATAGGGACATCATCCGTGCGATATATGCGAAATAGATACTTGCAAGACGGGTAACGAAAACATTGGTGATTACCGAGAAGTTGTTTATGTTAAATGAGGTATTAAGAATGAAGAACAAGACATTTTATGCAACTATTCTTTTTTGTATAGTTTTTGTTGGTTGTGATAGAATTGTTGAACCGACAAACGAACCGTACGCTCCTGTTATTTCTTTGCATCCTGTTGCGCAATCAGTTAATATTGGAAATGACATTGAATTATCAGTTGCTGCACATGGGAACCCGTCCCTTTCTTATCAGTGGTATAAAGACAGCAGCAGCATTACTGCAGCACAAGAAGCAGCATATAAGATTCAGTCATCTGATTTACATGACGCTGGATACTATCATGTGGTTGTTTCAAATAGCCATGGAAGTGTAAAAAGTCATGTTGCTAAGATTGTAGTAAATACAATTCCTAAAGGATTATACGGCATGAAGTGCATAATTGGTGGCACATTTGTTATGGGAGATACCGACTTTAATCACACAAAACCTTTGTCGCTCGTGTCTATTTCATCTTTTTGGATTGATTCTACAGAAGTCATACAGTCGGAATATCAGCGACTAATGGGGGTGAATCCTGCTCAATTTGTGGCCTCTGATAAGCCTGTTGAACGAGTAACATGGTATGATGCCTTACTATACTGTAATGCACGTAGTAAAGATGAGCTTCTTGATACTGTTTATTCTTATGATACTGCATTGGGTATAATCGGGAATGGTTGTTTGGACTTAACACAACTTAAAGTTAGCTGGAATACTCATGGATATAGGCTTCCAACCGAAGCCGAATGGGAGTATGCATGCAGAGCCGGGAAAAATGAGAAGTATTATTGGTCAAATACATGGAATGAAGAAGAGGCTTTTTTGTATGGATGGGTTTATGATTCGACGAGAGGTACTCATTCGGTTGCAGCGAAAATAGCGAATAGTTTTGGCTTGTATGATATGATCGGAAATGTATGGGAGTGGTGTAATGATCGGTATGGTTCCTATGATGAGAGAGAAAAAAAAGATCCTACAGGCCCAACCAGTGGAATTGATCGTGTAGTTCGAGGCGGTTCATGGTTTAATGACCGTATTACTTCGTCTATTTGTCGTTCAGGATATCGTGCAATCTTCGATCCTGTATGGCAAGGTAGTAACTATGGTTTTCGTGTCGTTCTAAGTAAAAAAAGGGGCATATAGTGTACATTGTGAGACTGGTCTTAATTTCACTTTTTGTGTCCCTTTTTTTTACTGGGACTAAAATATATGCTGATACGCTTTATGCTGTGATATCGCCATGCATGGGCTTGACAGATGAACCCATAAGTAGTGCTTCCATGTACGGAGACAGTATAGGTTTTGCTATTATACACACGGTCTTATATAATTGCGCATAGTTTATGCAGTGTCTCATTTGGTTTTTTCCAACTCAACAATTGCTTTGATACAATTCTTACCAATTCAGCAAGTTCTTCAAAATGCTGATTGTGTATGCACAGTCGTCTTAAGAGCTTCCAGGCTCGCTCTATCGGATTCAGTTCTGGGCTATAAGGCGGTAAAAACATCAACTTTATTGAATTTCGATGTGCACGAAGCCAGTCGCCCAGTATTGCAGCATGATGCCAGCGAGCATTATCCACTACCACGATAGCTTTTTTCTTTCCTTTATTTTTGCTAACTTTCTTCAGGAAAGCCCCGAATGTCTGGGCATTAAAAACTTCACTTCTCATAGATATCAACCTTCCGTCTGCCGGATGAACTGCTCCAAAGTAGGCAATGCTTTTCCTAGTTGGAGCATGAAGAACAACAGGGTCTTTCTCTTCAGGTGGCACCCACATCGCACACCGTGACCCATGTTGCTGGAAATGACATTCATCCTCAAACCATAACTCAATATCATCGCGTTTAGCCAATCTCTGAAGTTTTTTTATATTTCTCCTGCACTTGCGGGTCTGATTTTGCAATTAGCGGTCTTGGCTTTCGGCGTCGAAAGCCCATTACATGAAACATTCTACGACATTGTCGTTCTCCAAGAATAACTTTATGCTTTTTTTTCAGGTGAAAACTAAGAAGCTTTCCATCCCATAAATTCTGAGAATATCCAAAATCTCTTGGGGATTTACGCAAATCTTTCCCTATCGATTTTTGAATACTTGAGTCCACTGCTGTGGGGCGACCAGGACGCTCCGCATCTGTTAATCCTGCAAAACCACTCTCTTCAAAACGCTTAATCCAATATTGAACAGTACGAGGACTTTGGTTGAAGAGTTCTGCTATTTCATAGCTACTCTTTCCAGAACATGCCAGAAGTATTCCGTGGAGCCTATGATCATAACGAGATTCTTCCGTTCTGACAATTTCTTGTTGTACGGCAATCTTCATTAATTCACTGTCTCGTATCTTTAGTCTTTGCATAAAGCCTCCTTCTATCTATAAGATAGAATAGAGGTTATATTATGCGCAATAATTTATGTCCGCGTGTATAGTAATATTTCGAGTGATCGTGATTTGGGATATCTTACGACAAATGATGAGGATCCAACAGCTGTCAATGCTTTTAAAGTTTTCTATGCTATGAAGCAAGGCATTGATTTTCTTGATGACCATGGTGGGCAACCACGACATTACATAAGGTGCTTTTATCCTGGCTCAGGCAATTTTTTTCAGCCGTCGATTATTCCCGAGTCATATTTTTCAATAGCAGCCGGAAGTTATGCATATGGTTCCACTGTTCTTCATGAATTAGGGCATGCAGTTATGTGGTATCAGATGGGGGAATGGAGTCCAGCTGAAGGACATTCTCATTGGCTTCATGAAGTTTCAACACGTGAGTTTGCGTTTATGGAAGGATGGCCCACATTTTTTTCAATGTGTGTAAAGAATGATCCGGCATATGTCGAAGAAAGTGGTTACAGAGTACAACTGGAATATGGTGGGTGTTATGATCCTCTTGGCTGGATGCACAATGACCAGCTTTCATATGGTGATGCTTGTGAAGGTAGGGTTATTACTGCCCTGTGGGATCTGTATGACTCATTTAATGAAAGCTCACCAGCTGATGACCCATCATTAATCCAGCCGCTGGGGATTAATTGCTATTTAAATAATTCATATGTCGCCTATGATGTCAATTTTGGTCCTGCACAAGACTACTATAGCGGTGGCAGTAATTTCTTTACCAGAACATGGTGTAATATGTATAATAATCATGTACATAATCTACAAGAATTGTATGACAATTATAAAAACACTATTTCTTCAGAAGCAAGAGCTCAAGCATTGCAGTCCTTAAAGAATAACACCATAGATTATTATCCGGTTGATTTGACTTATAGTGGTACTACATTTTCTGGTGTAGAGAGAATTCAAGCTAAGAATTCTGTCACAATAAGTTCAAGTTGCTTTAGCGCTTCCGCAAAAATAATTATAGAGTGTAACAATTCGATTTCGATATTGCCAGGGACTTCGATATTAGAGAATTCAAATGTATCTCTTGGTTCTGTTAATAAATTTTCTTGCATTCAAGGTCCATTGGCAAAAGAAATTACTCTTGAGGATAATTTCAATGAAGATTCAGATTTGATCGCTTTTGACAAAAAGAATTTTGCTGAAGTAAGCGCACTAACGATATGCCCAAATCCGTTTAACCCTTCAACAACAATAAAATTTACAATACCATTTCGAAAAAATGATTATGGTGACGTCCTCATTCGGTTGAACATATACAATGTTCAAGGAAAATTGATTAAAAGTTTGCTGAATAATAATAAAATGGTTGCTGGGGTCTACCAAATACCATGGGATGGTCGTGACGATTCTGGTGCAACAGTATCGGCCGGAATATATTTATGTCATTTATCTTATAGTAATATTAGGACTGTATCTTTACTGATACTCAATAAATGAAATTATATTGTGCATTGTATTTGATTCTTATGTTGTTTTATGCATGCAACGAAAATGGTGCTGTTTGTATACCTCCAAAAGGTGATCGCAATTTTATTTTGCATGTAGAATACTCAAAAGAAAGAAATATTGCCGTTGGCGACCAAATAACTTTGGATATACAAATTACACCTGATTGGGCCGCTTTTGTTCCAGAAACCACCGTGATAGTTACAACAAAATTAAAGTTGACAAATAGCACAACGACTAAGGGTTTTCAGATAGAGCAAGGTTTTGATTCCTCTTGGATATCGATTTTTAGGAGAGATACGATCGTATCATATTCGACAAGAATTCGAGCCATTAGCAAGGGGAAATGGGAATTGATAGTTAATTCACTCGATTCCTTAAAGCTGTTTGGAGGTCTTTCTTATAAAATATTGGAAGTAGATTAAATATGCGGATTTTCATAAGATTGATAAAGGATCAAAAATGTTGACCAAGAATAGTTCAGTTTTACTGTGCTCTGTTGTTTTTCTGTCTGGTGTTTTCTTTCAAAACTGTTCGGAAAGGGAACAAAAGCCACTATCGCCGGAAGAGATAGACTATTCTGATAGCGCTTATCAGTTTTCGTTGCGTGTTATTGAAACATATTTAACCGCAGACTCCTCACTATTTAGAACTTATTTAGCCGATACCATTTATACCCTTGATGACGATACTCCATTTCTTAGTGACACGATGCAATTAACCAGTATTTTTTCTATAGTCAGAGACTATTCCATATATACAATTGATGATTATTTGAATACATACGATCCTGAAGTCCACTATAAAGACAGCATATTTAGTCATTTTGATTCCACACTGTCAACTTGGTCGATTAGTATGCATGATTACATTTTTGTTGGCAACAGGCTTAAGGCGGATAAAACAGAGTTGATCTGGAGCGATTTGCTTGTGTTTGTTGTTACGAAAAAAGATGGATTTTGGAAATTAAAAGCTTTTTCAGGATGAATAATTGATAACAAAATATTCATCACTACCTTTCAAGGTTATATTTACTTTGCTTGCAGTTGAAGGACGAGCAGATATTTTTTTTCCAGTTTATCCACCGTGTGTTTTATTAGAAGATGATGGAGTCGATAGCATACTTCCATATAAAGATAGTTTTGAATTTGCAATAAATGGCGACACTTTAAGTTTTGCGGGTAAGATCACTATGCATTGCTGCGGTAGCCATTTTATACGGCAATATTTAAGTGGAGATACTTTGTTCTTTCAACGAGTTGACACAGGTAATATTTGTCGGTGTTACTGCATGTACAATTTTTCATTAGAGATTACAAACTGTACATTTCAAAGATATCGTGTCATTTTGCTTCCAACGGATAACTTGCCAACCTTGGATACTTTGATTGATATGACAACAAATATTGAACGAGGGGAAAATATAGATAATAAAGATTGTTTTGCTCATTGGCTGAAGTGTAACCCCAACCCATTCAGCCCCCAAACTACAATTACCTTTTCGGGCACACAGGATAGGGAGGCGGTCAAGCTAAACATTATTGATCCAACTGGTCGAGTTGTAAGAACGATGTCGGGTAGTGCAAATGGCGGTAAGGTTTCGTATGTCTGGGATGGAACTGATCAAAACAGGAAAGCGCTAGCAAGGGGAGTTTATGTTGCAAATGTGGTTAGCAAAGGTGTAAACATGAAGAAGCTTCTGGTGCTAACGAGGTGATATAGAGTGAAGAAACAAATAATAATGTATGAGATGCTTATAATCATAGGTATGATGGTGGTAAGCTTAGTGTTTTCTGAACCTCAATATCGTTATTATGTTTTTCTTACCGATTCTTCTCTAAATATCATCGAAAAACGGGTAACTATAATAGATTCAAATCGATTTGCCTCTGATGCTGAGTTCAGGTCCAATGCAATACCTTATATGGCTGTCAAGTCAATTGAATTTATTGGCGATACTGTAGCACATGGCTTGCTACTTTCGGGTAGAGCTGAACCAACAGATCCTGGGAATCGCGGTTTTTTTACAAGAATGTATCCCTGTTCAATTCTGGTTAACCTTTTTGATGATGCCATGACTCCTGGTGGTTATCACTCATACTTTTTTTATGGAGACAGTGTATCAAGGAAAAGTGGATTGGATACCATAAAGCCTAATGATTACATGATGGTAAAGCAGTCAGAATGGAGTAATGATACAGTAATTACCGCAAATGAAAAAAATTCGCTATCATCCATTTTGTCTGATATGGATATTGTAGCATTACAGGACTATTCGCTAATTATTTACATATACAAACACTCCTTTTCTAATTGGGATAATTACCAACGAGATACTTCACTTGGATTAACCGTTGTGCGTTATCTCGTTTTTGTATGTCATGAGCTATCAATTCAGCTCTCAACAGTAGAAAAAAAAGATGGAGGATATGGCGTACAAAGAATTCTGGTAAACCCCAATCCATTCAGTCTCAAAACTACAATTACCTTTTCGGGCACACAGGACAGGGAGTCGGTCAAGCTAAACATTATAGATCCAACTGGTCGAGTTGTAAGATCGATGTCGGGTAGTGCAAATGGCGGTAAGGTTTCGTATGTCTGGGATGGAACTGATAAAAATGGGAAAGCGCTGGCAAGGGGAGTTTATGTTGCAAATGTTGTTGGCAAAGGTGTAAACATGAAGAAGTTGTTGGTGTTGACTAAGTGACTGGTCTTTCATTGTTCGAATGTTGACTGCAATGTTACGCTTACAAATGGAGTATTGGTGTTTGTGCGTCTAATAGTCAGCTTATTAGAACACTCGTTGATGGGGTGCTTCTATCAGGAAAGCATGGTTGTTTTTGGGATGGTAAAGATGGATTTGGTAACACTGTTTCGACAGGTTTGTACATTGCACGCATAAAAATGGATCGTAAGATAATTATGCGTAATTTAGTATTTGTAAAGTAGATCGATATGTTTTTATTTCATGTTTTTAAAACGATAGGAGGAGAAACATGACCGAAATAATCTCCAAATTAGTTTTATTCCTTGTTTTTTTGTCCACTTCTGTTGTGTCTCAGGCAATTCCTTTTAGCATAGATAAGGACACGGTTAGCGCATGTGATGGGCGTTGTAATTCTGATTCTTTTACCATAGTAAATCAAAGCACTGTTGAATCATTAAAATTTGATTCGCTTTCATTCAAAATGTATTCGGATTTTTTACCTGACCTTCTTGATAATTGGTTGGTTACTTTTGGCTATATAGGCGGCTCTAATTTTCTTGAATACCATATTCATGCCAGTTCATCGCTGTACATATCATCATATTATGGTGCTGACTCTGCAGCTCTGACATTATTGCCTGGTGGTTCGCTTGTTTTCAATTATATATATCTAGCGAGAGTAATTTGTTATTTCTCAAACGAAGAAAGTTTTCTTATAGTCAAGTTTCATAAAGGTGGTTTTGTTGATAGTATTGTTATTGTTGGAACAAATAATAGTTGGTGCTATGACAACAATGAAAAAATTAACAATGGGATAAAAGCACAAAGCATTGTGATCAACCCCAATCCATTCAGTCCCCAAACTACAATTTCTTTCTCGGGCGCACTGGATAGAGCGCCGGTGAAGCTCAATATCATCGATCCAGCCGGTCGGATTGTAAGAACGATGTCGGGTAGTGCAAATGGCGGTAAGGTTTCGTATGTCTGGGATGGAACTGACCAAAACAGGAAAGCGTTGGCAAGGGGAGTTTATGTTGCAAATGTGGTTGGCAAAGGTGTAAATGTAAAGAAGCTTCTGGTGCTAACGAGGTGATTTGGCTCTATATCTTTAACAATTAAAGAGCCTATTGGCTGATCTATTTTCCGCGAAGTTTAGCCATTTTTTCCATATCGCTTATGGCTGTTTTTATTTCGCTACCGTCAAAAAGAAACTGACATAATTGTTTTGAAAAGGGGCTGTTGGTTTTAATAAGCGACTTTATGGCATTCTGGCGGACAAGGGGTTCACGGTCAAGTCCGAGTTCTCCAATAATATCAACCATCCACTCCTCGTGCCCCTTTTTACAGGCTTCTCCTACAACCCAGAATGCCGTTGCTCTCATGAGATGGTTTTTGTGCTCCGCCATCTCCCGTACATCATCGGCAATATTTTTGATGCCCATAAGGTAAAGTGTTTTAAGCACATTGCCGCGCACCCTGTTATTGGGGTCGCGTTTTAGAGACATCAGAGTTGGAACAGCAGTTTTATTATCTGCGGCTTCAAGAGCTTCAACTCCGTTTGCCCTTACGCGCGGGTCAGGATCGTGCAGTACTCTGTAAACGAGTGAGATGTCGCGGCCGCCAAGCATTTCTTTAAGAACGGAAACGGCAGTTGCCCTCATTCTTACATCATTATCGGTTAGCATTTCAGCGACGACCTGCTTAATTTTGTCGTCCTGCCCTAAAAGACCCAGCGTCTGGAGACTGCGGAGGCGAATGTCGTCATCTGTTGATTTAAGGCCAATGGCGAGGTGGTCAATTACCGCGGGATCGAGTCTTTTTAGTATGGTCGCAAGGCTGTCCTTAACCCCTTTATCAATATCCGCCCACGATTCGATAAGTTGGCGGCGGATTAGATTTGCTGAGCCAATTACTGCCTCTCGCGCAACATTCCTGTTTGTGTGGCGGCAAAGTGGTATTAATGACTTGATTAGAGATATAGACCCCTTCTCGGCAGATTCGCGGATTGCCTTAATCTGTCTTGCTTGGTCATTGCTGTTTACTTCAGTGAGTAAATAGGTTTCGTCAATCATGATTGTATAACGCAAAATATAATAACGACTTGAAAAATGGAAAAGATTATCTTTTTACTTGAACAATGGGCATATGTGTAAAATTTCTTATTCTGGTTGTTAGTTTTACAGTTTCTTCCTTTGCGCAGTTTGGGCAGAACAAGGTTCAATATGCCAATAAGGAGTGGGTGACAATAAAAAGTGCCCATTTTGACATTTACTACAATGGTGGATATAAAGGTCATGCGGAGTATGCTGCCTCTTTTCTCGAGAAGGCGCTTGATTCAATTTCAAGAAGCATCGATTACAATATAAAAAAGCGGATTCCGGTAGTTGTTTATGGGTCACATTCCGATTTTTCGCAAACCAACATAATAATGGAAACTATTGGCGAAGGCATTGGCGGATTTACTGAGGTATATAAATCGAGAGTGGTAGTACCTTTTACCGGATCGTGGCCCGATTTCAGGCATGTACTTCACCATGAATTAACGCATGCCGTTATGTACGATCTGATTTTTGAGAATGTTATTAATGCTTTTCGCGCAAGAACCTCATTTCAAATACCATTGTGGGTTGCAGAAGGATGGGCAGAGTACGAGTCGGCCAAATGGAATTTTGAGAGTGATATGTATCTTATGGACGCTTTGCTTTATGGATATATTGCCGGACCAGAATATGAATTTGGATCGCAGTTTCTTGCATATAAAGCGGGTAACGCTTTCTTCAATTTTATGGCCGCACAATATGGACATGAATCGATAGGCCGCTTTTTGAAAAATCTTGCATTGCTTAAGAATACTGAGCGAGCCTTTAGGAGAGCTACGAGAGAGGATTTGAAGGTTGCAAGTGACCATTTTATAAATGAACTGAAAAGGCGATACTGGCCGGAATTGGGTAAACGGGCTACGGCAACACAGTTTGCAAAGAGACTTACCCGCCATAGAGTAATAGGGAATTCCTTTTTGTCGAGTGATAGGGGGGCGGATCCTCTTGCATATTTTAATATTCAGCCTTCGGTTTCGCCGGATGGCAGAACAGTGGCATATTTCAGCGATCGGGAGGATTATCCCGCCGTATTTTTGATGGACGCTTCAAATGGTAAACTTATTAAAAAGATTGTGGCTGCTGGAACTTCCGATAATTTTGAGTCCTTTCACTCATTTAAGAGTGGGATAGCTTGGTCTCCAGATGGTAACGCAGTTTGTGTTGTTGCTCAATCTGGCGGTCGGGATGTGCTTAAAATCATATCAATAAGTAGCGGAAAAGTTAATAAGCAGCTGCCGTTTGAGTTCGACAGAATAGAGCATCCAGACTGGTCAAAAGATGGGGAGAGCATAGTCTTTAGTGCCTTATCTAATGGAAGGTCGGACTTGTACATTGTTTCGCTATCGACCGGCAGTGTAAAACGGCTTACAAACGATGAAAACTATGATACATATCCCCGTTTTTCTCCGGACGGTAAAAAAGTCCTTTTTGAATCCGAGACTTCGGGTGAAAGGATTTATGGCGGAAATGGGACTAACCTCTTTCTTCTTGATCTTGAGGCGAACAGAATAAAGCGGCTTACGGATACTCCTTTCGAAGATAAAATGGCTACATTTGCCGATAGTGGCAGAAGCGTTGTCTTTGTTTCCAACCGTAGCGGTATCGATAATATGTATAAGCTTGATATGGACAGCTTGTCTGTAATGCCATTGACAAACACTTACTCGGGTTGTTTCAATCCATCTTTTCCGGACGATTCGCGATTCATGGTTTTTGCGCTCTTTGAGAATGGTGGATGGGATATTTACAGGGTGGATGCCCCCTTTTCGACAATAAAGGACTCAGCTTTACCACCGACAGAATATGCCTCCTCTTTTTCTGATTCTGTGGGTTCTGTATGGAAAAAAATAAACCTTCCTCAGTCTTTCGATTCGGATAAGGTTGATTCAATAGAAGCGAGAGAAGAAAGGGAAAGACAGCCTCCTTCGATAAATTACGATCCGTTTTCGCCCTATAGTATGCGCGAGGAATCGAGACGGATAAATGAAAAACGACGGTTAGTAGTTGATACCTCCGATTTTTTGCACGACTCTTTACTTTATAAAAATAGAGACGGTTCTTTTCGTGAAATGCCATATACCCCAAAATTCTCATTCGATGCTATTTCGGCGGCTGTAGGAGGGGCTTATTCACCATACGGCGCTTCAATTGCCGGACAAACAGCTTTTATGCTGTCTGATATTCTTGGCAATCATAGAATATATCTTGCGGCAAATCTTTATAATAGCGGGCTGGAAGATCCACTAAATGCACTTAACGGTTATGTCCGTTACGATTATCTTAAGCTTAGAACTGATATTGCCGGAGCCTTTTCTCGGTTTACTAATGTAATATACTGGCAAGCAGGGGACACCTCTATTTTTTATTTCGATGCCGTTAATGAACTCAGGCTTGAAGCCTCTTATCCATTTTCGAAGTACACAAGGGTTGACGGGGCGCTTGGAGGTACGCTGCTAACACGGGATAAATATGCGCTTCTCGCAATGCCTGATGGAAGTTATGTTGAAATGCCACGATTGCAGTTGCCGTCATCGTCATATTTTGATTTCTCAGGTTCTTTGGTTTTTGACAATACAATGTGGGGGAATACCGGTCCTGTCCGCGGAACTCGCGTTAATCTATCGGCGCTTATAAGTCCACGCGTGGGCGGTACGGAGTATGGATTTGGTGTGGCAGTATTTGATTTTCGGCAGTATATCCGTTTTTTGCGGAAATACACTGTAGCTATGAGGATTAACGGCGGTTCGAGTGTTGCTATTGGTAACGGCATTAATCCCAAGAAATTTTATCTTGGCGGAACGCCCAATAATCTCGCTTACTTTTTTAGCCCATTTGGTCTTGACGGATCTATTGAATCGAATTATTTCTCTTCGGTAATTATGCCTCTTAGGGGCTATGCAATAGCTGGTGTAAATCCTTCTGGTAATACTCAGTTTGGCCTTGCAAACCTTGAGTTTCGTTTTCCTTTTATTGATTACCTTATTCTTCATGTGCCCCCTATTGGCTTTAGAAGTATAGCAGCTACGGCATTTATTGATGCTGGTACAGCGTGGGACAATCGTAATGAAGTAAGTCTTTTTAGGAATGGTTCGTTAGATGATCTCAGGATGGGTTCAGGTTTCGGACTTCGAGCGCACCTTCTTTACGGCATACTTTTTAAATGGGACAGAGCGTGGAGAATTGGAAAGGATCATGGTAGAGAGGACTATATCTCTGTAGGTGCTGAGTTTTGATATTGTGAATACACTAATACCTGAAAAATTTGTTTCGTTCGATCTTGAAACCACAGGACTTGATCCTAATCGCGAGGATATAATCGAAATCGCCGCGGTAGTATTTGTTGGCGGGAATGCGGTTGATGCTTTTGACTCTCTTGTGTTAACAGACAAGGAAATATCTCCATACATAGCTTCGCTTACCGGAATTACCACTGCTGAAATGCGTAGTGGGGGAAGGCCGCTTAAGGAGGTTGTGAGCCAATTCTTAGAGTTTATCGGAGAATCGCCCATTGTTGCTCATAATGCCAAGTTTGATGTTACATTTCTCAACAATAAGCTTAAGCTGCTAAAGAAAGATTTGTTGAAAAATACTGTGTATGATTCACTTATGTTGTCAAGACTTGGGCTTCCCGGGCTCGATAGTTACAAGCTTGAAGCTCTTGGTGATCGCTTTTCGCTGCACGAAGGAAAAAGTCATAGAGCCGGTGCAGATGCGCTACTTTGCGGCAAAGTATTTATCAAGGCCCTTTCCGGTGTGCACGCTCTTCCGGAAAAAAAGAGGCGGCTCATTGGCAAGCTTCTTGCCGCGCAGGAAAGTCCGGTAGCTGGCCTTCTCAAGCCTCTCCTGCCGACAGTAGTAAGCGAAGACAAGCCGAAAGAGCCGCCGCAGCCGCTCCTGCCTCTTAGTGAAAGCAAGGAACTTTCCGCTATCCCAAAGACAGCAATTGATGAACTGTTTGCAACTAATGGCAAAATAGCAAAGTCTATGGAGGAGTATGAGGCTCGCGAAGGACAGATAGAAATGGCACAACTTGTCCGAAGAGCGCTTAATGATCGGGAGTTGCTTGTAGTTGAAGCTGGAACAGGAACGGGTAAATCACTTGCATACCTTGCCGCCGCTCTTTTGTATTCGGTTAAAAATTGCGCGAGAGTAATAATATCAACAAGAACAAAAACACTTCAGGATCAGATTTACAAGAAAGAGGTTCCATTTTTGAGAAACATAACAGGGCTGGACTTTAGGGCCACGCTCTTAAAAGGACGATCAAATTATCTATGTGTGAGAAAATGGAAAGAGGTTGTTAATGCGTCTGCGCTTTTTTTGCGCAACGCCGAAGCCGATGTTCTTCTGCCTCTTGTGCCGTGGATTGAAGAGACGGGGAGCGGAGATATCTCAGAATGTACGGTTTTTAATGAGAGAGAAAATAGGATTTTGTGGGCTCGTATTGCGTCCGATTCAGAAACATGCCGCGGTTCCCGCTGTTATTCTTTTAATGAATGTTTTGTAATGCGCAAAAGAAGGGAAGCACTCGCATCGAATCTTGTTTTTATTAATCATTCGCTTTTTTTTACTGATTTACGGGGTGATAGGGCTATTCTTGGTGATTATTCGCGGATAGTTTTCGATGAGGCTCACGCGCTTGAAGAAGTTGGCCGGAAACATCTTGGTGAAGAAGTTTCACATGTGATGTTTTCAACAGTTATCCAAAAACTTTACAAAAAGGATGGAGAAGGGGTGGGTGGGCGTGGTATTCTGCGATATCTTGCTGTGTTGCTTGCTAAAAGCAATAGGGAGAGCCTTTCTACCCTTGCGCCGCTTACGGACGACCTTTGCATGCAGGCAGGCGAAATGGAGCTCAGGTCGGTTTATTTTTTCCGTAAGCTTGGTGGAGCTTTAAAAAAGACTAAGAAAAGCGATAAGCTGCGATACAAGGAATCTCTTTTTACGGTTATTGGCATGCCAAGGGAGTCTATGGGGCTTGATGGATACCTTTCCGCCTTGAAAACTCTGCGTCAGGCAATTTCAGATGCCGTTGAGACCGAAGAAGAGATAAAAGAGGCTTTGCAGGACTTTGCGGCGATGGTTCGTGAGCTTGACTCTCTTAATTCGCTCTTGCGGTGGATACTTGAAGGAGAGGGTGAGGGTATGGTTTTTTGGGCGGAGGGACATACGAATCCGCTTAATATCAAGCTTGTGGCGGTTCCGCTTGAAATAAGGGAAAAGCTTGCCGACTCTTTTTTGCCAAAGATAACTACGGCTGTATTTACTTCGGCTACTCTCGCCATAAAAGAGAGCCTTGATTATTTTAAGAGAAGGGTAGGACTCGATGGAACAGAGAAGTTTAGAGTTGCGGAATCAGTAATTCCTTCGCATTATAACTATAACTCCCAGCTTTTGCTTGCATTAAACAGGGGTATAGAGCTTCCCGATACGGCCTTGTATTCTTTATCTATTGCGGATATTCTTGTTTCTATCGCGCTTACAATGAAAAAACGGACTCTTGTGTTGTTTACATCAAAGGAGATGCTTAGGCAAACATACGAAAAAGCTCTGTCTGGTTGCGAAAATGCTGGAGTGCGGTTATTTGCTCAGGATATAAATGGAAACACATGGCACTTGCTTGAAGAAATGAGGAAAAATCCTGGCGCAATTCTTCTTGGCACAGATACTTTTTGGGAGGGTGTTGATTTGCCTGGAGATTATCTAGAGCTGCTAATAATTGCTCGCCTTCCGTTTGGTGTTCCAACCGATCCGATAGTGGAGGCAAGATCTGAAGCTGCCGAAGCGGCAAACGAAAATTCATTTACAACCTTTTATCTGCCTGAAGCAGTAATTAAATTCAGACAGGGCGTTGGCAGGCTGATACGGCGGCATGATGACCGCGGCGCTGCGCTTATTCTTGATAGAAGAATATGGGAAAAACCATACGGGAAAGTCTTTTTGGGCAGTATAAATGGAAAAACAAATTCTTATGCAGATGCTTCTCAAATGATAAGTGGGGTTTCGGACTGGTTTAATGGTGTTTTATAATGGAAAAAGGTAAGCCTTTTCTTGGGGTTCAATTTGATTGCTGTCGCGTATATCAACGGATATATCTTAACAAAGAGGGCACGGCATATTGTGGCCGTTGTCCCCGTTGTGGTAAGCCCATAAAGTTCATAGTTGGCAAAGGTGGCACCTCTGCCCGTTTTTTTATTGCCAAGTGAAATGAACGGATATTTTACTCTTTCTGGAATAGCGCGGCACTTTGCGGATAAGCGGCCCCTCGATGAATTAATTGCAGCCAAGTTACTTATAAATAAAGAAGATATTGCCGACATTATTGTTCTCCGTGAGTCTTTAGACGCAAGAAAAAGGAGCAATATACACCACCTATATAGCGTAGCAGTTCGTTTAAATGATAGTAAAATTCCGACAGGGTTCCCTTTGTATGAGGTCGGGTGTATTGACTGGTGTATCGGTGAGAAGATTATTCGGGAACGGCCAATAATCGTCGGGTGCGGACCTGCCGGGCTTTTTGCCGCTTATGGACTTGTAAAAAAAGGCTATAAACCAATATTGATTGAACAGGGAAAACGGATAACTGAAAGGGATGTTGACACAAATCTGATAAAATCAGAGGGCAAAATAGACAGCAAAAGCAATTTTGTTTTTGGAGAGGGCGGTGCGGGTACCTATTCCGATGGTAAGCTAACCGCGCGAAATACATCTCCCGTTACTGATGAGATTTATAAGGTGCTTATCGGATTTGGAGCGTCACCTGCTATTGCATGGCAGGCAAGGCCACACATAGGGACAGATGCCTTGAAACAAATTATTCCGGCGATGGTTGATTATCTTAATTTGAATGGCACCACTTTTTTGTGGAGTACTTCTGTAAACTTTATCGAAAGTAAAAGTAACGGTGTTGTATCGGTCAAATTGTCAGATGGCGAGGCATTGGAGACGGATGCGTTATTTCTTGCAACGGGACACAGTGCAGATGCTGTTTATGAAATGCTTTTTAGGGTAGGCGTGCCTTTGGGTATAAAACCATTCGCAGTAGGTGTACGGATAGAACATCCAAGGGGTTTTATTGATAAAAGTCAATATGGTGATTTGTCGCTTGCCTGTGAGCTTGGAGCTGCTTCCTATAAACTTACAGGTTGGGCAGAGAAAAATAGGGGGGTATATAGTTTTTGTGTCTGCCCCGGTGGAGAAATAATAAACGCATCAAGCGAAGACGGAAGGTTGGCTGTAAATGGAATGAGTTACGGTAATCGTGGGGAAGAGTTCACGAATGGAGCCATAGTAGTTACGGTTTTGCCAACAGACTTGCCTAACGAACCCTTGGAAGTTTTACGCTTCAGGCGCGACATTGAAAGGAAAAGTTATAGAGAAGGGATGGTTGCTCCAGCGCAGAGCGCAATAAATTTCATTGGACGAAAAAAAGATGCAAAAAGCCTTAGAGTGTCATATAAGCCAGCGGTTTATCCGGCAGACTTGTCAGAACTCTTTCCGCATATCATTAGCCAAGGCTTGATTACTGGTCTTACAGAGTTTAATCGTAAAATACGGGGATTTGTTGAGAATGGTGTGCTTGTAGCGCCGGAAACTGGAACATCGTCCCCAATTAGGATACTACGGAATGTTTCTTCAATGGAATCTTGCGGATTTAAAGGACTATATCCTATAGGTGAGGGGGCCGGTTATTCTGGTGGCATAATCAGTAGTGCAGCGGATGGCCTGAAAGCATCTCTTAATTTTAAATCTTTTGTCCACTTTCCCCCTTTTCAAAAGGTATAGAGATATATTATCTATCCTTAGTATAGTAATGGGCGGTTTGGTTTCGTGGAACCACTCGTAAATTGGGGGGTATAAGTGGAAGATTTATGTATAGCAGTACGAAGGGTAGATGGGGCTGTTGTAGTTAAATTCTCCGGAAACTTCGACTACGATCTCGACCATGTTAACGAAGAGCTTGTTGAGAGAGAATTATCAGGTTCCGTATCTGCACTCGTTCTTGATATGGCCAATGTCAAAAAAATTGCAAGCGCGTTTATTAACAGGTTGGTGAAAGTCTTGCGGTTCGTCGAAAAAGAGAAAAGAAAGCTTTTTCTTCTCAATGTATCCGAACCCGTAATAAAAGTGTTGTCGATGGTGAACATTATTGGCCGGTTTCCAATTATACATTCTGAAGAAGAGCTTGTTACCATGAGTAAGTCCAACGGTGTGGTGTCGTCGAATTCTGTTGTTATGAAAGTAAACAAGCTTAAAAATGGCGATTCGCATACTCTTGTTGTTGAAGGTTCTATTGTGGAAGGGGCAAATACCTCAGAATTGCTGGAAGAAGTTAAGGCTTCGCTTGCTGAGGGAGTAAAAAGCGTAGTTGTTGATTTTGAAAAAGTGGATATTCTTGATACTATCAGCGTTGGTTTTCTTTTGATGGTGCAAAAGATGTGCGAGGAAAAAGGCGTTGCAATAAAAATTGAGCATCCAAATGAGGTTGCATCTCATGTTCTTGAAATGAATGAGGTTGGCCGTCTATTTGGTTTGTAAAAGTGGGACTGATTAATGAAAATACATTTCTGTGGAGCAGCCCAAACAGTAACGGGATCTCAACATCTCGTTTCCGTGAATGGGAAAAATTTTCTTCTTGATTGTGGTCTATTTCAGGGTAGGCGGCAGGAATCTTACGATAAAAATATAAACTTTTCTTTTGATCCTGCTTCCGTTGACGCTGTTGTTCTTTCGCATGCTCATATGGATCACAGCGGAAATTTGCCAAATCTTGTGAGAAAGGGTTTTAGTGGACCGATCTTCGCTACCCCCGTTACTATTGAACTGTGTCGTCAAATGCTTAGAGACTCTGCCAACCTGCAAAAGCATGATATTGATTTTTTAAATAAGGTGAGGCATAAACAGGGCTTGCCACCAGTTACTCCGTTATACACACTTGAGGAAGCTGAGGCGGTCGCGCCGCTTTTCAAGGCAGTTGAGTACGAAGAGTCTTTTTCAGTTTGTCAGGGGGTTAAGGCAACTTTTTCAGATGCGGGTCATATTCTTGGATCGGCTGGTGTTGCGCTTGATATAAACGATAGGGGTAAAACCATAAGGCTTGGATATACCGGCGACATTGGACGACCACACATTCCAATAACAAAAGATCCTGTTATGCTCGATGACCTTGATGCGTTAATAATGGAAACTACATATGCTGGCAGAAGTCACGACCCGTTTAATAATGTTGAGGAAGAACTTTGTCGAGTAATTAAGAGCACTGTTGGCAATGGAGGCAAAATAATCATTCCGGCATTCGCTATTGGTCGAACGCAGCTCATTGTATTCTTGTTGCACAAATTATTTAGGGAAAACAGAATACCTGAGCTTCCAATTTTTGTCGATAGCCCATTGGCTGTGGCGGCAACTGATATTTATAAGTCACATCTTGATCTGCTCGATAGGCAGGCGCATAGAATATTTCTTTCAGAAAATATCAACCCATTTTCGTTCAAACGGCTTACTTATGTTTCTGACAGAGATGAGTCGAAGAGACTTAATGACATTACCTATCCGCACATTATAATATCAGCATCGGGCATGTGTGAAGGCGGACGCGTTCTTCATCATCTTAGGAATTCTGTTGACAAACAAAGCACACTTATTTTGTTTATTGGTTACGCGGCTAAGCATACTCTTGCCCGAAAGATAATGGATGGTGTCCGTAAGGTGAAAATACTTGGAGAAGAGCACGAAATCCGCTGTAAAGTTCATGTCATGGATAACTTCAGTGCCCATGCCGACCGGCATGATCTGCTCGATTATGTCAGAACAACTCCTCCCGAAAAGCTCAAGAATATATTTCTTGTTCATGGTGAAATGGAACAGTCCGGATCAATAGTTGATGCCATTAGAAGTCATGGTTATCAAAATGTTCAATGTCCCCAGTTTGGCTCAATCTATGAGATATAAGAATGTTAAGTAAAAGATCTTCTCTTGGAAAATTTTGCGTAGTAGCGATAAGTGATGAGTTTACTGTAATTGCCGATTTGCAGGAGCTGGATATTTTTATTGATGGGTTGGTTGGAAAGGGTCACCATTTTATCGCGGTTAGGTTCGAAAGAATCTCATACATTTATTCCGGTGCATTGGCCGTTCTTGTCCGTAATGCGAGAAAACTTAAAGAGAAAAATGGAGAAATCGTTTTGCTCGAGCCAAATCGCGATGTGGACGATATAATAAAAATTACCAATTTGCATAATGCAATAAAAGTATTTCATAGTGAAGAAGAGTTGCTGGAATATCAGCGTTGACAACTTATGGTTATAAGAGATTTTCCTGAACTTAAAGACAGTTTAATTATTGTTTCAGCCAATACGGTGCTTTTCAAGGAAAATGATTTTTCCAAGGATATCTTTATTGTTAAGCGAGGTAAAATAAGAATCCTCAAAAAAATTGGTGCGCGGCAAATACAGCTCATGATGGTTGAACAGGGGGGGATTTTTGGTGAAATATCAATGTTCGACAACGGACCAAGAACAGCCACTGCAATAGCGGCAGAAGATTCAGAATTAATAAAGATAACGCCAGTAGTTTTTAACGATTCACTTAAGAATATTCCTGAGTGGTTTATGGCCATCGCTCGCGTGTTGTCCCAGCGAATCCGTCAGACAGACAGCCGCTTAGGGCTTTCAGGGCCAATTGTTAATGAAGCGAATGTTTCGTCGATAATGCTATATCTTGTAAGCGAAAAGACAGGTGCTTTTGAGCTGGACTTATCTATGGTTGAGAAAACACTTGCTGAATTGCTTGGCATTCCTATAAACGAAATGCAAGCCGTTTTCGATTCGCTTGTAAAAAAGAAAATAATTGAAATAATGGCTGAAAGAATGAAAGTTAGATCTATCGAAGCGCTTGCTGATCATCTTGAAAGCTTACGGAAGCAGCTTTCTCAATCTTATATCATATGATTCGAACGAAGGACAAACCTTTTTTTGTAGCCGGTCCATGCGTAATTGAGTCTGAAAAGCTCACATTGTCGATTGCTGAAAAGCTTAAAAGTATTGCCGATACATTATCAGTCAGACTGATATTCAAGGCAAGCTTTGATAAGGCAAATCGTAGCGCCTATAACAGTTTTAGGGGGCCAGGTATAATTAAGGGATTGTCGATTTTAAAAAGTGTGCGGGAACAGACGGGGCTTAAGGTGTTAACAGATGTGCATGATGCCAACCAAGCCGAAAAGGCAGGAAAGGTTGTAGATGTATTGCAAATACCAGCTTTTTTATGTCGGCAAACCGATCTTATTTTCGCGGCTGCCGATACAGGACTACCGGTAAATGTAAAAAAAGGGCAGTTTATGGCCCCCGATGAGGTTGGCAATATAATAGAAAAGATTAATTCTCGCGGAAACAGGCAGGTTATGATAACAGAGAGAGGCACAACTTTTGGGTACCATAATCTTGTTGTTGACATGAAGGGATTGTATGAAATGCGGCAGTTTGGAGTTCCAATAATTTTTGATGCCACCCATTCTGTGCAGAGGCCTGCGGAGCTGGGGCGTATTACTGGTGGTGATTCAAGGCTTGCACCTGTTTTGGCTCGTGCTGCGGCCGCCGTCGGGGTTGATGGTTTCTTTATGGAGGTTCACCCTATTCCAACAAAAGCAAAATCGGACGCGGCTAATTCACTATCGTTGAAGGATTTTGGTAAACTTGTATCAACGCTTATTGATATAGATAGAGCAGCTTGTGGAAGAGACTAAACCTTGTCGGGGCGTTATTTTTGATTTCGACGGAACCCTTGCAGACTCCCTACCGGGAATATATGAAGGGTGGAAAAAAACTTTCCAATTACTTGGTCTTGGAGTTCCCGAATATAGTTTTATAAAAAAAGCAATTGGCCCAACGCGAGAGGAATATCTCAAGATAATCCTTGGTACAGAATCTAAAGCGGTTCAGGAAAAGGCTCTTGATATATTTCGTAAAATTTACAGAGAAGAGACTATTTTTTCCACAAAATTATATGGCGGAATAACCGAGATGCTTGATAAACTTATGCATCGAGGTATCAAATTAGCAATAGCAAGCAATAAACCTCATAAACAGATACTTACTTTAGTAGAGATCTTATTCAAGAAGGAAATGCAGTTCACTTCTATTCTTGGTCCGGAATGTGTAGTAAGCGGTAAACCAGCGCCCGATATGTTTTTGCAGTGTGCAAAAGATTTTGGATATGATTCGGATGAAGTAATAATTGTTGGAGATACTCCTCTTGATATGGAAGCTGGCCGGCGTGCTGGTATGCGAAGAGTCGCGGTGCGGTGGGGTTATGGTAATGACACAGAGTTGGATGATGCCAAACCCGATTATAATGCCTATATGCCAAATGATGTTGTAGCTTTTGTAGATTCTTAATGAAGCTCCCTTTTTTACTGCCAATAGCTCTTATTGCCGGTTTTATGGTGCCAGCTGTGGTAGGTTTTTATCCGCTTACAAAATGGCTTCTTGGAATCATGCTTTTTTTTTCACTTGTTTCCGAGCGCCATGCGCTAAAGAAAGGTGATTTTAAAAAGATTGCAGCTGTTTTTGTCTTGAACCTGTTTCTTGGCCCTGTTTACGCCATTCTTCTGTCTCCATTTGACAAAGAGCTTTCGATGGGGTTGCTGCTTGTAGGAATGGCACCAACTGCTACTGCGGCTGTTGCCGTAGTTGTATTGTCCGGTGGAAGGGCTGTTTTTGTAATGACAGCCATTGTTGTAACTCATCTTGGTGCCTCGATGTGGATCCCCCTGTATTTTCATCTTTTTTCAGACTTTTTAATAAAATCCGGAGTTATGGAATCATCGATTGACTCATTGAGTGTGCTCAAAGGAGTAGCTCCACTTTTAATAGTGCCGTGGCTACTTTCGGAAGCAGTGCGGCTGCTTCCAGAGCAAAGTAAAAAAATAATCATCGGGCTAAAATCTTACATTCTTCCCATTTGGGGGGTTGCAATTTTTCTTATTGGCGCAAAAACACGAGAGTTATGGACGGGAATGGAGCAGCAACTTTCGATAAAGTTACTTATTATTGTTCTATTTGTTTTGGTAGTTTGTGTCATACAATTTAAACTTGGTTCTCTAATTTGTAAGGAAAAAAATGTTGAGACAGCACAGTCGCTCGGACAGAAGAATACCATTTTAATGGTGTGGATTGCGCTTAACTGGCTGGGGCCAATATATGCTATCGCCCCTCTTTCATATATCCTGTGGCAGAATCTGTTTATAAGTTTTAAGCTGAGAAAATGAGCGCGGTTGACTTCTATTGACTGCTGTTTCTGACCATTCTGATAGCTCCCATGCTCATGATAGCTGTTGGGCTGTAGTAGCGTTGGGTTTTGATGGTGTTGTATTTAGGGCGATCATAAAAGGAAGTTCCTCGGTTGGAACGATAATCTGCATAGTAGTTTTCTACTGTTGGATCAATGCTGTATCCCAATGGGGTGTGATTAGCTCTGTTCCAGCACCACTCAGAACCATTCCCCTCCATATCATACAAACCAAGTTTATTCGGCTTAAACACTCCAATTGGTGAAGTATAGGCGTAACCATCATTGTACTTTTCGTGTTGTATCTTCCATTCGGGAATCAGCTTTTTTATTGAAATATCAGCAACATTTTCTGTTGGTAGGCCATTGCCATATGAATGTGTAGTATATAAGCCTCTACATGATGCGGCGAATTCCCACTCTGCTTCTGATGGAAGCCTATAGCCATTTTTTTTCCAATTACAAATGACATTCTGTTCATCAATAGTGTAAACGGTTTCCAAAGAGTCATAGTGGCTTCGCAGATTGCAAATCACTACTGCCGCAAGCCAACTGATATATACAAGTGGATGCTTGCCGTACCCTTCCTTGAAAGAAAAGCGGCCATTGGTGAAGTCCAGATAGTTTTCAAAATATTCCATTGCATCGGATGGTCTGGTCAATTCTATGTTGCTGCCCGGCAGAAACAGCGTTCCGAGTGAGTTGACAGTGATTTTTTTATCCTGCAAAGCCTTATTCAGCAGCTGAGAGGTTTCTTCGCAGGTGTATTCATACTGAGACATGTAAAAGGAAGGGATATTCACAGTAATGATATTATCGCAATCCTTGCACTGCTTTATTTTATAAGAGCCTCCTTCAACAAGGATGAAATTATCAATCCCATATACGGTTGCAACTGTCAGAAACAGTAGGAGTGCGATAAATATTCTGTCAGCCATTTTTTCCTTTCAATACGGTTTAAAATATTCTATCGTTGTCTATGGTTGTTAGAGTAAAAAAGGAAAGGGTTTTTATGCGCTTTTTTCAGCTTGTTTGTTTTGTTGGTTCCGCTGCTCTTTTTGCAGTAAAGCCTTTGTGGTCTCAGGTTACTGTGTTTCACACCAAACCCTATGATATGCTTTATTCAACCAGCTTTTCCCCCGATAGCAGACATGTGGCTTATTCGGGTACATGGTATGTTCGCATCTATGATATGAAAGGTAAAATGGTAGGCGAATATTTTGATCGTGCGCCCTTTATTTCATTCCGTAGTGACTTTCGATTCTGGAATATCCATCGTCAGAGTGGGAGTCAGATTGCTTTTATTAACAACGAAGAGCTGGCAGTGGCGGAGAAAAATAACGGCAAAAATCAAAAAATCAAAATTATCGGAGTTGACGGCTATTTCAAACGGGAAATAAAAGTGCCGATGGACCAGCTTCCGGATGAATCATATAGCAACATTGATCAGATAATAGTCTCCCCTTTAATGGATCGACTTATTACGATTGAACGCTGGACAGGTGATTTTGTAATCCGCGATATGAACTTTAAGGTGATACGCCGCGTAAACCTGCTCGGCACAAACAGTTACTCTAACCGTTTTGTTAATATTGAGGAGATTAAATTTCTGCCCGACGGCTCGGGTTTTATCTTAAAAAGCAGAGGAGAGCCGCTCCAGGAAGGCTGGATTGCGTTCCTTACTTTGTATGACAAAGAGGGGAATTTTATTCGAAAGCTTGTTAGTGACGAGTGGGTAAAAACAATTGAAACAACTTACGGCAAAATAGAGAGAGAAAAAGACAGCTATCCTCTGAATGAACTTGATATCAGCCCCGACGGACAAACGGTTGTCTGCACTGATTGTGTAGGCGAAATAGACAGAAATCTTCTTGGGAAATACAAATACGAAGAAATTCATCCGCCTGGCAGCTTTTCCGAACACTCATATAGAGTTGCCAAGTGCATCCGCACGATAGACATTAAAAGTGGGAAGCAGTTTCAAGCCTATGTGCTGCGCGGCGGAGATGTAACAATTAAAAACGCTAAAGAGCGCCTTCCCTTTACAAACCCTTCCATCAGCCAGATCTTTTTTGCTCCGAACAGCAAAGATTACATAGGTGTTTCAGCCGAGGGGCTTTACAAAATCTCGTCTGACGGAAAGATTCTGGAATATCTTCCCTATCAAAACGATGATGAGTATGCTGCGTACTATAATAAGGTGTACAGCAAACCACTCGGTTATTATTCCATCAAGCCACAGAATTTATATATTACCGCCGATCGCAAAACCTTTGTTTCCAAAACCATTTATACTTCGCTCTATTTTTTGAACACAGAAGGGGCAATTCAAGGTCAGATTAAACGCTATTATACGCCCTTCAGTACCGGTACAGAGGGAAGTCCGATAAGAGTATCTCTTGCAGGTCGATATTTTACACTTGACATCGATCAGGGAAAAGAATCTTTACTTTGGGATTTTAAAACCAATACAATAACAAAAGAGAAGAGCAGTATTTACTGGGACACTTCGGATAATGAATACCGGATGAGTTTTGATAAAAAAGGAATACGAATTAAATATAGGGATTCCGATGCTTTAATACCTGTGAGCCATATCGGAAGTGTTGTTCCGTTCGCCAATCGTAAAACCGCAGTTTCAGATAATGGGCTTGTAGTGGTCGATCAGGAGGGTAATCCCATTATTAAACATCCGAAATCCACCTACTGGTTTCGTTTTGCCATGCATCCAGGTCTTGAACATTATATGGTTCCCAGTGTGGATGCGAAGGTAAAAACGATGGTCAAGGTTTCTATTACCGGTCAAAAAATAAGTGACTACTGGATTGGTTCTTTCATCAGCAAGGTGCTGTATTCTCCTGACGGTTCTTTATTGCTCGGTTCGCACGACCTTTCCGGCTGTATCAGCATTTGGGATAACAGCAATAAGCTTCTTGATTTTCCGGGTCAAACAAAAGGCCATTTCAATGAAGGTCGTTTTTTTGATCTGCATCCGGATCCGGTGATGAGCATGGCTGTCACAAAAGATAACCGTTTCTTATTTACGGGTACTGCCGACAGAATAATCGTAACAGATCTTAAAACCGGCAGCCGTGCAACGATTTCGCTTTTTTATCGTGAACATTACAGCAGCACTTCAGAAAATGTTCCTCTTGATTTTATTGTGTCCGATTCCAGGGGGCGGTTTGAATGTAGCCATGAGGCGCGCGATCGAGTGAGTATTATGGAGAATGGAACAAATCAAACAGACGCACTCTGGAAAAAATACTATACCCAAAATCTGCTTTGGAATTATTTACAGGGTTTGTAAGAATAGGTCGCTTATTGTATAGCTTTCTCTGCATACTCCTTAAGGAGTAGTATTAATGCTATTTTGTAAGGAAAAAAATGTTGAGACAGCATAGTCGCTCGGACAGAAGAATACCATTTTAATGGTATGGATTGCGCTTAACTGGCTGGGGCCAATATATGCTATCGCCCCTCTTTCATATATCCTGTGGCAGAATCTGTTTATAAGTTTTAAGCTGAGACAGCTAAAAAATTAGACATAACTGAAATTAAACCTGAGCGAGTGATGAATCTATTTTGTCTTAAATTGATTCATCAGTTTGGCAAGCTCTAAAGCTTCGTCCTCGAGCTTCTTTGCACTTGAGGAAATAGCGAGGATGTTTTTGTTGGTTTCAAGCACTGACTTGTTTACGCCGGATATGTTTTGCGCAACCTCACTTAGCCCTTTTGCCGCCTCCTGAACTCGCAAGGCAATTTCTAAAGAGCTTTTACTTGTATTACCAATCGTACTCGCTATTTCTTTAGCTGTAATTGACTGTTCTTCGACGGAACTTGCTATTGTTTTTGAAGTTGTATCTACTTCTCCAATAATCGAAGTAGCATGAGATATTTCATCCGTCGCTTTTGCTGTCATATCCTGTATTCTCTTGATTTGTCCCTCAATTTCAGAAGTGGCAGAAGCTGTTTGCCTTGCCAGATCCTTTACCTCGTTAGCTACTACAGCGAAACCCCGACCGGCCTCACCAGCGCTTGCAGCTTCGATTGTAGCATTTAATGCTAACAGATTGGTCTGTTCAGCTATATCGTTTATCACTTCACTAATTTTTGAGATATCAAGAGCAATTTTTTTCAAGTCGCCCATTATTGATGAAGCCGATGCTGTCTGGGCGGCAGCCTGATTTGAAATTCGGGATTCGTTTGCAGTATTCCGTGCTACTTCATTAAAAGAGGCGCTCAACTCTTCAATTGCCGAAGCAATTGTATTGATAGAACGAGACAAATCATCGGTATGGCTGGATACGAGGTTAACAGTTGTCGTAGCCTCTTCTGCAGAGGAAGCAACGGTGTTCGACTGTGCGGCCATTTCATCAGATAGTGTAGAAAGTTTTGCAGCAGAGTCTGCAAGTGTCTTGGACGCGCCAAGGACGGCATTGCCTTTGATTTTGACAGTTTCAATAACTGTTTTTAACTTCTCAACAAAGTCGTTGAAATTTTGCGAAAGTACCCCGATTTCATCATTTTGTTCCGATACAAGCCTGACAGTAAGATCCCCATTTCCATGAGCAATATCACGAAGCCTGTCTGAAGTAACTCTGATCGGAGTAACAATAAGCCTGCTCATGAGGAGATAAAGTACGGTCGTAATCAACAGAATTAGCAACAGCGTAGTTACGACAGAACCTGTGATTTCGCTGCGGATTTCCATCCTGATATGATCATCTGTAAAAAGCGATTGTGCTACCCACTCCTGTTTTCCATCATTCAGTAGTGGCAGTGCAACAATAACAAATTTTCCTTCAGGAATGGCTGCAATATCCTTCACTGAACCATCTTGTTTTACAAGTCCCAAAATGTATTTATCGGAGTTATCCTTAACAACAATACCGTAGAATGATCTGTTTTTCAGCTTTGCAGTAATAATAGCTTTAGCAACTGTTAAGTCAAAATTCCACAAAGGTGCAGGCAGGCTGATCGCCAGTTCCTCGGAAATCATTGACTTTTCGAGTTCAAACGATTCATAAAGTTGCTTAACATGTGTGCGAATCGAAACAAAACTGAATATCCCCTGCAGAAAAAGTATCGACAATACTGCAACAAAAATGAACTTTCCTTTTAACGACCAATTCCTGAAGCTATTCATTTTAATGGCTATTGTTCAGCCTTCTTCATTATGGAACCAAATGTTCCGTTGGCTTTCAGCTCCTTTAAGGCAGCAGAAAACTGCTTTTCAAGCATTGTTCCTTTATCGCCATGCTGAAATGCAAAATACACATTTTGTTTGGATAATGGTTTACATTACTGATATTCGATCAGGTCGGAAAACAGGTTCAGTGGCTCATGTATTACCTGGTTAATAATGGTTACAAGAATTATTACTTTCTTAAAGATGGCGCCACAGGAGTGTTGAAGAAGCAGGAATACAAGAAATAGTTCGAAAACCTGTTTCATTCTTTAACATTTTATTGATACCTATAGTTCACGGTGACATCCTAATTCATTGATATCTAAGTGGCATGCCTGTTTGGGCATGAAATTTGTTTTCTACAGCTGTGTCTTGCATTTTGAGAAAACAGTGGAGGTTAAAATGGATTGGAATAGATTTACAGAAATGGGGGCGGCTTCACTTAATGACGCTAAAAATTTGGCAATCAGGCGGAATCACCCAGAAATTGAGCCAGAACATGTTCTTTACTCGCTTGTAACGCAAAGGGAAGGTCTTGTACCGGAACTATTAAGGGAGGCATTCTCTATACAGTCTGGAAGTGTAGTGAGTCACCTTGAAAAAGTTTTACAAAAGAAACCAACCGTTTCCGGTAATGCTGGACAACCGACACTTAACAGACTTTCGCAAAAAGCACTCACGCTTGCCTTTGATTTTGCCGAAAAAGGGGGCGATAAATTTGTTTCAACAGAACACATTTTTGCCGGTCTTGCCGATGTAATTGACAATGAATTAAAAACCGAACTGGATCTGATTAAACTGTCAGGGAAAAAAATAGTGGAAGCTGCGCTCAAAATGCGTGGAAACAGGCCGGTAGATTCGCAAAATCCCGAAGGGTCGATAAATGTATTAAAAAAATATGCGATCGATCTGACTGATGCGGCCAGTAAAAACAAGCTTGACCCGGTAATCGGCCGTGATAATGAAATTAGGCGGACCATGCAGGTACTTTTACGGCGGACAAAAAACAATCCTGTACTTATTGGTGAGCCAGGGACGGGTAAAACAGCTATTGTTGAGGGCATAGCTCAAAGAATGATAGCGGGAGATGTTCCCGAGGGGCTGCGTAACAAACGATTGATGGCGCTTGATATTTCCCTCTTACTTGCCGGAGCAAAATTCCGCGGCGAATTTGAAGAGAGATTAAAGGCGGTTCTGCGGGAAGTAGAAGAGTCGAATGGTTCGGTAATTCTCTTTATTGACGAAATACATACAATTATCGGTGCAGGCGCGGCAGAGGGGGCAGTTGATGCGGCCAACATGCTTAAGCCGGCTCTGGCGCGGGGACAATTGCACTGCATCGGTGCAACCACACTTAATGAGTACCGGAAACACATAGAAAAGGATGCCGCTTTTGAGAGACGCTTCCAGAAAGTTTTGGTAGAAGAGCCATCAGTAGAAGACACAATTTCCATATTGCGAGGCCTTAAAGAAAAGTATGATTTGCATCATGGCGTAAGAATTCAGGATAATGCCATAGTCGCTGCGGCACTTTTATCAAATCGCTATATTGCGGACCGTTTTCTTCCAGATAAAGCTATTGACTTAATGGACGAAGCCGCGTCAAGATTAAAAATGCAGATTGAGTCGCTTCCTTCTGAAATCGATGAAAAGCAGAGGATAATCACACGACTAAAAATTGAGGCGCAGGCCTTGTCAAAGGAGCGCGACAAGGGATCTAAAGAGCGGCTAAAAGAAAACGAGAAACAGCTTGCCGATATCGAAGAGTCGTTAAAGGCGCTTAATAGCCGATGGAAACGGGAGAAAGAGCTTATAAGTAAAGTAAGAACACTCAAGGAGGAGTTAGATCGTGTAAAGAACGAGGAGCGGTTATTGGAACAGAAGGGGGAGTATTCTGCCGTTTCGGAAATTAGATACGGAAAAATCCCCCAGATTGAAAAAGAGATTACAGCATTAAATATGGAGTATGCGGCAATACCTTCGGGCGAAAGATTGTTGAAGGAAGAGGTGGACGAGGAGGATATCGCGCGTGTTGTTTCTCATTGGACAGGAATACCGGTTCAAAAAATGCTTGCAAGTGAAGGAGAAAAGTTATTGAAGGCGGAGGAAGAGCTTAAAAAGAGGGTTGTAGGTCAGGATAGAGCGGTAAAATCAGTTGCAGAGTCGTTGCGGCGGGCAAGAGCCGGTATTCAAGACGAAAAAAGACCGCTCGGAACCTTCCTTTTTCTTGGTCCAACCGGCGTAGGCAAAACAGAGCTTGCGAAGACGCTTGCTGATTTTCTCTTTAACGACGAAAGGGCTATGGTTAGGATTGACATGTCGGAGTACATGGAAAAACATAGTGTTGCGCGGCTGATTGGTGCTCCTCCTGGTTATGTAGGCTTTGAAGAAGGAGGACAATTTACTGAAGCAGTCCGTAGGCGGCCTTACAGCGTACTGCTTTTCGACGAGGTGGAGAAGGCGCATCCGGAGGTTATGAATGCCCTGCTTCAGGTGTTTGACGACGGTCGTCTTACGGACGGGAAAGGGCGACTTGTTGATTTCAGGAATACACTGATAATTATGACAAGCAACCTCTTGCAGGGTAGTGAAGGAATAGTTGGCGAAAGCGACACCGACTTAAGGCAGGGGCTTAAAAGGTGGTTCCGACCGGAATTCATCAATAGAATAGATGAGGTGCTTCTTTTTAACAGGCTTGGACAAAGCGAGGCTTTTGGAGTGGCGGAAATACAGTTTATGAAACTTATCAAGCGACTTGAAGCCAAGGGTATTGCACTGAAAATAGATAAGTCTGTGATCGACAAGATTGTAAAAAAAGGATTCGATAGTGAGTTTGGCGCAAGGCCCTTAAAGAGGCTCATTCAGCAGGAAATAGAAAATTTTCTTTCGGAGGCCATTTTAGCCGGTAAACTGCGTGAGGGAGAAAGGGTGAAGCTGTTATTTGAGGACAACACATACAAATTGGAGGTGGACGGTTAGCGACAAATTATATATTGAAATCATGGATACAGAAAAAATAAAAGTAAGCGCTGTTTTGATAGTTAAAAATGAAGCGGAGAGAATTGCCAAATGTCTTGTTTCCATCAAGCCGGCAGTTGATGAAATTATTGTTGTTGACACCGGTTCAACAGATTCTACAGTAGATATAGCGCGCGAGCAAGGGGCGTTAGTCTCTTTTTTTCAATGGAATGGTAATTTTTCCGATGCAAGAAATTTTGGCATTAATCAGGCTAAGGGTGAGTTTGTAATATGGTTTGACGCAGACGATATTCTTCCTATAGAATCAATTACACCTTTAAAAACGCTTGCTGATGCCGATCCGAGTGCATGGACAGTAATAGTTGACAATCTTTTCGAAAACAGGAAAGGGCAGTCTTTTCGTCAATTGCGGCTTTTCCCAAACGGCAGGAGTATTGCCTTTGAAGGAAGAGTGCATGAGACTCTTGGCCCATCTGTTGCACGCGCCGCCGTTTCTATCCGGCATAGCAGTGTAAGAATTTTGCACACTGGATACAACCTGGAATCGGAAAGGATTGCCAAACGCGATAGAAATCATGAGTTACTTAAGTTTGAGCTTCTCGATCATCCAAATGATCCTGTTGTTCTCATGGAAATGGGAAATTCACATCATCAAAGGGGTGAATATAGCGAAGCTGTTGCCTGCTATAAAAAAATATCAGGGGGGTGCGCTGTCAATCCAGCTCAACTTGATGTATTTCGTTCTGTTCATTCCCTAATTGGTGTTTCACTCCTTGCTTCTGGCGATTTAAATGGGGCAGAGGAGGCGTTTCGCCATTCAATAAGCCAATACCCAGATAACTGTTCCGCCTATTATTATATGGCAGAAATTGCTATTAAAAAGAACGATGTCGAAACTTTGCTCGGAATGTGTAATTCCTTGATTTCATTGCCTGAGACAATAGGTACCGTTGCCTGTGACTATACAGGAATGGTGGCAAAAGCTTACGGGTGGGCTGCCAATATTTATCTCATAAGAGGCGATGCAAAAAGGGCAGCGAAGCTGTTTGCCGAATCAGAGGCCCGCAATTTACCTGCTGCTTTTACTCTTGACGCGGCTATTGAAGCGGCTCAAAAGGCAGATGATTCTAAGCTTTTGGCCTATTTTAAAGCTAAAAAGCAGTCATAAATAACGCATATGGCTCAGATAAAAAAACAAAAACTTCCGGATGGTACACCGCTACCATTTCCACCAAAAACACTTTCTGTTTGCATGATTGTTAAGAATGAAGAGCAATCACTTGCCAAATGCCTTAAGAGTGTTGTCTCTTTTGCTGATGAAATAGTTGTGGTTGACACCGGCTCTACCGATAGAACTATACAAATTGCGCGGGGGAATGGTGCCAAGGTTATCACCGCCGATTGGCGCAACGACTTTAGCTATAGTCGCAATATATCAATTAGCAATGCTTCAAGTTCATGGGTTTTATGGCTTGATGCGGACGATATTGTAACGGAAGGCGCAGCAGTAGCGCTCAATAAAATGAAGCGGGAAATAGAGGAGCCTGTTGCTGCTTTTGGCATAAAGGTTAAAAATGTTCAGCCTGGTGGACTCGGCGAAGAGTTTCTGCAGGTGCGTCTTTTCCCGAACGATAGAAGGCTAAAATTCGAAAAAAAGGTTCACGAGCAGATTGCGCCGTCTCTTACACGATTAGGGTATAAAATACTATACTTGACCGACATAGAAATACACCATACCGGTTATCAGGACGAATCAATTAAACGGGCGAAGGCTTTACGAAACAGAAAAATTCTTGAAGAGGATATGCCTAATTTTCCGGACGATCCAAACTATCTTGCCGCATATGGCGATACCTTCGCAATGAATGATGAATGGGAGAAGGCTGCGGAAGTATATAGATCGGTAATGGAAATCCCAAATTGCAGACAAAAACAGTCTGATATATTCGATTATATGCCGGTTACAATCGCTCTATCCTACAAACACCTTAAGCGGTATGAAGAGGCAATGGAGTGGGTAAACAAGGGGCTTGCGTTACAAAAAGACAAAATAGAGCTTCTCTTTCTCGGTGCGGAAATCGCGTATGATTTCGGTGATTTTGATCGTTCCTTTTCTCTATATCAACAAACTATAAATGCTCCCGAAAAGGTTCTTTCCACTGCGACCGATTTTACAGCTTTAAAGTCAAAAGCATTGGTTCGATGCGGAAATATATTGCTAAAAATGGGCAAAGCAGCCGAGGCCCGTGCAATGTATGAGCGTATTAGGCAGGGCTCGGTTGAGTTTTTTGATGTACCTGCCAGTATTGCGGAAACCTACATGAAAGAGGGTGACATTAAAGAGGCTCTTCGGTTCTATAGTGAATCAATATTAAAATATCCGGGAAAGGATATTCGTGCGTATAGAGGCATGATTGATATAAGTTTAAAATTTGGAAAATTCGATGACGCGACCGGTTTTTGCGAAAAGGGGCTGAGCTTTTTTCCTGATGATCTATTTTTATGGACAACGGTAAAAGATCTGTACCGCCGCCGTAACGAAATGGATAAATATATTGCAGCTTCCGGGAAGGTAAACACCCTGTCGGCTAACTCAACTGAATAATAGTAATATGGGCAAGACAGTATCATTATGCATGATAGTAAAGAATGAAGAGCGGAATCTTGCCGCTTGTCTTGAAGGATACAGTGCATTGGTTGATGAGCTTGTAATTGTCGATACTGGCTCTACCGATGGAACTATCGATATAGCGCGGCAAGCAGGCGCAGTTGTTGTTGAAACTAAATGGGATGATGATTTTTCTAAGGCGAGAAACTTATCCATTGAGAACGCCTCATCAGACTGGATATTATGGACAGATGCTGATGATCGTATAAATGCAGAAAACTGTGCCAAGATTCGTAAAATAATTGAGTCGTATAGTTTGTCAACATGTTTCAGTTTTATGATTAAGAACTCTCAGGATGGAATTCTTGGTGATGTATTCAATCAGGTTCGCCTATTTCCTCGCCACCCTAAAATCCGTTTCAGGTACAGGGTTCATGAACAGGTACTTCCGTCAATACAGGCGCTTGGGTACGATACGCTATATACCGATATAATTGTTTTCCATACCGGATACGACAGCGCTGAAACTGTTAAAAAGAAGCAGGCGCGCAATGTTCCAATTCTTTTAAAGGAAATGGAAGATCGGAAGGAAAATCCGGTAATAGTCTATACTTATGCCGGTGCATTGGTTGACACGGGAAAACTTGAAGAATCGATCAAGTATTATAAAATGGCCCGCGATTTATCCGAAAAGTTTCAGACAGAAGACCATATCCGTTGTGGAGCACCGATCGCTCTTGCGTCCGTGTATGGCAGGTTGGAAAGATGGGATGAAGCGAAGAGAGAGGCTATAGAAGCGGATAGGCTTAATCCTAACCACCCTCAGGTTCACTGTATGCTTGGAGAGCTTGCTGCCCGTGAGGGTAAAACCGATGAGGCAATTAATTTTTTTGAAGCAGTTTTAAAAATGGATGAAGCTCCGTCATTTATTCCAGTTAATGTCAATATGCAAAAGATTAATGCCTGTACGCAGCTTGGCGCGCTCTACTTTAAGAAAGGCGAAACCGATAAAATGATAGCTGCAGTAGAACAGGCAGTTTCGATTAAACAGGGGCGTCCGCTTCTTCCCTCGGATAGAGGAGACGCTTTTGTTAAGGCGGGAATGTTTGACAAAGCTGTTGAGGTTTATGCGGAGGGCGTTAATAACACAAACATTTGTGATTTACGAAGTTTTATTGGTCTTGCTAAACTTTTTATAATCGATAATCGTTGCGATACAGCAATTGACATTCTAAATACAGCAATTGATAATTTTGGTGACTCCGAAGAGATACTGGAACTCCTTGCTGATATATATTACGATTTAAAACTTAACGAAAAAGCCAAACAAACTTACCTTAGGTTGCATTCTATTGTTAAAGATAGTCAAAAAGTAGCTAAGGTTGATGGCCGCCTTTCGCAACTTGCGTAATAAATTATTTCAGTAATGTTACTCTCTTCTGCAATACATTTCTACCATTGGTCATTTTAACCAAATAAACGGATGAACTCTTCGCCGTTGGTGTCCAAGTTAAAG
>CAZPWS010000012.1:41514-70696 GCA_964590225.1 uncultured Fibrobacterota bacterium
CCCCAACTTCCGATGGCTGTTGTTCATAGGCGATAAGTTTTACTCCATTGGGAGCCGCTGCAACCGCAACATTTAGCGCCGGCTCAGTTGCTTTACCAGCCACAAGTGTTTCTGCCACTACTATGGCGCCAGTATCAGATATGACAGCAAGGCAGGCTTTGTCGTGAAGCGTGTCCTTGTTGGTTTTTGTTCCCTGTTCATGCCATACGGCTACAAAATTTTTCCCGTCGTAACACACTTCAGGATTCATTATTCTCTTTACATCGCCAGCGTAGTATGCAAATTCAAGATTTTTAATCCGTTGGCCTTCATTACTGAATAATGCCATGTTATTACTTTCCATTACATTACTACGGCCACGCGGCGTGTCGTTATTCCATGCAAGCAGATAGCTGGTTACTCCACGAGCAAGAGCCAAAGCGAATAAAATTGATACAACTTGACCCTCGGGTTCATTTATACCATGAATATAAGAGGGGGAACTAATTGCGCCAGAGTTGCTTGCAAACACCCCTTTTGTTAAAGTAGTGGACGGGTATTGAGTAGTAAGGTTGCCGCTACCGTTTGCTGCAATAATAAACAGGCTGTCACTTCCATCTACTCCGGATGCAGCAATAGCAGGTGTAACATAGTTCGCAGAACCAGTTAGAACGAGTATTCCATTTGCATCAAGTACGGCACCATCAGGGCTGACTCTTGCCATATATGCTTCATACGCTCTATTGGAGCGAGCATCCTGCCACACAACCGAATAATTTGTTCCATTCCACGCCACTCGCGGTAAAGCCTGATTATTGGCACCGCCAGAAATCAGAAAACCATTTTTGTCTATTACTGTTCCATCTGTGCCGACTCGTGCGCCGTAGATGTCCCAATCAATACCGTTTCGTAAATCCTGCCAAACCACAAAGAACTGTCCAGCGCCATAAACAACCTTAGGGCTTTCCTTCAAGTCGGTAGTATCTGCTATTGTTATGGGCGTATTATCAATAAGGACCCCGAAAGTGTCAATTCTTGCGCACATTAATTTGCTTTTATATACAACACCATCCCGAAGGTCACCATCTTGAAGGTGGCCTGATTTCCAGCAGACAAGAAAAACGCCGTTTCCATATGCAATTGCTGGTGTGTAGGCGCTGTTCTCATCGATTGCTGGTATGAAAGATACATTTGATAAATTAGCTGTAATTGCCATACTTGCGAACGAAAGTAATATTAGTATGCGGTATTTACAGTTTATGAGCATTTCCATGATTTGGCTCCCTTTCTATTTTATTCTTTTAAATAGGTAATTTTGAGTTGGAGAATGTGAAGCAGATACAAAATCATGCCCTGTATTCACCCATCTAAAGGCCGCATAGACCATAATTTTGCTTGACTGCGTATTGCTGAACCCAATGATAGTTTTTGGGCTGCTGCTTACTGTGTAAGCTGCTGCAACCATTCTGTTTTGCAAATCCAGTCGAAAACAAGCATATGTATCAATAGCACCAAAATATAAAAAGCGTTTGTTTGGATCGTCCGGGCCGAAAGTTAAAAATGCCCCCTCTCCATAGAAATTGGTGCCCTCAAATGTTCCGGGAGTATTCCTGCCACGAAGAGAATCAGATATTGGAACAACTCCATGAAAGGAGCCATCTGCAAGATCCCAATAGTAAACATACCAGCCGGTGCAGTTTTGCCCACAGTAAAGACGATTGTTTACATCATCATAGGCTATGGGTAAGAGACGATTGATTCCTCCAAGCTTTCCATTTAATGAATCGAGCACAAGAATTGTATCTATTGAGCCGGTATCGGAAAGAACGGTTAAGCGGCAAGCCGTTTTGAATATAGAAGTTGCAACAAGGTGGCTGGTTGCCGTAAGCATATATATTTTGCCATTATCGCCCGTTGTAAGTCCAGGATTTGATGCCGAAGATATATTTGGCAGGATGGTTGTGACCATTTGCTCTTTAAAGTCAAGCCGTCTCAGCATTTTTCGCCCACCCCAGTTATCGGTAAAATAGAGATATCTACCATCTGATGACTTTGTACTATTAGGTTTGAAGTTATAGCCATTAGGGGCAATTCGTGCCGATTTGAAAGGGCCATCAAGATAGCCTGTTCCATTACCCACAACTCTATGTGCTCTCTTGCTTTCTGAATCGTACCAGCCCCAGAAAGTGACGCCACCACTGGCGTTTGTATAGCCACGGTCAAGCCCACCACTATAATCGGTGGCAGAAGAGGCAAGCACATTTGATCCAACTTCTGCGATTGGACCTTCAAGAAAACCGAGAGAATTGCTACCCCCCAACCGCTCCATTTCCCACTGAGCACTATCGTTCCAGATGGGAATCTGAAAATTAGATGTATTTTGCCCCCAAGCAGATGGTATCATAAGCAGCATGACCAGCGCGCTTCCAATAATTGAGATTGATTGCATTGTTTTGCCTCCTTATAGTTCCAATGATAATCAAACAGCGAAATTAAGCGTTAATGATTATCTCCCATTTCTTGTGTACTATTTTCACAAAACAGTGATATTGTGTAAAAATTGTTACATTTTATCACTTTTTATTTCGTGATATTAATTCTGGGAAATTATTCCAAGCGATTTGTCTGCTCGGAAGGAAAGTTACAGTAGAACGAAATCCTTAATTATTTCAGTAATGTTATTCTCTTCTGCAATACATTTCTACCATTAGTCATTTTAACCAAATAAACGGATGAACTCTTCGCCGTTGGTGTCCAAGTTAAAGTAGTTGCCCTGTTTCCGCCATCATTAGTTGCAACTCCGTAATGATCTAACACTCTTTGCCCTCGGGCATCAAAGATTTCCAATCTGTAACTGCTATGGATATTCTTAAGTGTTATTAAGGTCGTTGGATTAAATGGATTTGGAGAAATATTAAGTTCGCTACTTTGAATATTAGATATAGAGCCATCTTCTTTAGCCGTGAGATTATCATAGTTGAAAGTTTTATAGGCTATTTTTATCGGGACCCCAACTTCCGATGGCTGTTGTTCATAGGCGATAAGTTTTACTCCATTGGGAGCGGCTGCAACCGCAACATTTAGTGCCGGCTCAGTTGCTTTACCGGCTACAAGTGTTTCTGCCATTACTATGGCGCCTGTATCGGATATGACAGCAACGCAGGCTTTATCGTGTGTTGTGTCCTTGTTGGTTTTTGTTCCCTGTTCATGCCATACTGCCACAAAATTTTTCCCGTCGTAATACACTTCAGGATTCATTATTCTCTTAACATCTCCAGCGTAGTATCCGATTTCAAGATTTTTAACCCGTTGCCCTTCATTGCTGAATATTGCCATGTTGTTGCTTTTCATAGTGTTACCGCGTCCAAATGGAGTTTCGTTGTTCCATGCAAGTAGGTAGCTGTTTGCCCCTCGTGTTAAAGCCAATGGAAACAAGATAGGTACAACTTCACCTGTTGGTTCATTTGTTCCATGAGAATAAGAAGGTGAACCAACAACGCCAGAGTTGCTGGCAAAAACCCCTTTTGTCAGCGTTGTAGCTGGATATTGAGTGATAAGATTTCCACCGCCATTTGCCGCGATAACAAGCAGGCTATCGCTGCCAGTTATTCCAGAGGCAGCAATAACGGGTGTGAGATAGTTGGCAGCACCCGTTAAAACGAGTATTCCATTTGCATCAAGTACGGCACCATCAGGGCTGACTCTTGCCATATATGCTTCATACGCTCTATTGGAGCGAGCATCCTGCCACACAACCGAATAATTTGTTCCATTCCACGCCACTCGCGGTAAAGCCTGATTATTGGCACCGCCAGAAATCAGAAAACCATTTTTGTCTATTACTGTTCCATCTGTGCCGACTCGTGCGCCGTAGATATCCCAATCAATACCGTTTCGTAAATCATGCCAAACCACAAAAAACTGTCCAGCGCCATAAACCACCTTAGGGCTTTCCTTCAAGTCGGTAGTATCTGCTATTGTTATGGGTGTGTTGTCAACAAGGACACCCAAAGTGTCAATTCTTGCGCACATTAATTTGCTTTTATATACAACACCATCGCGAAGGTCGCCCTTTTGAAGGTGGCCTGATTTCCAGCAGACAAGAAAGACTCCATTTCCATATGCAATTGCTGGTGTGTAGGCGCTGCGATTATCGACCGCCGGCATATAAGAGGCATCAGAAAAATTTATCGCAATTGTCCATTTTGCAAACACAAAAAGTAAAAGTAAAAAGTAGTTGTATTTATTCATAACTTGGATTACTCCTTTTATTGTATTCTTTTAAATAGAAAGTTCTGTACCGGAGAGTGTGAAGCAGATACAAAATCATGCCCTGTATTCACCCATCTAAAGGCCGCATAGACCATAATTTTGCTTGACTGCGTATTGCTGAACCCAATGATAGTTTTTGGGCTGCTGCTTACTGTGTAAGCTGCTGCAACCATTCTATTTTGCAAATCCAGTCGAAAACAGGCATAAGTATCAACCGCACTCAAATATAAAAATCTTTTGTCGGGATCGTCCGGTCCGAAAGTCAAAAATGCCCCCTCTCCATAGAAATTGGTGCCTTCAAATGTTCCGGGAGTATTTCTGCCACGAAGAGAATCTGATATTGGAACAACGCCGTGAAAGGAGCCATCTGAAAGATCCCAATAGTAAACATACCAGCCGGTGCAGCCTTGACTACAATAAAGACGGTTATTTACATCATCATAGGCTATGGGTAAGAGACGATTGATTCCTCCAAGCTTTCCATTTAATGAATCGAGCACAAGAATTGTATCTATTGAGCCGGTATCGGAAAGAACGGTTAAGCGGCAAGCCGTTTTGAATATAGAAGTTGCAACAAGGTGGCTGGTTGCCGTAAGCATATATATTTTGCCATTATCGCCCGTTGTAAGTCCAGGATTTGATGCCGAAGATGTATTTGGCAGGATAGTTGTGACCATTTGCTCTTTGAAGTCAAGCCGTCTCAGCATTTTTCGCCCACCCCAGTTATCGGTAAAATAGAGGTATCTGCCATCTGATGACTTTGTGCTATTAGGCTTGAAATTATAGCCATTAGGGGCAATTCGTGCCGATTCAAAAGGACCATCAAGATAGCCTGTTCCATTACCGGCAATTCTATGTGCCCTTTTGCTTTCTGAATCGTACCATCCCCAAAAAGCGACTCCTCCATCAGCATTGGTGTACCCATGCTCAATCCCACCACTATAATCTGTCGCAGGACAAGCCAGCGCGTTATATCCCATTTCACCAACAGTTCCCTCCAAAAATCCCCGCGAATTGTTACCACCTAACCTCTCCATCTCCCATCGAGCGTTATCATTCCAGATAGGAATCTGAAAATTTGATGTATTTTGCCCCCAAATAGAAGGTATCATAATCAGCATGACCAGCGCGCTTCCAATAATTGAGATTGATTGCATTGTTTTGCCTCCTTATAGTTCCAATAATAATCAAACAACGAAATTAAGCGTTAATGATTATCTCTCATTTCTTATGTACTATTTTCACGAAAACGGCGATATTATGCAAAAAATGACTATATCTTTTTCACTTTTTATTTTTTCGATATAATCCGGGGGTAGTACCTTCAAGCGTTTTAAAAGTTTTAAGAAATGTTTGCAACTCGTTAAAACCGGAGAGATAGGCCACTTCAGAAATCGAAGTATCTGTTTCATTCAGCAGTTTTTTGGCTTTTTCAATTCTGTATCCGTTCAGCAGCATAGGGATAGTGGCCTTTTTCTGCTTAAGAATATGATAAAAGCGAAATTTACTCAATTTGAGCATGATTCTGATTGCTTCTGAATTGTACTTGCCGTCAAGATTTTCTCTAAGTATTGATATTATCCGTTCGTAGTCATTATTTAGGGATATCTCTTTCATATTTGGAATAGCCGGTATATTTGTTGTACTCATCTCTTTTCTCTTAAAGAGAGTAAAAATAATGATTGCTGAAATAGCTATTAATGATAGGGCGATAACGGAAATTTTCCTTTTATTTTGTGTGTTATCAACAACAGTGATACGGTGAAATGATAGTGGTGAAAAAGCATCGTAAGCGCTATTATTACTATCTTGAGTGACTTCCGCTGTTGAAAAAGCTATGCGCCATAATCCTGTGTTAGCGCTTTCGAGCAGACGAAATGGAAACGAGATAATGCTGCCAATTGAATCATCAAGAGCTGTTACACTGTAGTTGGCGATTGTGTAGAGACCCATGGAGTCTGTCGGGAGCTTTGAGCTTAGAGTAGAATTGGGGCTCTTTTTTTCAAAAAAATATGCGGTGTCATGATTGAATGTGACATTAAATATGTAGTTAGACGATGGAAGGAAGACCCCTCCCTTAGCTGCGAGGCTTCCCAAAGTATATGATGAGTCGTTCATCCATCCAATGAGGTACCATAACTTTTTTGGATTAAATTTATTGTTTATCTGTACATTCAATTTGTACCATTTATCTTTCTTTATCTCAGAATAGCGATTTTTCCCGTTGAGGTTTGAAATAAAGACATCATCAATGTACTTGGGTGCTGATTTGATAATTTCATTGGTCATATTAAAACTGTCAATTCGCCACTCCCCCCAGCAGTTAAAAGAATTTTTAAAACGGACGCTCCAGAAATATTTGCCGGAACAAAGAGGCATAGAAACAGGGCGGCGGTGGAAGAAAAAGGGGTCGCTGTCAATCGCATGAAATAGTGGAAAGATAGAAAGAGAGTCGGGGAATAATTTCCACTCAGTACATTTTTGCCTCTCTTCAATGTAATTACTTTGAAACGGTGTGCATTCTAGGAATAATGAGTCGTTACGAATGGCGTATGAGGTTGCTTTTGGCTTTGGTGGTATAGTGTATATCCTTTTGTCTGAAACAGTAAATTCATCCATTGAAAGGGCAGCTCTTGTTTCTATATCAAAATCGCCGTGGTTTGACCATGAAAAAAGGAAATGGTTGCGAGGATCGGAAAATTGCTCGCTTTTGTGCAGTAGTTGCTTGCCGTCAACATAAAAAGCAGTAGTCAGGCTTTCATTTGAGAAAAAGTCAAGAAATACTTCTATACAATAAACAGTACCCGAATCAATTTTTACAAGAGCAATGCTGTTTTTTGTACGGTCGGCGCTGGCTTGTAAGGTCATTTGAATGGTTGGCTGGAGTTCTTTTTCACTGCTAAGAATAAAATCAAACTTTATAAGCGATCGCCTGTATTCTGCTCTTTCCGCTTCCGAAACATTGAGCGAGTGAAAGGTCATGTTGTTAATTCTTTGCGGTTTTGCCGGAACATAAAAGGAATCAAGGCGAACAAAGAAGCGAAACCATGCTCGTTTCATGAAGGATGTTTTACAATTGGCATACAGCTTTCCGGCATAACGCAAATCCCAACGAGCTGTTATTCCCCTGTTCCCCAAGATGGCAGACTCTTCAGTTGCTGCAAGGAAGTGGTTGTCGTTTGGAATGCCGGCTATCCAGTTAATAGAACTTTGGATACCATTGGTATCTATTAAGAGAATGTCGTTTTTCGCGAATAACGAAAGCGTTATAAAAGGTATTACTCTTAAGTATATAGCGAGTCTATTGCTCATTTTAAAGCTGTAATAGTGTACTTTGTTGACCATTCCATGGAAGATCCCGGCTTCAATTCAAAACTCAGTTTCGGTTCAGGCGAGAATACTCGCTTATTGACATAAAGCTGAAGTTCCTGATATCCATAATCGCCCTCGGCCTCAAAGCTGTACTTGTGATTTGCATCAATAACTTTATGATAATTTGGCAAGCTCGGTTTCACGGAGTAGTTAGTACAAAAGCCAATTTTTCCAAATACACCATTCCATATGTATGCATTTCCTGATTTTGCGAGATTGTGATTAGTTTTAGTTTCGTGACAGTTAGCCGTAGGATAAAATGTTAGCCCTTTCTTATGGCCTCCCAAAGCAAGAAAAGCATGTGAGTACCAGAGTGATTTCCATGCAACCATACCTGAATTGGTAATTGAATGGCAGATAGAAAAAGAGAAGTCCTTGTTGAGTAGAATTTGTTTCTTGTAATAATAACCGTAAGTTCCTACGGTAATTCCCTGAGAAAACATTAGTTTGTTTCCATTTTGCTCCACAGTAACAGGAGCCTTATATTTTATGGTGTGTTTATTTTCGCTTGAGTAGCGGTCTCTTGAAGTTCTATTCAAAATTCCAACCCCGACTTTAATAAAGTCGCCCCCTTTTTTTACTGTATTGTAATTAATAGGCATTTCAAATTCTTCTGGAAATCCTTCACCATGAAAGGGCACAAAAGGCTTAAAGGGCATCTCAAGTAATTTCTTAGATGTGGGAAGATGCGTTATCTGTTTAATGTATCCGCAATAACTGTAGCGTGTAGAAAAATGGTTATCATCAAGGTTGGCCGGATTAACAATTTCGATAAGTAGTTTGCCATTGTTTAATCTCAATGTCTTTTCTGCCATTAGTATTACTCCTGCGTATTGAATTTGTTATTAAATAATTCCACAAGTTGAATAGCAGATAATTGGGATATATCGGCTACAACTATGTGTGCGCCGCATTTTCGTAGTATTGCTTCATTGCTTTCACGGGCGATACCTATAATAAAAGCAATATTGGCATTTACTGCCGCCTGAACTCCTGATTCCGCATCTTCAACCACAACAGCTTCTTCAGGAGAAACACCAAGTCCTGTTGCGGCATGGATAAATATATCCCCATTTGGCTTGCCTTTTAGTCCCTGCTTGTCGGCTTCAAGGCCATCTACGATTATCTCAAAAAGAGTCGTCAAGTTTGTGACGGCAAGCACCTCTCTCGCGTTTTTACTTGACGATGCAAGTCCAATTCTTATGCCTTTTTCCTTTAGTGCATGAATGAAATTGACTGTGCTATGAAATGTTTCTACGCCATCTTTTTTTAGAAGACGCATAAATGCGCTACTCTTTCTATTGCCGATACCGCATACGGTTTCAGTTTCAGAAGAATCCGATATGTTTCCATATGGAAGTTCAATGCCGCGGGATTGAAGAAAAGAGGCAACTCCCTGATATCTTGGTTTTCCATCAATAAAGCCGAGGTAGTCTCTTTCGTATATGAATTCGTCAAATGGCTTACCTGTCCGATATGACCATGAGACCAAGAAATCGTCAAAAACGCTTTTCCATGCGTTGGCGTGAACAACGGCGGTTTTGGTCACAACGCCATCAAGATCAAATATCACAGCCTTTAGCATAGTCATAAAGATATTCATTGGGTTTCTAACAAATCAAATTGGTATTTTGAGGTTACTATGAAAACATTTATCGAATCTTCGCTTCGTACTGTCACTAATGCAAGTAGAATTGCTTTGGGAGATTTATTTGGTAACATTACTCTGTACAAAGATGGGCTACTTTCAGAAAAATGCCCATGTATCATGGCTGGTATCAACTATGGCACCCCTTGGACGCGGGACACTGCAATAAACACATGGAATTGCGCAGGTCTTCTTTTGCCTGAAACCGCTAAGAATACACTCCTTGCGGTACTTGAAAAAAGAGATGACAAAATTGTGATAGGCGATCAGTATTGGGATGCGATAATTTGGTCAATTGGTGCCTGGTGGTATTATCTATATACTGGAGATAGAGATTTTTTGAGGCTTGCGCATGAGGCAACTAAAAACTCAATCGCGTTTTTTGAAGAGACAGAATTTTCGCAGGATTTCGGTCTGTTTCGCGGACCGGCCTGTTATGGTGATGGCGTATCTGCATATCCTGATGTTTATGCCCAAACGAATGGATCAAGCAGCATACTTGATTGGCCAATGCACAACTCTTCAAACAAGGCACCAACGGGATATGGCATTCCAATACATTCGCTATCAACGAATTGCCTGTACCATGAAGCGTACAGAATTGTTAATCTCATGTCTCTTGAGCTTGGGGTGTCGCCCACTAAAGAGTATGAAGCGAAGCGGGTGCAATTAAACAGAGCCATTCAGAAGTATTTATGGGATCCCTCGCTTGGCCATTTCAGGTATATTGCTGACAAGTTTGGTGGCTCCGAATATCAGGAGGGGATAGGACACTCGCTTGCAATTCTCTTTAACATAGCAACGGCCGAACAAACAAGGAGCATACTGCAAAATCAGCATATAACAAATAGTGGAATTCCCTGTGTGTGGCCAACATTTAAGAGGTATTCTGCTCTTGGTCAAGGCGTGTATGGTCGTCATAGCGGTACGGTTTGGCCGCACATTCAGGCTTTGTGGGGATGCGCCTCACTGGCGGAAGGCAATCGCGCCCATTTCGACAAGGAATTTTTCCGGTTAACGGAGTTTGCCAATAGGGATTTCCAGTTTACAGAAATATATCATCCAGATAATGGGATGCCATATGGTGGAGTTCAGGAGGATATCGGAAAAGGAATCAGAAGCTGGCATTCATGTGGACGACAAACATGGAGCGCTACAGGTTATCTGCGAATGATTCTGCATGGAATATGTGGCCTAAACTTCTCAGAAAAAGGGATACGGTTTACTCCCTATCTTCCCGATGAAATGTCAGCAATTTCCGTATCGGGAGTTCCTTACCGAAAGATGATTCTGACGGTAAACTTGACTGGCAAAGGTACAACGGTTGAAAGTATGCATATTAACGGAGCGCCATCATCGGCACTTCTTTTGGATTCCGCTGTTGAGGGTGAGTGCGTAGTGGATATAAAGCTTAAATGATTTTTTTAATCCTTTTAGCGGCGTCAAATTTATTGGCGACTGAAACTTTGCATTATACACAAGAAGATTCTCTTAAATTTGTTTCTATCGTTTCCAAAATTACTGCCACTCCTGTTCATGATTCAGATATTGGTCTTCTTGCCGCAAAAATAGCTAAAGAATTCGTCGGGACGCCTTATGTAGCATCTACGCTTGAAAAAGAGGGAGAACCCCTGACAATTAAATTGACTGGCGTTGATTGCACTACTCTTATCGAGTACACTTTGGGGATGCTTATTTGTATCATGAACAAAAGGATGGACTTTTCATATTTCTGTGAAGCGATTACAAAAATCAGGTATCGGAATGGCTTAAGAGATGGTTACAAAACTCGCCTTCACTATTTTACGGAGTGGCTTACCAATAACAGAGACAGAGGATTATTGGTTCTCATTACCGATTCCATCGGGAATAGGAGCATGGATAAAGAGATTAATTTCATGTCAAAGAATAAAAAGCTATATAAGCAGCTCGAAGATTCGTCTGTGCTAGCTGATATAATTGCAACAGAAAAAACTGTTAGTGTGTCAGGGTTAAAGTATCTCGAAAAAGGAAAAGCATATAATAACAGACAGGGTAGAATATCAACTGGTGATATAGTTGCCTTTGTTTCTAGGGTTGATGGATTGGATGTTTCGCACGCAGTAATGGCTGTAAGAAAAAAAGACAAGTTATACTTTCTTCACGCTTCATCAAAAAGTGGGCGTGTTGAATTGTCAAGAGTAACGCTTGGCGAATATCTTCAAAAGTCAAATAAGTTAAGTGGAGTTGTTATAGGTAGAATCAATATGGACGGCTTAAGATGAAAACGATCATGTTTTTTTTCATTAGTGCGCTTCTCATTATTGTCACCCCTTCTTTTTCGCTCTCATTGACTATGCTCAAGGGGGCAGATGAAAATTTCTCGCTCCCTTCAAGTAGATTTAATAGTTCAATTTTTGTCGGAAACTATTCCGACGAGGCGCATAAAAGCGGAGCGCTTCTTACAACACTTCGAACTGGATTTGATCTTCCTTTCTTTAGTGTTATTGGTACAAACATAAGAGAGTTGAGTTTTGGCATTGCACCACTTGTCCACATGTATCTTTTCCCAAAGAATTCATCTTTTCATGTTGATAATTTTTTTGTAATACTACCATTTTATCTGGCTACTTGCTGTAATGAAAATACAACATTGCGCTTATATCCACTCTATCATATATCTGCCCATCTTTCTGATGGAGCAATTGTTGACATAAAGACCGAGAGGAAAAAGGTAAGCAACGAGATGCTGTTTATTACACTATCAAGAAAGGTTCACAAGTCATTGGAATGCATGGTGGGAGGTGGCTGGTATTATCATGATATTGCAGATGACCCTATGTCGTTCAGGCTGGAAATATCATCTTTATATGAATATCCAATGTTGAATAATTTGGGTCTCTATTGTCGTGCAGATGGTGAGGCGATATCGTTTGAATCGGCAACTCGTATTGGAGGAACTTTATCTGTGGGATTGCGATTTCATGGAAGAGAAAGAAGAAAACCCAATATTGCCTTGGTCTTTTTTAATAAACCGCATCAGGGACAGTACTATTTTGGCGATGAAAAGGGTGTTGGAGCACAAATGGAACTTGAGCTGTGAAAATTCCTGTTAAAGTCTGGATTATTGTTGCGTTGATAACGGTAGCGAGGGCTTTTTACTCTTTCAATATCTCTCTTGTGCCGGATGAGGCATATTACTGGGATTGGACAAGGTTTTTATCGACTGGCTTTTTTGACCATCCACCCATGGTTGCGCTTATTGCGCGCTTTTTTGCACTTTTCACCGGAGGGACAGTTATAACTGTCAAGCTTGTTCCATTACTTGCCAACTTGGGTGTAACAGTATTCATGCTGCTTCTGGCCAAGGAGTATTGTCGGAAAACCTCCTCTTTTTATCTTGCGCTCGCAGTGCTTAATGGCACGCTCCTGTTTGGTGTTGTGTTACTGCTATTAACGCCGGATGCCCCCCAGATGCTTTTTTGGTCAGCTGGTTTGTATGTGGGATATATTGTTTTTTTTAAGAAGTCGAAAATTGCATGGTTGATATTGGGAGTAATATGCGGTTTAGGTTTATTGTCCAAATATATTTTTATACTTTTTATTGGCTCTCTGTTTCTCTTCATGCTTTTTGATCGCGCTGCAAGGAAGTTTTTTACTACTCCATATCCATATCTCTCTCTCCTCATAGCTTTTCTCGTTTTCTTACCTAATATATTGTGGAATGCATCGCACGGTTATGTTTCATATCTGTTCCAGATAGAACATGGGCTTGGTTCACAAAGCTGGCCTGGTTTCAAATATTTCTGGGAGTATATTGGGGGACAGACCGGACTTTTAAGCCCCATCCTCTGGTTCATGATGGTTTATATTGCGATTATAACAGTTGTAAAACAGCGAAATACTTCTCGCATGCTTTTTCTTCTCTCGTTTTTTATTGTGCCCGTACTGTTTTTCACATATTCCAGTATATCGAAAAAGGTTGAGGCCAATTGGGCTGCTCCGGCATATCTCGCAGGAACCCTGCTGTTGCTGATCTGGTGGGAGGCGTTAACAGCAGAACAGGTGTGGGCGCGAAGAATCACTATAATCGCAGTAGTTATCAGTTTAGTTTTAACTTTTGTTGTTTATGTTCATATAATTTGCCCTTTTGTACCTCTAAAACCTAATAGGGATACTACGGCACAAATGCGTGGCTGGGAGGAGTTTGGGAAGAGGGTTGGCGATGTTAGAAAAAGGATAGATCCCACTGGTAAAAGAATGCTTTCGGCAAACCGCTATCAGCTTGCTGCGATAATGGCATTTCATGTTCCAGGGCAGCCACGCACCCGCGCTCTTAATCTATGCTCAAGGTTGAACCACTATTCTCTGCTTTCACTGCCAGAAACTGATCAAGAAATTCCTCTTCTTTTTGTTAATCCAGGACTTCCAGACAATTTGTCGCAGTGCATACAGGACAATATTGACTCCCTTATTGCTGTTGACACCATAGCAATAAAAAAGTATAAAACCGAAGAGGCATATACTATATACACAGGTAGAATAAGTCGCGAAACGCTATTTAAAAAGACACGAATAGAATGACGACAATAATAAAAGCCACTGTTTTCATGTCTTTTTTTGTATTAAATATTTTGGCCGGTATAATACCTGCATGGAATGCTTCATATTATGGCATCCTTGAGAACCGTGAGTTTGCTAACCTGCCTAAAAAATCAGAGACGATGTTTTTGGGCTATCTATCGGCAAATGGTTCTTTGTCCGACAAGAGTAATATTAACGGGATTAATGCAGGAGTCTCTCTTTTGCACGAATTTGGTAGTACAATAGACAAAGATGTATTGTTCCCGTCGATATACTATAAGTACTGTGGCGAACTTTTTAGTTTTCACTTTGGTTTGCTTCCGAGAAGCCTCTTAATGGCACCACCAAGACTTGTTCTTGACGACTCGATTCGTTATTACAGACCAAATATAGAAGGGGTTGCAATTACCTTCTCGCATAAAACTATAGAGCAACAATTTGTTATCGACTGGCTCAGCAGGCAGACAACAGTGAAATATGAGCAGTTTTCTTTGAGGCAAAATGGTTGTATAATTATGCCTCTGCAAGCGTTACAGCTTTATATTAAGCACGATTTCCACTACTGGCATTTTGCTGGGCGCAACATCATGCCGCAGGATCCGCTTCGTGATGAATATGGTTTTCATGCTATTGTTGGAGCAGCAAAAAGGGGCGGGGGCTTTATTGACTCTATGTGCATTGGCATCGGTACCGATGTGTCTGGAGTTCGGACACGGGGGTTAGAGCCGTGGAATATCCCCTCTGGGTTTGCATGCGAAGCTACTGCTATTGTAGGGAAATTTGGTGTCCTTGTAGAGGCATATAAAGGAAGTGCCCACACGCTAACCTTTGGCGACAGATTGTACGCGCAGGATTGGTATGTTAGAAGCGATATTCTGTTTACGCCAATACAAAACAGTTTTTGTGACGCCCGTTTTGCTTGGAGTTTGCATAATTCACCGGCAGGCTTAAACCATTCACAATCCTTTGAATTATCTTGCTTGTTTGGTTCCCACAAAAACAAAAGAGAAACTCAATGATCAATCAGCTGTTTATTATTAAAGAGATGTTTTCAAGCTTCAAGCGGGGAGCGTCCTCCCGTTTTATCCGCTTTTGCGTGGTTGGTGGTAGTGGTGTATTAGTCAACAATGGCGTATTATGGTTTCTTGTTGATTTAGTCAAGGTCTCGAAGCCGTATTTTTATCTCTGTTCTTTTATTGCCATTGAGATTTCAATTATAACTAATTTTTTGCTTAATGACTATTACACATGGTTTGACAGACGAAGCGGCAGCTTCTTTAACAGGTTGTTGCGATATAACCTCTCCTCTCTTGTAAGCTCACTCGCGGTAAATATGACCGTCCTTGCATTATGCAAAGAGGTGTTTGGATTACCATATCTTTTCGCTAATCTGATAGGAATCGGATGCGGTACTGTAAGCAATTTTACAATAAACTCTATATGGACTTACGGAGTACGGCGAGAGCAAAAGTAAAAAAACTTAAAGATAGTGTTCATAATAGCTAATTGCTGTTGAATACAACATTTAATACTTATACCTTTTACCTGTGGGCCAGCGTAGAACAATGAGACATAAGATTATATTTTACTTGATACTTGGTTTGGCTTTCGGTTGTTTCTCCGAAAAGCAGGTTACAGTTAAAAAGGATCGAGCCATGTCAAAGCAGAATCTAAAAAGCCAACTTACCGAAATTCAGTACAATGTCACACAGCTTTGTGGTACCGAGCCTCCGTTTAACAATGCCTATTGGGATAACCATGAAGCTGGACTTTATGTTGACATAGTGTCCGGAGAGCCACTTTTCTCCTCAATCGATAAATTTAATTCCGGAACAGGTTGGCCCAGTTTTACAAAAACGCTTCTCCAATCTTCAGTTACTACTCACACCGATACCTCTCACGACATGAATCGCATAGAAGTAAAGAGCAGCCAGGCAGTATCGCATCTTGGCCATTTGTTCAACGACGGTCCTGCTCCTTCAGGCTTCCGATATTGTATAAACTCCGCTTCTCTTGATTTTATCCCAATCAATAAGCTTGTCCCGACAGGGTATGGCCACTACTTATATCTATTTGAAAAAGATCACCCTAAAACAGAAACCGCCATATTCGCCGGAGGCTGCTTTTGGGGAGTTGAAAAGTTATTCGAAAAAGTTGCCGGTGTAATTGATGCTGAATCAGGATATATCGGCGGAAACACCAAAAATCCCGACTACGAAAGCGTCTGTTCCGGAGTTACGGGCCACGCCGAAGCGGTAAAAATTATTTTTGATCCAGCAATTGTTGCATACACGGAACTTCTCGAACTCTTTTTCAGGATGCACGACCCTACAGTAAAAAACAGACAGCATAACGATATCGGAACACAATACCGCTCGGCGATTTTTTGTGTAAGTGATTCACAGTTTGAGCAGGCGGCAGCAATGCGTGAGAGATTCAACAAAGAGAGCACATTTAAGAAGAACGCAGTTACCGAAATTGTACCTGCCGGTCCCTTTTACAAGGCAGAAGATTATCACCAGGACTATCTGCGAAAGAATCCTGGTGGCTATTTCTGTCATGTGCTCAGAGAAAAACTTTAATATACCTCCGGCTATCAATCAGGCACTTTCACGATGAATTAATCGTGAGGGAACACGGATGCTTTTTACGCTCTTTCCGTCAATTAGATCAATTAATCGCTCTGTAGCGGCTTTAGCGATCTCTTCAAAGGGATTTTCTATAGTGGTTATTTTGGGTGATATTAAAGTTGATAAAAACTGGTCATCAAAGCCGATAATCATGACATCCTCAGGCACTTTGATTCCTCGAGTATTTAATCCTTCTATAAGACCAAATGCCATTCTGTCATTTGCGCATATAATCGCGTCAGGTACCGAATCTTCTCTTATTTGCCGAGCGACACGAAGCCCACTTGTTCGGGAAAAATCACCATTAAACTTTTCAATGCATTTAAAACGCATCTGCTTTACCAAGTTATCAAATATCGTTTCTCTGTCAAGCGTATCTCTGTATTCTCTGTTGCCGGAAACAAATGAGATGGTTCGTACTCCTTTTTCCTTAAGATGCGTAAAGGCTTGCAACATACCTGGATTTGAATCGCATTCGGCAAAAAGATAAGGTTTATTCGGGAAATAGTTATGGATAAGAATAAAGGGAATTTTATGTTCATAAAGCTGCGCGAACCGTTTGTCGCTAGTTTTGGTGCTTAGCATTAGAAGACCGTCAACTGCTCTTGACTTAACTCGCTGTTCAAGTTCGTTGGAAGAGAGACCGGTATCAGCAATAACGCTAACTGAATATCCCTTTGTTTCGGCTGTTGATACCATTCCATAGATCATTCTGCCGAAATATTCACTTACGACTGTTCTATTATTAAGAGGAACAACAGCTCCTATCTGATAGCTTTTTCCTGAATAATGGCTTTTTCCAATAATTGAAGGCACATATCCCATTTTCATGGCCAGTGCCTCAATTTTCTCCCTTGTTGACAAAGAGATTAGCGGATTACCAGAAAGCGCCCTCGATACCGTCGATGGAGAAACCCCTGCAGCCTTCGCTACGCTATCTCTATTCGCCTTGTCGTCATTCTGCAAACGCGGCATCAAAGGCCCTTTCCGATGGCTCAAAATCAATCTGTTTAACATAGGCACAAGCCTCTTTGGCCCCTTTTTCCCGTTCCATTCCTGAATCTTCCCATTCGACTGAAAGAGGTCCTATATAACCAATTCTGTTCAGTGCCCGTATTATCTCTTCAAAATTTATTTTTCCTCTACCAAGTGAACGGAAATTCCATCCCCGTTTGTGATCGCCAAAATCGAGATGTGAACCCAAAATGCCCTCTCGTCCATTCAGCGTAACAATTGCATCCTTCATGTGAACATGATAAATGCGATCGGGGAAAGTATTAATAAATTCAACAGGGTTAATTCCCTGCCAAAAAAGGTGAGAGGGATCGAAATTAAAGCCAAACTCCTTTCTTCCTTTGATTGCGTCAAGCGCCATCTCCGCGGTAAAAATATCAAATGCTATTTCCGTAGGATGAACCTCAAGCGCGAAACGGACACCGCAATCGGCGAAAATATCAAGTATTGGATTCCATGTTTCGGCAAAAAAACGATACCCATCTTTAATAGTGTTGGTTGAAACGGGAGGGAAGGAGTAGAGATAGTGCCATATAGGCGAACCAGTAAAACCGCAAACAGTATCAATACCAAGGTTTCTTGCTGTTAAAGCACTATTTTTCATTGACTCTATTGCCCACTCCCGTTTTTTTTCTGGACTGCCGTGGCGCGATACTGGTGCGAAAGCGTCAGAGCGATCATCATTGTTGGGATCGCATACAAGCTGCCCAGCAAGATGGTTCGATATAGCGTGAACAGAAAGACCATTCTGCTGAAGGAGCGCCTTTTTTTCTTCGCAATAGGACAAACTATGCGCCCCCTTAAAAACATCAATGTGGTCACCCCAGCATGCAAGCTCAAGTCCGTCATAACCAAATAATTTTGCCTTCTTACAAAGAGAGTCAATCGGCAGATCAGCCCATTGTCCCGTAAAAAGAGTTACTTTTCGTGACATTTTTTCTCCTTAAACTTTAACCCATTGAGCAGTCTTATTGCTTTCTACGATTTTTTCGCATAAAACAAGCTCTCTTAAGCCGTCTTCGAAAGAGGCGTAGCAGTGTGGGAATTTATTTATCCCGAGTATATCACCATAGAAATCAGCATAAAGCTGTTTAAGCGTGTCAGGAAAGCCCTCTGCATGTCCGCCGGGGTATGATGTTCTTGATGAGGCTTCGCTGTCAAGAAGGGCTGGATCACGCATAAGAAGCCCATTTGCACCACCTCTTCTACCTATTAAAAGCTCATTTGGATTCTCAGAATCAAATGAAAGCGAGCTTTGCGAAGCGTCAATTTCAAAATAAAGTCTATTTTTTCTTCCGGCAGAAATTTGACTAACTGTTAGCGAACCCTTGCTTCCGTTATCGAATCGAAGTAGGATAGAAGCAAAATCTTCAGTCGATATGTCGAAGGTTTCATATTGAGCAACTTCTCGATTGTCGGAAGCGAATGTTGTATTATCCTGATGGACTGCTTTTTTTCTTTTTTTGTGTGCCGTAGAAAAATCGGCCATTACTTCGACAATTTTAAGACCGCTTATGTGTTCTATCATATCCATCCAGTGCGAGCCGATGTCAGCCACAGCACGGGAGTCGCCAGAAAAACGGGGCTCAAGTCTCCAGTTGTAATCAGTGTCAAGCAGTAGCCAGTCCTGTAAGTATGAACCATGAATGGAAAATAATTGTCCAATTTCTCCCTTCTTGACCATTTGTCGCACTTGCTGAACAAGTGGATAATAGCGAAGATTGAAATTAACGCAATTTTTTAAACCCATTAATTTAGCCGTTCTGACTAATTCCGCAGCTTCACTGCTTTTTGTTGCAAGGGGCTTTTCGCAAACAACATGCTTTTTTCCTACCAAGGCAGCCTTAACCATTTCAAAGTGCAAATAATTAGGCGTACATACATGTACTGCTTCGACAGATTTATTGTTGATCAATTCCTGATAATTATGGTAGAAATTTTCTATACCATATTTTGAGGCAATATTTCGGCCGATTTTTTCATTTTGATCTGACACAGCAATTATATCAACCAAACCTGTTCTTCTAAGGCCTTCAATATGAGCTGGCCCAATGAACCCAAGTCCAATTATTCCAACTCTGACCTTTGCCATATTACTCAACCCCCCACGATTTAAGATTGTCCAGAGAAATTTTTACTGATTCAAATGGGTTCCTCTCTCCGCAGTTATCTTGTTCAACAATCCAATGTTTCGTGCCCGCAAATTCGCATGCCTCCATGATTGATTTCCAGGGCAGATTACCTTCGCCAACCTCGGCCATTGTGACCTGATCATTTTTTATTGTGAAATCTTTGAAGTGAACCTCATTTATTCGCCCTTTGAATTTTTTTATATACTCTACGGGTGATACGCCTCCATATTGTGCCCAAAAAACATCAAGTTCCATACTGAGGTCTGGTACATTTGCAAATAAGTAATCAAGAGCGACAGAATCAAAGAGCTTTTCAAATTCAAATTTGTGGTTGTGATATCCTAATCTTAATCCCTCTTTTGTAAATGCTTTTGCCCATCCATTGAGTTTTGGAATTGATGCTTCATACCCTTCTTTACTGCGAAATTCGCCAGGTAGCGCCCCGATAGCGGCCGATTTTGTTCCAAGAATCTTCATTTTTGAAAATATATCAGCAAGGCCTTTTTCGAGATTATTTATGCCAATATGCATGGATATGCATTCGAGCCCGTTACTGTCAAGAATGCTTTTTAATTTTTCAGTATCAATTGGCCCAACTCCAGCAATTTCTACCGCTCTATATCCGATATCTGCAACTTTCTTTAGTGTAGCTGCGATATCTTCTTCAGTTTTAAGAAAGTCTCTTAGTGTGTACAATTGTAATGCTATTTTTGACATGATATGCTTCCTTTTTAGTTAATAGTTATTAGTCAAGTTCTCCAAAAGCCTTACCTAAAGGCATTGTAGCTACCTTACCGCATTTATGCTTCATTTGAACGGCTTTACCGCTTTTAGAAGCCGCAATCAATCCTTCCATGATTTCCGTACAGTGGAGAGCAATAGCACCATTTGCTCTATGGGGACGCCTGTTTCGAATTGCGAATGCCATATCAGCAACCCCGAGTCCTCTCATATTTTCTACATACGGATACCTTAACATTATTTCTGAAAATTCTCTATTACGAAATCCGCCGTCAATGCCTTGTGCAACCTTTACCGAACCACCAAATGTATTTGGATCTGGAACCTGAAGGCTCCCCTTTGTGCCGTGAATTTCAATGCATGGAAGTGAGTGTTTCCATACATCAAACGACATGATTAGCGTGCAAATTGCCCCATTTTCAAACTCGAGTAAACCGGTCACATGGGTTGGAACTTCAACTTTTATTTTCTGCCCGTAGAATGGAGCACTTGTAATAAGTCTGTCCTTATTACCAATTATTGCATTACCGAAAACTTTTTTTACCGGACCAAGAAGGTTAATGAGCGATGAAATATAATATGGCCCCATATCAAGCAGTGGGCCGCCCCCTTTTTGATAATAAAAGGCTGGATTGGGATGCCACGATTCGGGACCGTGGCCGGCCATGAAAGCTGTTGCGGAGATAGGGGTACCAATATAACCATCATTAATAAGCAGCTTTGCTGTTTGTGTGCCACCTCCAAGAACAGTATCAGGTGCGGAACCTACAAGGAGCTTTCTTTTTTTAGCCTCGGTGATAACCTGTAGCGCCTCTTTTAGATTAAGTCCAAATGGTTTTTCGGTGTAGGCATGTTTATTTGCTTTTAAAATTTTCAGATTAATTGGTGCATGAGCCGCAGGAATTGTTAAATTGACGACAATTTCAATTTCGGGATCCTTCATTAAATTATCAACTTCATATACCTTTGGAATATCGAACTCTTTTGCCTTGGATTCAGCGCTCGCAGTGGCAATGTCTGCACAAGCAACAACTTCAAGCAACGGGAATCGTTTCATGCCGGTGAAATAAGCGCGACTAATGGTCCCACACCCAACTACGCCTACTTTAACTTTTTTCACAAACTGCTCCTTGGTTTATGGTCTATTTGCACTATAGTGCATGGCGAAACAGGAAAAGTATAGTATTTTTTGCACTATTGTGCAAGAGTTTTTTAACCCCAAACTTTATATTAGAAACATTTCTAAACGGGGTAATCCCAACTAATTCAAGTAGTTCGGCGCCTTTGGCGCCTCCTATTGAATAAGTTGGGTTAAAACGATATCGTTGCGGAGAGTCGTGTTGAAAGCGAATGGCGTACAGGTGTATCCCTTATATCGAGTGTGTATTCACTGTTTTTGGGTCCAATCCCGCCAGAAACTGAAAGAGAAAGCGATAAATCTCTTATGTCAGCATAGGAAAGTGTGGAGTTTAGATAAACACTTGATTGTTCAATGTTTCCTATTGCGTTAAGCGATAACGACAAGTTGCTATTTATAAACCGGCTGAATGTTCCAAATAAAGCAACATAATATTTCGATAGTTCGTTAGGGCGATACAAACCCGTGGATAGCGCATACATGATTGCGTCCGTTGGGGGGATTGCCGGAGAGAGAGTAACAGTTGAGCATTTTACCGCTTCTTTAATGAAAGAGGCATTGTATCCGCTTCCATTGTAATAACCCTCCAACACAAGTGTAACCCTGTTAGGTATGCCGTTAAAATCAAAAGAGCGGGTAAGTGTCAAAGCAGCCTTTTCACTCCATTCCTCTTTACCCTTTATAGCCCGTAGTACCCCATTGTCAATATTTGCAACCATTTCGTTATCCATTCGATACAGTGAAATTTCGCCTGCGATTGCCGTTTTCCCTAGGCCGGTTGAAATATCGTAGCCGAATACAGGCATTTTACCCTTCTTATGCCATACAGCAAAAGCCATTTCAGTCGCCTTGACCGTAAATTCCGATTTAAATGAAAGCGCTGTTTTTGCAAGCGAATCTGCATTTCTTAAGTCGGCAAAAGCGTAAAGATTCATCCTTGTACCAAATGGGATGTGCGCCTTAACACCATATGCCCCTTCACGAAGGCCAATTTTTTGGATAAAATGTTTTCGTTCAACATTGATAAGGTCGGTAGGATTCCAGAGGTAGCCCCGTCCCCATTGAAGCACCTGTTTTCCCGTACGCAGATAAAGTTTTCTGTTAAAGTTGAAGTCTATAAAGGTTTCGGGCATGGTGAAACTGGTAGATGCAGAATCGCTATTGGGAAAATAAACTGCTTCACCGCTGAGAAAACCCTTTATACCTCCCAAAAGGCGCGCATCAAGACTTATATCAGCGGTTATGCTGGGGAAAGAAGATGGGGTCGAGGGATTTTTAAACGGAATGTCAATGTCAATTGCGCTAATTACTGCGCCAGAAAAGGCAGTGTTTTTTTCCTTATTTGCTACTATCGAAGAGGTATCAATCAGGTCCCCTGTAACAACAGCAGTGTCATTGAAAAGGGCGGCTTCATCAAAATCCTCTGAAAATGTTGATAAGACCAGTGACATAATCCAAGCAAAAACTATAAGCTTTCTCATGTTTCTCGCGCCTCTTTTATAAGACAAATGTGAATCGATTTACTTGCTCAAATTTTCTAAATAGGCTTTTGTAAATATTGCATCATCCAGTTTTTTGGTTGAAATGTTAGATATTTCAACCATGGTCTGATTTCCCTTTTCAAACTCGTCCCTGAAAACTTGTTTTATGGGAATATACTTCCCATCAATTTCAGTGTATTTCAAAAAATATGCAGACTGCATCAGCGTACCTGAAGATGAATATGAAGTCTCTTTCATAGGTAGAAAATTATCTCTCCTAACCCAGTAAACTTTCTTTGGGTAATCAACATCATTAACTATAGCTTTAACGGCGAATCTGTAAACCTCAATTTTTCCAAGCATTTCTTCAACCACGGTGTCTTTAATAGTAGTGTCAAGTGTTGGAGCGTAAAGTTCTGTTATCTTTCGCGATTCAAAATCGTCACCGCGAGCGTCAGTTCCTCCAATCGACTCATCCCTGCTTACATGCTGGAATGTCCTTGTGTTGCGGCGATACATCCAAAAGTGATCGCCCATACGCAAATAACCGTTGCCCTTTTCACTCTCAGGACCCGTCATGACAATAAGAAATGCATTGTCCTTGTCACGACGGTTCCATAGCATATCAAAAACCTTAGTCCCCTGGCCTGTCTTCTGCTGAGTCATTTGAACGCGGGCGCTTGCGTCGGTTGTCATCTTATAGTTGTCTTCCATTTTCTTCAAAATACTGGATGCGGACGGCAGCGCCCATGTGCTTATCGCAAGAGCAAGCGTGATGGCTGAAAAGAATTTCATAGTAACATATTCCTTGTTAAGTTTTATTCGTAATGTCTTAGGGCTGATGCAGCAGACATCTTGGCTGCTTTACGGGCAGGGAAGTAAGCTGTTACTACTGCAATAGCAAGAATAAGAATAAGATTCCCTGAAATAGCGAAAGGAGAAGTGACAAAATTCAGATGTCCGCTGTTTAGCAGCATGGATAGCTGGTTATCCGCCCCCATATCAAAAGTTATGAGCGACAATAGTTTCATTACAATAAAAGCAGCAATGATACCGGTGATGCAAGAAAATAGCGTAAGAAAAAGCGTTTCGAGAATAAAACTGTTTCTAACATCATTCATCTGCATGCCAATTGCGCGAATAGTTCCAATTTCCCGTGTCCTCTCCCTTATTGTCATTCGCAGTGTATTTACAACGCCAACAAGAATAATCATAAAAAGTATCAGCACGCAAGCAAGTGTAATAATATTTAGCGCATACTCAAGTTTGATAACTGCGCTCGCTACTTCATACATCGATGCTACCGCAACAACGATTGACCGAAGCCTTTTTTTGCCGATTTCTTTAAACTGTTTCTGGTATTCTTCAGAATTTCGTGTCCGTTTTAAAAGAGTCCACTCACTGCATAGCAAATTGTAATATGGTGCCTTAGAAGAGGGGAGAAGAGTACTGTCGCTTAGAGGCATAGGTAAAGTGTTATAGTACGAACGGAAAAATAATCGGTCATTTACCAAGATAGTTCTATCAAATGATTGCTCCTTTGCAATTATTCCCGTAACAGGTACTCTGAAACTTTCCTTTGTAACCCCATCTCTTCCGGCGTAGGAAAATTGACAGGTGTCACCAATGGCTACTCCAAGTTCCATTGAAATCACTTCACCAATCAGTGTGCCATCTTTGCTAAATGCAGTCGCACTATTGCCCTGTGCTAACTTTATAGAATCGCTCAATGCTTTTCGTGAAGCAGAGTCGCTTGTAAATGCGATTGATAATGCCGAAACCGCCTTGTTGCCTTTAATCAATTGCCCTGCTGCAACAGCAAGACCGGAAGCGAGTCTTGCATGAATAGAGTCCGCAATGCGAACGGCGTCCTTTTTAGGATTTTTCAGGTTTATATACAGTGCTGCTATATCATGATCCTTGTAGCCAAGTAAAGGCTTAAGCTTTTTGGAGGGTATAAATAGCGGGGCTTCCATAAAAGAGTTTGCTGGCTTAAAAACTCCAACGATGGTAAAACGGGCGGACTGATTAGCTCCATTGATATCGCGGTATCTCGCTCTAATAATATCGCCCATTTTGACATTGAGCGTCTTGGCTTTTCCTGAAGCAATAATACAGGGATTTTCAATATCTTCTTTGCGTAAATCATCGAATTTTCCATCAACCATTTTGAAATTATCTTCAGTTGCCTTAAGCTCCTCTGCCGAGATTTTGGCATCGAAATCCACTCCTACAAGTATCAAGTTATCTGATTTTCCATTGCCAACCACGCGGGCAAAAACACCAATTGCTTCCTGTACGCTTGTCGCTTCGGGAGCCACTTCGGCAACAATCTTTTTTATCCGTTCGCCGTCATGAAATACTGCCGTATATAGGTCGCCATTTTTTGAGAAATTAATACTCACATGGCCAGCGACAAATACTACGATACGGTTAAAAAGCGTATCGGATATCCCATGCGCAAAAGAGTTAGCCATTACAAGAATCATCATGCCAATGGCAATTGCACTCCCCAAAAGAAGATTTCGCCGCTTCTGACGAACGAGATTTCGAAAACTTATTCGTGCTATAACATTCATTGTGTTTACTCCACTAAAAAATTAATCCCGTGATATTGCATCAAGAGGAGTGATTCCTCGAGCTAACCTTACCGGATATACAACGGCAATAAGCGTTACGAGTATAAGCTGGAAAACAGCAAGAAAAATATCACCTCCGGTAAGCAATGGATGGAATGAATCGCCTCCAAAAAAGAGCTGAACCATATCGTTGTCGGATGTAAACTTGAAGAGCGCGAGAATACGAACAGCAAATATTCCGGCGACAATACCGCACCCTCCAAAAACTGCCGAGAGAGCAGCGGTTTCGGCTATAAACATTTTTGAAATAAAACTTTTATGAGCACCAATAGCACGCATCATGCCAATCTCAGTTGTTCGTTCAATGGCGGCCATAGAGAGTGTATTAACGATGATAATTATGGCCACAACAAAAAGCATCATAACAAATACAAAGAGAGCGCTCTTTATAAGTGCGGCCATGCTTCCAATCATACCCATCGCCTTTTTCCATGTAACAGCTCGTGCAGCAATGTTTTTACTCTTAAAAAGATCATTCAGCTCGTTAACTTTTTTATCGATTGAAGAGTGGTCGTTTAACATTACAAGTACCATATTGAATGCGCCTGCATCCAGATCGGTCTTTTCGCTTGTTGTTTTTGTTTCTACCTTCAAATCACCAGCAGAGAGGTTATTGGTAGCTCTACTGCTGTTTTTGACAAACATATCACCTGACTCAAACAGATCGTCAAGATTTTCATTTTCGAGTATTTCTTTTTTATCACTTGCTACTTCAACTATGTCCTGTGCCGAGAAATAACCGAGGCATTCACGATATGATTCGATATCCATTATTATAAAATGGCCAAGTATGTGATTTAGTGCTCTGTATTTTACAATTCCCCTGACAGGAAGCCTCACATCCGTTGTCGAGTTGTTGTCGTTCATGCCCATGAAAATGGCATAATCCTGAAGTATAAGTGTGGAGGAGTCCTTTTTTGCCTCTTCGCTTAAGTTAGCCTTGTGAAGTGAGTCGCCCTCTGCTGTGAGCCAAATATTGCTAAACCCGTGGAAATCCTCCCGCATTTTTGAAGGGACAAGCACAACTCTTTCATTATCTACGACAGGTTTACCTTCTATGTATTTAAAGTTATCGGGGAAAAATTCCCCAAATTGTTTATAATCAACACCAAGAAGAAAAGCGAAGCCAGGGTTGCCTTCCTTGTCGTTTAACGCCATAGCCGCATTTTTGCCCATAGGCAAAACAGCAGCAATGTCATCCTGTCCATCGAGAGCGCTCCTGATTTCCTTATAATTGTATAGCGGTTCAACGGCTTTACCCATCATGCTCAGGAAAACATTATCGCTCTCTTGTTTATCTGATACAATGACAATATCGCCGGAGAAGCTTTCGATGATGGTCTTTTCGAGCCCTTTATCCATTCCGCTCGTAACACCGTTACCGATAGTCATAAGCAGTGCGCCAAGGAAAAGTATGCTTCCTATAACAAGACTTTTTCCTTTGTGTCTAAAAATATTTCGCCAGGCAATTGTAATAATTAGTTTCATTCGGCTTAATCCTTTACAATAAGACCATCGCGGATTTTAACCACATTTTTTGTGTATTTAAGAACATTCGGGTCGTGTGAAGAAAATATAATGGTGGTTTTTTCCTTTTCGTTCATTAGGCGCATAAGATCAAGTATTTGGGCTCCTGTTACGGAGTCGAGATTTGCAGTCGGTTCGTCGGCAAGAACAATATCGGGATTTGTAACAAGTGCTCTCGCGATAGCAACCCTCTGCCGCTGTCCGCCAGAAAGTTCAGCCGGCCTGTGGTGTGCATATTCAGAGAGTCCGACTGCTTCTATTAGTTTGTCCGCCCGCTGGTGTACTTCGGCCGCTGATAATTTTTTCATAAGTAAAAGAGGAAATTCAACATTTTCGCGTGCATCGAGCACTGGAATCAGGTTAAATGTCTGGAAGATAAAACCGATTTTATGCAATCTAAGATCCGTAATTTTTTTATCGTTCATCTTGGTTATTTCTTCGCCAGCCACCTTTACGCTTCCTTCTGTTGCGAAATCAATACAGCCTATAACATTCAGCAGGGTAGTTTTTCCGCTGCCAGAAGGGCCTATTATGCACTGTAGGCTACCCTTCTCAATGTCGAGATCAACACCACGAACGGCATTTACCGTTGTGTTGCCCAAAGAATAATCTTTCTTTAGTCCACGAATTTCAATAATGTTCATATAAGTAGTTTCTCCTTTATTTCTTACAAATACTCCGTCCCGCCGAGAATATAATTGCAAATGGCAACCAAATGGGAGTTGTTAAGACTGCCCACTTGATAAAAAAGAAAACAAGATAGAAGACGGCGGGTACAATTGTAAAAATCAGCCATTTTTGGGAAAGAATGCTGATATCGTACTGGAACATCCCGAACAGCATATTTATGTACTGGAGCGCAATCTCTTTCATGGCAAAACCCTCCTTTTAAATTTATTCGCCGCAGAAAACCCGCACATTGTCGCCATTGCGGGCCTTCACATTTATTTCCATATCGCTCAAGTGACGGAGAAGCTCTTCAACATGTTCCGGCTTGATTCCGGAAATATCAAACGACATTCCATGCTCTTTTATTGCTCTATTTATGTGGTCGGCAGCATGTGGCGGAATAAGCGTAGTGAATTTCATGCCAGCACGCAATAGCCCGACGGGTATTCTTATGTCAACATTATCTTCGCCCGTCACTTTAACAAAAAGGTATTTTGGGGTCACATTAGATTGGTTACAAGTATTAGAACGCTTTATCTCTCCCTCTCCAAGCAAAGCCGTTAGGAGCGCATCGGCTTCTTCGACAGTAATTTTACCTTCGGCAACCATTTTTAAAATTCTATTTCTATCGTTCATGATAATGCCCTTTTACTGAATGCTTATTTCAATTGCGCCACATTTCCGCTTTTTAGCAACATTGATCTTTAGTCCATTGAGAGAGCATAGAAGCCCATAAAATGCGCTAAAGAGTGGCATAAGCCTGAAATTCCGCCTGAGTATGTAAAGGAAAAAGTCTGCCAGCAGGAATATGACTAATTTAAGGACAGCGATTGGTAGCAGGAGCAGCCAGAACAGAAGCAGTGGGAGAATTATCCTGACTGGAAAACCACTTCGACTTGTGAATTTTATAATGCAAAAAAATGGTGGTCGCATCATTGTTTTAATCTTTCAATGGCCTCATAAACAGATAGCTCCCCCTTTTCGAGCTTGTCAAGAACGGTGCTATTTGAGCCCGTTTTTACAGGAGCTACAAGCGCTAGCTTTTCTGATATTTTATTAAGCCTGTTCTTTATTGTTGGATAACTGACTCCAAAAGCCTGTTCCATCTCTTTGATTGAGCCATGCGTTTTAATGAAGTGGGCTACAAAAATTTGATCTTCATCAGATAAACGGGCGAGGTGGGGAAGTTCGAAATGGCCACTTATTTTGATTTTGGTGTCGGAAAGCTCAACTTCTGTAACCGCAAAATCTCTATTTTTTGTTAGACTTGTTAGCTCAAACCAGGAGGCCATTTCATCTCCTTTTTGAAGCTAAGATATCATAGGGAATCTCTAAAAATTAGTTGATTTTTCATAAAACACTTGCTAATCAACTGTA
>CAZPWS010000013.1:0-67007 GCA_964590225.1 uncultured Fibrobacterota bacterium
ATCGGGTTGAATTGTTCAACTTGCATTAGACAGTTTATTCTTGACGCACTCATTTGTTACCTCATATACTTTCTTGGGTCGGCGATTGCCCCCTTGATTGCGCTTGCTGCTGCCGTAGCCGGGCTCATCAGATGTACCATACCACCTTTACCCATTCGTCCATTAAAATTTCTGTTGGTGGTGCTTGCACAAACCTCACCATTTGCCAAAACACCATTACTCATTCCAAGGCAGGCACCGCATGTAGGATTTGTGACACAAAACCCACTATCTATAAAGGTTTGTATAATCCCCTCCTTTAAAGCCTGCTTATAAACATCTGGAGTTGCAGGAGACAGTATTCCGCGGACTTCAGAATTGATCTTCTTGCCTTTAAGAATCTTTGCAGCGATTCGCAGGTCTTCAATTCTGCCGTTTGTGCATGAACCGATATAAATCTGGTTGATTTTTGTTCCCGAAACTTCGGATACACTCTTTACCTGATCGGGTTTATTTCCAACAGTAACCTTCGGCGCAAGCTTGCTGACATTGACTTTAATAGTCTTGTCGTAAGTGCAGTCCGGATCAGAGTGCCATTTACGAAAATCTTTTACTGCGGCACTAATGTTTTTATATCTCTTCTTGATAAATGGCCAAAGATATTTGGCTGTGACCTTGTCCGGCATACAAACGCCGCTGGTACCACCAGCCTCAATCGCCATATTGCAAAGAGTCATTCTTGATTCCATTGAAAAAGAGTCGATAACCGGTCCGTGGAATTCTATCACTTTATCGGTAGCGCCATTAACCGTAAGCACGCGGATAATCTCAAGTATCACATCCTTGGCATAAACACCTTTTGGCATAGTTCCATCGATATAAATCCGTATGGTTTTGGGTGAACGGAAAGCGCATACACCTTTAAGTATCCCAACTTCAAGGTCAGTTGTTCCCACACCTGCAGCAAATGCCCCGAAAGCGCCATGCGTACATGTGTGGGAGTCGCCCATAATTACAGTATAGCCAGGCTGCACAAAGCCTTTCTCGGGAAAAAGAGCATGACACACACCATTCTGGCCGATATCAAAAAAATCCTTGACATCATGCCTTTTTGCCCATTCGCGCATTATTTTTCCCTGTTCAGCCGTCTTGCTATCCTTAGCTGGTGTCACATGGTCAATTACTGCCTTTATTCTGTTTTTATCAAAAACCCTATCCTTTTTTCTTGCAACAAGATCGTTTATCGCAATCGGCGTGGTGATCTCATGACAGAATACAGCATCAAGGCGAAGTACGGTTGTTCCCTCAAAAGGCTCATCAACCTTGTGAGCATCAAATATTTTTTCCGTTATTGTTTTACCCATTTTATCAACTCCACAAATAAACCGTTAGTTGCCCCTACGTCCGCCAGTACCGGCAGCTGCTTTGGTTTTTGATCCGCCTGTTTTCCCAGAAGGACGAAGAGCGCGAACAGCCACGCCGGTACGCCACATTTCGGAATTTCTGATTTCGGCAAGCTCAGAGTCAAGTCGTTTTTGATAGTTAGGCGCGCCACAGATCTTTATTACCCTTTTTGCCTCAGCGCCTGTCTTTACCGATTTGTAGAGCGTTTTGAATACCGGCAGTGTCGCAGCCTTGAATTTTGGCTTCCAGTCAATTGCACCTCGCTGGGCGGTAGCTGAACAATTAGAGAACATCCAGTCCATTCCATTTTCATCTACAAGACGGATAAGGCTCTGAGTAAGCTCCTCAACCGTTTCATTGAATGCCTCTGATGGCGAATGACCGTTAGCTCTCAGGACATCGTATTGCGCTTCCATAACGCCGGCAAGAGCGCCCATAAGAACACCCCGCTCGCCTGTAAGATCGCTATTCGTTTCATGTTCAAATGTTGTAGGAAAAAGGTAGCCGCTTCCGATTGCTACTCCAAGAGCAATGCAGCGTTCTTCTGCCCTTCCCGTCGCGTCCTGAAAAACTCCATAGCTTGAGTTGATGCCAGCCCCCGATAAAAAATTCCTTCTTACGGATGTGCCGGAACCCTTTGGCGCAACTAAAAGAACATCTACATCCTGAGGAGGAACCACACCGGTTGTTTTTCTATATGTTATGGAAAAACCATGAGAAAAATAAAGAGCCTTCCCTTTTGTAAGATGTTTTTTCACAGTTGGCCATACCTTCATCTGAGCCGCATCGGAAACGAGCAACTGGATTATTGTTCCTTTTTGGAGAGCTTCATCAAGATCGAAAAGAGTTTTGCCTGGCTTCCATCCATCAGCAACGGCTCTGTCCCAATCTCTCTTGAATGCCTTGGACTGGCCTACTATTACATTAATACCATTATCTTTCATATTGAGTGCCTGGGCGGGTCCCTGGACGCCGTAACCAATAACTGCTACAACTTCATTTTTTAGTACCTTTCTTGCTTTTTCAAGAGAAAATTCCTTGCGAGTTACAACCTTTTCACGAACGCCGCCGAAATCGATGATAGCCATTTTTAGACTCCTTCTGGTTTTATTTTATTCTACTTTTCGCTTTCATTTTCTGTAATTGCCACTTTACCGGATCTGACAAGTTCCTGAATACCAAAAGGTTTAACAAGCTCTATAAAGCGATCAACCTTTTTTCCTGGTCCAGACATATCAACCGTAATATGGTCCTCAGTAACATCTACCGTTTTCGCCCTGAACACATTGATCAATTCAAGAAGTTCAGATCTATCTTTCGGCGAAGTTATTCTCATGAGTGCAAATTCCCTGACAATATAATGGTTTTTGTGCGATATATCTGCCACCTTGAGGGTGTCTATCAGCTTATTTAGCTGCTTAACTATCTGTTCAACCTCCCTCTCAGTGGCAAAAAGCCCAATATGAATCTTATACACATCCTTGGTCTCGGTTGGGGCCGCTATTATACTCTCAATATTGTATCCTCGTGCCGAAAAAAGGCCGGTAACGCGGGCAACAACCCCCACCCTGTTAAGTACGGAAACTATTATGGTGTGATATTCTTTTGTCTCAGCCATTACTTTGTTCCCCTGTTAATATGTCGTCTATTGATTTGCCGGCTGGAACCATCGGATAAACATTCTCTGTCTTTTTTATCATAAATTCCATTAAAACAGGCCCTTTCCTTGCAAAACCTTTTTTAAGCATATCATCAACTTCGGCTGCCTTGTCGGTGCGCATAGCATAAACTCCACAAGCTTCGGCAAGTTTTACAAAATCGGGAAGATATAATTTGCGGCAATGTTTTCCTGGTCCATGACATTCCCGAGGACAATTCTTATCCTGCTTCAGACATGTTTTGGAGTAATTCTTGTTCCAGAAAAACTCCTGCCACTGCCTGACCATGCCCAAATATTCATTATTCAACAGGATGATTTTTACACCTATGTCATTAAGAGCACATGTTGTTAATTCCTGCATATTCATTTGTAAACTTCCATCGCCGGCAATAACCATTACAAGTTTATCCGGATTAGCAACAGCAGCACCCATTGCAGCAGGAAAACCAAAACCCATCGTCCCCAGTCCACCCGAACTTATAAAAGATCTTGGCCGCCTATGCCTATAATACAGAGCAGTGAACATTTGATGCTGCCCAACCTCAGTGGTTACAATGGCATCATCTGGCGCAAAACTACTAGCTTGCTCTATTACAAACTGCGGATGAATTTCACTATCCATCTCCTGTTTAAAGCGTAGCGGATACTCCTCTCTCCATCCATCAATCTTGGCATTCCAGTCGTTCCGCTCCCGTTTTTCCATAGCATTAAACAGTTCGGATAGAACAAGTTTGGCGTCACCCACAATTGGTATGTGAACAGACATATTTTTTCCAATCTCTGCCGGATCGATGTCTATGTGGGCAATTTTTGCGTGCTTCGCAAATGTTTGCAAGTTTCCAGTAACCCTATCGTCAAAACGAACACCGACAGCTATTAGAAGGTCAGAATGCATTATGGAATAGTTTGCTGCCACTGTTCCATGCATTCCTGGCATACCAAGATTAAGGTGGTGGTCTGAAGGTACTACACCAAGCCCCATGAGCGTTATAACTGTCGGAATATTCCCCTTTTCAATTACCCGTTGTAATTCAACGGAGGCGTTTGAGCTAACTATCCCACCGCCTACATACAAAAGAGGTCTTTTCGCATGCGCAATGGCTTCTGCTAACTTTTCTATCTGTCGCGGATTTCCCTTGATAGTAGGTTTGTATCCTGGCAGGTCAACAGAATCAGGATAGACAAAAGTGTTCAGTGTAGCATTTGATATATCAACGGGGATATCGATTGATACGGGACCAGGCCTCCCCGTTCGGGCAATATGAAAAGCCTCCTTCACAACTCGCGGAACATCCCTGACATCACGAATCAAATAGTTATGCTTACATATTGACCGCGTTATGCCAAGAACATCAGCCTCCTGAAAGGCATCTGTGCCAATTGTCGCACTTCTTACTTGCCCACTTATTACCACAAGCGGCACAGAATCAAGCTTGGCATCCGCTATACCAGTTATCGTATTTGTAGCTCCAGGGCCGCTTGTCACGAGAGCAACTCCTACTTTACCGCTTGAACGGGCATACCCTTCCGCAGCATGAACCGCTCCCTGTTCATGTCTGGTAAGTATAAGTTCTATCCCTTTGGTTTTGTAAAGAACATCGAATATTGGGATTACAACCCCACCCGGATAACCAAAAAGGACATCAACCCCTTCCTTTTTCAATGATTCTATTAAAGCTTCTCCACCAGTCATAATGGTTCTACTCCTTGTTGTTCCACTTGCATACTGCCCCTTCATCGGCTGATGAAGCAAGCAAGGCATATTTTCCAAGAGCTCCTGTTGATACTCGTGCTTTCCGTGGCTTCCACCTCTTCGCTCTATTCTTCAATTCAGCATCTGTAATTACAATGTCGATTTTTCCGTTTGGAATATCAATTTTTATAATATCACCATTCTTTATGAGCGCTATCGGACCTCCTTCTGCAGCTTCTGGACTGATATGTCCTATACATGCCCCCCTTGTTCCGCCCGAAAAGCGGCCATCTGTAATAAGCGCAACACTCTCACCCAAACCACGCCCCATAATATATGAAGTGGGAGAGAGCATCTCCTGCATCCCTGGACCACCTTTAGGTCCTTCATATCTTATAACAACAACGACACCTGCCTTAACTTTGCCCGAAAGAATTCCTGCGCATGCCTCTTCCTGACTTTCAAAAATAACTGCCGGACCTTCGAATTTTAGCATGTTAGGCGAGACACCTGCCCATTTCACAACGCCGCCTTTAGGTGCAATGTTCCCTTTTAGTATAGCTAGTCCGCCTACGGAACTATACGCTTCCTTTGTTGGGTGAATTACCTTTTTATCTTTTATTCGAGCATGCTTAATATTTTCTCCGATGGTTTTCCCTGTAACTGTAATGCATTTTTCGCTTAGCAGCCCCTTTATAGTTGATATTTCCCTTAGAATAGCAGAGATGCCTCCCGCCCGTCCTACATCTTCCATGTGATAAACACTCGATGGAGAGACTTTACATATATTGGGTGTCCGCTTGGCAAGAGCATTTATTCTGTTTATGTCATATTTAACGCCGGCCTCGTAAGCAAGCGCAAGTGTATGCAGAACCGTGTTGGTGGAACCCCCCATAGCCATGTCAAGAATCATTGCGTTATCGAGAGACTCCTGTGTTACTATATCGCGGGGTCTTAATCCCGACCTAACCATGCTAATTATTCGCTCGGCTGCTTTTTTATAAAGTGTGTCGCGTGTTTTATCGCTGGCGAGTACAGTGCCATTACCCGGCAGGGCAAGGCCAATGGCCTCACAAAGACAATTCATTGAATTAGCCGTAAACATACCAGAGCAGCTTCCACAACCGGGACAGCTATGCTCTTCAATGGATTTAAGTTCGGCTTCGGTTATTTTTTTCTCTTTAAGCGCACCAACTCCCTCAAATACAGTTATAAGATCAGCAGCACTGCCATTAGGTAGTTTACCAGCCTTCATTGGGCCACCAGAAACAAATATTGTCGGGATATTAACCCTAACTGAGGCCATAAGCATTCCTGGTGTAACCTTATCACAGTTAGGTATGCATATCAACCCATCAAAAGAGTGAGCCCGCAACATGGTTTCAACAGCGTCAGCAATATTTTCTCTGCTCTGGAGAGAGTAGCGCATTCCGGCATGTCCCATAGCTATGCCATCGCACACAGCTATAGTGTTAAATACAAATGGTACACCGCCAGCTTTTATAACAGCCCTTTTAACAATTTCACCGACTCTGTTAAGATGAATGTGACCAGGTACAATATCGGTGTAGGAATTAGCTATTGCTATGAATGGCTTTTTGAAATCTGCTGATTTTATTCCGCAGGCCCTCAATAGCGACCTGTGGGGCGCTCTTTCGGCTCCCTTTTTTACATTATCACTCAGCATTTAATCTTCCCTCCATTTATAAATCAACCAAAACAAAAAACCCCTTCCTTTTAAGGGGAAGGGGCTCCGTTTACACTTTTTTACCTCTTTGAAGTAAAGAATTACCCCTCCGCCTTAAGATGCGAAATGTGAAATAATTCAATAATTAGCGATAATTGCACGAGGTACTCCATACCTTTTTTAAGATAGTGAATATCCTAATGCGATTGCAAGAAGTTTTTATTGTTGAATACCTTGGGGAGCGGTATTGCAATACCCCCCCAACGGAAGCTATCTTGAGTGTGTTTACCTCATTCGGATCCAACTGATATTGGAAAATATAATCCGTGAAAGGATAAAAAGATGGCGACTCTTTCATTTCGCAATGTTTACAAGGAATTCAAAGGCGGCGTACAAGCCGTTAAGGATTTCAATCTTGAAATTAAAGATAAGGAGTTTATTGTGCTTGTTGGGCCGTCAGGTTGCGGCAAAACAACAACTCTTAGGATGATTGCCGGTCTCGAATCCGTATCAAAGGGTGAAATTTGGATAGACAACACCGTAATAAACGATGTTCCTCCAAAAGACAGGGATATCGCAATGGTTTTTCAGAACTATGCGCTGTATCCTCACATGGATGTTTACAACAACATGGCTTTTGGCCTTAAATTACGAAAGTATCCTAAGGAAGAAATTGACAGAAGAGTTAAAGAAGCTTCAGATATCCTCAATATCAGACAATACCTTGCGCGACGCCCAAAGGAGCTTTCCGGCGGTCAGATGCAGAGAGTTGCGGTTGGAAGGGCAATTGTTCGCCATGCAAAGGTGTACCTATTTGACGAGCCACTTTCCAATCTTGACGCTAAACTTCGGGTAGAAATGCGTGCAGAGCTCAACAGGTTGCACAACAGGCTTCAGGCAACAATGGTTTATGTAACTCACGATCAGGTTGAAGCCATGACCCTTGGAGATAGAATCGTAATCATGAAAGACGGTTTAATTCAACAGTGTGCTTCTCCGCTTGTTCTTTACGATTATCCCGTAAACAAATTCGTAGGTAGTTTTATAGGCTCTCCGCCTATGAATTTTATTCTTGGCAATCTTGAGGGAAGCGAAGAAGCTATGAATTTTTCTTTTGGTAATTTCAAAATTCCGCTTCCAGAGCGCATCAGAAAAAAGGTTCGTCATCTTGTTAATCAGGAAGTGTTCTTTGGTGTTCGTCCGGAACATGTTTCCGATGCCAAATACTCAAAACAGGGCATATCAGATTCACCAGCCTATGGAACAGTAGAAGTTATTGAAAGACTCGGCAACGAAATATTGATATACTTCTCGGTTGCCGGACAAAAAATTACTATCAAAGAGGATGCCCACTGTAAGGCAGAAATCGGCGAAAAGATCAACCTCAGTTTTAACATGGACGCAATTCACATCTTTGACAAAAAAACAGAGGCTAACCAGACGCTTGATTGATGGCTGGCTATCTGTCAAGAGCATTAAAGATCGTTGTCTCCATTTCCTTATTGGGGTGGCTTCTTCATAAAGCAGACTTGCGGTCGATGTTTCAGGCTCTTGCTACGGCGGACAGCTTACCTTGCATCGGAGTTCTATTCAGTATTCTTCTTATAAACCTGTTTCAGGTCATCCGCTGGAGGGCGCTTCTCAAAACTGAAGGCATAGGTTTCAAAAAGCTTTTACAATTCCATTTTGTCAGCATATTCTTTCAGAGCTTTCTGCCGTCATCCGTAAGCGTTGATGTTATAAAAGGTTTTCTTTTGTCAAAAGAGATAAACAAAGGCTACGCTTATGCTTCGGTTTCGTTTGCAAGGCTTTCAGGGATGATTGTTTTGCTTTTTTTCATGATAGCCGTATTGCTTATTAAACCTTCATTGATTGTCGAGCAATTGTATGCAAACGAGGTTTACGCAGTACTTATAGCTATAGTCATTGCTACTGTCATCATGTTCAGTAAAAAGACTTCCCGTTTTATTTTTGGCAGATTTCCAAGACTTTCTTCGAGCAGGATCTTCCTTAAAGCAAAAGCGTTCCGCGAGTTAATATATGCGTACAGAAAGAGGCCGGTACTTTTTGCGCAAACTCTTCTTTATGCGGCGATAATCCACTTTTTTACGATGTTAGCAGGATATTTTTCCTATAAGGCTGTGGGAGCAAATATACCGTTGCCTGTTTTTTTTATAGTTAGTCCAATTGTTTATGCTGTATTATTGCTTCCTATCTCTATTAATGGCATTGGTGCTCGTGAGGGAGTTATGCTCCTTCTGCTTTCTCGCTGGGGTGCCAATTATGAGTTAGTTCTTGCAGCAGCGCTAATCACTTATGTGATCATATATTCTCTAAGCCTGACAGGGGGCATTGTTTACCTTATGAGCGGACTCAAGGGGGTTTTAAGACAAAATGAAAAAGAACAATAGTAAAGCTATTGCTGAATGCACTCCGGATAAAAAAATGGAGCTAACTGAAAAGACAGCTTTATTGATAATCGTGTCGATTGCCCTACTGTTTTTCTTACCATTTTTATTATCGAACAAGATGATTTACGGATCAGATGCACTTGGTGGAATATATGCGCGCTATTTTTATGCGGACTTTTTTGGGAAATATCATTCCTTCCCTCGTGTTTTATCTGTTACGCTTTCTGGTATGCCAACGCTTGAAGCGTTTATGGGCGACTTCTTTTATCCCTTGATTGTTTTCCAATTTATTTTTGATGTTCCCCGCTCGCTTGGATACAAATTTCTTATAACTGTAATCTGCGCTGGTGTATTTGCGTGGCTATTTTTTTACCGTGCATTAAAACTAAGGAAGGACATCTCCCTTTTAGGGGCTATCGCATTCGCCTTTAATACACAATTTATATCGCATTTTTTTCCCGGTCACGACGGTAAAATGTTTGTAATCAGCTGGCTTCCATTATCGCTGTTTGCGGTTAAAAGGTTATGCGACACCAGGCGTCCCCCTTATGTTATTATTCTCGCTTTTTCTATCGGCATGTGTCTTTTGTCGTCACATGTGCAAACAACCTATTTTTCTCTATGGGGAATAGGTCTTTATTTTTTATACGAAACAATCTCCTTATATCGCCTGAATAGATTAAAAAAGCTTTTTACAATTAAAGTGGCGTTATTTACTTTTGCAGTCACTTTGGGGCTTGGTATAGGTATGGTACAGCTTCTGCCCCCATATAAATTTACAAAGCAATATTCTGTCCGCAGCACAGGCGAAAAAACCACCTACGAACACGCGACCTCATGGTCAATTCACTGGGAGGAAGTGGCATCATTCATAGTTCCGGAATTTTGTGGTTTTGCCGACAAGGATGGCGAACAGAAAACTGAGTATTGGGGACGAAATCCATTTAAACTGAACAGCGAATATGCAGGTATCGTTATTCTTGTTTTTGCTCTTTTTGGCATTGTCGCATACAGAAAAGATCCCTTAATCCGTTTCTGGGCATTTATGGGAGGAGGGGCATTAATATTTTCTCTTGGAGCCAATACACCATTTTTTCATCTTTTTTACAACTTGGTGCCGGGTGTAAAGCTTTTTCGTGCACCAAGCATGATACTGTTCTGGTTTTCAATGGCCGCTGTTGTAATAACAGTTTATACAATTAACAAACTTCTCTATGGAGATAAAATAACTGCACAACAAAAAGAGCTATGGGCGCGAAGAATAATGTGGTCGCTCGCTGTCTGTGGAGCACTTACCATTGTTGTGACTATTTCCGAATCAACGGTATTTACTTTTTGGCGTTCTGTGTTTTATTCTGATATCGACAACCAAAAAGTGGCAGCCTTTGGCAAAAACTATGGTGCGTTTATAAAAGGGGCGTGGTTTGCACTTCTTTTTGGCGGAAGCGCCCTTTTATTGCTTTACGCCTATTTAAAGGATATGGTGAGTAGCAAGATTTTTATTGCGGTTCTTATTGTAGTATGTGCAGCGGATCTATTCAGGGTTAACAGTTATTTTTTTAAGCTTATAAATCCTTCTGATTATATCTCGCGTAACGAACCCGCCCTTATTGAGCTGAATAGAAAAACAAGAAACGACTATTTTAGAGTGTTGCCTGTTCCTGGTCACCTTGGCAATGGCGATCCGCAGTTGTACGGTCTCGATAATGTGCTTGGTTTTCACGACAACGAGTTGAGCTGGTACAGGGAATTTACAGGAGGACAGCAACGCAACAATCTTTTTTACAGACTTCAAACAGGCCGTGTTGATAGCAATCCCTTTTTAGATATGTTAAATGTAAAGTATATCCTTTATCGTGCTTCCAACAACGGCCCTATACAAATTGCCTACAATCCAACGGCTATGCCGAGGGCATTTACTGTTCCGTTTTTTATTGTAATGAATCCTGATGCCATACCAGAGAAAATGAAAGAGGAAGGCTTTCCTTATAGAAACACTGTGATCCTTGAGAAACAGCCAAGCGGCATAACTATGGATCAAACGGATACAACAGCCCCAGGTTCTGTTTCATATAAAATTGAACAGGAAAACCGTATAATAGATGCAAACATGCAACGAGGTGGATTTGTTGTGATTTCGGATATTTATATGCCTTACTGGCAAGCAACAATAGACGGAAAACTAACAGAGATTCACCAGGCAAACAGGGCACTTATGGCGGTTTATGTTCCGGCCGGTGAACACCAAATTGTAATAAGCTATCATTCACCAAATATACGAATGGGTATGGTAATAACTTTTGTAGCAATGCTCGTTTGTATATTAGTTTTAGTTGCGGATAGGATTGTTTTGAAAAAACGCAACATAAGAACGGAAGACAGCTGAAAAATGGGAAAAAAGATCTGTATAACGGGCGTTTCCGGACTTCTTGGGCAAAACCTCGTAAAAGTATTTTCGCAGAACGGCTACTATACAATTGGTATGGACTTGAATCATCCAGGCGAAGCCTGCGTTGGCCTAAGCGAGTTCCGTGAAATTGACATTACGAACAAGGAAGCGCTTGTTGAACTATTTGCTGGAACAATGCCCGATTTTGTAATAAATACTGCGGCAATCACTAATGTTGACTTGTGCGAAAAAGAACAGGGACTGGCAGAGAGGGTTAACTTCAGAGCCGTTGAGCTCCTTGCTTCAGTTGTTCCCCGTTGTTGTAAGATTATTCAGCTCTCAACAGACTATGTGTTTGATGGAAAGAACGGACCATATGGCGATAACGACAAAGAGAATCCTATAAGCTGGTACGGTAAAACTAAGAGAATGGCTGAAGTTGCGCTATTGACGGCAAATAAAAATCACCTTGTGGTCAGGACAATGGTACTTGTTGGTAAGGCAAAAGGGTTGAAGCCCGATTTTATCCATTTTGTTTGCGAATCCCTTTCAGCCGGAAAACGAATACGGGTAGTGACTGATCAGGTTGGTAATATTACACTTGCTTCCAATCTTGCGCAAAACATAAAAGTTGCGATTGAAGAAGGTTGTTCAGGTGTTATTTCGCTCGCAGGGGGGGAGCGTATTAGCCGTTTTGACTTTGCGCAACGGCTCGCGGCAAGATACGGACTTGATAACTGCTTGATTGATCCCATCACGACCGCCGAACTAAAGCAACCCGCAATGCGTCCCCTTTCCTCAGGCTTTACGCACGAAAAAGCAATGAACATTAAGGGCATAAAACTTCTTTCTATTGAAGAGATGCTGGAGAAATACGACAATGAATGAGAAAGTTCTTATTATTCTTCCAACCTATAATGAAAAAGAAAATCTTGAGCTAATTTCGGCAGCCATACTCAAGCAGATGCCTTATGCAAACATTCTTGTTGTTGATGATAATTCTCCGGATGGCACCGGTATGATTGCAGACAAGCTTGCCGAAAGCGACAAACGGGTTTTTGTTATTCATAGAGTGAGAAAAGAGGGGCTTGGACGGGCATATCTTGCCGGCTTCAGATGGGGAATAGAAAGGAATTATGATTTTTTATTTGAAATGGATGCTGATTTTTCGCATGATCCACGATATCTCCCTGTTATGCTCGATGCCGCTAAAGAAGCCGACTTGGTAATAGGTTCTCGTTATGTGCAGGGAGTTAATGTTGTTAATTGGCCAATGTCAAGGCTTTTATTAAGCTGGGGCGGTAATCAGTATGTAAGATGGATTATAGGTCTTCCAGTAGCGGATGCTACCGCCGGATTTAAATGCTTCAGGCGGACAAAACTCGAAAAAATTGATTTTACAAAAATAGGAAGCAGCGGATACTCTTTTCAGATTGAAATGAACTATCATTTCTGGAAAAAAGCGATGCTGATTAAGGAAGTCCCTATAATTTTTACTGAAAGGGAACGGGGCGTTTCCAAGATGTCAACAGGTATTATTAAGGAGGCTCTTCTCCTTCTGTGGAAACTTAAAATCAGAAGCCTTTTCAGGAAATAACAGGAATGGAAAAACTGGATTGTCCGCAACTTTCTGTAATTATTGTCAGTTGGAATGTGTCCGGGTTTCTCAACCATTGTCTTGATTCTGTAATTCGTGCCTGTACTGATATCCAGTTTGAGATTATCGTAGTCGATAACGCCTCTACAGATGGCACAGCCGAGATGATAAAGGCCAAATATCCATCGGTAAAATTGATTGAAAACGCAGAAAATGTGGGTTACAGTAAAGCAAATAATCAGGGAATAATGTTTAGCCGCGGCAGATATACTCTTTTCCTGAATCCCGACACTATCCTTCCGCGGGACGCACTTCGCCTATCCATTGACTATATGGAGCAAAACAGACTTGTTGGAGCGATGAGCCTGAAACTTGTTGATGCAGACGGTTCTTTTCAGGCGGCTTGCCGGAGAAGTTTCCCCACCCCATCAACGGCCTTTTACCGCATGACAGGTTTGTCGTCCCTTTTTCCCCGAAGCAAACGGTTCGGAAAGTACAATCTTACATTTCTTGACGAAGATGAGACAATGGCTGTGGACGCCATCTGTGGCGCTTATATGATGGTTCGGCACGAAATACTTCAGCATACCGGAGGCTTTGACGAATCTTTTTTTATGTACGGAGAGGATATCGATCTGTGCTGGAGAATCCGAAAAGCAGGCTATGAAATAATTTACCATCCCATTGCGGAGATAATTCACTTCAAGGGTGAAAGTAGCAAAAAGAATAGGTTTAGGAGCGCCCTTAATTTTTACAATTCAATGTTCATCTTCTCAAAGAAATATTTCTCAGAAAAGATGACTTTTATGCCAAGAAGCATTCTTTTTATTGGTATCTTTTTTAACGCGATTGTGAAAGCTCCTGCAGAATGGTTTTTACGCTATTTCGCCATTCCTGTTGACTTATTAATAGTGAATCTTGTCCTTCTGGGGTTTTTATCTATAAAAACAGGTGGCGCTGGTAACTTTTATTTAAATATTGATTTCAAATGGACACTTCTTCTGCATTTTTGCATATCATCCGCATACGGTTTATCTCTCCACTTTCATGGCGCTTATTCCGGCAAACCAAAAAGTGTTGTTGAGTATATTCGTGCATTGGCAATAGCTACCCTCCTCTTTTTTTCGCTTGTCTATTTTATTCCCTATGTCCGCTTTTCTCGTGCTGCCTTCACGGCTACAGGCGTCTCTCTTTTGGCACTAATACCTGGTTGGCGCTTCCTTTTCTCACGGACAGCCCTTAAACTGTACTCGCCTATTGCGCGAAAAAGAAGGGTACTAATAGTGGGGTGTGGAGATTTGGCTGTAAGTGTACACAATCGGCTTTTACAAGATGTTGATTACCATAAAGGATTTGTTGGATTTGTTAATGCAAATGTTCCCGATAAAAAAGTAGAGGTACCGGCAAAAATAATCGGTACACTGGATGAAATAGAGGCTCTTGTTAGTCAGCATAAAATAACTGAACTTGTACTGGCAACAAAGGAACGAGATAACTTTGACTTAGTGAAACTTATTAACTATTGCGGAAAAAACCATATTAACATGAAAATTGTGGAAGGTATCGCCGAAAAGAACCGCTTTTACCTACTTGATGTGGACTTATCAGAAAATTTTGTATTATGAATGTGAGCAGATGATAAAAACGATTTATTTTATTTCTGGTTTTGCTCTTTTTTACATCTATATCGGTTATGCTGTGGTTCTTTACATCTACGGCTTATTTACGAAAAAAAACAGATTTACTGATGATGAATACAAGCCCTTTGTCACGCTTATTATTCCTGCTCATAATGAAGCTGATTGCATTGAAAATAAAATAAAAAACGCCATTGGAATCGATTACGATAAGGATAAACTGGAAATAATTGTTGCTTCCGATGCTTCCACTGACAATACAGTTCAACTCGCCAAAAGAATGTCTCCGGAAATAAAGGTGCTGGATTTTGCAGAACGATCGGGCAAAATGGGTACTGTTAATAAAGCAGTAAAAGAAGCTTCTGGAGAAATAATTATTTTAACTGACGCCAACTCCCTGTTTGCAAGCTATACCGTAAGGCAACTTGTCAGGCATTTCATAAATCCTCTTGTGGGATGTGTCGGCGGAGCAAAAATAATCCGAAATGCCCCGTCAGCAATCAACTCTACCGGAATGGGCGAGGGTCGTTACTGGAAATACGAAACAGTATTAAAAACAATCGAATCGCGTACCGGGTCATGTGTTGGTGTGGACGGATCCATATATGCTGTGAGGCGTAGCATATATCCCTTTCCTCCCACAGATCGCATTATAATGGACGATCTCGCCGTATCGCTTATGGTGATTAAAAGTGGTTTCGAATGCATCTTTGAGCCTAATGCCAGGGCTTTTGAAGAGAGTTCGGAAAAAGTAAAAGACGAATTTATTAGAAAAGCAAGAATATTTGCCGGTGCATTTTCACTTTTTGTCGCCAAGCCTAACTTGTTGCTTTCAAACATATTTTTAAAGCTACTGTCGCATAAAATTCTCAGGTGGTTAACACTTCTATTTCAGATTTCATTGTTCTTAAGTTCCTATTTTTTAAGACATGATGTTAGCGTAAGACCGATATTTGGAATTCAGGTTGTTTTTTACGGTTGCGTAGCCATTGGATTTCTTCTCGATAAAATCGGGGCTAGGCTACCTATTTTCCATGCGCCATATTATTTTACAATGACAACAGTGGCACAACTTTACGGTTTTATTTTCTATATAAGGAACAGACGAAAAGCTTCGTGGGAAAGAAGAAGGTGATAAATGAACCCTAAAAAGACACTCGCTTTTCAGTTTCTTATGCTTTTTCTTACTTTATTAGCTCTTTATATAGGAATCAGATTATGGTCTATTGGACCACTAAAAGAAAAACTTATTTCACAAAGAGAAAGCATTATAAACCTTTCTCTATCTGAACTACAGTCAATAATAATATCCGGAAATTTTGAGGAACCAAAAGTAATGATTGGTGCTATTGCCCAGCATTACAGGGGGCGTTTTTCAATCTTGCGAATCGCAATTCTTGATACAAAAGGTAGGATTCTTTCGTCAACGGAAGGTGATACAAAGAATGTTGCAGAACACACACCGGAAGTTCTCAATTCACTTAATGCACGAAATAACATGTTTTACTTTTCAGATAAGGATAACGCTTTAAACTTTTTGGTTTCAGATCCCACTGTTAATGCTTCACGAGGAGGAATATTAATTTCTTTTTCGGTATCAGATCTTAATAATACGATAAACACTATGGCTTTTCGTACCACCATTGTAGCCTTTGTTGTAATTTTGCTACTATTTATCTTTGAGATAATAAGATTTCACTCACTTGCAACCACATGCACGGAACTGCAAAAAGGTTTCTCACTTCTAAAGGATGGCATTCATTCCTTCGATCCTAATAGTGGCAAGAAAGGTCCAAACAGCCAGCTGATTACAGATTTCAGAAACGCTGTTATAGCAGAAAAGGAAAGAGATAACGAAAGAAATAAACTAATAGAAAAATCTAAAGCTATCGCTGTAATTAAAGACAAAGAGCAGCTTTTCTCTGTTCTTTTTAATGAAATGGAGGCTCTGCTCGGTGTTGACAAACAGATAGCCATGGAAATAGACGACGAAACTCTTGTAATTGCAGCAGAAAGGGGACATGGCGCATCTCTTATTGCTCCTGGCGAAAAGTACTCGGCTTGTGAGGATGTTTTTAATGAAGTACTGGAGTTTGGCAGACCGCTTACAATAGAAGAACCGTCTGAAATCCGGCTAAATCTTAACTACATGACGATTATAGCTCAATCAGGTTATTCGGTTTTATTTCCTCTCACGCTCGGTAACGAAGTTGTAGGAATCTTACATGTTTCCCGTTCCAGGGAAAAAGGACGGTTGTCCCCAAGTGAAATCGAAAAGGGAATGATTCTTATAGGTGGTGCATCCATTGCCCTGCTTCACGAAACTTTTCCAGATGATTCCTTTATACCCCATAATACTAATCGCAACGAATGTATTGCGGTTAAACCATTTGGCGAACTCAAAAGGATGTCAGCCTCCTCAATATTTATTGGCGTCGATAAGCATGGAGCGTGGGCCGAATGGTTTCATCTTGGAAGCGAGAGTGGCACTGATGCCACATTTATCTGTGTTTCTTCTCCGAACTCCCGTTTAAAGGGTGTTCTACGACATAAAATGGACGGTATATTAGCGGTGACCTCACGGCTTAAGCGCCAAATAGGTAATCTTTCTTTGTTCTCTCTTTCTGCTATTACTAAAATGCCAAATGGTTCTGAAAAAGAGAAGCTTGTAGAACTATTTAAAACGAACCCATTCTCTTTAGAAGGTATCGATGCTCTCATTAAAAGTTCTCTTGGAAATGAAGCGGCGGCAGTTAGTATCGACATCTTCCGTTTTGACACAAAAAGGATGATTATCCGTTCGCTGTCGAATAATTTTTCTTTGTTCGCAATAGACAACAGGTGGACAGCCCTTATTGATAATTTTCCAGCCGCAATAAAGAAAGAGACGGTTTATGCGCTATTACCTCATGACATAATACATAAGGATGACCTATCAACAGGTTTCATGCAGGACGACCTGACAACATTTTTAACCAATATGAGAATAAAGGCCTCGGTGGAAGAGGCTATTTTATCGAAGATAGCAGCTCCCGCTGCACTCGCAGTGGTTGTTTCATGAACCAAACTTCGAGTTACTTGAATCTCCTTGGCGCACATGTTTCTACTTCTGGTGGCGTTCACAATGCTCCCCTAAATGGGGCTGCGATTGGTTGCAACGCTATACAAATTTTCGCAAAAAATCAGCGGCAATGGGCAGCTAAGCCACTTACCGAAGATGAGGTGGTACAGTATCATAAAAACTTAGCTGCTACGAAAATTAAATTCACTGTTTCGCATGATTCTTATCTGATAAATATGGCCTCGCCAGATAGGGCGATGGTGCAAAAATCAAAAATAGCTTTTGCCGATGAAATCAGGCGGGCAGTAGCTTTAAAACTTGACGGGATTGTTTTTCATCCCGGCTCCCACATGGGTGCCGGTGAAGAAAAGGGTATCGCCACTATTGTTCAATCTCTTAATGAAGTAGTTGATTCAATGGCGACAGTACCTCTATTGTTAATAGAAACCACTGCCGGACAAGGCACAAACCTTGGTTGGCGTTTTGAACATATTCGTGACATTCTTTCTGGCATAAAGGCACAAAGTTGTTTCGGTGTTTGTGTCGATACCTGCCATATATTCGGTGCCGGCTATTCTCTTGTTGAAAAAGAGCTGTATGATGAGTCGTTCAGGCGTTTCAATGAAATAATCGGTATCGCAAAAATTCACTGCTTTCATGTTAATGACAGTAAGCAGCCTCTTTCTTCCAGAAAAGATAGACACGATAATATTGGCAACGGACTTATTGGAAAAAAGGCTTTTAGCCGTTTGATGAATGATAGCCGTTTTATCAATATTCCTAAGATTCTTGAAACACCAGGCGGCGATGAATGGTATAGGAAAGACCTTGCTTTCTTAAGATCGCTTATAACTATCTGAAAGGTTTATAACATGACACAATTGGAATCTGCCCGCAAACAAATTATCACTCCTGAGATGGACTATGTGGCTAAGCGAGAGCATCTTCCCCCTTCGTTTATACGGGACGAAATTGCTAAGGGAAGACTTATAATAACAGCTAACCCTGCTCACAGAAAACTGCAACCAACAGCCATAGGGCGTGAGGTTTGTTGTAAAATCAATGCGAACATCGGAAACTCCTCTCTTCTTTCCAATTTAAGTGGAGAGATTGAAAAGCTTAATCGATGTGTAAAATATGGTGCTGACGCAGTAATGGATTTGTCAACAGGAGGTGAAATCAATGAGATTAGAGGGGCTATTCTCGAAAATTCCACTATTCCGCTCGGAACAGTTCCTGTTTATGAAGCACTCGCATCCTCACGAGATTTTCTTAATCTTACAGAGGAGTCTATTTTACGCGTAATTAAGGGTCAAGCAGAACAAGGTGTTGATTTCATGACTATTCACTGTGGACTTTTGCGTGAGCACCTTCCTCTTGCATGTAAACGACTTACACGAATCGTAAGCCGTGGAGGCTCAATTGTAGCCCGCTGGATGGCCTACCACGAACGCGAGAATCCGTTTTACACCCGATTTGACGATATTCTTGACATATGTCGCTCCCACGATGTCTCTCTCTCGCTCGGTGATGGTCTTCGTCCTGGCTCTCAGGCTGATGCATCCGATGCTGCCCAGTTTGCCGAACTCGATATACTTGGGGATCTAACACTTCGAGCATGGGATAAAGGGGTGCAGGTTATGATTGAGGGGCCTGGCCATATCCCGTTCAATGAAATAGAAATGAATATGAAACGGCAGGAGAGCGTTTGTCATGGAGCGCCTTTCTACGTGCTTGGACCTATTGTTACTGATATTGCCCCTGGCTATGACCATATAACTGCTGCCATAGGCGGTACTATGGCTGGTTTTCATGGTGCTTCAATGCTCTGCTATGTTACCCCAAGAGAACACTTAGGGTTACCTGACGCCGAAGATGTAAGACATGGAATTATTGCTTTCAAGATAGCTGCCCATGCAGTTGATATTGCCAAAAAACGGCCAAGATGCCGTGAACGGGACGATGAAATGTCTAAGGCCCGCTATGATTTTGACTGGGAAAAACAGTTTTCACTATCACTGGATCCGGAGAAGGCAAGGGAACTCTATCTCAAAAATCATGGTACAGAAGAAGACAAAAATAATAAACATAAAATAGAACAATACTGCACCATGTGCGGTCCCGACTTTTGCGCAATGAAAAACAGCTCGCTTGTCGATTCTCCATCAGTATCTTGAATTCTGGCATTTAGTGCGGTAATTTAAACCCCATGGGTTATTTAGCGTCAGAAGTCAGGATTTTTAGCAGCGTAGTTTTTCCGTTCAATAGTTTCCTTCATCTCACTTGTTAATGTTTTTAATTTTATGAGATGCATTGATACCACTATGGCAATTAACAGGAGAATTATTCTTATCCACAACAATGAAACTATGAATAAAATTGAATAGAGTATAAACACCCAAAGAAAAAACAGCGAAACTGCCTTTGCTCTACCTGACACTGCCCCAAACTTCTGGTATGCCAAGATGTAATTCCCAAAAACACGATGGCGCATTAGCCATGAATTCATTTTATCCGAACTACGCATAAAACAGGCGGACGCAAGCAGCAAAAACGGCGTTGTAGGAAGCAAAGGAATCACGATTCCAACAATACCCAATAACAGTGCAACAATACCTGTGACCAACAAAGCAAGTCTTTTCACATTTACTATCAACCTTCTATCAACAGTTTGATCTACTCTCTTGAGACCGTCTCTGTTCAGGAAGTAGGTATAAAAATTTCGAACCGATCTTTCTTTGCCTTACAAACAGGACAAACTTCTGGAGGATTATCGCGAGCCGCGAGGTAGCCACATACTTTACAGCGCCATACAGGATATGGTAAATTTTGAGCGGTCATTTGCCCTTTCTCATTTACATCATGCTGTTTATTTTCCTGCTTGTCTGAGATATTGGCTTTCGGAGGACGCCTTTCCGGAATGGAATGAGCCTCAACTTCACAAGACAATATTTTTTCGGAGACATAAAGACTACAATAGCAGCAGTCATGTTCTGCAAGATCAGCATCTCTATAATCACAGGGGCAAATAATATCGAGATCATCAGCCTGCGTGTCTCCAGCTCTGCGGCAGGGACACGCCCAGTAACCATATCTTCGTTCGTTTATAAGTAGGCCTCTAATCAGATCCTTTGTAAACTCTTTGTCGGGATTAAGATGGTAACCACCCTCCTCCGCATCTCTATAAAGCCGCTGATAAACACGCTCAATTTCTGCGTCAGTAATTGTAATGTTATTATTCATTTGGCTCAAGCGCCTTCATAAGATCGGCCGCGTTAAATCCTCTAAGCCCTTTCTGGTTATTTATTACTATTGTGGGAAACGAACCCGCAGGATTCCACTTCTTAACCTCTGCCATAGCTGTTTTATTTTCATCACTATCTAACAAATCAACATCAAGGAAAGAATAGGCAATTCCTTTTTCTTTTAAAAACTGTTTCGTTTTCTTACACCAGCCACATGTACTTAGAGCATAAATGACTATTTCACCTCTGTCTTCACCTGATATTTTTATCGCTTTCATAGATAAATTTTTCCCGACTAAATTGATATTATAAACCTATATTATAAAATCTAACAATTTGCAGCAAACCATTTCCATGTCAACTCTATGCCACGGCTTAATGAGGTAATGTTACCAGTGTCGAAAAAACTATTAAGTACTTTTGTTGAGCCTACCATGGTGCTCGCATCCCCTCTGCGTAATTTTTTTGTATATCTAATGTCTTTTTTTATGTTGGATACTTCCATCAATGTTTCGGCGATTCGCCGTATCGAAACACTGTTTCCCGAACAAACATTAGTTACTGCACCACTAAAATCGCCTTTTATAACAAACTTGGTAATTGCCCGAACCGCATCTTTTACAAAAAAGAGGTCTCGCCGCTCTTTACCAGTTCCAATTACCTCAAGTTTTCTTTCCTTGCTTAACAACTTTTGCATAAGATCATAAACAACCTGTTTACGCTGGCGTGGACCATACAAAGGGAAAAGCCTAACTACCCCTATTTTCATATTATAAACAGATGAATAAACGCGACCATATAATTCAACCCCAGCTTTTGATACACCGTAAGGAGATATTGGCGAAACAGGATCACTCTCTTTCATAATATTTTTGCACTCGCCTAAAACAGCCGCTGATGAAAAGAGTAGGATTTTGGGGCGTTTCGACATACACCTAACTGTTTCAAGTAGGTTTACTGTTACATCAAGATTATTTCTAAAATCGTATAATGGATTTGTCACAGAATGAGGTATATAGGCAGATGCCGCGGCATGAATTACAACATCAAAGCGCCCTTTTTTCAATACTGAGAGCGCATCTTTCTCCCACAATGTCATCTTATGAAAACGAAATCTACCTAATCCCTTTATATTCTCATATTTCCCCGTTGATAGATTGTCTATAATAGTAACTTTATGCTGTTTTAACAACTCTTCGACAAGATGGGATCCTAAAAATCCCGCGCCTCCTGTTATAAGAAAATTCATTTTATTAGAAGCTCTTCAACCGCCATACAAATGGTGTGATATATCGGAAGGTGTCTCTCCTGTATTTCGGGAGTGGATTTTCCTGGAGCATTAATAAGAATGTCGGTATATTTAGCAAGCTTACCACCGCCATTACCTGTTAGGGATATTACCATCATCTGCCTTGCGCGTGCTGTCATGGCTGCGTACAATACATTAGAAGAATTTCCCGAAGTACTTACGCACAAAAGAACATCTCCTTCCCTTCCAATGGCATTTACTGCTTGCGCAAATGCAAGTTCATAAGAAACATCATTGGCGAACGCTGTATTAAGCCCCGTAAATGATGGTATGGATATGGCACGAAACCCAACTTGGAGATTTGTCGAAATAAAACTTCCTTCTTCGCCATATAGTTCAGCAAACTTCTCACATAATTGTTTTGATATTGGACGCTTTTTCATAAATCCCTTAAGGAATTCCGTTGCTATATGGTCGCTATCCGCAGCACTGCCACCATTACCACAGATAAGTAACTGACGATCATTCTGAAACGCCAAATGGATAGCGTTAACCGCCTCTCTTATTACCGGTTCCATAATGGCAAGATCATGATACTTCGTTATGAGATTATTAATTATCATTATTTATCCTATCAAAGAAACTATTTAGATCTGCCTCAAGCTTTTCAATTATGGCGAGAGGTAATTCTTCCGCTTCGCTCGCGCGCACATTCTCAAGTATCTGGCCGGCGGTTTTACTTCCGCATATTACTGAGGACACTTCGCGCCTTGAAAGAACATATTTAAGACAAAACTGAGCCATTGTAAGGCCAAGCTCAACTGTATAACCAAAAAGGTAGTCGGCAACATCTATCGCCTGATGAAGTCTCTTTCTGGGATAAAGCAGAGAGCGAAAATCATTAGCCTCAAAAAAAGAATTCTTGTTGTACTTACCCGAAAGCACACCAGAAGCAAGCGGGGATTTTATTAATAAACCAAGATCTTCATTTTCGCATTCAGGAAACAGATCGGACACAGCAGAGCGTTCCCAAGCACTATACTCAGCTTCAATTATATCACCAAACCCACTTTCAATAAGCTTTCTTCCTTGTTCCGCTCCGGTTACCGAGGCGCCGTAAAAACGGATTTTCCCATCAGCTTTAAGCTTGTTAAGCACAGAAAAAACATCGTCGCTAAAAACAAAATCATCATCAGGGGTGTGGAGCATATAAATGTCAATAAAGTCCGTACCGAGCCGTTTTAAACTCGCTTCGCACGCATTTGTTATCCAATCAGGTGTAAAGTCCTTGATCCAGCGATTTTCATCGCCTCTATTCCCAACCTTTGCAGCCAATATTACTTTTTCACGCCTTCCATCAATAGCCTTTCCAATAACCTCCTCCGCGTGGCCATAACCATATATGTCTGCCGTGTCAATCAGATTTATACCCGCATCAAGTGCCACCTTTATTGCCTTAATTGAATTACGATCGTCAACATCACCGCGTCCAAATTGATACCCTCCAAGAACAAATGGGCCACCCATAGTGATCGTGCCGAGAGCAATTTCAGAAACAGTTAATCCTGTTCTACCAAGGGTTCGGTATTTCATTTATTGACTACCCATGACATTTTTTAAATTTTTTTCCCGACCCGCAGGGACAAGGATCATTTGGTCCCACTTTGGGAGGAGCAATTACCGGCCTTTGCGGGCCATGATTTTGAGCATGCGCCCTTGATTCAGCTGAAGACTCCGAATCATTCCCTGTACTTCTATTAGTTCCATGATCCCTAATAGCATTTGATGCTTCCGCCTTAGAAAAACGGACATTAACAAGCGACTGCGTTCCTCGCTTTTCCTCAACAGTGAATGTAGTATTATAAATCTTCTCTAATGAAGATCTTTGTACTTTGCTAAGCAACGCCTCAAACATACGGAAACCCTCTTTTTTGTATTCAACAAGGGGATCCTTCTGCCCGTAAGCCTGAAAATTAATGCCTTCACGGAGGCAGTCCATATCATAAAGGTGATCCTTCCAAAGATCATCAATTGTTCGGAGTATATGTATTCTTCTTATTTTATCAAATAGATTATTATCTATCGAATCGACAAACTTTTTCCTTTCGGCAAGATACTCTTCTGCTTTATTGACAAGCAAATCAAGCATTTCCTCCAGCGATAGATTATGTTGTTCGTCAACTGTTATAGACAAAACCGATAAAAGCTCACCATTCAAACCATCCCAGTCCCATTCTGAACTCGGAACATTTTCACCGCAATACTGAAACAGTACATCTTCAAGATACCCCTCAATTGTTTCCCTCATTACAGAATCGATATTTTCGCCCGTAAGTGCCGCTTTTCTTCGCTTATAAATCTCCGTTCGCATGATATTCATGACATTATCGTACTCAAGCAAGTGCTTACGGATTTCAAAATTTCGCGCTTCAACCCGTTTCTGTGCTCTTTCAACAGATTTTGTAATCCACGGATGAATTATCGGCTCGTCTTCCTTCATTCCAAGCCTATCCATAATGCGGGCAATACGATCCGAACCAAAAAGCCGCATAAGATCATCCTCAAGCGAGAGATAAAATAGCGATGCCCCTGGATCTCCCTGTCTGCCCGCCCTTCCTCGTAGCTGCCTGTCAATACGCCTGCTCTCATGCCGCTCTGTTCCGATTACAAAAAGCCCTCCTTCAGCACCATTCTTAACACCATCTCCATTAACATATTTAACCACTCCGCTTCCAAGCTTAATGTCTGTGCCACGACCAGCCATGTTAGTCGCTATCGTCACCGCACCAAATTGACCAGCTTGTGTAACAATTTCTGCTTCCCGTTCATGATGGCGGGCGTTTAATACCTGACATCTGACACCTTGTCTTTTAAGCATTGCAGCAATAAATTCGGAAACCTCCACGCTTATGGTTCCAACAAGTACTGGTCTTCCTATGTCATTAAGCTCTTTGATTTTAGCAATAAGAGCCTTATATTTTTCCTTTCTTGTTTTATATACCATATCATCGTAATCAGCCCGTCTGATGCTATCATTTGTGGGAATAACTACAACTTCAAGCTTGTAAATTTCCCAAAATTCATTTTCTTCTGTTTCGGCGGTTCCCGTCATGCCAGCAAGCTTTTCGTACATTCTGAAATAATTCTGGAGAGTTACCGAAGCGAGCGTCTGACTCTCCCTCTGTACCTTAACCCCCTCCTTAGCCTCAATTGCCTGATGCAATCCATCCGAATAACGGCGACCTTCAAGAGGACGACCTGTATGCTCGTCGATAATGATAATCCTATCATCCTGCACCATGTACTCAACATCTTTTTCGTACAGCGAGTAGGCTCTGAGCAACTGGGAAATCACATGGATTCGCTCGCTTCTATCCTGATGTTTTTTATGAATTTCTTCCTTAGCCTTAAGTTTATCTATTTCACTAATTTTAACATCATTACTAATTTTAACAAGCTCATCTGACAAATCTGGAAGGAGAAAGAGATCCTTATCTCCTTGATTACCCGCAAGGATTTCCCGCCCTTTTTCGGTTAAATCTGCGCTATGATTCTTTTCATTGATGTTAAAGAAGTTTTTCTCTTCGAGTTCATGTGTCCTTTTTTCCCGTATGTAATAGTTTTCAGCTTGCTCACAAAGGGCTTTCATTCCCGTCTCGTTGAAGATTTTCATAAGCTGTTTATGCTTTGGGCCTCCAAGCTTGGCCTGAAAAAGCTTTTCGCCCGCCTGCAATCGGATTTCTTCTGTAACAGCCTCTTTGGCAAGCAACGCTTTGGCTTCAGCAATAAGCTCATTATTAAAATGATTCTGCCTTTCGTAAAGTTTCTTTACGAGTGGACTAAGCTGATTATACGACTCCATCGTAACATTTATTGTGCCGGAAATAATCAGCGGTGTTCTCGCTTCATCAACGAGAACAGAGTCAACTTCATCCACTATTGCGTAATAAAATGGCCTTTGGACAAGATCGTCTATATCAACCGCCATATTGTCACGCAGGTAATCAAAACCAAACTCATTATTGGTTCCATAAGTAATGTCACATGCATAATTTTTCCGTCTTGTATCGCTGCTCATATTATTAAGTATGACACCAACGCTTAAACCGAGAAATCTATGGATCTGACCCATCCATTCTGAATCTCTTTGGGCAAGATAGTCATTAACGGTTACTACATGAACGCCCCTACCGGTAAGGGCATTAAGATAAGTAGGCATGACAGCAACCAGCGTTTTTCCTTCTCCTGTTGCCATTTCTGCAATTTTACCCTGATGAAGAGCGATACCTCCTATAAGCTGCACATCATAAGGCACCATTTCCCACCTGATGTTGTGATTTACAACCCTCCACTCCTTGCCTACATGACGGCGGCATGCCTCTTTAACAACAGCAAAGGCTTCGGGTAAAATATCATCGGTGGATTCACCCTTGGCAATCCGCTCTTTAAAAAGCGCAGTTTTTGCTCTTAATTCTTCGTCGGACAAACGGTTAAGAGTTGAAAATTCATCATTTATCTTTTTTACTAATGGCGCAACTCTTTTAATAAACCGCTCATGTTTTGACCCAAAAAGTCTTGTAAGTATTTTACTTATCATTTAATCTCCGGTGGCACAATATCAAATGTGGAAAATTCCAAACCAGCAAGCCGCCCCTTTCTAATAAGCGAATCTATCTTTTCGGTAAGCTCAAGCCTAACTTCATCCATTGCTATTTGGGACGGTGTTAATTTTGCAAATACGAGTTTTGTAAGATAGCCAATTCCCTCTTCCTTTTCGATAATCTCCGTCTTTAAAGAATCTGCTTCATAAAGAAGCGTTAATCCAACCTGAACAAAAAACCCCATCGAATCTGCCGTACGACAAAGAATGGGGCTCAACGATACAGTATTTTTTTCTATAACATCCATCGACTCTTTTTTCTTTACAGAAAATCCACTGCTGTCTAATGAAACCTTTGCCGTATTAAAATCAACTATCGTAACAGCCATGTTTTTATTAATGCGTAAAACCAAAAAGATACTTACCCCTATCACAATTGTTAAAACACACAAAACAAACGGCTTAGCCATTTTACTTATCTGACCAATTTTGCTCTTACCGGAACGCCTTTACTATACGAATCAACAATAGCAGCCATCGCGTTTCTTTTACTATTGTCCATGTCTTCGTAATGAAATCCAGCATGCCACTCACCCTTCGAAACAGGCTTTACATACACAACCGATGATTTTATCTGAAGCTGATTACGACTGTTTTCGATTACAAGAAGGACATCTCTCCCCTGAGCAACACCTGTAGTATCCTTTAATAAGAGAGCGATTCCTGTTTCACTGATATCAATGGGCGCATTGTCGTCCAGAGTTAAATGCTGAATTCTATCAGCTTTTCGAATTTCTGCCATATAACAATCTCCATATGAAACCGTTTATACAATATCTTCAGCTGGCGCTGAAGACAATAGGCCATTCGATTGTCAGCTTTCCGGAAGCAGTGCCAAACCGAATCCGTTCTACATAACGAATAAGGTTCCGCTCCAACTCCTTATCGTTAAGTTCCGAAGAGACGACGCTAACACTGGAAACAGAGCCATCCGGTTCTATAGTAAGTTTAAATACAATTTTACCGGAAAGATCGGGGTTTCTTTTAAGAAAATCCTCATATACTTTTTTCAGCCGCGGCTGAAACCGTTGCAAAACCGAATTGAGTGTTTTAATGTCGCGACTCGCTTCATTTGCGGCATCCCCCTCAATGTTTTCAAGCTTTGACATGGCCACCTGTCCTTCACTCTTAAGGGTTCCCGCTGCTGCTGCTGTTAGGCCGGATGTGCCTATTGTTCCCCCTTCGCTTCTTTCTCCACGACGCCCACCAAGCTTTTCTGCGAGATTTTCGCTCTTTCTTTCGGCAAAAGACTCACCGCTAAGCGATAAATTCGAAATTGAAGCCGTTGCATCTGCATCTCCCAAAAGATCCTGTACAACCCTGCCACTGCCCTTGCCTCCGGAAGAACCCGCGGTAAGCTCCGCGAATAATCCAACATTTTCAAGCTGTTTCTTCATTGCCTCCCGCTTTTCCGCCCTCTGTTGCGTAGTTGCCTCTTTTCTCACTTTCTTCTCTTCAACAGTTTCCTGCTGCCGCTCCTCCTCTTTTTTCTCTTCCTCTTCCACCTTTTTGGTCACAGCCATATCTTCGACCTTTGCCGCTTCCTCAACTTTCTTTTCTTTCTTTTCTATCGGCTGATTGAGAACAAGGCGGGCATATCTTTCCTGCATCCGTTCCATATCCTCATTCGATACTTCAGGCGGTTCCTGAAGTGCGCCCACAATAAAAAGAGGAATTATTACAGCAGCACATATAAGCAGTACACGAATAAACCTGCGATCGAGAGACTGAAAAAATCCCTGCTTCAGCTCCGAAGGAAATGCCCCCCTTCTCACAGCCACACCCATCGATGTAAAGGTCAAATTATCCATTTTTATAGCCAATTACTCATTTTTATAAACAACCATCTGCATATTTGGAAAACCAGCCTGTCCGCATGTAAACATTACCTTAGTTAAAACATCGTAAGAAACGGAAGTGTCCGCCTGTATGTTAACATCTCCCTTAAATTCCTCTTTAAAAAGCTCCGAGGCCTTTCGTGCCTGTTCTGCATAGTTCTTAAGCACTTCGTCAAGTTTGGGGATTAGAAAACCCTTCTGCTCCTTAACTTCATTCGTTGATATTATAAACTTCCCTTCAACCTGAACTGCCCCTGGCCGCATCTTTCCACCTTCAAGGTGATCCATCGATATTTCGAGACCTATGGCCTGAACAGCTGTTGAATCGACAGACGCACCTGGAATAGTTAAGCCTTTTGCCGGAGCAACAAGTTGCCCTTGAGCAGAAAAGCTTTTTAGCAAGAAGACAAGTATAATAGTAAACATATCCATCATACTTGTAATATTTAGCTTTGCCTCTCCCGAGCCTCTTTTCCGTCTTTTTGAAAAGCCAGCCATATTAACGCATCACTCCCATAGAAACAACAGGGAAAAGAGGTATCTTGACCCCTTCTTCCGTCTTTATGTTTCGCGCAGCATCCATTACAGCTATAACTGTCTGGTATTTTATGCTATTATCCGCCAGTATTTTTACATTGTAAAGATCTTTATAATCTTTAAATTCTTTCGATTGAATCGCGTCAACATAACTGTTTGAGAGTGACACAAAATCGCCACTGTTCCTCATAAGAAGCAAGCGAAGCACTTCCACCTTTAGCTCTTTAAGGGCTGTTGTTAATTTATCGTAATCATATTGGCCCTGTTTAGTCAATTTTATTTCCGGTTCAGCTTCTTGCGACAACTCAATTACGCCTTTTTTCAATGAATGCACAAGCGTAAAACCCTTCTCAGTAATAATGAGTCCAAGATCAAGCGTTTTGGGTGGAACAGAGTTATCCTCGCCACCATCGCCCGAAGCAGCAGATGACTGCGGAAGATTTACGGTTGCCCTTCCAACTTTAACAAACTCAGCAGAAGAAAGCAGAAGAGGAATTAAAACTACCATAAGTCCCATTATAGGAACCATATTCGGTTCCGTCTCGACAGCCTCTTTGGTCTTTTTCTCAGAGGCCTTATAATTCTTTGAAAGGCGCTCATCAGGAACCAGCGTTTTTATAAGTGGCGCAGTAGCTTCATCAATATCTGCAACTATTTTATCAACGAGATTTCTATAGTAAGTGTAAAAAAGAATACATGGTATGGCAACGATTAAACCAAATAGAGTCGTATTCATGGCAGCTGAAATACCATTGGCAAGCATGGAGCTTTTTATTGCCGGTTCGATATCTGGTGCGCCTACCGCAGAAAAGGAGAGTATCAGGCCGTAAATTGTTCCCATAAGACCAACAAGGGTGGCTATATTGGCAAACATGGCTATAAACGCCAGATCCTTTTCGAGTCGCGGTATGGTTGAGATAGTTCGCTCTTCAACAATTCCTCTAACATGCTTGTAATCGACAGCGGCAGTTTCTATAGCCCCCTTAACTATCCACGGTAGCGCTCTTCGGCCTCCAGAATCACAAAGCGAAATTGCGCTTTCCGGCTTCCCTTCACGAATATCTTGCAATATCCTTAACATAAAAAGCTTGGCATTGATATTACTGCTTTTGGAAAGGAAGATGCCTCTCTTAACAATAAATAGAGCCGCCAATAGCGTAAGGAAAACAAGAATCCACATGAAAATGAACCCTGCCTGAGACGGAAGGAATGATAAAAGAAGCTGCTCCGTAAAACTCATTATACAACAGCCTGTTTACAGGTTGATTTCCTTGATAAGTGTATTATCGGTAAATATTTTGATATTGCCATGAGTTACATGGATCCCTATACCTTCTTTAACTTGTGCAGTACTTATATGATACTTATATGTTTTCCTTGATCGTTCTGTAAGCACATTGGCAAGTTTTAGCCCGAATTCGTCAATATCGTCTATGATTTTTTGCGTTATATTGTGATAAAAAGTAAATACGACAATTGAAGGAATAGCTATGGCAAGGCCAGCCAGCGTCGTATTCATAGCGGCGGATATACCCTGAGCGAGAAGCGTGGATTTCTGTGCCGGATCGATTCCGGGAGCGCCTACCGCAGCGAAAGATACTATAAGGCCATAAATAGTTCCCATAAGACCTACAAGTGTTGCCACATTTGCCGTCATAGCAAGATAATTAGTACGCTGTTCAAGCATAGGTACTGTACCAAGCGTCCGTTCTTCAAGAGCGGCTGTAATTTTTTCGGCTCCGTTCGCCGCGTTTTCAAGCCCCGCCTTTACAACCCGTGCAAGAGCCATGCCGCTATGCCTGTCGCACAACTTGATGGCCTCTGGTATGGAATCCTTCTTAATGAGATCGAATATCGATGCCATAAAAAGGTTAGCCTTGCCTCCTGCCCGTCCAACGAGAAATATGCCCCTTTCAATCATTAGAGCTATCGAGAAAACAAAAAAGAGGAGCAGAACCCACAAAAAGCCATAGCCGGGCTCCGTCGCTGAAAAAGAGACCAAAAATTTTTGAAAGAAACTCATTTACTTTACCTCCACCCTATTTTATTAACGAAACATCCATAGTAAAGGGAGAGTCGTAGTACTTATACTCGAACATCTCACCGTTAATGTTTTTAGTAATATCTTTTCGTGATTCAAGACTGGCAAGAGCCATTGGCCTTATTTGAGGTCTTTTATCAACTGAAATAAGAGCGACCTGAGGCTTTTTGATTTTGCCTTCAATCGTAAAGGTTTCGAGAACTATCGAACGATTGGTTCCGCCCCGTTCAGCAGGCAGATGACAACACATTGCAATGAGCACAACAACCACTCTTTTGCAAAACACCCTTTTACCCCTTTTATAGTTCTTAACCTGTTTAACTTCAATGCATTGTAAAAATAAAACAATGGGTGCGCGAAAACAATATATTCCTCCCTATCTGCTCATCTTACTCTCAAGGATCTTTCTATAGACCTGAATGTCGTTCCGGGCTGACTTAATTGCCTCGTCTGTAGATGCAATTCGAAACTTTATACTCCTTATTCTCGTTTGAATCGCCTTAACCTCTTTTTTAAGTTCGTCGTTCCTTTGAACCAGTTTTTCTCTTTCCGATGTAAACTCTTCGTAAGTTCTAAACTCGTTTACCCCTTCTGAAGCTTTCGTTTCAGTTGTTGTTGGCGGAGATTTTACTGCCTCTTTGACATGCGTCGTATCCCTTTTTGGTTCTTCTTGTTTGGGCTCTACATGCGCCTTGTGATCTGTTTCCACAACTTTTTCAGTTACAGCTACAATTTTATTTTGCTCGCTTACTTCACCACCAACAGAATCTTCCTTGACATTGTATTCAGCCACTTTGTCTTCAGGTGTTTCTTCTCCAGCGGCCAAAAGTCCGATTGAAGAGGTGTAATGGAGAGAAGTATCGATAGTTGCCTTAATAGAAACACCTATTCCTTCGCCATTGCCGGTTTTAAAGGATAGGGCAACAGAATTATCCCCACCAACAAGAATGTTTTTTATATCGAAGGAGTCAACCTTTGAAAAAGAACGATTTATAGCCGTATCGGCACTCACCGGCGTACCATTCACCGAGAAACGATATTTCCCCCCGCTTGCTATGTAAGCGATAGCGTTCATAACTTTGCCCCGAAGCAGAAATTGTCTCTTTAAATATATCTGCTTATTATCAACTGTTCTTATTGAATTTCCACTCAGCTGTTTTTTGTCAATTTTCTTCCACAACGAGTCAAACGGCGATAACTTAGTCCAGCCTGCTACAGAATCGCTACGACACCGCCATTCCAAACTTACTCCAATTTCAATTTCTGCCAACGCCTCCTTCGGAGTATATGTTTGAGGATCAAGTTTTTTAAGTGCCTCAAGGATTTTACGCCTCCACTCGCCTCCTATCGATTCTTTTTGTATATAATTGTAACCTTCTTCAAACAGTTTAAGAGCTCTATCCTGAATTTCAAAGGCGACATCCTCTATCTGAAAAATTGTCTCCTCTCTTTCATCTCCCTTGATTTCAGGCGGAATTGCAGGACTATTTAGCATTTCACTCGACAGAGAAAAGAATACATTGGCCCTGTTAAATAGAATAGAGGCGATGGAGTCATCTATCGATATGATCTCGGTGTCTGCAAAACCCCTCTCTTTTAGCTTTGTCTTAGACTCAATAGTTTTCTGAAACGCCTGCATATAAAGAGGCTGGACAGTCTCAGCCAATTTTTGCCGATAAAGATAATGTTGTACCGCCATTTTTTTAATTTTGGCAGGAGCAGGAACACCCGACAACACCTCGGCAGCCTTGGCATGAAATCCGCCAAGCGATAGATAAGTTTTTAATATCGCGGCTCTTGACATATCCACAAACTTACGCTGTTCTTTTTTAATCAATGTATCAGAAGCGAGAGATTTAGCGAGATTAATATTGACCATATGCGGCTCTATACACTTTTCTCTCAATGCTACAGTCGCTATGTAAATATCCCTCTCCGCAATGGCTGCTTTTGCGGGATCCTGCTTAGTGTCCCGCTCCTGAAGAATAAATGTCTCGGAAAAGGTTGTGTAGGCATCTCCTATTCTGTATGCTGCTTCAAAAAGTCTTTCTGATTTCAACTGTATCACCCTTGTATAGCTGTCAATCGTTTTCTTGAGCAGCTCAGCCTTATTTTTTTGTGCTTCCTCCATCGCCTTAGCCGGCAATTTGAATTCAACCGCCTCAAAACGGAGACGAACCATTTCTGCTATATTAAACGCCGCTTCGCCGGCGAAATAATCATTATTCCGCCCGATCGGTCTGAGCGTCTCATTCCTTCCAATCAGTGCTTCAAATGCAGATTCTGCACTCGATTTATTGCCTTCCTTCTGTAGAATTTCGCACACTCTGTATCGAGCCTCTATTTCACCGGTTGAACCGGGAAAACGGCGGACAAAGTTTTCGAAGGCTTTTTTAGCACGATCCGGCTTATTTCCTTCAAGAAAATACTTGGCAGATGAAAACAGAAGCGCTTCCACCTCCTTAGCATCAGGATAAGCTTCGGCGTACCGCTCCTGTGATTCAGCCATCTTATCGTAGGCCTTCATTTTTTCGTAGCAAAGCCCAATATTAAAGAGAGCGTCCCTTGCTTTTACTGAAGAAGGATACCCCGCAAGAATAAGCTCATAACATACAATAGCTTCAGCAAAAGAACTGTCATTCTCAAAACAGGTTGCACCGTTAAAAAGTGCTCCATCAGCAAGTTTACTATACGGGTACTTTTGCTGAAGCCGCCTATAAATTGACGCAGCCTCCCGCCATTCACCTTGCTTTTCGTAAGCATCGGCAGCATTAAAGAGTACAATATCCATATTCGAGTAATCGGGATACTTCCTTTCAATAGCAATAAAAAGAAGTGCCGCAACTTTATAGTCCTTCGCATGTCGCTTGGATTCGGCGTTCTGAAATGCCGATTCAACTCGACGGGCTTTTGCCTCTTCCCTGAACTTTCCATCGGGAGCGAGCGAATAAAGCGTATTGAATACCTTTTCGGCCATTTCAAATTCCTTTAAACCACTGTAGCATTGTCCTTGATAGAGCAAAGCCTCAAGTCGCTTCGAATCGGAGGAATCTTTAATCTTTGAAATTATGAGTGAGTAAATTTTTTGAGCATTATCAAACATTCGACGATTGAAATAAATAGACGCCGGAATAAATGCTACATCTATAGTTTCATTATTATCCGGCAACAAGTTGACAAGATTCTGACATGCCTCAATAATATTTTTTTCCCTCTCGGTGACACGACCATCTTCGCCCTTATCCGTTTCCTCAATCCTTTGAGCGACAGCAATGGCGTTTATTGCCGCCTGCTGCCTGTGTGCTGTTTCGGGACGACGGGATACCGATAGGTACAATATCCTCGCGCTATCAAGGTTATAAAGATTCTGTTCATATATTACCGCATTAACCCAAAGCGCTTCGTATGTTTCCTCCGCTTCCTCGTATATAGCCGCAAGACGACTGTTGAGTGTAATAACCGATTTATATGCCGTGTTAGATGAAGTTTCTCTGGCCTTAGTAAAGCGGTATTGGGCAGCAGAAAGAATACATTTTATTGAAAGTGAATCTGCGCTTTTAAGCCATACCGGATCAGCTATTTTTTTCTGCCAAACATTACCCCTTGAATAAGTATCGAAAAAACGCTCCTTTTCTATTTGCGCGCTATCGTAGGAGCCAAGCCGCTCAAGGCAACGAATAATACCCATTCTGCCGCTAAGTACCTGACCGTAAAAAGGGTACTTATCCTGCATAAGACGGTAGCAGCTCATGGCACTCTCAAAATCCATCTGTTCTTCGTAGTAGGTCCCCATCCTGTTAAGTATCAGCAAGGCATAAACCTTGTTTCCTAACATTTCAAGAAACTGGGTCACCCGTCCAAGATCGCCAACTTCACATAAGCTGACAGAGATATATTCGATAGCTTCATCACGGAACATCGGGTTTTTTTCTACACCTGACTGCCGCACTCCATAAGCCTCAGAAACATCTATTTCCTCAATTAAGTGCCTGAATACCGTAACCGCTTCAGTGTAGCGATCGAGCATATAGTACGACCATGCCAAACGATACAAAGCCTCAATAAACTTGTCTGAATCCCTGTATTTTAGCACCTCTTTGTAAATATCTATTGCTTTTTCATACCCTTTTCCGTTAATAGATGACGGATTATTGAAATAGTATGCTCCCATTTCCATTAGCGCATCAAGATAATGCGCTCCATTTGGATACTTCATAACAAGAACTTCGAACGCTTTATTTGCCTTAGCGAGATCCTCACTCTTTTTATGGCAGAGGCCGGTATAATACAATACCTGCTCTGTCATAACCGAATCCTGACTTCGCTTTAGTATATCACGATAAACCGCAAGAACCCTTGAAAAATCATATGAAGGATACTGCGGCTCTGCCTTTAATACACCCTTTTCAAACTTAGAATACTCTTCTTCATATATTGCAACACGATTCGAAAAATCAATTAGCTCTTTTTCGTATAACAGCTCTGAAAGGCGAAACATAAAATCTTCCACATATTTACCTTCCGGAGAAAACAGAACCAACATTTCAAGGTTTTTTATCAGCGCATCCCTCTCTCTCTTGATGGACGCTTCAATAAGCTGCGCCTCATTTTCGAGATCGGCAATTGCAGTTTTTCCCTTTTTTGCATAGACAAAATTAAAAAGCAGCATGATTACCAGTGAGAAGCGTACGATATTGGTCATTGTTCGCTTTCACCTCTACTTGCTTTATCGAGTTTACCAATTTCACGATACACTTCAGAAAGCCGAACCTTTAATTGATCAAGATGCATAAAGCTCCAGTCAATAAACTTCGCCTGCGCATCTTCGGCTCCAGTGTAAGAAATCTCGGAATTTATAGAATGCTGCCGTATATCATCTCGCAGCTCGCGGCGGGTCCTGATCAATATCATAAGAGAATCCCGTGATGCAATTATTCGGGATTCTTCCATCGGATCTCTTTGTCCAACCCTGCCAGTAGTAACAGCAGCAATAGCGGAAGTGAGAGAATCGGCCACCCTTTCCAGACCAGAGACTTCTTTATCAAGCTGTTCAAGAAAGCGCAGTTCGTAAACACCTGAGCTGCCGCTTATGTAGGCTGCCGCATCCAGACCGCGAAGCAGATCTTCGAAGCCCGCGCTGATTTTTCCCTTTATTGCCGTTATTGTATCATAAACAGCCGATATCAATCTTTTTTTGTCAAGAGTAATAGCCCTCGCAGATAAATCATTACAAAATGCGCCAAACATTGAATGCGCGTCTGAGAGCTGATCAAGCTCCTTATAAACATCAAATGTGAGCTTCTTTCTCCTTATTGTTGTTTCAAGGTATGACCGCAAGGTATCGATTTTGGTATCTTGCTTTGTCCGGAGATATGCAGACTCAAGCACCATGGCCGCCTCAAAAATGTATTCTCCATTTCCTGCCGTAAGAAGTATTTCTCCCAGCTTTATTGCATTTGGAAGATCGTTACCATACAATTTGATTTGACTAAGAAAAATCAGCGATTCACCATAACGCGGCGAAAGCGGATCAATTTTTGCCAGAAATTCCTCTGCCCTATCCATTCGTTTAAGCTTTATATAAAGCTGCCCTGCTACAAGCTTGGCTTCGTCAGAAAGAAGCTTATCCTTTGTCCCCTTTATTATCGCATCAAGCTGTAGAAGTGCTTTCTCATAATTATTCAATTCTATGGCGCATAAACTCCTGATAAATAGCGAAGCATACCGAAGAGGAGAGTTGTCCGATATGGAAGCCATGACTTTTTCAGCATCAGCAAATAGTCTTTTTCTATAAAGTCGCTTGCCTTCTGTAAACTTTACAGCATCTGCCATTTCTCCAATCGAGTCTGTCCTGAACATAATTTCCATATGAAACAGAACTCCTTCGTCATCTCCTTTTGTATATGCATGTTCGACAAGACGAAAAAGCGCTTTGGAGCGAAACGGACTACCTGGGTATTCTTCCGATAAACGACGGTAAAAACCTACGGCAATCTTATCCATGCCGAGTGCTCTGTAACTCTCACCCTTAAGAAAAAGGTAGGCATCCATCCTGCCATCAGGCAATCCCATAGCAAGCATTTCCCTAAGCTGCAGAATGGCAAGACGATATCTGCCATTTGAGTAATTTCCAATTATCGCACGATATTCTCCAGGCAAAAGGGACAAACCATACTCAGGAGAACTATCATATCTATCAACTGACGAGTTCATTATGTAATAGTCGTCAACAGAAGCAGCCCATATCGAACAAAAAACAGGCAAAATTACGAGAACTATTTTCGCTATTTGCAACATCTGAAACCAACACTCTTATTTTTGCTAGAAAGCAGCTCAGGGAATGACGAACTGCATCTGGCGTTTTTCCCATATGAAAAGTCTCCACCGGCGATTTTATTATAGCCACCCTCCCTGTCCGCAACCCATTCCCATACATTGCCAGTTAGATCATAAACACCATTATCGCCAACACATCTTTTCCTTTTTCCAGACACCTCTACTTCGGTTGAACTCGTATTGCATTTTTCCTCGCTGTAAATAGCACCCCAGGGATACTCATTTGATTCTCTTCCATTAACGCAGGCGGCTCGCCATTCAGTGAAACGACAAAGCCTTTTCCCTACGCTTCTGCAGCGCATCTCCGCCTCAACCCACGAAGCTCCCGTATGAGGCAATTCGCCCTTAATATTTGGGAACTCATATTTATCTATACAAAAAGCCTGTTCCCCGGCAAATAGGGAGACCATATTTACAGGGCAGTTTTTATATATCTTGACTTCTCTTGTTAGGCGAGATACAAGCCCCGCCGGATCCATAACCTCAAGACTTACTGAATACCTGCCAGGCCTTTGAAAAAAGGCTTCCTTTTGGGGATTACTGGACCAACCTGATTCAATAACAGAATCGCTCTTTATATCCCACCGGTACCGAAGCGCATCGGAACCTGATTCCTCATCGACTGACATTGAAGCATCAAACATTACCGGAGTACCTTCCAAAGGCATTGATGGCTCTACAACAAAATCAGGTCTCGGCGGCAAATCAAGGATATAGTCTCCCCCTGCTATTTTTCCCTTATAGCCGTACTGATCCATCGCAAAATAACGGAGTCTCGTTGATTTGGTTACTGGTATGGGACTCCTATAAATCTGCGACCTTTCCGTTGGCTCTTTTCCGTCGATGCTGTAATATATGGTTGCGTCATTAAAGGTGGAGAGAACTACATGAAGGATTTTATTATGCTTCCCTTCTGCGGGTGTTGCAAGAACCGTTGGCAGGTTGGCATCAAACTGGTACAGCATACTCCTGTTACCAGCCATGTCCTCTGCTATGAAATTTATACGGATGGTATCTCTCAGAGGGAAAACGAGTTTATCCTTGGAAAGAAACAATTTATTACCAATAACGGAAGCGGTAGGACTCCTTTCGGGATTTGATCCGTCTGTAGTATAGTAAATAGACGCATTTTCAGAACATTCGAAATATAGAGTAATCGTGGAATCAACAATATTTCTCTTTGAATAAACATTAACATCTGGAGGGTATAAGTCTATAAAATAACTTTCTTCTCTAATAGACGAGCGGGCACCCTGAAGGTTTTCTGTAAAGTATTCTACTTTATACAAACCATTGGCGTTAAAGAATAATGGTTCACCATATTCTAAGAAATCCCCTCTATCAGCATCTCTTGCCTTTATTCTATAAAAAATTTTGCTCTTCATGTTGGATGTAAGCGAGACGCGAACAGCCCTCCTATAAACCCCTCCCGGTGGTGCGGCGCTTACGCTCGGAAGGGCAATTTCGGTAAGCTCGGAAACATCAGTTCTGTTTCCCACAGTATCAACAGCAAAATAACGAACCCTGCCCCCTGCATTAACTGTAAAAGGTTTTTCGTATTTTTTTGATAAAAAACTAGGCTCACTACCGTCCGTCGTAAAATAGAGGATATCTTTAACATCTATTTCGAAAGCAATCTCGAAAGTTTTCCCATCTTCACCCTTAGTTATACGGGATAAAACCTTCGGAGGAGTCTGATCCAAAGTGTAAATTGCAGATGCAAATCCGCTTCTTACTCCGTTTATATCAACGGCCTGACAGGTAACCGAGACACGACCATCTTTAGTAACAGAAATTGGAGCAACATATTGCAGAGAATTCTCACCCGGCAGATTGTTATCGAGCGAATAAAAAATCCGTGCCGAATCACTTGTCGTTATTGATATTCTAAATGGCTTATTATAAGTACCAGGTGCTGGGGAAAAGAAAATTTTTGGCGGCTCGGTTTCGGATGTAAATCTTTGCCTGAAATCGTTAGAAAAATTACCCGCAGCATCCCTCGCATAGACTCTTAAATCAAGAACACCTTTTTTGGGTACAGATATGGGGCCGGTGTATGGAATAGATTTTTCAGTAGGAGCTGTTCCGTCGATAGTGTAAGTGATAACTGCCTTTTCGTTGGATCGGATTTGGACACTTCTTTTTTCACCAGTTGTTTTCATCACAGCCGATACCTTTGGAGGATGTATATCAACGGTAAATACAAGTTTTGACAGATCGGATCTTACGCCCGCACTATTCTCACCATAGAAACTCAATATGGTTTGTCCTGCCTTAATATTAAGTGGGGAAACATATTGTAAGAAGGAAGATATTGGAGCAAATTCGTCAAACGAGTATCGAATTTTTACCCCCTCAGTTGACGAGAGTGTTAACTTAAATGGTTTATCGAAAAGACCACCTGCTTCACTCGCTTTAACAACAGGCATCGATTTTTCGAATGAGTAAACAGCAGACGCCTCATCACTTCTATTTCCAGCTTCATCTATCGCATAAGCTTTGAGTGAACACGGCTTACCAATTACAATCCGCCCTTTGTACGCAACAAAATCGGAACCGCAAAGCGAATAATAAATCGATGCGGGCTCACTTGTAAGCAATTTAACTTCAACATCTTTTGCGAATACGCCACCACGAGGAGTAATGTCAACTTTTGGAGCATGGGTATCAACTCTATAAACAACAATCTTTTCTTCAGATCGGTTTCCAACTATATCGGAGGCGAAATACCGTAGCTCTGTCCGTCCTTCAGCAGAAATTGTAAGCAGACCGGAGTACTCCGTCGATTTATCCGTTGGCGTTGTTCCATCAACGGTATAGTATATGGTCGCCTGCTCATTTGTTGTAAAGCGGATTTCGAGTGGCCTATTATACAAGCCAGGAGGGACAGTAACCTGTACAAATGGAGCCGTTGTATCAATGATACCTGCAGATGGCACAGGTAACGCTCGCTCGGCCGCTATAAAGCTAAAAAGTGATAGGACAAAAAGTATCATTTTGTTGTAGGATAATATTATAGAATTGTATGAGTAGTCGCAAAGCAAAAAAGAGATAGGCGCCTTTTCTTACTTGAAATATTTATCAAGAATTTCGCGACTCGAAAGGATATAATCAATTCCTGAATAAACGGTAACAAGCGTAACCATCCCCATTAGTGAAAATGGGACCCAGCTCCACGCAATCAGTAAATTTCCGTAAATGAGAGGATAAAGGGAGGGAAATGCACTGTTCGATAACATGGAAAGAGCTGTAGCAAGTACGAGAACCGTAATAATAACAGTTGCCTGAAGTGCTGTTTTCCACTTGCCAGAATTTCGGGCAGATATAACAACATTTTCGGCAGCAGCAAGCGTTCGAATAACATCTATCGCTGTCTCTCTATAGAAAACAATTGCAACCATCCACACCGGAACATAGTTTGAAGCCACAAAGCAGAGAAACATGGTCATAGTGCATATCTTGTCTGAAAATGGATCGAGGTATTTGCCAAGCTTGGTCACTTCATTTCTCTTGCGGGCAAAATAACCATCGAGCCCATCTGTAACAGTAAAAAATACCGCCAGCAGTATCGCAAGCACCTGAAGAATTATGGAGTTGTCTGAAAAATTTGCGTTCCGGTCGTAGAAATAAACAATAAGAAAAACAGGGCTCATTAAGAGCCGCATAAGCGTTATTCTTGTTGCAAGATTTATCTCTTTAAACTTTCTGTCCCGTTTGTATCTGTTCCAGAATAAACCTACACCATCAACAAAGGAGACAACAAGAACCGCAATAAGCGCGAGATTATGAAACGGCTCAACCGGATAAACCGTCGCTACAGTAAATAAGAAAATTGCCATAAATACGGTGCCGGTGTTAAATTTTTGCATCCCCTTTGGTGCCGCATATTCAACATTTTTCAAAAGATACTGAACAGCATGACGCATGAAAAAAAGCTCTTTTCCAAACACGAAAAGTGTAACAAAGGAGAGCAGTATTGGAAACCTTGCACTGTTTTGTATGGACATGCCACAAATTGTTACAAGAATCGAGACAAGAGCAAAGCGGTTTGATAGCGCACACACAACCTTTGATGGCTGATCCCTCTTAAACAGTTCGAGTAATCCAACCAAAGCAATGGCTCCCAATGCGACAATCGCGCCAACAGCTTCGCCGAAAAGGAGCGCCTTAATTACAATAAAGGTAAGTATCAGTTTGGTGGCCGATAATACTATCGCAAATTCCATTTAGTTTTGAATATACTTAAATTTCAACTTAACAGTTTTTTTGCGTGTTCGACGGCAGCTATTTTTTCTGCTCCTCCAAGCATCCGTGCAAGTTCCTCAACCCTCTCCTCATAATCAAGCTCTATAACTCTCACAACCGTAGCTGTTCCAATATTTCTTTTAACCACCGAAAAATGGTGCTCAGCTTCTTTTGCTATCTGATGAGAATGAGTTACAGAGAAAACCTGTCTATTTATACCAACTTTCTTAAGCATCTTTCCAACCATTTCTGAAGTTTCGCCGCCTATACCGGCATCAATCTCATCAAAAACAAGAACTGGTACCAAATCTCTTTCGGCCGTAACAACTCTTATAGAAAGCATTAAACGGGCAAGTTCGCCACCCGAAGCAGTATCCGCAAGGTTTTTCACCTCTTCACCAGGATTAGCCGAAAAGACAAACTCAATTTTATCAATTCCGCTTTCGGAGGGGAACTCCCTGTCTATAAATTTAATTCTGAATTCTGTCTTTTCCATATTAAGCAGCTTCAAATTTTTTATAACACCACGACTAAATAATTCAGCCGCTTTTTTTCTTTGTGAAGAAAGCCCCTTCCCCTTCGATAATACTGATTCTCGTAAATTATCTGCTTTAATCCGCAATTCATCTTCTTCTGTCCCACCATTAGCTAATGAAAGAAGGGCTTTTTCTGTTTCGGCAAGAAGCGATACAAGCCCACCTTCATCCTGCTGATACTTTCGTTTGAGCCTGTTTATTTTAGCAAGAGAATCGTTAAGAGCATCAATATTTTCGTCAGATTCATCATCGTAGTCGAATTTTATAGCCGAAGCAGCCTCCTTTACAAGCGACAACGCCTCACAAACCATTTTCCCCCGCTCATCATACAAAGCGTCAATTGCAATAAGCCTTTCGAATAGTTTTTGTGTCTCCCTTAATGAAGGAAGCAGCCTGTCATCAAGACATTCTCTCAATTCCCTGCGAAGCTCTATTAACTTTTGTCCTCCTTCAATTCTGCGTATTTTTGCAAGAAGCTGCTCTTCTTCTCCAAATCTGACATTCGCCTCCTTTAACTCCCTTAATCGCAATGAAAGCATATCTGATTCTTCGCGAATTTTTTTATTGCGAACAACAAGCATATCGAGCGCTCTTTCCGTCTCCTTCCACTCCATAAATAGCATCGCATATTCTTTTCGTAAAGACACTAAGCCGCCGAAATCATCAAGCAATGAAAGCTGTGTTTCGGTCTTTGTAAGCGATTCGTTGTCGTGCTGACCATGAAAATCAACCAAAAGATCTCCAAGACTCCGAAGTGATGCCATTGTTATCTGCTGACCGTTAGCAAAAGCACGGCTTCTGTTATCTGAGCCTATTTCCCGCTTAATAATTAGTTCTGTTCCATTCTCAAGTGCAATAGCAGAATCATTAAGCGCCCTATGCAGCGAGCTATTCTTTTTATCAATATTAAATGTGCCTTGAACTACGGCCTTCTCTTTACCGCTTCGGACTACGCTTCCCTTTAACTTACCACCTAGAAGTAACAGAAGGGCATCAGTAACCATCGACTTGCCCGCTCCTGTTTCGCCGGTTAGGACATTAAACCCTGCACCGAACGAGATATCAAGTTTATCTACGAGAATAAGGTCTCTCACAGACAGGTATGTTAACATGTCAATACGCAGTGTTAATGATCTGTCCGGTAGTTTGGAGCCTCTTTGGTGATTTTAACATCATGTGGATGACTTTCGCGAACACCGGCGGCTGTAATCTGTACAAACTCGGCCTTACGCATACCAGCAAGTGTTTTTGCCCCACAATAACCCATAGCGGAACGCAGTCCACCTACAAATTGCCGAACTGAATCAGATACAGAACCGCGGAAAGGAACCCTTCCTTCGATACCTTCGGGTATCATTTTAGACTCCTCTTTGGTATCAGATTGGAAATATCTGTCCTTGGAGCCTTTTTTCATTGCTCCGAGCGAACCCATTCCTCGATAACTCTTATATGTCCGCCCCTCAAGCAAAATTAGTTCGCCCGGGCTTTCCGAAGTACCAGCAAGCAGCCCACCTATCATGACAGCGTCGGCACCTGCGGCAAGAGCCTTGGCAATGTCACCTGAATATCTGATACCACCATCAGCTATAATAGTAACGCCCACCTTTGCGGCTACTTTGGCACAGTCGGCTATGGCCGTAATTTGCGGAAGACCAACACCAGCAACTACTCGCGTGGTACAAATTGACCCAGGTCCTATGCCTACCTTTACAACAGTTGCGCCCGCTTCAGCAAGATCCTTAACGGCAGCCGCTGTTACAACATTGCCGCCAATAATATCAAGTGATGGATATGCCTTTCGAATTCGCCTTACCATATTTAGAACACCCTTATTATGCCCATGCGCGGTATCGACAGCAATAATATCAACTCCGGCTCTAACAAGCGCGGCAACACGATCCATTGTATCAGGTGTTGTACCTACGGCGGCACCAACTCTTAGTCGTCCCTTTTTGTCAATACAGGCTTCGGGATACTGAAGCTTATTTTGGATGTCACGGACGGTAATTAGTCCGACAAGTTCTCCCTTGCTGTTAACAAGAGGAAGTTTTTCAATTCTATGCTTATATAAAAGATCTTTTGCACTGTCGAGATCTATTCCAAATTTTGCAGTAATAAGCTTATTAAGAGGAACCATTATACGCGAGAGAGGTGTTGCCGGATTATGCGAATAGCGCAAATCCCTATTGGTTACAAGACCAACCAGCTTCTTTTCTTCGACAATGGGAAAACCCGATATCTTCCGCTCCTCCATAATTCGCAAAGCATCCATTACAAGACTGTCAGGACCAAGCGTAAAAGGACTCGTTATAACACCACTTTCATATCGCTTCACTTTTTCTACCTCAGTGGCCTGCTCTTCAATAGTAAGATTTTTATGGATTATACCCAAACCGCCTTCCCGCGCAATAGCAACGGCCATTGCTGCCTCAGTTACAGTATCCATGGCCGCAGTAACAATAGGTACATTAAGCGCTATTCGTGGGGTTAGCTGGGTTTTTACTACTGTTTCGCCAGGCAAAACATCCGAAGCACCAGGCACCAAAAGTACATCATCAAATGTAAGTGCCAGCTCTTGCCTTAATCTCATTTTCCACCTCACTCGTTCTGCGGCTGTACCTCAGACTGTACATCAGATTTAACAACAGTATCCGTAACTTCGGCCTGCCATACAAGTATAGAACCGCATGTCTCACATAGTATTACAGAAGAATTTCTACGGACATCGATAAAACGCTGGGGAGCAAGTTTTCGTCCGCAAATACTGCACGAACGGCGGCTATCCGTAACTGTACCTACATGCATTCCCGTCTTTTTTGCGTTGTACATTCGCATATAAACCGACAAAACCTGCTTTCCTATAGTTGATTCTATCTCCTTTCGACGGATTTCGCATTTGCTTATTTCTGATTCAAGGCTTGCGTTCTCTGTTTCAAGATTAGCAAGTTCTTCCCGCATAGCGATATGCTCCTGATCGCTCTCCTTATTCTTAGCAACGGAAATTTTTTCGTCAACCGAAACCATTTCTGAATCAAGTACAGTAAGCCTGTTCTCTATCTCTGCTATTCTCTGCTTACGAACAGAGATTTCATTATGTACAGCGTCGTATTCTTCGTTGGTTTTAATGAGCATAAGTTTGTCTTCGCTCTTTTTTAACCCTTCTCTCTCCTCTTCAAGAGAAATTACCGCGCTGCTTCTATTGGCAGCAAGCTCCTTTGCCTTAACATCAAGAAGCGAAGATCCGCTGTTATCAATAAGTAGAGACTCTTTGAGGGATGCTATTTTAGCAGGATACTCCCGCTTTTTCTTGTTTAGGAAGAAGATCTCCTGATCTATGACTGAAAGCTCCAGGATGCTTTGAAGATCTTTATTCACTAAACCCCCCTTTCAAAATTAAAAAAGCGCACAATCCCGTGTGCGCTTTTAGTGTGGTTATTACAGATTATCTGCTTTGTATGATTATTCGCTTGTTTCATTTTTTATTTAATGAGCAAATATAATTAATAGAATGTGCGCGTTACAAAAAAACATAATTGCATTTGTAAAACGGTTTAAATAATATTAATTGCAATAAGTTATGAAAAAGACGCTTACTGTGAAAGAAGTTGCTGATTTGTGCGCAGTCACCCCCTCCACTGTTCAATACTGGGAACGAAAGGGGGCAATAAAGTCATTTAAGACTTTCGGTGGGCATAGAAGGTTTGAAGCTGACGCGGTTGAACAGTTCCTCGCTGAAAGAGGCAGGGGTTCTGCATCAATAACAGTGGCTACCGAAAAAAGAGCGGAACCCCGTTTTGCCGTAAGTTTCCCAGTACTAATTTTTGTTGAAGGGCTAACCGCGTGTACAGCCAGCGGAAATCTATCCAACCTGTCAAATAGTGGTTGTTGTATTGAATTTGCATCAAGTTGCTGCAACAATTTGACCTCTATTGAAGAAAAGCTTTTTAATAACGAGGTAAAAATTGAACGGGGCGAAGGGTGTCAAACCATCAATTCCCCCATGGCGGGACAAATCCGAAATATACGGTTGTTAGACCAGAAAACCATCCGAGTTGGTGTTTCGCTAAACTAAATCGGCCAAAGGCCGAAACTAAGACTATGTGATGGTAATCACGGACACGGCTCGCTAAATTAAATACCTTTACCATGCCCCCTTTTTCATGTATAATATCTGTATAGTGGGTGGTTTGCCTTTGTGATGGAGAAATAAAATGAATAAAAGTACTCTATTTGCACTAATCGTGGCTTTAATTGCGGCGAATTCCTTCTCATATTCTGATGGTCACTTAAGAATTGCGGATATCTCCTATTACAACAATGTAGAATATTCGCTTACTAACGATTCTATCTTCGTTGAGGTAACGGATCCAGACTTGGACACAAGCGCCTCTGTTCGGGAAACCCTTTTTGTTCACATTTCAAGCTCAGTTGAACCAGCGGGCGACTCAATAAAACTGATCGAAACATGGAGTGGGAATGGGTGGGTTTTAAGAGGAGCAATCTATGTCGATAGTTCGGCTACTCCAGTTTCCGGCGATAGAAAAATACAGGCAGTTGTGGGAGATATGATAACAGTAAGGTATCACGAATCAGCTAATCTTTACGGAGAACCGGTTGTACACCAAAAGAAGCTCTTTGTTGCTAAAACAATTAAAAGTGGTGGCAGTGCCGGAAATGAAACATGGCCATTAAGCGGAAGCCCCTATTTTGTTAGTGAAAATTTTACAGTTAACTCCAGTGATACCGTCACAATTGCGGCTGGTTCAATACTTGTGTTTCCTGTTAACAGGGATCCATGGTCTGAGGGTGTTAAACTAACCGTTTATGGACATTTAGTCGCAAACGGAACACTAACCGATTCAATTTATTTTGAATCGCTTGGCGATACTCCAACCAGAAGAGATTGGCGAGGGATAGAAGTATATAATGGCTCAATAAATTTACGGTATTGCGTTTTACGCAACTCCACCTATGGAGTAAATTGGTATTATAGTTCCAACTTCGTTTTCAAGTCCAGCAGAGTAAGCCACTCTTCATTTGTCCGCCACGAAAATGCGCTGCGACACGAGGCATACAATTCACCATACAAATCACTTATCATCGACAGCAATTACATTGAATTGTTTGCTTTGCAGGATTCATCTTCAGTAACAGGTATATACAGCACTCAGGGTACCACATATTCTGACACTTTTAAAATTTTTGACAACAAAATAAAGATCAATCAGGAGACATCTTCCGCTACCTTCTTTTATGGTATGCAATTGACTGGTAGAGATTCTTCCGCTACTGACTACAGCCGTGCTGTTATTGAGAGGAATTTGATATGGTCGGATAGTGGATATCCTGATCGGCAGGCGAATGGTATCTACCTGTCGTACTTCAAGGCAACAGATATAAAGAGTAACAGAATCAGCGGTTTTTCAAAAGGTGTTTATTTCGGGTGTCATAACTTCGGTACCATTTTTGAGGACAATATTTTAACACGAAACCATATTGATGCATACATCGACTGTGAACCCGGAATTGCTCTTAGAAACAATGCCTTTGCCAGTAACAGTGCAGGAGGATATGGGGTTTACAATTCGCATTACAGTGATGTTGACGCAAGGAATGTTTATTGGGGTGAAACGGCGCGGGCGCAAATGAATAGCGGAAGCAACCCAAAAAACATTACAAGAATTTATGACAAATTTGATTATTCCGGAGTTGGACAAGTTCTTTATTCCGGTTGGTTGAGCGATACAAATGGTACACCAACACCTTCTGGAATTGATGGAGAAATTAAAATACTCGATATGTCCTATATGACACGCGGCTACTGTCTGGTTGGACAAAGTATTCGGGTGCGAATAATCGATTCAGATCTGAATCTTGACCCGGGAGTTATGGAGACTATTAAAATTAGTTTCTCAACAGGAGTCGAGACTACCGACACTCTTTTTCTGCAGGAAACATCGATAAATTCTGACACTTTTGAGGTTGTTGCTCTTGTTGAAAACAATCCGACTCCATCCCTTAAAGATGGGAAAATTCAGGTTTTATATGGTCAGATGATTGAGTTTACATACAGAGATGCGCTAACTGGCTATGGATCAGCAGTTGACAAGAAAATTGTTATAACTGTTCCCAAAACAGTTGTATCGTCCGTATCGGGCAATACAATATGGAATTCAACTAATAGCCCTTACTGGCTTGATGGAAGTATTACTGTGTGGGCAGGAGACACACTCGAAATTCAGCAGGGAACAAGAGTGTGGATGAAAGCCAATAAGAGCCAGGAATATGAGCAGTATGGTGACACCATAAATGTGTTTGGTCACCTTAAAGTTATTGGCGCCTCTGGTGACTCTGTACATATTGGTCCTGTAAGTACAGCTCCTGCTATTCGTGAATGGTTTGGAATCCGTGCGTACGGAACAGGTTCAGTTTCTTTAAAGTATGCCAAATTGACCAATGCCTATCGTGGTGTTGAACTCTGGTACGAATATAGCGGTTCTGTCTGTTTTAATCGAATATCACATTCATTGATATCCTCGGCAAAAACAGCCGTTTATGGATACAATTCAGAATCGCAAGGCATAACAATAATTATTGACAGTAGCAAGTTTGTGTCTGCTCCTGCCGATACGGTCTCGGATTACTTAGTCAATATGGCATGGTACGGCTATAACAATTCGGGGGATAGTTTGCTGATTTCAGACAACGAGTTTAGCATACATAGCAGTCCATCATACACATCAAACAACAAGGCGGTTTATCTTTATGGCAGAAGGGCTTTGCCTGGTTTTAAAAAGGGGTATTTTCAGCGGAACATAATAAAATCTGATTCTTTGCCAGGGATAGGTCATGAAAGTTCGCATTTAGGTATTGAACTAAGCGACATGCATAGCCTCATGGTGCAAAATAACCGCTTCAGCAGATTTATTACTGCTATGCGTATTACCGGAGATTCAGGCAGTATTTATAGCGGAAATATTTTTAACGAAAATCAACATCACATCTACATTGGCTGGGGAGAGAAAGCAGGTCGCTTTCAGGGAAATGCCTTCTCTCACCCATTGTCTGGCGGCTATGCCTTTTACAACAACTCGAGTCCATTTGTAGATGCTCGTAATAACTATTGGGGTGGTCCTGCAACATCGGAGATGAATAGTGGTGGCAATCCAAAAAATATCTCTGTAATACACGATATGTTTGACGAAGCTTCGAGAGGACAGGTGCAGTATGCAGGTTGGTTGAGCGATACAAACGGTACTCCTTCTGCTACCGGTACCGCTGGTATGCTTAAGCTTGCGATTAGCGATACCGTTTCAAGGGATTGGTATCTGCCTGGCGACACGATGATTATACTGCTTACGGATCCCGATCTTAACACAAATGGAAGCGTTACCGAAACGGTTAAGATTTCAATATCAAGCAATCAGGAAGCATCAGACACAATCACTCTTACTGAACATGGAACCGACTCTTCACTTTTCACGGCAACGGTGGTAATCGACGAAAGCGGAACGCCAGTTTATGGCGATGGAAAATTACAGGCTCTGCCTGGAAGTGACATAGTTGTCCGCTATCAGGATATGCAAAATAATTTCGGTCAGCCGCAACTTGTTATGAGAAAAGCTTTACTTGCAAAGACATATCTTCCTTCAGGTCCATTATCTTACGGAACAGTTCTCGATCATACGCAAAGCCCATACATTATGGGTGGCAGTATAAGCGTCATGGTTGGGGATACACTGAAAATCAATCAGGGCACACGGATAATTACAAGAAAGCGGGAAAAGATCAATCCGTGGGATAGCGACAATGGAGACACTATCTCTGTTTACGGCCATTTGCAGGTAGATGGCGTGGCAGGGGATAGCGTTTATTTCGATACACAAAGAGAGGAAAAATATCCTGGCAGCTGGTATGGAATCCGTGTTGAGAACGGAGGCACATTCAATATTCGCCATGCTTCATTCTGGAATACTGAGTGCGCACTTGATATTTATACATCAAACTATGATACGAACTATGTCAACTTCAGATTGACTAATTCAAAAGTTAATAACGCAAAACGGGCCATGATATTTAACTCAAGCACTTCTGAAAAAATGACCCTTAGGGTAAATAACAACAGTTTCGATATTGTCCTGCCTGATACATTTGCAACAGATGCTTTTTATTTTCATTACAACTGGTCAAATGGTGACAGTCTTATTTTTTCCGATAACCGGATAAATTTGCACAACAGACGATATAGCCGAAATGGTGCTGCCATTAGAATACAAAACAGAAACAGTGGACCGGAATGCATCCAAGCATTAATCATTAGAAATATTATTTCTGCCGATACCGCTACAGTATTCAGTAACGATTTTAGTGGCATATACATTGCACAGGCGAGAATGATCAAGGTTGATACGAATGAGATTTACAGGTTTAGCAGAGGCATATATATATCGGACGACTCAGGGATTGTTATACAGGCAAATAAGTTTGAAGGAAATAACACTCACATTGAAAGAAATTATACATACAACCAATCAAATTCTTACGCAAATAATAATGATTTCGGCCCATTTATGGCTGGTGGTTATGCAATTAGAATGGCCGCAGAATCAAATGGCTTTGATTTCGATGCAAGGTATAATTACTGGGGACCTTCCATTACCGCCGAGATGAATGGAGGAGGTAATCCGAAAAATATTTCAGGAATACTTGATTTCTACGATAATTCAACTTACGGTAAAGTCACATACTCAGGCTGGCGTTCTACGCCTGCGCTAAATGTGCCGCCAGTATTTACATCGGCTCCATCGCTCGCTATTCTGCAGGGCAGGGTTTGGACATACGAAATGACCGCAACCGATGCTAATGGGGATGCTATTGTATTTGAGTTGACAAGCGTACCTGCTGATATCGAGCAGACAGGCAATACTTTGAGCTTTAGACCAATGGTTGCCGGTAATTATGAGTTTGTGTTGAGCGCTGTGGCAGGAGGCCAGACAACTCAGCAAATATTTACGCTTGTTGTAAACGCTGATACTGACCGTCCTTCAAATCCATTAACACTCACTGCCAACGCTGTTTCTGACTCAGCGATAGCACTTTCTTGGAACCATGATGCTCTTATAGGCACTGATATTGATTCTATTGGAATATGGGCAACTTCGTCAACTTATCCTGATAGTGCTCCCTATGAAGGCGGGGTATTATACAGCCATAGATTCAGTAAAAGTGAATCAAACGCTATGGTTTCATATCTCTGGCCAAAACTTGGACTCTATTTCTCCCTTTTTGTGATGGATAGTGCCGGGAACTGGAGTGTTGCACCTTCTCAGACTTATGCTCAAACACTTGATTTGCAGCCACCTGAACCTGTTGTTGGTTTTTGGATTGAACACCTTAGTGCTGATAGTGTCAGGCTTCATTGGTCGTCTTCAGTTTCGACCGATGTTGATTCACTGGCGATTTGCGTAAGAACAGACTCCATTTATCCAGTTAACCAGTTTGATGGAGCTATAGGTGCGGTTCCTGGAACAATAACTTCCTTTAGATGGAGTGGTTTGCCGGAAAATACAACTGCCCGTTTTTCGATTTACGCAAGGGACACTTCCGGCAACTGGAGCACTGCCGCTACCTATGAAGTTTATATGCCAAGAGTCACAAAGCCTGTGAACAATCTTGTGCTAAGTGCCACTCCTATCAGAAAGAATCTGGTGAGACTAAAGTGGAATCCTGCCCTTATTGCCGGAGATGGAGTTATGCATGTTGAGGTAATGTGGGGAATGGCAAAACCTAAGGTGTGGCGCGATACTTCGATTGCGTTGCAGTATATGATAATGCCTTCTCTGCTTGATTCAGTCACGGATATTGGCATTGAGGAAAATGAGGATTACTGGTTTGCTCTCTTTGTAGTGGATTCGTTTGGTCTTGGAAGCGATACAACAACAGCCGCAATGAAAAAAGTGAATAGTAATGATTTTATTCCTCCGGCTAACCCGCTGGTATTGTCCGCAGAGGTGCTTTCCGAACATTCTGCAAGATTGTCCTGGGATCTTTCAGCATTGAACGGAACGCCTATCTCACAAATCAGTTTGTATTACGGTCATTCCAAAATGACTCATAGAGAAGATACAAATGGTGTTCACATTATGACCTATTTTGCTCCTTTTGATTCAGAGTACACAGCTGCTTTCCTTGAAGGCAAAAAAGATTACTGGTTTACGCTATTTGTACGAGATTCTTTTACAAATTCCAGCGATACGGCTACTTTGGCAATGAAGAAAATAACCACTCCTGATCAGACATCACCGAACTCAATAGCAGCTCTTCATGTTGATTATGTTGGACTTGGAACTCTGGCTTTCAGCTGGAATCCATCAAATTCTCCGGATGCAGAACAAGTAGTAGTTCGTTATCGTACCGATGGTTTTTATCCTGATTCAATATCTGATGGATTGTTACTAAAGAACTATTCACCTCTTGATACTGCTGATACGCTTAGTGTTTTTACGGAAGGCGTTGACTACCAATTTACCTTCTTTGTTATAGACTCATCCGGAAATGTAAGTCCGCCAATGCCGTGGAATCAGGCACAAATACAAGTAAAAACTCCGGCGCAAAATGTGAACAATGTTCTCGTATCTGCCATCGACACTTCAACCATAGGTGTCAGGCTTGATTATGCTGGAGCTTTTGCTGATTCTTTCCTTGTAAGGGTTGATACGGCACGGCATTTAAGCAGTGCTACTAATCTTTCAGCGGCAATTACCTACGCTTACATGAATTATTTCAATCCAAACGATACACTTAAAATTTTCTCAGGACTAAAAAGTGGTTCGCTCTACTATGTTACTGTATCTGCGTTTAATCAGGGATTTATATCAGACACGATAAATGATTTTAAAGGCGCAACTGTGTTAACGCCATCCGTTGGCCCGGCTGCTCCGATATTTGTTACAAGTTTTACCGATACGCTGCAAACACTTGTTGACTCTCTCTTTTTTCTCAACTTAATTGCTGTTGATGCCAATAATGATGCGCTTGGTTTTTATTTCCTACAGACTCCTCCTTCTGGCATGACTCTTAATCCAACCACCGGAGCCTTATCGTGGACACCAACCATAGCAGATACAAACATATATACAGTATCTATTTATGTCAGTGATGGCAGCTTGCGGGATACTCTCTCCTTCGTTCTCAAGGCGTTAAATATTAACCAACCACCCGTCTTTATTACCACTGCTGGTGAAATGCCTCAGTGGATACCAGAGAAAGTTTTGTGGACAAAACAGATTAGAGTTTATGATCCCGATTCCGCAAGAGGCGACAAGGCACGCTTATTTCTCGATATCGCTCCCACTGGAATGGTTATCGATTCAACTACCAATGTTCTTAGCTGGACACCATCTGCTTCCCAGATTTCTGCGCTGCCAAATTACGAGGTATATATAAGAGCAGTTGACAATAAAGGTCTTACGGCTGTTCTTAATTTTTCAATCGGGGTTCAGAATGTTAACGACAAACCTGTTCTTAACACATATTCCTCAAAGGATACAGCTTATCAGGACATATTGTTCAGGAAAATATATGCCGCAGTTGATCCTGATATGAACGAAGTGCTTGTTTACAGATTGGTCAGCGGACCTACTGGCATGACAATAGACTCTACAAATGGAAGGATAAGCTTTACTCCTGTTGAAGGGCAATTTGGAAATACTACTTTTAGTATCTCAGTTACCGATGCGGGAGGACTATTTGATACTCTTTCTGTTACGCTTACAATGATTAACAGGAACGATCCTCCAGTAATATCAACTACTCTCAATACTGAAACAATACAGGAAAAGGCAGCCAAGACATGGACATTGGCAGCAACGGACCCTGATGTTAGTGATATTTTGCGATGGAAAAAATTGGTTGGACCAACTACTCTTACCGTAGATTCCCTTAATGGCTCTGTTTTATGGGTGCCACAAAACAATGATGTCGGCACACACACAATCACCATAGCGGTATATGACAAAGAGGGGCTTTCTGATACGCTCACCTTCTTAGTAGTAGTAGAGAACACCAACGATATTCCTACTATCACGATTACAGAAGGACCATTGGTAAATTTTGGAGCTGTAAAAATCAAATTTAGCGCAAACGATGTTGATCGCAGAAACGGAATAGACTCAACGCTAACCATATCTGCTGTTATAACTGTTTCAGATTCCTCGGTTCCTCTTTTAAGTAAAACCATATCCCTAAGGAAAAACGACTCTCTCTTCGAGTTTTACCCTGTGAATGATGGGGTATATGATATTAAGTTAACAGTAAAAGACCAAGCGGCAGACAGCAGCACTGCAATCAAGAAATTCTCCATTGGTGGTGCCGGACAATCTGTTACTTCAAATTTGTTTGTCGGTGGTAACTGGATAATGGCATCTGTACCTACAGATTCATCAGCCATGCCATCTACTCTTACCGATACAAACCGAAGTGTTGCCGTCTGGTCACCTTCTAAAAAGCAATATGTTTATGCCAATAGTGGCTTTTCGGCTCTAAAGAGAGGAAGTGGCTTCTGGATTTACTCTATGGACTCTGTAAGAATCAACACACCCAAGAGCCTTGTTAATCCCTCTTTATCTGGTAGCTGTACTTTAAGAGTTGACACAGGGTGGAACATGATATCAAGTCCTTATGCCTATCCGGTAAAGCTCCCCCTTTCCGACCCACTTCGCCACTGGTCTTTAACAACAGAAAACTACGATACAACATCCATAATGGAGCCGTGGAAGGGATATTTTGTGTATTCACTCAATGCGCAGCCAATAGTTCTCACTGGCAACCCATTCAACCCAGATAGTACTGAAAAAAGGTCGCTTGGTAAAACACGACAACTCAATAAAGACGCTGGGGAGTGGCTTGTTAACATTATAGTAGTTTCCGGCGGTAAACACGACTTAATGAACTCCTTTGGCTCAATGATTGGAGCAAGCGACTTCCACGATACGCTCGACATGACAAAACCTCCCCCTGCTCCTAATGGCGGTCCAATAATAGCGTTTGTTCAAAAGGGTAGCTCCCAAATGCTTGACCGAAGCGTAACAGCACCATTTAGCGGAACAAAAGAGTGGCTCCTTTATGCAGAACCAGCGGCTGGCGAAAATCAATTGGAACTGACTTTTACCGCTACCGATCTTCCAGAAAAATTCCGCATGTATATAGATAACAGTGGTGATTGTTTTGATATTACAGAGAATAATAAAGTAGCGTTAAAAACTATAGATGGAAGATATGTTTCCGTTTTTGTATCTGACGATCCAAACTTCCTGTCGAAGAGGGTAAATATATTTGAGCTTGCCCAAAACACCCCAAACCCGTTCAACCCCGCTACTTCAATCAACTTTTCACTGCCAAGAACATACAGCCCAAATGGAAAACCTGTTGATGGCTCTGTTCTTTTATCCTTAAAGATTTACAATACGCATGGCAAACTTGTAAGAATCCTTGCAATAGGAAAGTACGATCAAGGTAGAAGGTATAGCACAATGTGGGATGGAAAGAGCGACAACGGCAAGCCACTCTCATCCGGATTATATTTCTACAAGCTCGAAGCAGGCACTTGGAAGGCTACAAGAAAAATGGTTATGGTGAAATAGCATTATCTTATCAGGTTCAGCTTTTTCACCATTGACTTACCATCCGCTGTATAAGCCCTACACAGGTATATTCCACTTGTAACAGGTGTCCCTTTACTGTTTTTTCCATTCCACACAAACTCATAACCAGTACGATTATGTAAACCGTTATCAAGCCTTGCCACCAAACAGCCTTTTACATCTACAATGTCAACAGTAAGATCTTTATGCCATTGGTTAATGATTATGCTAACGCTACCAGAAAACGGCATCGGTGACGCCAGTATAGAAAGCGCGGAGAGCCTTGGTAAAGATGATTCTATCTTCCCTGTAACATCAACGCCATAACCACAAGGTAAAATGGTGACAATATAAGGATCGCTTCCAGAGCCACATCCGTTAAGTACAATGGTTCCAGCTTCATATTTTTTCCTGTAAACATCCCAGTCACCAAAATACTCTCCCGTAGGTATCCACAAGTTATCCTCAAGCCAATCGCTCTTCTTTCTATGACGATACTGAATAACCGAAACATTAACCGCCCTATTAACCGAGAATGTTATATGATTCTGATCAGAACCAATGGTGTCTCTGTAAGATGTGGATATGTATGGCATATTCATAAAGTCCAGCGGACAAGAATACATAACGCTGTTTGTGTTGTCATAATTAAAAGCTTTTAATGTATCAATGCCAGCAATCCTTAGTTGCCTGCCACTCGAAGATACAAGGTCCCGTACAATAATTAATGGTACGGTATCAGCTACAATCAGATTTGAAGAAGCTGCCTTATCGCGCACATTGGAAATTACAACAAACGAATCTGTAGCAGAAGCAAAACTATTGGTCTTAAGTATGACTGTTTTTGCATTTCTAAGATGTATTGCCGACACGGTAATAGATGCCGGAAGAGCGTAGTTAGACGGCTGTACAGCAAATACCGAGTCAACTGGCTCAGAAAAGACAACCTGTATTGAATCGCCGTATGAAATGGCCACAATTCCCTTTGGTGGTAGAATATCAGCCTGTGTTGTAATAGAGCGCACTTCGGGAGAAGATTCCCCTACGCCATCTGTTTTACTAATTACCTCATACACATAACTTGTAAGCTCGGCCAATAAACTATCAGCAAAAAAAGTGTTTTTTGTGTATGCTATAACTATCCCATCTCTTTTTATCTTATACAAAGAAGGAATTGGAGCAGAGGTTGGAGCATTCCAAGAAAGTGTTACCTTAGTCCCGTTGGCTACAGCGGTTAAATTAGACGGGGTAGCCGGGTTAAGCGTATCCATGAGCCAACCACGCGTATCGTAACCCCAGATACAAAAACCGCCCGAAAGCAGTTTAGTAGTTCTGCCAGTAAGCACATCGAGATGCCAGGAGGTTGTATCTCTATTATTGTGAAATGTCATGTCATACTCAGAATTATACGACCATTTATTGAACCAGTAAGAATGGCCATATATGGTTCTTACTGTAGGAGCAAAAAGGCTATCATCTTGGACGAAAAGTCTCTTTATTCTGTCGTTTGAGTGTCCTGTTGCTACGGCGAGATTTCCAGACGGCGACATAGCAGCCTGACAAAAAGGCGTTTCTGGAAATTTATTTTCTTTAGCACTTGGGTCAAGTTTAAAAACTGATGAGTTATAAAATCCATGATCGAGAGAATAACAGCCACTCCTTCCATCCGCAGACACATTTCCATAAGCACCAATTCCAAGTATATCCTTCGTATTTTGTGTATTAAAGTCAATTTTAAATGTATATACTGTATCGATCCTATCATTATAGACATTTAAACTTAAGAGGCTTGTGCCCCAGCTCCATCTTGTGTATATACAGCTGTCTGCCCAACTTAAGGGAACCCTTGGAGTGGTATCGGGCCCTACTGCTATTATTTGTTTTGTATGAATATCAATTATTCTAATTTTATTCCGTTTTTTCGCATAATAGGCCACTCTTTTACCGTCTGGGGAAAAACATGGGGAGAATGGTTGTACAGAATCGTTTGAGGCAACAAGAAGTTCTATTGCTCCTGTTGCAAGATTATAAAGCGCAAGATCACCGGGAACATTTCCTTTCCATGAGCTTCTATCCGAAGAAAGGTTTTTATTATTTGGCATTGTAATAAGAAGCGTTCCTCTATCTGGAGCAGAGAGCGATTGAGCTGAGTAGCTCAGGCTAAAAAAGAACATACAAATAATTAACATTGACATATTGTTTCCCCTATTGTTGATTTTACTTTATTAGCGTTATCATCCGTTCAATATTTTTTCCGCCAACTACAACTCTGACAATATAGTTTCCAGATACAACCTGCAAACCATCAGAATTACTTCCATCCCAATTAACCTTAAAATAACCTGTATTTCTGTCCCGACTTACCTGCTTTGTTAAATTTCTGATAAGACGACCATCAACAGTAAAAACAGACACACCAATACCATCATACTCCTTCAAGTCATTATTGATTCCGTTATATAGAATGCTTATGGTTGGATTAAATGGGTTGGGGAATAGCGTTAAAAAATCCGTTGATTTCCTGTGCATCTCAACAACTGTTTGATTGTCCGCAGAAATTAACTTTGCTTCCAGAGTATAAGCGCCATCGCCACCATCCTGTTCCCACACCATCAAAAATTTCTCCTTACCGTATGCTATACATTGGCCAGCCACCGGAACCGTTCCAGAGTGGATAACAAACCATGGTGCAGCATCTCCGTCAAGCCTAAAGCCATCAGTGTTGAGTCGTTGTGCATATAATTTTGTATTATCATTTACGCTACGACCAACATTCAGAAAAACATCACTTCCATATGCTGAAGCTATTGGCATAAAAAATTCATCTGTTTTAAAAAGCAATATTATCTTTTCATTATTATATCCAGAAGCCGTATGATTATCACTATTAGGATTTGGAAGTGCCACTGCACTATTTGTTTCGTAAAGGGCACCATGAGCTATTCTAACACCCGCATGGCCAACCCCATCCATAACAGCAGCAAAAACCTTACCCTTTTTGTCACTCGTTAAATTAGGTGTATTATATTTTGAAAATCTTGCAGCGGGAGAGTCAGCTTTCTCAAGTACAAGAATGTTGGTGGCATCCTTTGATAGCCGGACAAATTTACCGTAAATAGTAGGATCGGTCTTCTGTTCACGATAATAAAGGAACCAGATATTATCTTCTGCATAAGTTATCGATAAACTGCCTCCCGGCAATTCTGTACTTCCATTCGTCAACTTTTGAATGGGTGTGCATATACCTGCGAGAGAAACGAATAGGCCATTTACCGAATAGAAGGCCGTTGTATCAGTACCTTGCCAACACACTAAAAAGCCGTTTTCGTCCGGCGCAACTACAGGAAACACATCCGAACCCATTCTGTCGGCAATGGGAAAGCCGTTTGGATCTTCAAGTGCACCTGCTGCCGTTATTCTTGCAGCATAGATTGACCAGTCGCGATTATTGCGGGAATCGCTCCATACAACAAGAAATTTTCCACCCGATGCTGCTACTTTGGGGCGTTCCTGATTGCCCGGATACTCGCACACCTTAATTGGAGTGCTGTCCAACACCACACCATTTTCTGTTATCCTGACTGCATATATGTCGGCACTATCGGATTCAAAATAGTCCTTGCCCTGTTGCCACACAACAAGAAAGCATCCGCTCAACGAGTCAAAAGCAATATCCGGGGATAATTGCGCTCTTTGGTCGTTAGGGCGAAGTGATACAGAAAAAGCGGCTTCTGAAATTATTCCCGCTTCTGCTATCCTCATAAAGAGAACACACAGCAAGCTCGCAAGAAATATTTTTACCATTTGCTACTTCCTCCCGAATAATTAAAAAAAACTTATCTAACTAAACATATTTTCTTTGACAGTGAGCGCTTTCCATCAAACGCCCTAATTAGATAAAAACCATTATTTTGTAATCTTTCAACAACAAGCTTTTCTGTTTTTGTATCTCGCGCAACAATCTTGCCATTGAGGGAAAAGACTTCTATTGTTGACTGAACCCCTTTTGTGGAAATTTCGATTCTATTGCTAAAGGGATTCGGAGAACATTCAATCGTGTAATCGATAGGCTTGGCTATTTCTGGCAGGTAAGTATTGGTGCTATTCCTATTGTCAATACTAAAGGAGTCAATCACGCTATAATTGGAACCAAGGGTATAGCCTTTTTGGGTATAAACCCCAACATATGGAGAATCAACCACGGCTATTGAATAAGAGTAATTGGTTGTATTATACGCAGCCACATAATCAGCAGGGGAACCACTAAAGGGGTCAAGCTTTGGGCAACCGGGAGAATTATAGATTGCATATCCTTCAAGCTGAACATCGCTGACATCAAATGGATAAGTCCCATTAGCTGTGGGTGGATTTTTAATCCATTTCGTTCGTGAATAAAAATGCAAATGTCCATTAAGAATTAATTGACATCCAGCATTTTCAAGGTGATACGCTACTCTCATGCTACTTCTTGTTCCTGCTAAAGCATAAGTAGGCTCATGGTCCATTCCTATCTTAAACAAGGCATTGGTATCCCGAAATTTCGAATAGGCAGGTTGACTACTAATTACGCCGCCATTATCAACCGCCAAGAAAGCAATACTACCGTACTGAAAAGTATAAAATCGGCCCGAATCTGGTAAGACCGAGAAGGTACTAAGGTATTGATCTGTTCCATCATGATTCCCCTTGACAGGAATAAGGATTGTATTGGCAAAGACTTCAGGACTCAAAGCAAATAAGGAATCATAACTGCACCGTGCTCTGTATGGATTCGTTGCGCATGTAGTACTGCCATCAGACCATATTAAATCGCCCACAATCACAAGTAGATCCGGCCGAAAGCGAACAAACATTTCCTTAAAAGTATCCGCTCCATCTTTATCGACTTGTTGTGTATCGCTGGTTAGCGCAATAACAACAGAAGTGCCCGAAGCTGGAGCCGTCCTAAACGAACCTGCTATACTTGTATCACCATTGCAGATCACTCTATACGCATACCTCGTATCAGGCTGTAATCCCTCAAGATGTGCCCCACGAGCATCACCTTCAGTTGAAAAATCAAGAGCTTCACTGCCAAGAACTCCATAGATCACGGTTGCATTGGCAGTGGATTTCCATCTGACATAAATGCCCGTTCCTGGTGATTCAGCATCAATTAAAAGATATGGCTGAACCAATATCTCAGAAAGCGAAAACACAGCCATAATAGCTATGCAAACAAACAAATTTTTTATCGCTATAAACACATTTGCCCCCTTCTTTCACGCTGCCAAAAAACTATCTGCGAACCCTTGTAAGCTTAAATACGCGTGTTGGAACAGGTCCCTTATTGGCTATGGTGATACTAACCCCTTTCCAATCATTTAGCCATCCATAAAGATTCCCTTCAATATCATTACCGCCAAGATGGCTAACCATAAGAAGTGGTTTTGTAAGATTAATACCCGATGAATCAAAAACGGTTGAAGCCATAGCATTGTGGTCAGTATTTGAAGCCACAATCCACCTTCCGTTACGCCCCAGTGTAGAAGATGTAGATATCCTGTCGGTTGGCATCCTTCTTATCAAATAGTGGTCGCCTCCACACACATAAAAACACTCACCTCCAGGTTCTGCTGCAATGCTTGATGGCGTATCAAAACCTGTTTGCAGGGGTGGGCCATCGGGCATCTCCTTCATATCAGGCATACCTGCTGCATGTATCAGACTATCGTCCTTAACCATAACGGCTGAATTTGGCGTCCGAGAAATAAAATAGACCTTGCCAACAGTATCGCTTGCTCCCATTTGAAGAGCGAGACTAGTTCTACTACCCCTTGCCGATTCCGGCCACGAACCGAGGTGGGTAACCGTTGATCCATCCGACGACACCTTATAGCAAACGCTGTTTGTTGCCACCAGCACCTCACCATAGCTATTTGCTGCAATAACAAATGTATTGCCTAAAAGGACCGTTTTGGCTGAAGCCGTTCCCCCCTCAGAAAGCCTTACGGTACCACCACCGGCCCATGTTTCGACCAACCATTCATCTCCGCTCTTAAAAATTCTACGCACCCTACCATTTCCATCATCGCCAACAAAGATATTACCGTTTTTATCACAGGTGATGCTCCTTGGGTTGTATGATCTATTCATTAAATTAAAAAGAGCAGACTTTGCCTTGCCGTCGCGAAAACCGGCATTACCTGTTCCGGCAAGAACATGTCGCTGTCCTGATGGCGTAACCACATCGATTCTTTGACCATCAATGATGTAGAGGTATCCGTTCCTGTCACCAGTAAGGCCGATGGCGCCTCCAGTAGAATGGGTCACTTTTCCTGTAGTTGGGCCGCCACCAAATGCACCCGTAAATGGTTCTGGGAACCACTGTTCCGACCTCCAATCCGCATAACAAAAAAGAGCCGTCAACATCATGAATATCGAAATTATTGGTATTTTCATTCCACCTTCCCCTATTTTTAGTACACAGTAGAAATATTTATATGCGCGCTACAACTCTATAAATTTTAGCCTATTTTTTAGGATTATCTCTGCTAATAGTTGTATTTTAACAACAACTTGGTTATATCGAATTATGACTATACAGCCAATCAATAGAAGGAGTACAAGAGTCTTTTTGCCGGTTCTGCTCCTTTTTATTTTCAATTACACTTATCCCAACCCCACCCCATCATTTTTGTATGTAAATGACTCCGCATGGAAATCTATCGAGTGGAAGATGGATTTTAAAGACAGCATTGGTCTCCGCTTTATAGATAACAAAAGCTTAACAAACAATTCCGAAATCATTGCCATGGCTGGAAATGATATCAAGCGGTCAAATTTATTTGGGAAGCTACCTTTAAGTAGTGAGCTGTGGCAGCAATTCTATATCGATTCTGTAAGTTTTGAAAACAACAACGATTTAACACATTTTACAGTCTTAAAAACATATTTCTCTGAACTTGCTGGCACAGACTTACCCAGCCAAATCTTATCGCTGCGCCTGAATCAAAAAGGGTTGGTTTTTGATTTTACACCATCCAAAGATACAGCTACTCATAAATCATTTTTGTATAATTCCTCCTTCTCAAAACCATTGCGTATTGAATGCGGCTATCTCTTCCATAGCAATGAATCTCTTTCTTTTGAACTACATATTAACGGAAAGCATGAACTTTCAAAAATGTTGCCGATTAATTTTTCAGCCGACTTCTTTATGTCACAAATAGTAAATCACATTAACAATAGGTCAAACCTCGCAAAAGCACACATAGGCGGGTTTGCCGTGTCAACAAATAGGAATATCGACATCCCAACCATCCCAACTGGAATTTACGACTCAATTGTTGCCAATCGTCTATTTATTAAGAACAGCGCATGGGACGGTCGATTGGATAAAAAAACCATTAAAGCCGTGAGAGTAAGGCTTTTTGATATGGCAGATACAGCGACACCTATTTACGACAACATATACACAGATCCATTCTTTTTTTCGCGCTTTGTTGAAATACCATTTCCTCTTGATACAGGTAATTACTGCTTCGATTTGTCCTACAAGAATACCTTTGACAGGTGGGGACATTTTAGTGCAAAGAAATTTGTAACTATTGACTCGATAGCCAAAGCAAAATACAATTTGATTAATTTCTCTATTGGGAAAAGTAAGTATCTCAAATCTGGCAAATGGTATAAAGCCGAATTAAACTTGCGTGGCTCTTTACCAGACGATTTTTCCTATTTTATTGCCAACCTACACCACCATTCTTATACGCTTGGACACCCGGGAAACAAGGGTGGACCATACTACAGCAGTACAAATTACTCCTTTAATCTTTCCTTTACAAAAGACTCTATTATTGCCTTTGAGAGAATAGAAGAAGGAACAATGAGGTCGAAGAGAGTGGGTAAAAAGGGTGTTTATACCGATATCCGTTCCGCCCGTATAATAGAAAAAGCGGGGGTTACTACAATTAAGTTTAGCGCAAGACTACTTAACAACGCTTTACCTGGAGAGTGGAAACTTGGCGCATGGTTTATTGACCCTGATGGCATTGTTTCCAATGTCCACAGAAAAAATATTATTGTTGAAGAGACAAAGTTGGCATGGAATGGAAAAAAAACAAAATTAACGATAGTCATTGCTTTAGCAGCCATACTGGTGATAACAGCCATTTATCTTAAATTCTTTCGATTCGGCGATGGCTCGCATAAAGATAGAGGAGGGAATGAAAAATGGAAACCAGACAGTCGCTATTCTGAAATAGTAAATTACATCAACGAACATATCAAGGAAGAGATAACCGTGACTACAATCAGGCAACATCTTGGAATTAGTGAAAGAAAGTTTCATGGTTTGCTTAAGAAGAATAGCCCCTATTCATTCTCACAGCTTATCAATAAAATAAGGGTTGAAAAGGCTGCCGGTATGCTGCTTACACAGGAAGAAAAAAATATTACAGAGGTTGGCTACGAAGCAGGTTTTAACGATTCAGCCTACTTTTCCAGAATTTTTAAAAAGGAAAAGGGAGTTTCTCCAAGGGAATTCAGGGAATCGGAACGCAAAAAAATTGATTCCGGACTATAATAAATTATTTTAGAAAAATGGGCAACGAACGGATTCTTTTCTTTGAAGATGGAGCAGATGGCGGATTTCCTATCAGGCTAATGAAGGATGGCCTTGCTCATCTTAACGATAAAGGCGGCAGCCTTTTCCTTGATCTATCGCGTGCACGAACGATAGATAGTCGCACTATCGGAGCCGTGGTTAATCTTACGAACAAATACAATAAATCAGGCAACCGTTTTATTCTGCGCAATGTAAACGAATCTATTATTAAAATATTTGACTTCATGAATCTAACACAATTCCTAACAATAGAACAAATAAGCAGGCAAAATAAACAGGATACAGAATGCGAAAAACTTACTGTTGACTACGATACCATAGGTAAATTTGGAATATTCAGGTTCAACGGCGCTATTGATTCTTCCTGCGATTCGGCCATGTTTCTTAACATTATTAATAAAATTGTTGGTGATGGAAATCCAATGCTCATTGATATGAGCGGCATTACATCAATTGATAGTCTTGGTGTTGGAGTAATAATTCGGCTTATAAAACTAATGCGCGAAGGAAAGGCTGAGGTAAGATTTTTTGGTGCAAGTGAACACCTTGCCAAAATTTTCCACATCAATCAACTTGACTCGGTTATAAACATATACCCCTCTGCCGAGGAGGCAATGAAGGGGTTCGCCTAATACGCTTCTCTAAAAGAATCGTTTTCTTTAAACCGTCTGTGCGCCCATAGCCATTGCGTTGGGTTTTGCATAATAGCTTCACTTATAGCATTATTGATTGCCAGGCTTATTGCATTCACTTTGTCTGACTCATTACCGACAATAGCCCGACTTACATCGAGAGAAGAAAGATCAATCCGGTAATTTCCGATAGATTTTCTTATAACATGTATAACAAATATTGGAGCCCCTGTTTTTATATGCAAAACAGAGGCAGTTGAATTTGTCCGCGCATCAAACTGTAAGAAGGGAATAAAAGGTTCACCTGACCTGTACTGATCAAGGAATATTCCTGCAATATTATTTTCACGGAGCGATTTTAAAAGCAAGACAGCCCTCTTTCTGCCGGCAGATGGAGCGAGAATGGATATTCCTGCATGAGCCTGAAAAAGCTCTCTTACTTTCTGCAAAATAGAGATCTTTACGCTCTTAACGGCTACTGTTACCGGAATGTCATGACGCGACAAAAATGGCCCGATAGCCTCCCACAGCCCAACATGTCCACCCGTCAAGACAACACCATTTCTTTGTTGCGACAGCGTTTCTTTTAATTCATCAATATTATCGCAACAGAACATTTTATCCATCTTTTTGACATTTTTAGGATTGATAGAAATAAGAAGTATCAGCTCAATTATAAGTTTTCCGTAATGGATATAGTTTCCTATTACAAGCTTTTCAATAGCAAACCAATTATCTGTGAAGCCATACTTTTTATAAACCATCCTAATCTGGAAACGGATAAGGTGCCTGCGATACGGTATAAAGAGATATATTAACAGACCTAAAAAAGCCCCAACTGTTTCAAGCAGTGGGGCTGGTACAAACGAAATACACCGACTAAATAATTTCAGAAAAAAAATCACGGCAACGGTTGTCAGCTTCTCCAGAGACCATGTTTATTGCAATAAGCTCTCGCATACACAGAACCATCAAACGATCCAGTAAACACTGCTTCAGGTTTATCTCCCGCTTTCAGAAACTTGACAAGAATTCCACCCTCTGTAACAAGTTCAATCCACTCGATGTAATGATCCGGATCCATTGGATGAGCAGCAGAACCTACCTTTACAGTAATCATATCGCTGCCCTTTTCTAAAACAGGGACATGTTTTTCTTTCGATGCGTCAACACTGTTTTCTTGCAAAAGAGCCATTTCCTGTCCACAGCATACAAGAGTTCCGCCGCCCTTGTGCATTACTTCAACAATGTTTCCGCATAAAGCACATTTGTAAACTTCTTTTAACGCCTTGACCATAATTCGTATCTCCTTAAAAAATTGAAAGGTTAGTTATTTGCAGCAGATCCGCTACCGGTATCTACCGGCGGTACAAAAACTCGTTTTGCGAGTTCCTGGTCGATCATAAAAAGACCGGCACCTGCACCACCGGACAACTTAATTTTGTTCAGAACTTTGGTAAAATTTGCCTCTTCTTCAACCTGCTCATCTACAAACCACTTTAAAAAGCTTACTGCGGCATGATCGCCTTCAGAAATTGACAAATCCATCAGCTTATTTATACTTGCCGTAACTGTAAATTCATGATTGAGACCGGTTTGAATAACATCCTCTGGTGATTTAAAATCGTTCTGAGGGGCATCAATAGCTTTAAGAATTATTCTCGCTCCCCTGTCGTTAAGAAAATTATAGAATTTCATCGCGTGAAAGCGCTCCTCCTGCGACTGCACCGCCATCCAGTTCGCCATTCCTTCAAGATCGTTGGCGAGACACCAAGAACGCATTGATATATACAGATACTCTGAAAAGAGCTCCTTGTTTATCTGGTCGTTTATGGCATCCTGTAATTTTTTCGATATCATGGTAATATCTCCTATGTTAAAAATCTACTCACATTTTGTCTATCTTATTGATTTTCCAATTT